>NZ_CAKMAA020000067.1 GCF_924101635.2 Candidatus Nitrotoga sp. HW29 | reverse complement strand
TCTCTAGCTGAATAATAATCCTATCGAGGTGTACGTTTCTATTAGACCACTACATCAAGCGTTACCAACGTTGGCGGCAGCCATGACCACTATTGTAATGTTGTCTGTACGCACCAAGCTTTCTTGTTCGACGATGATAGCGTACAGGATGCAGTCGTCAGCGGAGATATCTTTTGTTCCATTTGTGGAACAGCTTATCCCATATTCATGGCTTTATCTATTTTTTCGAGCCGTCTATGATGTGCTCATCATTAATTCAATAAAGGGATCGACACAAATATCAACATATTTTCAAGCAGGTAAATGGCCATATCGTGAAACTGATATCAATACCCGCAGTCAGCACATTACTTGCGCTCGCCACCAGATTTTTAGCGTTGGCAATCTTTATCGGTGCAGTATTCAGTAAACTTGGCGCGGGTTATGCAGGAGCGCAAGGCCATATGGCATCTGTCTGATTCTCCGATAAGTTTCTTCCCTTAATGATTGGATTGGAAATGAGGAGTGGAATGCAAATCTGATGCAACATATCATGTTTTTGAAAAATTTTGCGATGGTAGGTAAGTTACTAGCGTTCACCTTATTCGGTGCGGATCGTAAAAATCCGAATAGAGAAACATCAGATTTGAGCTTTTTAACGTTGGGCCACTCGCCTGTGTCTTAAAAATTGAGAAAATATTAAATAAGGAAAACAACATGACCACTTCCCTGTTCACCCCCACTACGCTAGGCAAATTGCAATTGAAGAACCGCATTGTCATGGCACCCCTAACACGTTCACGTGCCATTGGTAATGTACCTAACGAACTGATGGAAAAGTATTACCGGCAGCGTGCCGGAGCCGGACTCATTATTACTGAAGGTACATCACCGTCACCGAATGGCCTTGGCTATGCGCGAATTCCCGGTATATATAACGACGCACAAGTACACGGCTGGCGACGAGTAACGGACGGTGTACATCAGGCAGGTGGCAAGATATTTGTACAGCTGATGCACACTGGGCGGGTCAGTCATCCCGAAAATATGCCAGCCGATGCCAAAATGCTTGCGCCATCCGCTATTGCCGCGCCGGGCGAAATGTGGACAGACAGCAATGGATTGCAGCCACATCCTATTCCCACCGCAATGAGCGAAGCCGATATTGCGCACGCCATCGCCGAGTATGTAACCGCTTCCAAACGGGCGATTGAAGCTGGATTTGATAGTGTAGAGTTACATGCGGCAAATGGCTATTTAATCGATCAGTTTCTTAACAAGGCTTCCAATCAGCGTACTGACCGCTGGGGTGGCAGTATTGAAAATCGCATCCGTTTTGCCGTGGAAGTTTCCAAGGCAGTTGCCGTTGCGATCGGTGCGGATCACATCGGAATGCGTATTTCACCTTACGGTGTTTTCAACGGCATGAGTATCGATGCAGAGATGGATGTTTTGTATGAACGTTTGATCGCCGAATTAAACAATATTGGCTTGGCGTATATCCACATCGTGGATCACAGCTCGCAGGGCGCACCGGAAGTTAGCCCTGCACTGAAGGCAAAGATACGTGCCGCATTCAAAGGGAAATACATTATGTCAGGCGGCTATGATTTAACTCGCGCAAACGCCGATCTCAATTTGCAGCGCGGTGACCTTGTCGCATTTGGCCGCCCATTTATCTCCAATCCCGATCTGGTGGAAAAACTGCACAATGACGGCCCCTTGGCATCACCGGACTTTAGTACTTTATATACACCGGGAGAAAAAGGATACACCGACTATTGATGCGATCAACAAATACTGATTAATTTCCAATCACAGTAACTTCAAATGATCCAAGCTACGCCGATTTTCGGCGTAGCATTTTTTTAAATGACGGGTTAGTGCACGAATTAGGTTAATGCGTATGAGCTCCGTTATGTTTCATATCGTGGATTTTCTGGCTTTGTTCATTCTGCACTCTATTGATGCGCTTGCGTTCATGCTGAGTTACTGTGCCGTCAGCTTTAGCTCTCTCTTCCATTCTTTCTACTTTGACTTGTCCGGCATCTAATTTGGCCTCTTCTTTTGGGGTTAAGGCACCCGATCTAATACCCTGATCAATGCGTTGCTCCTGCTTAGCTTCACGATTATCAATTCTTGGCGTATCGGCATAGCTGGACACAGCAAATCCAAGGGTTATTGCGGTAATACCAAAGACTACTTTCAACATGCATGTCTCCTAAATGATAGCGGCGTGATCACCGCTATGTCCCTTAACGCTTACATGAATTGTAAGTTGACCGCTCTGACCCTAAAGCGAAATGACTAAAAGATAATAGAGGCGCTAGATATGCGGAAGAGCATTATGACCATGCTTTACAAAATGGGTTACGTCCCGTAAGAATAAGAAATTTACTTATTTTAATTTGTTAACACCTCTGTACTATGTACTCCTGAAACAGACATGATGACTAACGCTAGGCTATGATTTGTCTGGATTTGTTGCGTCCAAACTTAAAACATTAAAAATTTAAATTTTTGATCGACACCAGTGATTACCATCAGCTTGGAGCATGGGATGTACAAGCAGTAAAAATGTACGATAATGACTTTATTAAAAAGTGCGCTTAATAATATTCAAGATGAAAATTATTAAAATTTATCTTTTAAAAATCAACAAATTGATAAAAAATTTACTAAGCCAATCGAACCAAGAAAAACCCCAGTTATTCAGATTCAACATTCTTTGTTCAACTTTATCTGTATTGAAAAATACAGTGCTCATTTGGAGACAATCGTGCTGCATTCACTTTACCCCTTACGCTATGTTACGGTGCTCCTTTTAGGTCTGCAATTTGTCAATCCTGCCGCTGCGGCTGAACCTGAGTGGCTATACGTGGTAAATCCCGGCGATACTTTAATCAGCGTTGCGACAGGCTACTTGGCCAATCCCAACGACTGGCGTCAGCTCCAAAAACTCAATAATGTGATTGATCCCAGGCGACTCAAGCCTGGAACCAAGCTCCGCTTGCCGGTGGCCTTACTGAAGCGTAAAGCTGTCGTTGCTGAAGCTATTCATGTCCAAGGCAAGGTCACACGTACCCCCAAGAATGGCCGCCCTCAAAATTTTATCGCAGGCACACGACTAGAGACGGGGGACATAATTGAAACCGGCCCTGACGCTAGTGTATCCATACATTTTGTAGACGGCTCACGCCTTTTACTTACCCAAAACACGCAAGTGAGCCTGGCGGAAATGATGCTCTTCGGAAAAACCGGTATGGCTCAAACGATTATCGAGTTAAATCGGGGCAGCCTGGACACTCATGTAACAGAACAACAGAAACCATCCGCACGCTATGAAATCAAGTCCCGTGCGCTTAATCTGGTTGTGCGAGGAACCCACTTTCGCGCCCATGTGGGCGACATCGACCATGTCTCGCGCAGCGAAGTGCTCGATGGGGCCATGCAGGCCAGCGGCACTCGCGGTGAGGCAGTGATCATTTTGGCCGGTTTCGGCACGTTGGCCGCGCCAGGAGAGTCACCTCGTGCCCCGCAAGCGCTATCGTTGGCACCTGATTTAAGTTCGGTCCCCAGTCTGTTGCAACGTGTGCCGCTACGCTTTGAATGGCCCGCTACAGCGGGTACCGAACGTTACCATGCACAAGTGTTTGCGGATCGCTCGTTCGAGCGGTTACTTCTGGATGGTATATTCCAAGGCAATACTGCGAGTTGGCCCGATCTACCGGATGGTCACTATATACTGCGTGTAAGGTCGATCGATAACAACGGTCTGGAAGGTGCGAATGCAGACCGAGAATTCATGCTTAAGGTTGGCCCGGAGTCCCCTGTTATCAATACGCCACGAGACGGTCAGAAAATCTATGGCTCTCAGACAACATTACGCTGGAACGCCTCTAACGCAGCTCACTCCTACCACGTACAATTAGCCACAAAGCCGGATTTTTCCGAATTGATAGTCGATTTACCAGAAGAAGTAAACAGCGAATATACAGTGTCACTCGCACCGGGCCAATACTACTGGCGTATTGCCTCTATTGCCGCAGAACATAATAAAGGGCCTTTCAGCGATGTACAATCCTTCACTCAGCATAAGGCACCTCCAGAGCCCCCTGTTATCAACACACCACGAGACGGTCAGAAAATCTATGGCTCTCAGGCAACATTACGCTGGAACGCTTCTAACACAGCTCACTCCTACCACGTACAATTAGCTACGAAGCCGGATTTTTCCGAATTGCTAGCCGATTTACCAGAAGAAGTGAACAGCGAATATACGGTGCCACTCACACCGGGCCAATACTACTGGCGCATTGCCTCTATTGCCGCGGAACACAATAAAGGGCCTTTCAGCGATGTGCAATCCTTCACTCAGCGCAAAACTCCCGAAAGCCCGCAATTAGAGCCGCCGCAGATCAACGATAAGCGACTATTTTCCCGCTGGCACAGTAGCGCAGCAGGTGAGAAATTTCAGATTCAAGTGGCGCGTGATCCTAACTTTACCCAACCGATCATAGACAACGTGGTGAATATTAGCCAGAGCCAGATCGACAGCCTCGAACCAGGCATTTACTACCTGCGCGTCAAAACCATCGATGCCGATGGCTTTGCCGGTCCCTTCGGGTCCGCACAACGAATAGAAGTGCCAACAAAAACAAACGAGCCTGTGCAGCAAATAAAAGTACCGACCAAAACCAACTACTGGTGGCTGCTTTTCCTGCTCGTTCCGTTCGTTTTTTAAACTCGGTTTCTAGCATGTTTACCTTGGCTGCAAAATTTATCCATACTTTGTGGATTCCGCTGACAGCCTTGGCATTAACGTGGGCGCTGAGTTTTACCCCGCTGTATCAGCAGTTGGATATATTATCTTTGGATAAACAGACACGCCTGGCTGCACAGCAACATTTCTTTCAGGATGCGCTAGTCATCGATATAGACGAGGCTTCTTTGCGCGCCATGCAACCGTATTTCGGGTCTTGGCCTTACAAACGTGACACGTTTGCTCTGCTCCTTGATTATCTGGGCGAGATGGGCGCACGTGCCGTGGTATTCGATATCCTTTTCGCCGATCAACGGGAAAATGATGGACGACTGCGGGAAGCAATTGCACGCAATCCGAATGTGGTGCTTGCCACCACCATGCGCAGTGAAACTGAGGGCGAAGAACAGACACTCACTGACCTGCACGGTTTGACTTGGGATATCCCGTCTGACTTACCGTCGTATTCCTGGCCAGCAATCCAATTGCCGTTGACATCATTTACTCAACCTGCGCCTGACTATGCAGGTATCGGCGTGGTATCCGTGCGGGCGGATCGGGATGGCATTTTGCGTCGTTTTCCCTTATTCCATCGGGTTGACGGCCAGGTTATTCCAAGCTTACCTCTCGCTGCTCATTTTGCCGGGGTATCCCACCCACCGGTACGTTCTACCCCGAGCGGTAGTATACAAGTTGGTCCCTTTAACTGGCCTACGGACAACAGGGGAGCTGTCCATTTGTTCTATCCAAAAAATCCAAACTCAGTACTGCTGATGCCCTTTTCACGTATCGCAATGGCAATGCTGGGATCCCCCGGCCAGGAATTATCTCCAACCATGATTCGCGGAAAGACCATTTTCATCGGCAGCACCGCTATCTTTGCCGACCGTGTTCACACCCCGGTGGGGGAAATAAATGGTCTTTATGCACTCGCTATTACCCATCAATCTCTGGCGCACAATCTCGTGCTTACTCCACCCCGCTGGTACTGGACAGCAGGGCTACTACTTATCGCGCTCATCCCTGCGTTGCTGTTGATATGGCAGCCCCGCAGGCCTGCAGTTGCCGGTGCGGTAATCAGCATCGGAGTGGCATTTATTATTTATGTAATTCATTTAAGTTTGCTTTATTGGCTGAAGCAAGAAAGCTCTTTGCTGCTCCCTCTGCTGACGGTGTTATCCGCCAATATGCTGGAAATCATACGTTCACTGCGCCTTCTGAATAAAGAGCAGAAAGCAAAAATTCATGTTCTTACTAACGTTGATTCACTAACATTGCTACCCAACCGCTTTGCTCTGCACGCACAGATTGCACATGCCATCGAAGGTGCGCATATGAATAAAATCAACCTTGCCGTGCTACTGATAGATCTTGACGGGTTTAATACTATCAATGACACCCTTGGCCCCGAAACAGGAGATCAAATGTTGTTGGACGTAACCGCCCGTTTGAAATCGTGTGTCCGAACTAATGATATCATCGCGCGTCTGGGCGGGGACGAATTTAGTATTGTTATCAACGGGGTGAAAGCGGCTTCAGCCGTGCTCTGCGCACAAAAAGTACTTTACACGCTTGCACAGCCCTATCATCTCGCCGGCCAGGAATTACACATCACTTCCAGTATCGGCATCAGCCTTTACCCGGATGATGGCAGCGATGTCTCCGCACTTCTGAAAAATGCGGGTGCTGCCATGTATCACGCCAAGGCTCAGGGCTGCAATAGCTACTGCCAGTTCACATCGGATCTTAATCGGGATGCGATGAATCGGCTGCTGTTGGAGAATCAGTTGCGCCAGGCGCCGATACGAGATGAATTAGTGCTGTTCTACCAGCCCCAGATTAACGTACAGTCCGGGCGTATGATTGCTGTAGAAGCATTGGTGCGCTGGAATCATCCGGAACACGGCCTGCTTTTTCCTGATGCATTCATCCCCATAGCGGAAAGTTCGGGTTTGATCCTGCCATTGGGAGAATGGGTATTGCGTGCCGCTTGTCAGCAAATGCAAGAATGGCATGCGGCGGGGCTCACGCATATCAATCGTGTAGCCATCAATTTGTCGGCCCGCCAATTCGAGCAACTTACATTGCCAGCATTAGTTGCAAGCGTTCTCAAAGAGACCGAACTCGATGCGGCCCATTTGGAATTGGAGATTACCGAATCCGCCGCCATGCAAAACCCTCAACGCAGCATCGAAATTCTCAATACACTTAGAAACATGGGCATTACCCTGTCACTGGATGATTTCGGCACTGGCCATTCATCGTTGACTTACCTAAAGCTATTTCCAATCACCACCCTGAAAATTGATAAATCTTTCGTGCGCGATATTGAGACCGATCATCAGGCCGCGGAAATTTGTGCCGCAACCATCGATCTTGCTCATAAACTGGGTTTGAATGTAGTGGCCGAGGGTGTAGAAAATGCACAGCAACTCGATTTTCTGCGCAATAACAAATGTGGTGACGCGCAAGGTTATTTTTTCAGTCGTCCAATCTCATCTACAGATTTAGTGAATTTCAAACTGGCACTGTGAGCACCTATAAAAATTACACTTCAATACTGTATCCACCCTTTTTAAAAAACTCAAACGTTGCATCGTCGCCGCAATGCGCTACATTAAACCTGAACCAAGGTGAGGACTCCTGGTGCGGCCGGAACATATTCCCGGGAGCGAGCATTATTCCATCCTTTGCAGCGAGACTTGCAATTTCAGCCGCATTATTTTGGTCATTCAATTTTGCCCAAACAAACATTCCGCCTTCCGGCTCACAATAAAGTGTAAAGCCAAGACTTTCAAGTTTCGTAATCGTATTTTGTCGCGCCAATTGCAATTTGGCCCGAAGCTTATCCAAATGCTTACGATAATGGCCGTCGGTCAAAAGCTGATATATCAGTCGCTCGCTCACCTCCGAGGTAGTAAGGCCTGTCAGTAGTTTAACGTCGCAGAGGCTCTCTGCGATTTCTCGATTACATGCAAAATATCCCACACGCAGACTTGCTGAGACCGATTTTGAGAAACTACTTACATAGATCACCCGATTGAGCTGGTCGAGCGTAGCGAGACGTGTGGCTGCCGTAGGATGAAAATCACCATATATGTCATCCTCGACCAGCATCATGTCGTATTTTTCGGCCAACTGAAGCATGCGATGCGCAACGGGCTGGCTAATACTGGTACCAGTTGGATTGTGCAAAATCGTATTGGTAAAAAAGAGCTTGGGATGATGCTCTTTGATTAACGCTTCCATCGCACAGGTATCAGGGCCATCATTGTTCCAGGGTACCCCGACGATTTTGGCGCCAAATGATTTCAGCCCACCAAAAAGAATAAAATATCCCGGATCATCGACTAAAACAGCGTCCCCCGGCCGTACGAAATATCGGGTTACCAGATCCATCGCGTGCGTCACACCTGTGGTCAGGATAATCTGTGAAGTATCCGCTACCACGCCGATATTGGATAACCTTCTTTGAAGTAGATCCCTCAGTGGTAAATAGCCACCCGGCGTGCCATAGGCGGTAAGGAACTCTCCATCTCTCAGTGACAAGGCCCTCAAACTTTTTTTAATGCCTGTTTCTACCATCCATGAGGCCGGAAGCCACCACGCTCCGGGCATCGTCTTGCTGGCACGATCCTTAAGAGAATTTCTTAGCAGCCAAACGACATCTATGACGCTATCGAGTTTGTACGCCACTTCCAATGAATCTCGCGGTGCGGGGCGCGATGAAACATAAAACCCGGAACCTTGCTTCGAATACAGATATCCCATCGCCACTAGCTTGTCATACGCTTGTACTACTGTGAAGCGGCTTACTCCATGGTTTTGAGCAAAATTTCGAATCGAAGGCATGCACGCGCCCGATCGAATCGCCCTATCGTCTATCATTTTTTTGACGGCATTGGCGATCTGGTCAATCAGCGGTAAAGAATTATTTGAATCTAAACTTAACATTGGCATGGTTAATGAACCGGTACAGGTGGGTAAAATATAAAAATAACTGTACCTGTATTGTCAGATTATTGTTCTGTAATGTACGGGCTGAGAGATAAGGGATGAATACAGAACAACTCTCAAATAAAAGGCACCTTGAAAAACTTTAAAAATAAATGTGTAATTTGATTGAAAAAGGAGTAATAAAAATGAATTCTCGATATGTTAAAGGATTTATTGCAGTGTTGGTTGGCATGGCAATAAACTATTTGGGCGATAAAGCACTGGGGGTCAATATCGAAATATTTACTGGTATCTCCACCTTTACTTTTCCCTGGATGATAGATATATTTTTGGTACCTTTCATCGCAGGTTTGGCGGTGTCTTGGATTTTTGGTCTGGGCGGAAAATGGTTAGCTTGCCTACCTCCTCTGTTCGTACGCTGCATCAGTTTTGTCCAATTAACCTATTTCGACAATGCGTCTACAGATGCAGACATGTTTTTCCAAGTCCCCCTCGCCTACTGGGGCCCCTGTCTCATTTTGGTAGTGGAAGCCGCCAATTTTGGAGGAATTCTCGGGGAAGTCTGGAAAGGCGTCTATCGTCGTCCAAACAAAGAAAATGAGGAAACAAACATAACTGTCCCGACCAAAATAACCACTTAACTCTTAATCTAGTTAATTTATTTCAAGATTCACCAAGGCAACACCGCTGTACATAAAAACCACCTCTTTTCGACTAAACTTTAATAAAAGAGCCGCCTGTAAGCAATTTAAAAAGGATGAATAGCCATGTTGAAATTCCTGCCATTTTTCATGTTAACCTCAATTATAGCCATCAATTTCAGCGCACTCACAGTAATGCTGCAAATGAATATAATTGACACTTCGATCACTGCTAAAGCTATCTCATGGGTATTAACAGCATGCGCATGGTCTTTGGTGTACGTTTATCGTAATCGATAGCGTTGAGCAGAAAATGCCCCTAAATCCTCTTAACGGACTCCATCTGATGCAGTCTCAACGCGTGAATGCCCGTACTTACCCTTGGTAAAAAATAGGATGCTGTAGTAATCAAGTATTTTCGGACACCAAACCAGGCCGCTTTGCGGCCATTTTTTGTTCATAGATAACGAGAGAGAATTCCTCGGTTTTGAATTCGCCAGCCGATAAAGCTGCGTGGTTTTAAAAAATTTTTCGGCCGATGATTTCCAGTTTAAGCGCAGATCGATCGTTAAGCGCTTTAACCAGTGTAGCGAACTTGGCTTCTGTTCCCCGCGCAACCTCGACTTCCACGCTTTGCAGTGTTTGTAATAAGTCTGCCCGACTTCGGTGACAGAGAAGTACCGGATTGTGCGCTGAATCAACTATACGCCAAACCGTTCCGCCAGCATTGCAATCCGGCAACTCAACTTGGACGTAGCAATAAAAATCATTCAAATCTTGCATGGTAGCCTTATCGTCTATCCAATAGAACACTGATGGCAAATTTTACTATCTAGACAGGGCATCATCCTTAGCATATTCTTCGGGCAGAACTAAGGAAGTACTGATTAATTCGCGTTTCAAAATTTAACATACTTTATAATCAATTTGTTACGTGCGCAATTCCGCGATTTTTTAAATTAATCAGCATCTCCCTAATTCATTACTATCAATAAGGAGATGGCCATGAAAAGTATTCTCGGTGTTTACAATGCACCTAGCCAGCATTGGGTTGGAGACGGTTTTCCCGTCCGTTCGATGTTTTCTTACTCAAAATATGGAAAACAACTAAGTCCATTTTTGCTGCTGGATTATGCTGGTCCGACCGAGTTCGACTCTACAAACCGTCCACGTGGCGTAGGTTCGCATCCACATCGTGGCTTTGAAACCGTCACCATCGTCTACAAGGGTGAGGTTGCGCACCGTGACTCTACAGGTCAAGGCGGTGTGATCGGCCCTGGAGATGTGCAATGGATGACGGCTGGTGCGGGTATTCTGCACGAAGAATTTCATTCCGAGGCATTCACTCGCTCCGGCGGTATGTTGGAAATGGTGCAATTGTGGGTGAATCTACCCGCCAAGGATAAAATGACCGCGCCGAGCTACCAAGCTATCCTCAATCGCGACATTCCAGCTATCGCTTTGCCCGACGACGCTGGCACGATAAGAGTGATTGCAGGTAACTACAAGGAGCATGTCGGCCCGGCACGCACCTTCACGCCCATGCAAGTGTGGGATTTACGTCTGAATCAGGATGGGGTCTGCAAGTTGTCTGTGCCGGATGGCTGGAATTCGGCGCTTATCGTTTTGCGAGGCACAATATTGGTCAACGACAGTACCGTTGCCCGCGAGGCGCAGCTGGTACTGCTGGATCGCACAGGAAGTACTGTGTCTATTGAAGCAAACAACGAAGCGGTGGTATTACTGCTTAGCGGTGAGCCAATTGATGAACCGATCGTCGGGCAGGGGCCGTTCGTGATGAATACCCAAGAGGAGATTATCCAGGCGATTAATGATTTCAACAGTGGGCGCTTCGAACAAATTGCCCGTTGAGTTTCTTCAGGGCGACACTCGTGTCGTCCTGAAGGTTTTTCCCTGCGGTTTAATGCCGTATCACTTTACAAGGAGAGTACTAAATGACCAGTGAAACCAAACGTGACCCCGTAAAGGATCAACTCCTTACCCCACAAAACGCCGCCTTTATCATTATTGATTACCAACCTGTGCAGGTAAATTCGATTGCCTCTATGGATCGCCAATTAATGATCAACAATATTGTGGGCACCTCCAAAGCAGCCGTCGCTTACGGCTTACCTATTGTTCACTCCACGGTTAACGTTAAAACCGGTCTCAACAAACCGCCAATTCCTCAACTGCAAAAAGTCCTCGGCAAATTTCCGACCTACGACCGAACCACTATTAATTCCTGGGAAGATCTGGAGTTTCGTCAAGCCGTCGAAGCCACTGGCCGCAAAAAACTGATCATGACGGCGTTATGGACGGAGGCTTGCCTTACTTTCCCGGCGCTCGATGCGCTCAAGGAAGGTTACGAAGTTTATGTCGTCGCTGATGCGGTTGGCGGCACGTCCGTGGCAGCGCACGAAGCAGCGCTGCGTCGCATTGAGCAAGCGGGTGGAAAAATGATTAGCGTGGTGCAGCTATTTTGTGAGTTGCAGCGCGATTGGTCACGCCAAGAAACGGTTCCCGCCTTTATCAACCTATTCATTGAAACTGGAGGCACCGCCGGTATTCAATTTTCCTATGATAAAGAAAATTAGCAATAAATCACCGCAAGACCGGTAATTCCAACGGGTATGGTTGGCGGCACAGTTTGCTAACCATATCCCGATTTTCGACCTAGATCACCCTTGTTGTGACGTGACAATCAATCTCAGCTGAGCTTGGCACGTACTTGGTATTTTCTTTTTATCGACATAAAGGAGTTTTTTCATGAGCACACCAGCTAATTTTAACAACCAAAAACCCACCATCAATCCAGCCAATGCTGCCATGCTGCTAATCGACCACCAAAGCGGACTTTTCCAGACCGTCGGCGACATGCCCATGCCCGAACTTCGATTGCGCGCCGCCGCACTGGCCAAGATGGCAACGCTGGCCAAAATTCCGGTCATCACCACTGCCTCTGTGCCGCAAGGCCCGAACGGCCCGCTAATTCCGGAGATTCACGAGAATGCTCCGCACGCCCAGTACGTGGCACGCAAGGGCGAGATCAACGCATGGGACAACCCGGATTTCGTGGCGGCTGTGAAGGCCACCGGTAAGAAGCAACTCATCATTGCCGGCACCATTACCAGTGTTTGTATGGCTTTCCCCTCCATCAGCGCCGTACATGAAGGCTATCAGGTATTCGCCGTGGTAGATGCCTCGGGTACGTACAGTAAAATGGGCCAGGAAATCACGCTCGCCCGCGTGGTGCAGGCTGGTGTTGTACCCATGGACACGGCCGCCGTGGCATCCGAGCTACAAGGCTCTTGGAATCGAGAAGATGCAATGGAATGGGCTAACATTTACACCAAAATTTTCCCGGCCTATCAACTACTCATCGAGAGCTACATGAAAGCGCAGGATGTAGTGAAGAACAACGAACTGTTGGACTCCCAGCGCAAGTAATTCGTCGGGTTCACGACCCCCATCGCGATGGTGGGGGTCTTTTACTTTGAGAGACTACTTTCATGAAAGCAGCCATTGTCGAATCGTTCGAATATTTGTCCGTTTGACACCATAGCAAGGTTGATCGTAGTGTGCGAGAACATTTAATATGTCTAGCATACAGTACAGTCTGTACGTCAGTCTGCAAGCCTAGATTCGTTGTAGGGAAATGAAGGAAGTGAATTCACCGGCCAGCATGACCGAATTTAATTTCACTTCAACGTGAAATCGACACGATTAGGTTTGCCTTGATCCTTGATACCTTCTGCCGTCAGTTTGGGGGCCACCAGGAACATTCGCCCATTCGCCACTTTACCTTGTTCTTCCAGATGTCGCTTGACCAATAATGCGCGGTTCTCCGCGAGTGCCTTCAGTTCGTTTTGGCCGATCGGCGCATTTACAATCATCAAATTTTCCATCTCTTTTGGCGGTAAAGATTTTGCTATGCCAATAAAATTACGTGGTTTTGAAAATTTTTCTGCCTTGTAGGCTCGCTCCAGGAATTTTGGATATTCCTCAGGCGTGACAACCAATTCCTCTAAGTTGATGGAATCTCCATCAGATTTCAGACTGCTTATTTTTTGTGCTTTTATTTTTTTCGTGACATAGCTACGGCGAGCACCATCAAGATCGGTGACAGGATCGACACGGCCGATGATTTCCAGTTTAAGCGCAGGCCGATCATTAAGTGCTTTGGCCAGAGTAGCGAGCTTGGCCTGTGTTGCCGGTGTCAAACTGCTGATACCAGGGGCGAATTCTACATAACCCAGTTCATCGCTACCGCCAAAAGCTGAGGCTAGCAGCGAAAACGGTGAGATGATAGCTTTCGTTATCAGGTTAACGAGCACCTTAAAAATGATGCCACCGATGCTGAATTTAGGGTCAGATAACGAACCTGATACCGGTAGGTTAATGTCAATTTCCCCGCGACTATTTTTCAATAGCGCGACCGCAAGCAACACGGGCAATTTGAGTGCATCAGGGCTGTCTACCTTTTCGCCAAAGGTTAGTTGATCGAGGAATATGTTGTTTTTGGCATCCAATTGACCATTCTCAATGTGATATTTCACATCCATTGACAACTTGCCTTTGGTGATCGGATAACCCGCGTATTTTGCCGCATAGGGAGTCAAACGAGTCAATTCGACGCCATGAGCTTTGGCGGCCAAATCAAGAAATAATTGAGTACCAAGCGGATTGATCTTACCGGTAATTTCCAACGCGGCATCACCGTCAATTTTGCCATTCATAACGAGGTCGGCGGGTGTAGGGTCTTCAGATTCAACCTTCGAAACCGAACCGGTCAAATCCGTCAGATTAGCGCTGTAATGGGGTTTAATGAAGTTGTCGGAAAAATAGATATTACCGCCTTGCAGAGTAGTTTGTCCGATGCGTATTAATGGCCTGACACCTGCATTTTGAATGGCTGGCACTTCGCCCGCTGCCTGCGCTGAAACGACGGTAGAAGCTACATTCGGGGTAGCCACATTTGCTGACGCAGTAGTCGTTGGCGTAGGTGATTCAACAGCAGCAACTTCAGAAGAATGGTCTGTTGAAGGCGTCTCTTGGGTCAAACTGGTGGAAGTGGGTTGTCCCTGTCCATTTTTTGTTGCGATATCTTGTAGATTAAGGTGTCCGTCGGCATTAACAATAACCCGTGCGTAAAAATCAGAAAGCGCAATGTTGCCAAGCGAGACTGCCAACGGATTTTTCTGCGTGTTAATTTGCGCATTTATATTGCCGATGTACAACGATTTCCAACGCATGAAATCATCGCCACTGACTTTGTCCGATGTCTGAATATCGGCCAAGTTGATTGAGCCAACATAACTGGCGCGCAGCGGTCGATGCTCGGGTAATTGCACCATCAGCTTGCCATTGGTACTAAGATTACCGTTGGTAAAAATAGCATTAATCTGATCTGCAAAATAAGGCTGAAATGCCTTTACACTAAGTTTTTTGCTATCGATTTTAAGATTGATGCCAAACGGACGTAATACCAGAGCACCCTTGGCATTCAAACTGCCCTGCTTGTTGTGGCTAAACTTGAGCGTCAACGGCGAAGAGGCAGCCTCAGTCATCAAGGCAATATTTTCAAGTGTAAGGTCTAAATTACTCAGTTGCTGCACTACAGGCTTCTCCTCATTTTGAGATGCCACCTTTGCGTCGCTAAATTGAATATCGGAGTGCTCAATTTTCAGTTGCTTCAATGATGCCTGCCAAGCGCTGGTTTTAGCAGGCGTTTCAGGAGTAGCCGTTGTTTTTTTAGTTGCATGGCCATTGCCTGCAAGCATCGTCATTAAATCGATTTCACCTTTTGTATTACGCTTGATTTTTATATTGGCAGCATTAATGGCTATGCCATCGAGCGCAGCGATTTGTTTAGCAAGGTCAAGCTGAAAACCATCAAGCGTAATGTCTTTGGCAGTGATGCTGTTGTCTTTTTCTTTTGGCAGCTTCATTTGCAGATTGCGTAACCGAGCACTGGCATTGGTGAGCACCAGATTAACGCCGCTTTCCGGCCAAGCCAATTGATAAGGTAATTTGGCATCCAGCAGTGTATCTGCCAATTCGGCGGCAAACACCGGGGCAAAATATGGGCGCAAATGCTGCGGCTGAAGTGCCGTGATTTGCAAATCGCCTTGCAAAGATTTGCCGTTGAACATAAGCGATCCCTGGTGACTCAAGACTTCACCTGCATCGGTTTCTAATGTGATATTTACAAGTGCCGATGTATTCCCTTCAGTGCTGAACTTGGACAGCTTGGCATCCAATCGTTTGATCATCAGCGCGGCAGGCCCGAACGCAGGGTTAGTCGTAGCATCCTGCCAATTTACGTGGCCGTTCACAATCTCGGCATTACCGAACGAAAAGATAAAAGGCTTGGATTTGACAGGGGCGGACTGTGTGTTTGGCTTTGTGCTTGCACTGCTGGCTTTTTCCTTCTGGGCTGTCGAAGGCAACACAAGTGCATGTACAAGATTGAGCGAGCCATCCGACAGTCGCTTCACTTGCAAATCCGGGCTTTCCAATTTAATTTCGCGCAAACGCACCAGATTATTAAATGGTTCCACACGGTCAAGTACCACTGACAGCTTATCCCATTGCACCAACGGTGTTCCCGATTTTTCCTGTAACTGCAATTTACGGACACCTGCATCACCGCTGATAACGACATTTTGCGTGCTGCCGCTCTGTTTAAAGTCGATATTCAGGTGCGTATCCAGCAAAGCGGAGACTAATTCAAAATTCAACTGTACTGGCACAAAAGGTATATAGGTTGGCAGCGACAGACCATCGAGATTGATTTGCACTGAACTGTCATGTGACGCAGTAAACGGCTTGGTTTTAGCCTTGATAGCGAGCGCAGTACCGTTTACTTTTGCACTAAACGCTGGGGACGTAAAAATCTCGACATCGTGCGGAAGATTTGAAAGAAATGGAATAGCAAGATCAAAATCGGAAATGGTGTGACGGGATCGCAACACACGATCATCGTAATCAATGCGGCCTTGATAAATGTGTATATTGTTTAGCGAAAAACGTGCAGGCGCATCATCAGATTTTGGTTTATCAAGAATTTTTTTGACTATATCTGAAAAATTAAACTGGTTTTCTCCTATACGGATGATGCGAATGACCGGTTGTTTAACTCGAATTTCATTGATTACGGGTGCCAAACGACTGACGCTAGCCAGTGAGCCATCCACATAAAGCTCATCTATAGCGAATATTTTTTCTTGCTGTTGACCTGATTCGTAGATGGAAATGTCACGTATCGTTGCTGACAAGGTAAAGGGATTAATATTAACTGTGCCGAAATCAACCTTGCGTCCTATTTCCTCACCAATTTTTTTGGCTACAAATGATTTGACGATAGGGGGGCCAACAAAAAAAAGAAGTGCGCTAAAAACAAGAAAGACGATAGCAGCGATTTTGCCAATCGAAAGCAGTTTATGTTTATGCTGATGAGTGAGATTCAGTGCGAGTTTGCGCATGGAGGCCAGAATAATTAAAGATTACTCATTATTAATCCCGCCAGCAATGCTGGATGATATTAAAAAAGTACCTCCAGCAAGCTTTTGTCTATTATCGCCGGAAGTACCGTTGAACGGTGTCTAGATTGTGCCAGCTCTGTGCGCTGACACCTTACTGTTGGTCATTAGCGTTGGCGTTGTGTTCAGCTAATCAGTTCCGCGTTCATATAAATAGCTGGTTAACTTTCCCGTCTTCGATAATTCAGCGTATAAACAAAATCAAAAACGGCGGGTATAGCCAGAGATTATCAACCTTAAACGAATTCCTGCGGTTCAGAACTCATAAATTAGTTCAACGACGCGAAATAACTGCACCCAGAAGGATACCAACCGCTGCCGCAATTCCTATGGCCTGCCATGGATTAACATGTACGTATTCATCCGTGGCCGTGGCGACCGCTTTGGTTTTTTCCATAACTGCTACTTGTGCATTGGAAAGCCGAGTCTTGGCTGCTTGTAATGACTCCCCTGCCCTGACGCGTGCCGCCGCGATACGTTCTCCAGTCTGATTGGCAGTTGCTTTCAGCAACTCCTCAGCATCTGCTACCACTATTCTTAAATCATCCAATAGCTTTTCTTTGGAAACATCCACTGTTGACGTTGCTGATCCGAGCATACTCATTATTAAAGTTCCTTTCGTTAAAGAAGCACCATTTATTGTTTCCACTATAACAACCCAGATTGATCAAATCAAGCCGCACTTTTGAATTCCATAAAATGCAGGCTGAAAAAGCATATCCATTTAATCTCTTCTGGTATTGCTTGCCAAGCAATAATTTACTTGATATTTGCTGATCATTATTAGGTCAATAATTACCTGCGTTGCCGCACTGCTTCGAACAAACATACGGCGGTGGCCGCAGCAACATTCAGTGATTCGCTATGTCCCGACATAGGAATAGCAATGTGCCGGTTGATTACTGCCAACAAACATTCAGATAGCCCTGCTCCCTCATTTCCAACCGCAAAGGCAATGTCACCACGAAGATCACAATCATACAAATTGCTTTTTGCATCCACCACAGCAGCAAAAACTTCCCCTTGAAATGTAGTAGCCATGACGCGCAAATCAATTGATTCATGGATACTTAACACAAAATGCCCACCCATCCCGGCACGCAGCACTTTGGGCGACCATGCATCGGCACAGTTCTTGGACAAAAATACGGCATCGCAACCTGCCGCAGCAGCGGAACGCAATATGGAGCCAAGATTGCCAGGATCCTGAATATCTTCCAGCAACAAACAAAAGCTGCTCTGTACTGATGTAATGGTGATTCGCGGTAATTCAATAAGAGCGAGAATACAACTGGGCGTTTTGAGCTCGGACAGTTCGGCAAACAAGCTGTCGTCCAATTGAGATAAAGGTACATCAGGAAATTTTTTCAATAACTCCGCCACTTCACGGTTTTGCGCTGCCGCTTCCGTCACCAATAAATGCCGAGGCTGTTGGTTGCCGGAGGCGTGATACGCTTGCAGTAGGTGTGCGCCTTCTAATAGAGTCTGCTGAGTCTTTCGGCGTTGACGCGCTGAACTGGTCAGCTTGAGCAGTTCTTTAAAGAAAGGGTTGCTGTGCGAACTGATGTATTTCATGGTTCAGTTTGCATTCAAAATTCATACCTCATCGTGCTCCAGCAGGCTGCTCATTTCTTCCAGTGGCGGCAATTCCTGCAACGAACGTAGATTCAGATCGTCCAACAGTTGCTTGGTGGTAGCGAACAATTCTGGTTTACCGGGTGTATCGCGTGTGCCAACTACATCTATCCAGCCGCGTGCCTCCAAAGTCTTTAAAATTTGCGAGGATACTGCTACCCCGCGAATCTCTTCGATATCGCCACGCGTTACCGGTTGACGGTAAGCGATAATTGCGAGGGTTTCCATAACCGCACGCGAATAGCGCGGCGGTTTTTGCGGATTGAGGCGATCCAAGTAAGGTTGCATCTCAGGGCATGCACGAAACCGCCAACCATTCGCTACTCGGTTAAGTTCCACGCCACGGCCTGTATATTCCTGCGCCAATTGTTCCAGCATTTTTTCTATCGTATGGTTTTCTACCGGCACATCACTGAGCTTTTTAAGTTCCGCCAGTGACAGCGGTTCTGGCGCAGTCAGCAGTGCAACCTCCAATATCTTCTTGAGTAGCATCGCGTCAATTTGTGTAACGGCATCATCACTCAGCGGTAAGGCTATGGCTTGCCCTGACATAAATATTTCCCAATGTTTTGGTTTGTGTAATTTCGACCAACGTCTCCTTGGCCAGCTCCAAAACTGCGATAAAAGTTACCACTAACGGCGCAATACCACCATTTGCCTCAAACAGATTTTCAAAGGCTTCGAACTCGCCATGCCACAATTGACGCAACACACGCGTCATTTGTTCACGTACCGAAAGCTCCTCGCGTCGCACTCTATGGTGAGTATTCAGTTTTGCACGCGCCAACAACGCCAGCCACGCTTGGCGTAAATCTTCCACAGTAATATCCGGTAATCGCTGCTCTTCAACACGTTCGATCAAAATTTGAACCAGCTCAAAATCCCGCCCGGCCTGCGGCAATTCGTTAAGCTTCTGCGCAGCGAGTTTCATCTGTTCGTATTCCAGCAAACGACGCATCAGCTCGACACGGGGATCTTCCTCTCCCTCATCTACAAGCTTGGAAGGTCGCGGTAACAACATGCGTGATTTAATTTCGATCAGCATCGCCGCCATTAACAAATACTCGGCGGCCAACTCTAAGCGGTTACGCTGCATGATCTCAATATAGACCATGTATTGTTGCGTCAACTGTGCCATCGGGATATCAAGCACATCCAAATTGTGCTTGCGAATCAGGTACAACAATAAGTCTAACGGCCCCTGAAAAGTCTCAAGAACGATTTCCAAAGCATCCGGCGGAATATAAAGGTCGAGTGGCATCTCCAGCAACGGTTGACCATGAATATGGACGCTGTGCGTGCTGCCCGAAGACTGCGCCAAAGTATTCACTTTTTTGCCAACACCTGTAAGTCAGGAATATCGCTTATCCTAATTTAGCTGTAACTCAGACCCATCGCTTCACGCACATCACGCATGGTCTCGGCCGCCAGCTTGCGCGCTTTTTCGCATCCATCAGCGATGATGTTGCGCACCAGTGTGGGATCGTCCAGATAGCGTTGAGCACGCTCGCGCATGGGGGTTTGTTCAACCAATACTGCATCTATCACCGGTTGTTTACATTCGATACAACCTATGCCTGCGCTCCTACACCCTTGTTGTACCCAGTGTTGGGTATCTCCATTGGAATATACCTGATGCAACTGCCACACAGGACATTTATCCGGATTTCCCACATCGGTACGGCGTACACGCGCCGGGTCGGTCGGCATGGTGCGAACTTTCTTTGTCACACTGGCTTCGTCTTCACGCAAACTGATGGTGTTATTGTAAGACTTCGACATTTTCTGTCCGTCCAACCCGGGCATTTTCGAGGCCGCAGTAAGCATGGCCTGGGGCTCCAATAAAATCATTTTTCCACCGCCTTCAAGGTAGCCTAACAAACGCTCACGGTCACTCATGCTTAGGCTCTGCTGTTCGTCGAGTAGCAATTTGGCAGATTGCAGTGCCTCGTCATCACCTTGCTCCTGATAGCGACTACGCAACTCGTCATACAGTTTTGCTTTCTTGCCCCCTAATTTCTTGACAGCAGCTTTGACTTTTTCTTCGAAATCCGATTCGCGCCCGTAAATGTGGTTAAAACGACGTGCAATTTCGCGCGTAAACTCAATGTGTGGTACCTGATCTTCACCTACGGGCACTTGGGTAGCGCGGTAGATGAGAATATCTGCACTTTGTAAAAGCGGATACCCGAGGAAACCGTATGTCCCTAAATCCTTTTCTGTCAGCTTCTCCTGCTGATCTTTATAGGTCGGCACACGTTCCAGCCATCCCCGTGGCGTAATCATGGATAACAACAGATGTAGTTCTGCGTGTTCGGGTACTCTGGATTGAATAAACAGCGTGGCCCGCGCTGGATCAACTCCTACAGCCAACCAGTCAATAACCATATCCCATACACTTTGTTCAATAACCTGAGGGGTATCGTAATGTGTGGTCAGTGCATGCCAGTCAGCAACGAAAAAAAAGCACTCGTATTTTTGCTGCATCTCCACCCAGTTTTTCAACACGCCATGGTAATGTCCAAGGTGCAGGCTACCTGTGGGCCTCATTCCTGATAACACTCGATCAACAAGCATAATTTTTACTTTACAGTCCAAAAATAGAATTAATTAACTTAATAAGTCCGATTACAGGCGGCCCCAATATCCAGCCAAGAACAGGTGAGATCGCCAAGAAAATTAGTATAAACATACCGTAGGGTTCAACTCTTTCCAAAAGAGAAGCCTGTCGATACGGTAGCAAGCTGACCGCCATACGTCCACCATCCAGAGGCGGTAGCGGCAGCAAATTTAGTACCATTAATACAACATTAATTTTAATTCCGATCTGTGCCATTTCCAACAATGGCTCGGCAAAATAATTTGTCGGTAATGTCCATGCCAGCTTGGCTAATACCGCCCAAAGTAGCGCCATGAACAGGTTGGCAGCCGGGCCAGCCAGTGCTACCCACAGCATGTCTTGCTTGGGACGGTGCAGTGCAGCGAAGTTCACAGGCACCGGTTTGGCCCAACCGAACAAGATTCCACCCATCCATAGCGTCAGCAACGGTAACAAAATCGTACCGACAGGATCAATGTGACGAATGGGATTCAAACTGATACGCCCCTGCTGATAAGCCGTCATATCACCAAAATGGCGCGCCACATAGCCATGCGCCGCTTCATGCAAGGTAATTGCAAATAAAATCGGAATCGCTGCAATAGCAATGGTTTGTATTAATTGGTCAATCTGCATGTATTATTTATTTCTCAATTAAAAACGGTGAAGCATCACCCTTACCTAACCGAACGACCACAGGTATCTCTTTGGTTAGATCGATTACCGTGGTCGGGTCTAATCCTACTGCGCCGCCATCCACTACCAAATCAACTTGATGCTGCAATAAATTACGGATCTGTTCGGCATCATTCATTGCAAACTCTTCATCTGGCAAAACCAAAGTAGAACTTATCAGTGGCTCGCCCAGCTCTTCCAGTAGCGCCAACGCCACCGGATGATCGGGAATGCGCACACCGATCGTGCTACGTTTTGGATGCTGCAGGCGCTTGGGAACTTCTTTAGTCGCTTCAAGGATAAATGTATAACTGCCCGGTGTATTATTTTTTAACAGTCGAAATTGCACATTATCCACCCGCGCATAGCGGGCTAGTTCGGACAAGTCACGGCAAACCATCGTCATATGATGTTTATCATCCACACCACGTATTTGACGAATGCGCGCCACTGCTTCTTTATCACCAAGATGACACCCTAAGGCGTAGCAGGAATCAGTAGGGTAAACAATCACAGCGCCATTGCGAACTAAATCGACGGCCTGTCTAATCAGCCGTGGCTGTGGATTTATTGGATGAATCGTGAAAAATTGCGACATAATCAGCGGTTAAATGTCTCCGCTTTTCCTTGTTCTTTCTCTGGAGGGATGAGCAAAGTTTTTGAAGACAGAGATAAACCAGTTTCCCACGCCAGCCAAATGGGACGGCAATCCAGCGGAAAATCCGGTAAACGCCCTAAATCCCGATAGCTTTCACCCGGCCCATGAAAATCAGAACCACACGAAGCCAACAAATTAAATTCATTAGCATAGCGCGCAAACTCGACATATTGCTCTGGCGTATGGCTACCACACACGACCTCGATCCCCTGTCCGCCCAAATCGATAAACTCACGCAGCAATTCGCGCAATGTCTTCTGTCCCATACCTTTGCGTGCCAGCGTGTAACGACCCGGATGTGCCAACACGGCGACACCACCGCTGCCGCATATCCAGCCAACTGCATCCGACAATGACGCCCATTGGTGCGGCACATACCCGGGTTTATCCTTAATCAGATAATTTTTGAACACGCTACGCACATCCTTGCAGTAGCCTCTCTCAACCAAAAATCGGGCAAAATGTGTGCGTCCAATAATGCCATCGTTATCCGCATACTGATAAGCACCTGCCAGCGCCCCGCTAATGCCGCTCCTGGCCAACGACTCAGCCATCAGCTGCGCACGTGCTCCACGCCCACTGCGAATATTACTTAAACCTTCCGCCAGCGGTTTATAGTTCGGGTCGATACGTAAACCAATAATATGCAGGGTATAGCTACGCCAAGTCACCGAGATTTCTACTCCATTGATAAATTGCATGCCATGCTGTGCAGCAGCCGTGGCTGCCTCGGCCAAGCCAGATAGATCGTCATGGTCAGTCAATGCAAGAAACTTCACTCCTCGCTCAGCCGCACGCGCAACCAGATCGGTAGGCGATAACAGCCCGTCTGACACAGTTGAATGGCAATGCAGGTCGTAATCTAACATTTAGTAACCCTAAGTAAATCTCGGCTTGCCGTATAAAAATGGATATCCATTTATTTAATAGGCAACAGGCAAATTGCAATACTAATCTGACCTCTCATTTTTTGTATAAATTTTTTCTGCACGATGAACAAAGGCATCCACAAAACTATTGGCTATAAAATGAAAAATGGGGCCGAATACTTTTTCCAATAACTTGTTGGAAAATTCGTAATGCAACTTAAATTCAATTTTACAGGCAGATTCGGAAAGGGGTATAAAATGCCAATCACCGTCAAGGTGCTTAAACGGCCCATCTTCCAGAGTGATATCAATTTGGTGAGGGAATTGACGCACGTTTTTAGTCGTAAAACTTTGTTTGATATGGTGATAGTTTATATGTACTGTCGCATGTACCGTATCTCCATCCACTGAGATGACACTGGCTCCACCACACCACGGCAAAAATCGCGGATAATCCGCCACATTATCCACTAGAACGAACATCTGCTTCGCGCTGTAGGGAACCAGTACTGATTTCTCGACTAAGGCCATTCTAGCAGTACGTCCATGCAAAGCTGGTAGAATATACAAATTATGAGCATAGTCCAAAATAAAAAAGCATACCATGACTACTTCATCGAAGATCGCTATGAGGCCGGTATCATGCTGGAAGGCTGGGAAGTCAAAGCAATCCGCGCCGGACGCGCCAATCTCAAAGAAGCCTATATTACGGTGAAAGATGGCGCTCTATATCTGTTTGGCTCGCATATCAGCCCATTAACCACCGCGTCCACACACATATATCCCGACCCGGTTCGTACACGCAAGCTACTGTTGCATGCAGCTGAGATCAATAAATTGACCAGCAAAGTACAACGCGCTGGGTACACGCTTATGCCATTGAACATGCACTTTAAAGGCAGTCTCGTCAAACTGGATATCGGCTTGGCGAAAGGGAAAAAGCAACACGACAAACGTGACACCGAGCGTGAACGCGATGCTACACGCGAAGCTCAACAAGCAATGAAAAAATCACGCAATTAACTGCACCACGGTCACTTCGTATCGAAAATACTGCGTCGACCATCATACCTATCACCGCTAGCTGCACGACCAATCAATAACATTGATCGTGTAACTCAATAGCAAAATTTCGCAGTTCGCTCAATATGTGATGACAGAGCTATGTTAGTTGCCCGACATGGATAACAGAATGCGTTCATTTGATTAAAATAACGCGATTCTGCATGCGAGATACATTTGCAGCATTTTATGAACTAACCTTTGCAAGCTCTGCGTGCAGAGCAGCGACAATAGAATCATATTGATTTGGATCTGCCTCATTGCCTGCTTCGTAAATAGCAGAGCCAACCACAAAAGTGTCAGCACCAGCCATGGCAATTTGTGCGATATTACCTAAATTCACATCACCGTGAACTTCAAGAATGATATTACGTCCGCTCTCATTGATTTTTTTGCGTGCCGTGCGCACCTTATTAATCGCCTCGGGAATAAATTTTTGACCACTAATTAAGCCAGTCTGCTTTGACATGATCAAAACAACATCAACCTTGCTTATAACATGATCCAGGTAGCTAAACGGTGTGCCCGCATTGAGTGCCAATCCGGCTTTACAACCGTGTTCGTGAATTAAATCAATGGTTCGTTCGATATTTTCGAAGGATGGCAGGTTGTACGCATCCCGATCAACTGCTTCAGGGTGAAAAGTAATGATATTTGCACCCGCCTTAGCGTACTCTGGTACAAGGTTATTCAGTGAATGGTCTACATTGTATCCACTCGTCAGATGTATCTCTATTGGTGCCTGAGTAATAGGGCGAATAGCAGCACAAGCCTTCGAACCGTTTTTGAAAGTGGGTATGAAGTGTTTATTCATTACTTCCAAGTGGACAATATCTGCACCTGAGGCAAGAACATTGATAATTTCTTCGCCAAGCTTAGCAAAATTGGCAGAAATAATACTAGGTGCGATTTTGTACATTTTAGGTACCTTATAAATAAATTAGTAAAACGCCTATTCTACCCCGAAACTCACGGCGAATAATTTTAACGGCAGATGTTATAAGAACATATGAGTTCCTCAGTTAAAACAATTAAATTAATCATACGAAACATTTGTTCAAGCGATGCGCATGCAATTTATTCGTTACAAAACACTTTATTGCAAATAACAAGCACCAAGCACCTGATTGGTGCGATATATTTTAATATGCATAAAATTAGTGCACAAAAATAATAATCCATCTTCAAAAATACAAATTAAAATATTGTTTTAATTAATTAAAAAATATTGGCACGAAAGCTGCTTTCAACTGATCGGGCGTTACTGAATTACGCTCTTAAATCATAGAAAGAAAATGCCATGTACAAAACTAAATTTCTCATCGTTGCTCTAGGTGCTTTGTTCATACTTCCCGTAGCAGATGCCTATGAGTCTCCATCTTTACTTAAAGATAATGGCATTGAAGTGGGCGGTTGGATCAATGCAGGAATAACTTACAACGCGAATAACCCTACTGATCGATTCAATGGCCCTGTTACTTTCGCTGATCGTTCTAAAGAATTTCAATTGAATCAACTTAATGTATTTATGCAGCGTGCCGTAGCAACAGAGGGAAAAGCATGGGATTTTGGGGGGAGATTTGACATAATGTTCGGTACCGACGCTATTTTTGCCCAAGCGTACGGTATACCCGCATTCGATGTAAATACCGGCCGCCCTTTAAGCAGAAGCAGTTGGGATTTGAATTTATGCTGTTCTTCCAGTCGCTTTTACAATATGGCATTACCACAAATTTATATGGAAGCCTATGTGCCGGTCGGTAACGGCCTGAATCTCAAGATCGGTCATTTTTATTCACCAACCGGTTATGAAACGGTTCCAGCCCCTGACAATTTCTTTTATACACGTTCCTACACATTTAGTAATGGCGAGCCATTTACCCATACCGGTTTCGTGGGTAATTACACCGTCAACAAGAATTGGGCGTTTATGGGCGGCGCAATCACCGGCAGCGCAACCGGCGGTTGGGATGGAGGTTTGGATAAAGAATTGAATAATTGGGGCGGTTTAGCCGGAGCAACTTGGACCAGCGATGACAAACGAAGCTCAATCAATCTCACTGGCTCCTACAGCAGGACTTCTTCACGAAGTAGTGAACCTTGGGCTTTCTACAGTCTTGTGGTGCAACATAAAATCACCCCTCAAACCCTTCTGGTTTTGCACCATACTAGCGGTTATGCAGGTGGTGTCTTCATACCAGGCGGCCATAAGGATATAACCTGGCATGGCGTCGACATGCAGTTGCAACATAATCTCAGGGAGGATTTGTCGGTAGGTATCCGTAGCGAGTGGTTTCGTGATAACGACGGCTTCCGTGTCTGCTCACCAGTACGGGTAGCTCAAGCAACGAATAGTGTACATATTAGCTTTGCGGCTGATTTCTTGGCTATCTGTCAACCTGCCAATTATTATGATGTTACCTTGGGCATGAATTGGAAACCGGCCAAACAGTTGAAATTTGATTCGCAACTGATGCAAAAGCTGAATATTCGCCCAAATATTCGTTACGACAGAGTGGATGGTATTGGTCAGGCATTCAAGCCTTTTGATAATAAAAAGGATCAACTACTGTTATCAGTAGATGCGACGATCCCATTCTGATGCGACAATCTTTGGACAGGTCGAATGTTACCTGTCCAGAGCTACCACCATGAAATGATGGCATTCATTTTTAAGAAAACATTAACAGTCCATCAACAATAGATTCTGAGCATGACTGTTTACACTCAAACACATATTAGGAGTAATTAATAATGAAAATGGTTACTGCAATCATCAAGCCGTTCAAACTCGATGAAGTGCGTGAGGCTCTGACTGCGATTGGTGTACTGGGTATTACTGTGACAGAAGTAAAAGGTTTTGGTCGACAAAAAGGCCATACCGAACTATATCGCGGTGCGGAATACGTGGTGGATTTCCTGCCCAAGGTCAAGCTGGAAGCCGCTGTCAAGAAGGAGATGCTAGAACTGGTGCTTGAAGCCATTGAAAAATCTGCACACACCGGTAATATTGGTGACGGCAAGATATTCGTCCACAACATTGAGCAAGTGATTCGTATCCGTACCGGGGAAACTGGCGCAGAAGCATTGTAACGACTCTACCATACAGCGCTATACGAGAATGACTTTGGCAGCTACTACTTAATGCTGTGGTTTGCCGCCTCTGCGAGAAGAATAGCAGCCGTCAGAATTTATTAGACACTATCCAAGATGCGACCTGATACAGGTACATTGGGCTGACCATCAGGTCCATACAAGCCATTGGCGCTATGCGTGGCATTGTGCAGCATGGTTAATGTCTGCTGGTTAAGGCGCATTTTTACTTGAATTAATGCACCATTAGTGCGGTTCATATGCTGTGCATGAGAAGCCAGCTGCCGGATTTCGTGCCACGCTGGTAAATTAATTGCAGTGTGGGTTTGCAACCAAGTTTCCATACTGCCGTGTTCAATTTTTATACCCCGCGAAAGCATGGCATGCTTTCGCGCATTCACCAGCTTTGTTAGCTCGTGTACCATTTGAGTCTTGGTATCAGCCAAGACATGTATCTGTTCGGTCTGCTCATTGAGTAAAGCTTGTTGTTCAGTTTCAAGCAAGCGTATAAAAGCATGCAAAGCAGCGCGCTCTGCATGCATCTGGGAAATAAACTCTGCCGTTGTTGCGGCAGATATTTCACTCGTCATATATCATCAGGTTTTATGCGCACTAATCAAATCCTGCACCGTTTGAATCAGGCCATCAGCCACAGCGCTGGAGTTGACCTGAAAACGGCCTTCACTGATAGCTTGCTTAATATCTGCGACTTTAGCTGCATCCACTAGCGGTGTGTTTGCCATGCTGCTTTCCATTTTTTGAAGTTGTGCGGAAGTTGCACCCAGATGTACGCTGGTGGCAGTGGATTGTGTACTATTTGCAGAGCTAGCAGTAGGCGCACGTGCACGCTCCTCACCCGACGTGACAGTAGGCAACGGTTTACTATTTTTTTCAATTTTCATCATGACCTCTTTATCTAACGCGGATACAATTCACTATCGGCAGCTAAATACAAAACTTTAGAACACAGCTTTTATACACCAGCAAAACTTTCTGCACAATATGTGTTCGTAGGATAGACATGCAAATAAGCTTATGCAACAGCTTAGTTTTGTTAGGATAGTATATAGATTACTCTATATTTAAGACTAAGGTCGAATGCTTACCGCTCCATCCTGCTGCACTACACCGCTCACTACCTGACCCGATGAGGTTTTAACCTGTACAGTTTGTCCTTCCGCTGCGTTACTTAATGCTTGACCATCAGCGTGAATTTTGAAACCTTGCTTTTCAATTTGAATTTGCACTGTTTGCCCCTGCTTTACAACATAAGGCACATGCAGCATGTCTTGCTTTAATACTTGCCCTGCTCCAACACTATATTTCAGTATTTTGCCAATAGCTTGCAAAGGATCAGTGAGAATGCCCAGTTGAGCTAATTCACTTTTTTGATTTCCAATATCTTCGGCACGTAGAACATGCCCCTGTTGCAAGAAACTATTGGCGACAAGCAAATTTGCACTCACTTTAATATGCACTGGCACGAACAGTGTCCATTTTTTCATATTATTAGCAGTGCAGCGGACGCCTACTGTGCTGTTGCCCAGCAGTTGTCCTCCAGGCGGAAGAAATGCCTCCAGCGCTGGACAAGCTGGAAGCGAAACGCGCCGATCAATCTCATTCACCGTAATGGTAACTTGGCCCGGCAGGTTAAGTGTTTGCTCATGCACGAAAGTAGTGATGAGTGCACGTATTTCGGCATGACTTTGTTGCGGCACGGCCCATACAGACGTGGTACATGCCAGTGCAACGAGCAATATCCATTGCAAAATATTTTTCATATTGAAATTGCCTGTTTGAAGTAAATACTAGAAAAGCTTTTAACATTGAAAGCGAGGCAGGTTGCAATGCATAACGTTCACTATTAAATAGCTATTGGCTCGGCAATAGTAAGCGAAATATCTCTCAATTTTTTAATTTCACCCCAGATACCATATTGCAACAGCCGACTCAAATAATAAATGACAGAATTTCATGGTATAGCTACGCAATTTTGATCATATCCTATCAAATAAACTAAACCATCAATCTCAGCCAAGCTTACAATCACATACACTATCATAAGCACACTTGAGTGAATTGTATGCCTTTATTATCGAGCAACCCAACGCAACAATGTCGTTGGCGCACTTTCAACACAACTGCTGAATTAGAGCAGGCTACAACACAAGCAATATTGCAGACAGCGCTACTGGCCATTAGCCTGCGCGGAGCATTTCATATTGTGCTCGCAGGCGGTACAACACCGCGCCATGTATATGAATCGTTACGCAACGCTGATGCAGACTGGGCTGCCTGGCATATTTACTTCGGTGATGAACGTTGTCTGCCAGCTGACCATGTGGAACGCAACAGCTGGATGGCTGCACAGGCGTGGCTGAACCATGTCGCCATCCCTCGTACCCAAATTCATTTTATTCCCACAGAGGAAGGCGCGCGGGCAGCTGCTAGTGCTTATACACAAACACTGGCAGACATTGAGTTATTTGATTTGGTTTTACTGGGATTAGGAGAAGACGGCCATACTGCCAGTCTGTTTCCTGGTCACGAGTTGGCCAACACGACCGATGCTCCGGCCGTTATTGTGGTAGAAAATGCACCAAAATATCCACCGCAGCGGATATCGCTTAGCGCGCATCGTTTAAGTATGGCGCACAAAGTTATATTTATAGTGAGCGGTGCGATGAAACAGCAAGCTGTAGAGAACTGGCGCGATGGAATCGCTATTCCTGCTGCTGCCGTTAGTCCGACAAACGGTGTGGATATATATCTTGAAGCAGCGCTGCTAGCTCATACTCGTTGAAAGTCTTAAACATTAACATCAATAGTCCGTATTACGGTGAATGACTCTCTAGCAAAAATATGCGCCAGGGCAGATTAACTTCGAGTGTAATACCTTCTTTTTTATGACTACTCCTACTGTCCAACGAATTCTCCACGATGTTTTCGGCTATTCGTCCTTTCGTGGTGAACAACAATCTATCGTTGAATATGTTATTGCTGGTGGTGATGCGCTGGTATTAATGCCAACTGGCGGCGGCAAGTCGTTGTGCTATCAGCTTCCGGCATTGATACGGCGTGGGGTGGGCATCGTGGTGTCACCGTTGATTGCACTGATGCAGGATCAGGTGGACGCGCTTAACCAGCTTGGTGCTCGCGCCGCTTTTCTTAACTCCAGCCTGGATGCGAACACAGCACGTACCGTGTCTAGCCAGTTGTTGCGGGGTAACTTGGATCTCTTGTATGTGGCGCCAGAGCGATTGCTGATGTCCGGATTTTTATCCATGCTGGAACAGGTTCAAGCCAAGCATGGCATCGCGTTGTTTGCCATTGACGAGGCGCATTGCGTATCACAATGGGGTCATGATTTCCGTCCGGAGTATCGTGAATTGACTGTATTGCATGAACGCTTTCCGGACGTGCCGCGTATCGCGCTGACGGCCACGGCGGATGCACCAACACGAAGCGAGATCGTCGAGCGGTTAGCGCTGGAACAAGCACGCCAATTTATCTCCAGTTTCGACCGTCCCAACATCCGTTACCGGGTAACACTGAAAGCCAATGCCCGCCAGCAATTACTGGCGTTTCTGGAAACGGAACATGCCAATGATGCCGGTATCATCTATTGCCTCTCACGAAAAAAAGTGGATGAAACCGCCATGTGGCTTCAAGAGCGCGGCTGGCATGCATTGCCGTACCATGCCGGATTGGATGCGACCGTACGTAGTGAGAATCAGCGCAGTTTCCTGCGCAAAGAGGGCGTAATCATAGTCGCCACCGTCGCTTTCGGCATGGGCATCGACAAGCCCAATGTGCGCTTTGTCGCTCACCTTGATCTGCCCAAGAGCATGGAAGGCTATTATCAGGAAACGGGCCGTGCCGGACGCGACGGCTTACCCGCGAATGCATGGATGACTTACGGCTTGGGCGATGTGGTATCCATGCGTCAAATGCTGGCATCCGGCGATGCACCCGAGGAACGCAAACGATTAGAAATGCATAAACTTGATGCACTGCTGGGGTTTTGCGAATCCACTGCCTGCCGCCACCAAATTATCTTGCGCTATTTTGGAGAGGAACATCCAGGTAACTGCGCGCAGTGCGACAATTGCCTGGAACCCATCGATACGTGGGACGCAACTCAGGCGGCACGTATGGCATTGTCGTGTGTATACCGCACCGGGCAACGCTTCGGCGTAGGTTATTTGACCGACGTGTTACTGGGCAAGACCACTGCACAGATCAAGAAATTTCACCACCAACAACTCAGTACTTTTGGCATCGGTCAGTCGCTTGCGCAGGCTCAATGGAGCAGTGTCTATCGCCAGTTGGTTGCTGCCGGATTGCTCAACGTAGACATGGAAGCTTACGGCGGATTGCGTCTTACCGAAGAAGCCCGTCCGGTGTTACGTGGTGAATCCGAAGTGTGGTTGCGGCGCGATACTGAACCGGCCAAAAATAAAATCAGCAAGGTTGAACGCAGCGCAAGAATGCGTGAAGCATTTGCCGGTGCAAATGAAGACCCACTGTGGCTGGCGCTTAAAGCCAAACGCATGGAGCTCGCCCGTGAACAAGGCGTACCACCCTATGTAATCTTCCACGACAGCACTTTGCTGGAAATTCTCAAACTTCGTCCTGGAAATCTCACCCATTTAGGGAAAATTAGCGGAGTCGGGTTAGCCAAATTAGCCCGCTATGGCGATGATTTTCTGAAAGTCATTGAAGATGAGGCAAATGGTATGAAGTAGGTAAAAATAAGCGATAGTATTTATGGAAATCGCGTTAATTACTTCAGCAAATCTCAATTTTAAAATTTCGCCAGTCGTTCAGCCGATTATTGGCAAGCCTCCCAAATCGCATTCGGCATTAACCGATAATTCTCATTCAATTGACAACCTTAAAATTCCATCCGATAATTAACCAATTAGTTAATTATCCAAGTAGATAGATACATATGTCCCCCAATGTCACATTAGACCGTCTCAGCGTGACCTTCTCCGCCTTGGCCGACCCTACACGGCGGGCGATGTTGGCGCGTCTGGCTAAAGGTGAAGCCTCGGTTAACGAGCTGGCTGCGCCATTTGCGATGAGCTTGCCTGCCATATCAAAGCACATCAAAGTGCTCGAAAAAGCGGGGTTGGTCACTAAAGGGCGCGACGCGCAGTGGCGCCCGTGCCGTATTGACGCTGAACAGCTCAAAGTAGCGATGGACTGGATTGGTCAATATAAACAGTTTTGGGAAAACCGGCTGGACCGCTTGGATACGTATTTACTCACCCTGCAACAAAACCCTGACCACGATATCAACCCCACCAAAGGAGAGTTAAAGTGAAAACCAATGGAACATATAGCCAATTAAACCCCAAACTTGACCTCACTTTTGAGCGCATTATCGATGTCCCCAAAGAACTTGTTTGGCGCGCTTGGACTGAGCCCGCGCTGCTCAAACCATGGTTTTGCCCGCTGCCGTGGAAAACAATAGACGCTGAGATTGATCTGCGACCCGGCGGCATGTTCCGTACCACGATGCAGTCACCAGAAGGTCAGGAATTCCCCAATATCGGCTGCTACCTGGAAGTCATCCCCAACGAAAAACTGGTCTGGACGAATGCCTTGTTGCCGGGCTTTCGCCCCAGCACACCCAGCCCAACTTGCGGAGACGAACAGGCAGATTTCAAGTTTACCGCCATGATCGAGCTGGCAGATCACCCCAACGGCACACGCTACACCGCCACGGTGATCCACGCGGATGAAACAGGTTGCAAGCAGCACGCTGCGATGGGCTTTGAAAATGGCTGGGGTGCCGCGCTCGACCAATTAGTCGCGATGGTCAAGAAAGGCTTTTGACCATGTCTACCCTAACGCCCGAAAAATCCAATGAGATCATCATCACCCGCACCGTAAAAGCACCCATCCAGCGCGTCTGGCAAATGTTCACCCAACCCGAGCACATCCAACATTGGTGGGGGCCAAACGGTTTTACCAATACGATTTTTGAGATGGATGTACGTGTGGACGGATTGTGGCGCTACATCATGCACGCGCCCGCTAACGCAGACGGTAGCCCGGGCACAAATTACAACAACTGGATTCGCTACACCACCATCACCGAGCCGACCTTCATGGCCTACGAGCACGGCGGCGACGACCCTGACCATGCTGAGTTCAACGCCACCTTGACGCTACAAGACTTGGGTGACCAGACGCAGGTCACACTGCGAATAATCCTGGAGTCAGCAGCGCAACGCAAAGCTTTAGCTGAATTTGGTGCGATTGAGGGTGGCCAGCAAACCCTGGCGCGGCTCGATGCTTATTTAACAAGCACCGGAAAACCCAACGAACTCATCATCACTCGCACATTCGATGCGCCAAGAGCGTTAGTGTGGAAGGCTTGGACTGATCCCAAGCACGCGTTGAATTGGTGGGGCCCAAGCCACCATCCCGCAGTCAATGTGATGTGGGATGCACGATCGGGTGCTCGCTGGCGCAACTGTTTGCGCTCTGTTGAAAGCGGCGATTTGCTATGGCATGGCGGTGAATTTCGTGAGGTAGTCGAGCCTGAATTACTGGTATTCACCTTTGCGTGGGAAGAAACAGGCGAACGCGGTATAGAAAATTTAATCACGATTACCCTTACCGAGCATCACGAAAAAACGACCATGGTGCTAAGGCAAACACCATTCCAGTCATTGTCCGAGCAAGAGGGGCATAACGAAGGATGGAATAGTACGTTTGACCGTTTAGCGAACTATCTGACACAGCGACTTAATCATTCTCAGCAAAAATAGAAGGGAAACCATACAAAAAATCACCACCTGTTTATTGTTTAGCGGGCAAGCTAATTAAGCAGTTTATCAGTAGGCCATACGCACACTAAGCAAGTAACTTTAATGTTTATCAAAAATCAAGGAGAAATAACCATGACCAGTTCAAAAGTTAAAGCTATTCCTGATGGTATGCACTCGATCACCCCGCACATCATTTGCGCAGGCGCATCGGACGCTATTGAGTTTTACAAAAAAGCATTCAATGCCATAGAGGTAATGCGCCTTCCAACCCCGGATGGCAAACTCATGCACGCATGTATCCAAATTGGCGACTCACAATTAATGCTCGCTGAAGAAAACCCGCAATGGGGCGCTTTCGGACCAAAATCATTGAAAGGCTCGCCGATCACAATTCATTTACAAGTCGAAAACGCGGATGCAACCATGGCGCAAGCCGCAGCGGCGGGTGCAAAAATCACCATGCCGATTGCGGATATGTTTTGGGGCGACCGTTACGGTCAAGTGGAAGACCCGTTTGGTCACCGCTGGTCGATCGCCACCCATACGCGCGATGTGACACCCGAAGAAATGCAGGCGGATATGGCTAAGATGGGCTGCTAAAAACAACCACCATTACCTTTGAGAAGACTACGCTGAACAAGTCCATTCGCGTTGAGCCTGTCGAAACGTACCACTTGCAAATGGCTTCGACAGGCTCTCAAGAAACAGTAATTTTTTATTTAGGTTCAATTTGTTACAAATGTATAACAAGGACAATTGGCATCATGCATGAGCGGGAACAGCCTGTGGCGAAAGCGCCAAGCCGAATTCTTGGGCGCGCTTTTGCAGCGCTTTTATGGCACGTTCGCGATAGCGTGCATCATGCCTGACTTGGTCTTCTTTAACGTAGTCGGCCTGTCCGCTGAGCATCGCATAGACAATGCGTGCGAGCTTATGCGCCACGGCGGTGATGGCCTTGGGCGATCCCATGCGCAGGGCCAGCCTTCGGTAATAAGCTCCCATGGCGCAGCGAGAACGCGACAAGCCCATTGCGGCGAGTTTCAGCGCACGCGCGACTCGGTTTGGGATTCGCTTGCTGGCTCCGGAAAGTCGTTTGTTGCCCGATATGCGGGTGCCCGGGCACAGCCCCAGCCACGAGCAAAAATGCTTGACCGTGTCGAAACGGCAAGCACCAAGCCAATCGGCTATCGCGACCAAGTCCTCGGTATGCGTACCAAATTCGCACACCGCAGACTCGCCCTTGCCTACCCGGTCCGGCGGTACCGCAACATAGTGGCTCTTCCCGCCGATATCGATTCCGGCAGCGTTCGGATGCTTGATGGAAAGCGGCTCGATCGGCGTGCCATCCGCTCGGCGCTTGGTTGGGTCAACCCGTTGTGCCATGATCCTGTCTCCTTGAGTGAATGCCACTCTCGGACGTGGGCATGTCGATATGCTCAATCTCTCAATCGGGATGTCGGACTGACCCGCCGGTGGCAAGCACCAACGCGCCAGAGAACTCACCATACTCGCCGACGATGCCTCAACCATACTCAGAGGACGGGCTCAATGGCGCCAGTGCTCAGCCGGTCTTTGTCCGAAAGCAACACTACGAACGCTAACACACCACAGCCCTGTTTCTTGCCAACGCCTTTCGGCCTGCGGGCGAATATCATACTCAGTCCGAACAGAGTGAGTGGCTCAGTATCGCCTTAACTTAAACCTCACCCCCGCGGATTATCAAAGGCATCAGCCCCGGCAAACGGTTAAAGCTGACCGTCCTCACAGTTTCCAGAAAATCCTGCATATAGGAAGCTTGCGCAGCCTCCACATGTGTGACGGCATACAGCTCACCGAACAATCCCTCCTTGCCCAAACGCATACTATGCACGTAGCCGGTTTTCAAATAGCTTTGCACCGCCCAGTTCGGCATGGCGGAGATACCTCGGCGGCTCGCAACCAACTGTAAAATTGCAACGGTCAGTTCGGCGGTGCGCCGTTTCGGCTCAACGCCGTGGGGTTTCAAAAAATTGCGAATTACGTCCAGCATTTCTTCCGGTACCGGGTAGGTCACCAACGTTTCGTCGGTAAAGTCATGTGGAGTGAGGTATTCCTTTTGCGCCAATTTGTGTAAGCAAGAGACGATACCGACGATCTCAAAACCGAATAAGGGGTGATAAGCCATTCCGTTTTTGCGGTATTCAGAGACCACGGCAAGATCGGCGCGGTCTTCACGCAGCAACGCCAGCGGATCAACATGAAAACCGGATACCAAATCCAGCTCAACCTCCGGCCAATGTTCGCGAAAAATATCCATCGCGGGCATTAGCCACTCAAAGCAAGTGTGGCACTCCACCGCTATACGCAAGCGTCCGGCCTGTCCTTCCACGATGCGCGCAATATCGCGCTCGGCTTCTGCCACCTGCGCCAGCACCGCTCCCGCCAAAACTTGCAGTCGCTGTCCGGCAGCTGTCAAACGTAATGGCTGAGTCTTGCGCTCAAACAACGGAACGCCGTAACGATCTTCCATCTGTTTGACCTGATGCGAAATTGCCGACTGTGTCAGGTGTAAGCGTTGCGCGGCACGCGACAGATTACCGCTCTCAACCAAGGCTTCCAACATGCGTAAATGGCGTAATTCCAGAATGGATAGCATTATTAAATAATTTAATGATAAATGCGAAAATAATGATTTTGCATAATAATAGGAATTTGCCGAAGATACCATCCTTTCAAACGAAGGATCATCATGACAATTACGCACAATCTTGGCTTTCCACGCATCGGCGCGCAACGCGAACTCAAAAAGGCTTTGGAATCGTATTGGAGTGGTCAATTGGACGAAGCATCCCTGCTCGCCACCGGCAAAGCATTACGAGCACGGCACTGGACGGTGCAGCGCGATGCGGGCATTGCTCTGATTCCAGTAGGGGATTTCGCATGGTACGACCAAATGTTGAATATGACTGTCCTCCTGGGTGCCGCGCCCGAACGATTCGGTTTTACAGGTCCATCAACGCTGGAGCAGTATTTCCAGCTTGCACGCGGCAATGCACACCAGCCCGCCATGGAAATGACCAAATGGTTCGACACCAACTACCACTATCTCGTCCCGGAATTCCTGAATTCCACCGAATTCAAGCTGAATAGCTCATGGCTATTCGATGAAGTAGGTGAAGCGCAGGCACTGGGGATCAATGCCAAGCCGGTATTAATTGGCCCCCTCACCTACTTGTATCTCGGTAAAGAAAAACATGACAGTCTGAATCGCCTGAATCTATTGCCCAAGCTAATTCCGGTGTACCAGCAAATTCTGGCGCGTCTGAAAGCTCAGGGCGTGGAGTGGGTGCAAATTGACGAACCTGTGCTGGCACTCGATTTGCCGCAGGAATGGGTGGCAGCACTCGCTCACACCTATGCCAGCCTGTCGCAGGATGCCCCCAAAATTCTGCTCGCCACCTATTTCGACAGCGTGGAAGACCATGCCGAAACGCTTAGAGCCTTGCCGGTTGCCGGCCTCCACATTGACTTGGTGCGCGCCCCGCAGCAGGCTGATACCTTTATCCGCGATTTCCCGGCGGATAAAATCCTTTCTGCAGGTATTGTGGATGGCCGTAATATCTGGCTCAACAACTTGCCCGCTTCGTTGGCTATCCTCGACGAGTTGCGCACAACACTGGGGGATCGACTATGGGTTGCACCCAGTTGTTCCCTGTTGCATGTACCGGTGGATTTAACACAGGAAACCGGACTGGATAAAACCGTCAAAAGCTGGATGGCATTCGCCACGCAAAAGCTCGGGGAGGTTGTCACCTTGGCGCAAGGTGTAGCGCACGGCAAGGAAGCCATCGCGCCTCAATTGGCCAAAACCAATGCAGCATTGGAAAGCCGAGTGTACTCGCCGCTACGACATGATCGTGAAGTGCATCAGCGTATTGCAGCCTTGAAACCTGCCGATGAAAAACGCTCTACGCCGTTTGTCCAGCGCATCGCTGCACAGCAAGCGCAATTCAAGCTGCCTGCTTTCCCGACCACTACCATCGGCTCTTTTCCGCAAACTGCAGCCATCCGCAGTGCTCGCGCGGGCTACAAGCAAGGCAAACTAAGCGAGGCGCAATATCGCACGGCAATGCAGGCAGAAATCCATCATGTGGTGGCCAAGCAGGAAGAACTGGGGCTAGACGTGCTGGTGCATGGTGAAGCCGAACGCAACGACATGGTGGAATACTTCGGCGAACAACTGCAAGGCTTCGCTTTTACGCAATACGGCTGGGTCCAAAGCTACGGCTCGCGCTGCGTTAAACCCCCTATCATCTACGGCGACATTTCACGTCCGCACCCAATGACCGTCGAATGGAGTCGCTACGCGCAAAGCCTGACCGACAAACCGATGAAAGGAATGCTCACCGGCCCCATCACTATTCTGCAATGGTCATTCGTGCGCAATGATATTCCGCGCGCTGCCACCGCCCTGCAAATCGCGCTGGCGATTCGCGCCGAAGTGCAGGATTTGGAGCGGGCCGGCATTAGTATCATTCAGATTGACGAAGCCGCCTTACGCGAAGGCTTGCCCATCAAACGGCAGGACTGGGCGCATTACCTCGACTGGGCAGTGCGCGCTTTCCGCATCAGTACCAGCGGCGTGCGGGACACCACACAAATTCACACCCACATGTGCTATTCAGAATTCAACGACATTCTACCCGCCATCGCCGCGATGGATGCCGATGTAATTACGATAGAAACATCGCGCTCGGATATGGAACTGCTGGAAGCCTTCCGTGCCTTCCATTATCCAAACGATATCGGCCCAGGCGTGTACGACATCCATTCACCGCGTGTGCCGAGTCAGGAAGAAATGCAGCGCCTCATGAATAAGGCATGTGCTGTAATTCCGCGCGAGCGCTTGTGGGTAAATCCGGACTGCGGCTTGAAAACGCGCGGCTGGCCGGAAGTGGAAGCGGCCCTAAGCAACATGGTTACCGTAGCGCATGCACTGCGCACCATCGCAGCCTGATGGCGCACACGCTCACACATGATGGAATTACGTTGCATACCATCATCGGCCTGTACGAATGGGAACGGGCAGCCTCACGCCCGCTCGTTTTCGATTTACGATTAGAAAGTACACACCCGCTTGGCCTGACACGTACTCTCATCGAGCAGCAGCTTGCCGGGTGGCTTGCACCCTGCCGCTATCGATTGCTGGAAGCTTTGGCGGATCACGTCGCCCAGCGCATGTTAATGGAATGGCATTGCAGCCGGGTCGTCATCGGCATCGAAAAACCTGGTGCATTAGGCGATCTGGCGCGCGTGGGCATACGCATTATGCGGGATGCGGAAAAGCGAGCTACATAATGCGTATGAACTATTCATCCTGCAACGCCAACGGATCGACTACCAGATCAAACAACGGGGGTGATCTCGTAGCATGTCGTGAAAATTTCTGCTCCATAGGATGATACCCCCAAGGCGCAGGCTTTTTGATCAACCTATTTACAGTCTATGCGCCGTCTACTGCTGATGAAAATGGAAAAAGCTGACTAAACGATAGTCAGCTTTTCAGTCATTGTTGCCACTGGGCTGTCTGGCCAGCTGATGTAGGTACAGCCATCCCTGTTAGCCAGATCGCGAAACACTACGAGATCTCACGGGCAACCATTTACAATAGAGTCCCGCAGTGCCGCGTCAGTCACTGAAAACCCAGCCGGACACGAGCGGAAAAAATCACACAGGCAAGATGCCCCATGAATGCAATAGAAATCGAAGAAGCCATATCAGACCTGGCCCTTCAGCCCTTCGACGCGGCAGAGTTCCCGTTCGCCTTCCTGGCCGCTTTCGGCAATAAGGACACGGCACTCAAGCGCCTGCGTACTGGCAACAACAATGCTTCAGATGTGCCCGGTGGCGTGCTCCAACGCAACAACATCCATCTCGCCGTGTGCGAAAGTGGCACTGTGAGCGCTTCCCTCAAGGCATTGCGTGCGAGTCTGGCCACCATCAAAGCCCGTGCCAAATTTATCCTCGCCACCGATGGGCAAACCCTTGAAGCTGAAGAACTGACTAGTGGCGAAACCGTCGCCTGCACCTACCGGGACTTCCCCAACCATTTCGGCTTCTTCCTGCCACTCGCAGGCATCTCCACCATCAAGGAGATCAAGGACAACCCCGTCGATGTACGCGCCACCGGGCGCCTGAACAAACTCTACGTCGAACTGCTGCGTGAAAACCCGGACTGGGCCACAGACGAGCGCCGCGCCGACATGAACCACTTTATGGCGCGGCTCGTGTTCTGCTTATTTGCCGAAGACACCGATATTTTCAACGGCGATGGCCTGTTCACCCATACCATCGAGCAGATGAGCGAGCGTGATGGCTCCAACACACATGAAGTGATGGAAAGCATCTTTCGCGCCATGAACATCAAGACTAATCCTGACGAGCGTTCTAACGCTGTGCCACGTTTGCCTAGCTGGGCCGATAAATTTCCATACGTCAACGGCGGCCTGTTCTCCGACGCAACTGGCGTGCCGCGTTTCACCCGCATGGCGCGCACCTACTTAATCCATGCCGGAAATTTGAACTGGCAACAAATCAACCCCGACATCTTCGGCAGCATGATCCAGGCCGTGGCCGACGACGAAGAGCGCGGCGCATTGGGCATGCACTACACCAGTGTGCCCAATATCCTGAAGGTATTGAACCCCTTGTTCCTAGATGAGCTGCGTGCGCAGTTGAATGAGTCGAACGATAACAAAATCAAACTGCTAAACCTGCGCAAGCGCATGGCACGCATCCGTGTGTTCGATCCGGCCTGTGGCTCTGGCAACTTCCTGGTCATTGCCTACAAACAAATGCGCGAGATCGAAGCGGAAATCAACCGCCGCCGGGGCGAGCCACATTTAGGCAGCGAGATACCACTGACCAACTTCCGGGGCATCGAGCTGCGCGACTTCCCGGCAGAAATTGCGCGTCTGGCGCTCATCATTGCCGAGTTTCAGTGCGATGTACTGTATCGCGGACAGAAGGACGCACTGGCGGAGTTTTTGCCGCTGGATGCGCAGAACTGGATTGTTTGCGGTAATGCACTGCGGCTGAATTGGCTGAGTGTCTGCCCTCCCACGGGAACGGGCGTAAAAATGCTTGCCGATGATTTATTCGGTACGCCGCTGGATCAGTCGGAAATCGACTTTGAGAACGAAGGGGGTGAGACGTATATCTGTGGCAATCCACCGTATTTGGGTTCCACTTGGCAGAAGGACGAACAGAAGGCGGATTTGCAAGCCATCTTCGCCAACCGCACCAAGAACTGGAAGTCACTGGACTATGTGGCGGGCTGGTTTATGAAGGCCGCCGATTACGGCACCAAGACCAATGCTGCTGCGGCGTTCGTGTCCACCAACTCCATTTGCCAAGGACAGCAAGTGGCCATTCTATGGCCGCTGGTATTTGGCACTGGAAACAAGATCGCGTTTGCGCACACCTCGTTCAAATGGGCTAATTTGGCCAGTCATAATGCGGGTGTGACGGTGGCAATCGTGGGCATCAGCAACCAAATAGGCAAGCTGCGCAAGATTTTCTCAATAAGTGATGACGGTAGCTCACTCGTCAAAGAAGTCGAACACATCAATGCCTACTTGGTGCCCGGAGCCAATGTGATTGTGGAAAAGGCATCGCGCCCTTTGGGTGAGTTGACAGAAATGTTACGTGGCAACATGCCATATGATGGTGGCCATTTGCTACTCGCCGGTGATGAAGTCGATGCACTTAGCCTAACACCAGAGCAACATGCCCGTTTTATTCGCCGTATCTACGGCTCGGCAGAATTTATTCGTGGTCTGGAACGCTATTGCCTGTGGATTGAGGATGCCCATCTTGAAGAAGCGATGCGCATTGCACCGATTCACCAACGTGTTGACGGCGTGCGAGCAATGAGGCTGGCGAGCCGAGACAGCGGAGCCAATGAAATGGCTGCGCGGGCGCATCAAATGCGGGAAATGAATATTGGGGAGCGTCAGACGATTGTTATGCCTTGTGTTTCATCAGAGTCACGCGATTATTTACCTGCGGGAGTCGTTGACGAAAACTCAACTGTTACAAATCTAGCCTTCGCCCTCTACGACGCCCCCCTGTGGAACATGGCGCTCATTGCTTCCCGCCTGCATCTGGTCTGGATTGCCACGGTCTGCGGCAAACTGAAAACCGATTTCCGCTACTCCAACACCCTCGGCTGGAACACTTTCCCCGTGCCGCTGCTCACCGAGCAGAACAAGGCCGACCTGACCGTCTGCGCCGAAAACATCCTGCTCGCTCGCGAAGCGCACTTTCCCGCCACCATTGCCGACCTGTAAGACCCGAACAACATGCCGGAGAACCTGCGCCACGCCCACGAGCGCAACGACGAAGTGCTGGAGCGCATTTACATCGGCCGCCGTTTCAAAAACGACACCGAACGGTTGGAAAAACTGTTTGAGCTTTATACGAAGATGACGGCGGCGGCCAAGGCCAAGCCAGTTGTGAAAGCAACGAGGGTAATATGAAACTGGAAAATCCATTAGCCCCGTCATTATCCGGTTTGACGAATTTGCATCACTAAGTATAATTGGAAATATACTTGCTCAACTCATATTAAAGGGGTTATCGCCATGTCACAAATCACGCTATATCTTGATGATGCCACGCAGGCACTGGTGGATCAAGCCGCGCAGGCCAATGGCGTATCAAAAAGCCGTTGGGTGGCGGACATCATCCGCAAGCATGCTCATCAGGAATGGCCCAAGGCCTGTCTGGAACTGGCCGGAAAGTTCCCGGATTTCCCTTCGCTTGAGGCTGACGGGTCGAGTGGAATGCCGGCCGATGCACCGCGCATCGGGTTTTAAGGGTCGGTCGTGCTGATCCTCGACAGCAACATCATCAGCTACTACCTTCGCGGCGACCTGCAAATCGTGCCGCGTGTCCAGGCGCTGGCGCCCGCAGAAGTCGGCGTGTCGGCCATCGTGGAATATGAATTGCGTTATGGTCTTCTACGTCTGCCACAGGAAGCCGCCAAGCCCAGGCTGGCAGCGCTGATGCAATTGTTGCAGCCCATGCAGAGATTGCCATTTGACAGTGACTGCGCAGCTCATGCCGCCCGCATCCGGGCCGAGCTTGAGGCCGCAGGCACGCCTATCGGCCCGCACGATACGTTGATCGCCGCCACGGCATTGCGTTATCAGGCCACGCTGGTGACGCGCAATGTACGCGAATTCTCCCGTGTGCCTGGCTTGCAATGGCTGAACTGGCATGAGGCCACATGAAAAACAATGCGCATTTGGACGTTGGCATTGTCCAACAGCTTGTTGGACGATTACCCATTGACCTTGCCGGATAGGGAATTTGTGCAGCAGCCGCTGCACAATTGTTTCGGCATCACCAGCCTGCCCAGCATCGAGCAGATCGAGCGTGAACTGGGGGGCATCGACACATTCACGGAGGACGATACGCAGTGACTAACCCGGCCAATCCCACCAATGCCTACACTGTGCCATCAGTCTCCATCACCACGGCGCGCACCGGCGCTTCCAGCAAGGCCAACATGCTGGGGATGCGCGCTATGCAGGAGCGCGCCTATGCCAAGCGCGGCGAACAGTATTTGCTGATCAAGTCGCCACCGGCATCGGGTAAATCCCGCGCGCTGATGTTCATCGTGCTGGACAAGCTCAACAACCAGGGCTTGCAGCAGGCCATTATCGTAGTGCCGGAGCGGTCCATCGGCAGCAGCTTCGCCGATGAACCACTAAGCCAGTACGGATTCGATTGGGACTGGCAGGTCGCGCCGCAGTGGAACCTGTGCAATGCCCCCGACGTGGATGAGCCACGCATGGCCAAATCCAAGATGGACGCGGTGCGCAAGTTTTTGGAAAGTACCGATAAGATTTTAGTTTGTACCCATGCAACTTTCCGCTTTGCGGTAGAAGAGCTAGGCATAGCAGCATTCGACAACCGCCTGATTGCCATCGACGAATTTCATCACGTGTCCAGCAATCCGGGCAACGTGCTAGGCAGTCAGTTGGGCGCGTTTATCACCCGCGATAAGGTGCATCTGGTGGCGATGACGGGATCTTACTTCCGTGGTGACAGCGAAGCGGTGTTGGGGCCGGCGGATGAGGCTAAGTTCGAGACGGTCACTTATACCTACTACGAGCAGCTTAATGGCTACCAATGGCTCAAATCGCTGGACATTGGCTACTTCTTCTACACCGGCCCTTACGTTGATGCCGTCACTAAAGTGTTGAACCTGGCATTGAAAACCATCATCCATATTCCCAATGTAAATGCACGCGAAAGCCTTAAAGACAAAGAGCGCGAGGTGAATGAAATCATGCACGGCTTGGGCGAATGGAAAGGCGTTGACCCAGCCACCGGTTTCCACCAGATTCAAACCAAAGCCGGCCGTACCCTGAAAATAGCGGATTTGGTAGACGACAGCGATGCGGCACGGCGTTCCCGTGTGCTCACTGCGTTGAAAGATCCGGCGCAGAAAAATAATCGCGACCATGTGGACATCATCATCGCGCTGGGCATGGCGAAGGAAGGCTTTGACTGGATCTGGTGTGAACACGCGCTGACTATCGGCTACCGCAGCAGTCTGACCGAAATTGTGCAGATTATTGGCCGCGCCACCCGTGATGCCGAAGGCAAGGAACGGTCGCGTTTTACTAATTTGATTGCCGAACCCGCAGCCGATCGAGCCGCCGTAGCCGAAGCGGTGAATGACATGCTCAAGGCCATTTCCGCCAGCCTGCTGATGGAGCAAGTGCTGGCACCGCGCTATGAGTTCACGCCAAAAAACATTGGCCCAAAAGACGGCTTCGATTATGGCGCGGAGGGCTACAAGGACGGCGGCCATAACATTGGGGTGAACAAAGACACCGGCCAGATTCACGTGGAGATCAACGGGTTGGTAACACCACAAAGCCCGGAAGCTACGCGCATCTGCAAAGAAGATTTAAACGAAGTCGTCACCAGCTTCTTGCAAGACAAGACCGCGCTGGAACGCGGCCTATTCGACAAGGATAACACGCTGCCCGAAGAATTGACCCAGCTGCGCATGGGCAAGATCGTGCGCGAACGTTACCCGGATTTGAGCGATACTGACCAGGAGGCCATCCGTCAGCACGCTATCGCTGCGATGAACATCACTCAGCAGGCCAAATTGGCCTTGGCTCAGGCCGATGCGAACGGTGGTGGTGCGGACGATGACGCGATACAAGGCAATACGGCTTTGCTGGATGGGGTACGTAAGTTCGTTAATGTGCGCGACCTGGACGTTGACCTGATCGACCGCATCAACCCGTTCGACGCCGCTTATGCGGTGCTGGCAAAAGCGATGGATGAAAAGTCGCTGCGCCAGGTACAGGCCAGCATTGCCGCCAAGAAGGTCACTATCCCCGAAGACGAAGCCCGTGAGCTGGCAAAACGCGCCTTGCAGTTCAAGAACGAGCGTGGCCGCCTGCCGGATATTAACTCCGCCGACGCATGGGAAAAACGCATGGCTGAAGGTGTGGCTGCGCTGGCGCGCTACCGCGCACAAGCAAAAGCGACACAGACGCAAAGAGAGCCCGGCAATGGCTGAAATGGACGATGACGAACTGCTGAATGCGCTGGGTGTAGAAGTCGCCCCGCTCAAGGTCACCAGCCGAACCCCGCGCGAAGAACGCATCATCGCTGGCTTCGAGGACATCCTGCGCTTCCATCAGGCCAATGGGCGCGCCCCGTTGCATGGTGAAGGCCGTGACATCTTTGAGCGCCTGTATGCCGTGCGCCTGGATCAGCTACGCAAGTTACCGGAAGTGCAAACCCTGCTGGCCGGGCTGGATAGCCCAAGTTTATTGTCTGGTGCGGCAGCGGCTCAGACGGATGTGGGTGAGTTGGACGAAGACGCTTTGCTGGCCGAGTTGGGTATTGGCGATCAACCCGCCAACCGGGATGACATCACCGTACTGCGCCATGTGCGCTCCAGCTTTGAAAAGCGTGCAGCAGAGGAAATTGCTGACCGTACGCCGTGTGCGGATTTTGACAAGTTCCAACCGCTGTTTGAGCAGGTGGAGCGGGAGCTAAAGGCTGGCGTTCGCCAGTCCCGCCAGTTTGGGCGTGATTCCAACTTTAAGGTGGGCAATTTTTTTGTCTTGGGCGGTTTATTGGTTTATGTGGCCGAGCAGGGTGACATTTTCCGTACGGGCAACAATGAACCCGATGCGCGCCTGCGCGTGGTCTATTCCAACGGCACCGAAAGCAATCTGTTGATGCGCTCACTACAACGTGCACTCTATAAAGACGAAAACGCCCGCATGTTGACCGGTACTAGCATGGGGCCGCTGTTTGGTGATGCGCCAGAGCCAGACGATATCGAAACCGGAATCATCTATGTGCTGCGCAGCCTGTCCAACCATCCATTCGTGGCCGAACACCGTGAGCTGATCCACAAGATCGGCGTGACCGGCGGCAAGATAGAGACCCGCATCGCAGGTGCAGAAAAAGATGCCACCTATCTGTTGGCCGACGTGGGGGTGGTCGCCACCTACAAACTCCACAACATGAACCGCATCAGGCTGGAAAACATCTTCCACCGCTTATTTGGTGCAGCACAGCTCGACTTGACCATCGAAGACCGCTTCGGAAATCCGGTGAAACCGAAGGAATGGTTCTTGGTACCGCTCCATGTAATTGACGAAGCGGTTCAACGCATTCGGGATGGGTCGATTACCGAAGTGGTCTATGATCCGAAGACGGCTATGTTGGTAGGTTGAGCGTATGCAGAATTCTATGGATTTGCTCTGACAGCTTCGCATTTCAATGCTGATGCTCCTAGGGCACTGACCTTCCGGCAGCCTTGGTCAAAAAGCAGCCTTTTCTTTGGGTATTGGTGAATACCTCTGCTGCTCAAGATAGCCAAAAGCAACACTTGATAATGGCAACAACAGCAATCAATAGCACAATCAATAGAATCAATAAGGGCAGACTCTGAGGTCTCCCCTCAAAGTTGCAGCGCAGGATGATCATAACGCAACCGTTCAAGGGCTGCACCAAGCTCACGTAGCGGAAATGCCGCCATACCATGTTGTATAAGCTGCAATGCCAAAGAAATCACCGAGAGAACCGGGCGCGAACGCCGCGTGTTGCTCTGAAATTTGAACGCCAACTGTCACGCTTTACCCACCTCGCCAATCAAGCGCAGTACGAACGAGGCAAGACATACGACCAGCAGTAACACACCCAATCGGTTTTTCTGCGTGGATCGGCTAGCAGAAAATCCCAATCCAAAACGCTCGCTTTTCAAGTCACGGAATGACTCCTCAATCTGCATCCGCTGGGCGTACACGGTTACGACAGTTTGAGCGCTCAATTGAGCAAGTTTTGGGCTGACTGCCAACAGACATGGTTCGCGTTGCGCGCGGACATTCTTCAGGCTACGGCTCGAATGATCCAGCTTACCCAAGCGAATCTTCTTGTGGCGCTTTTGATGTGCGTGTTTGATCAACAACAGACGGCATGGCACAGGATGATTTCGTACATAGTTGAATTGACCGAGTGACCTCGCTTTTGCTGTGGCAAGTGGATAGAGTGTTTTGCAGCCAGCCCACGTCAACCTCTGCCGGACTGACCATGTCGCGGTTACGAATACGACCGATCCAATACCAGCCCATGCGATTGACCAATCTGAACCACGCGCCACGAAAACCGACATCGGTAATCAGAATGGGTATACATCCTGTCGGCAGCATGGTGGCGAGTTGCGTAAAAAACGCTTGATGCACGCGCGGTGATGTTGCCTGCGATTACGGGTACAACTGCTCATACAGGGTGATGCTACGGCCTTCAACAGCAACCGAAGCACGCAACAATTGCCATTGTCGATCGGGCGTTAAATCCGACCAGTCGATGATGATCAACGGCATAGATATTCTGTCCAAGCACTGCCGGACAAGTGACTCGTACAACTTGGATATTTTAGTGTGTAGCAAATCGTTGCCGAGCAACCGGTCAATGCGTTTGATATTGTGCTGGACGGCGACCGAGCCGGTCAGCCCGCGCCCCATGTCGCTTAGCGTCAGCCGACTGCCCGTTACCACCGGCCTCGACAACAACCAGTAAACTGGCTAAGCGTTTTGCATGAATTACAGGGAAACTTGTGGAAAGAATGCGGTGTAAGATTGTGATCGAATGCATGGCGGGTTCTCCTTCGCAGTTTGATCGCTACGAAAGAGACAATAAACCTGCCATGCATGTGCTGTTTTGGAGCAAACAGTACGCTCTACTTTATTGAAATGCAACGGAGTTTTGAGGGAAGGCCTCAGAGTCAGACTCGATTGATAAACCACAAACACATGGATAGTCTGAGGAAGTCAAAAACAAAACCACCAATCGAGTCCCATTTGTTTTTCCAAAAACATTTGAAAAAATCGCTGGATTCGCGCCTGCGCGGGAATGACGAGGCCTTGCAGTATCGACCATTCTGGGTTGAACCACCATGCCACTTGAGACAAGATGCGCCCTCAACGATTTTTGTATCAACCATCACAGAAGAGAATAGACATAGGCGCACACGGGAAAGCAAATCGCGCGGGTGCGCCACCTTAAGGAACGCCAATTGCCCAAGAAATCGGGCAGTCTTCATGGTTTAAGCTATATATTTGTCATCCATCGGAGAACTAAAATGGTCAGCAAGAATACGATTTGTCTTTGGTACAACGGTACCGCAGTAGAAGCCGCGCAGTTCTATGCCGAAACATTCCCGGACAGCGCGGTGGGAACGATCCATCGCGCGCCAGGTGACTATCCCGCTGGCAAGCAGGGCGACGTCTTGCTGGTCGAGTTCACCGTGATTGGCATCCCTTGTATCGGCCTGAACGGTGGTCCCGAGTTCAAGCACAGTGAGGCTTTCTCCTTCCAGGTTGCGACCGACGACCAGGCAGAAACCGACCGATTGTGGAATGCGATTGTCAGCAACGGCGGCCAGGAAAGCGAATGCGGCTGGTGCAAGGACAAGTGGGGCTTGTCATGGCAGATCACGCCACGCGTCCTCATTGAAGCGATCACCGATCCTGATCCCACCACCGCCAAGCGCGCTTTCGAGGCGATGATGCAAATGGGAAAGATCGACATCGCTGCGATCGAAGCGGCCCGACGCGGTTGACGCTCATTGATTGTCTTTTTCTGCTGGTAGGGAACGATTGCTTGGCCGAGAAACCGCCATTCCTTTGGGTATTGGTATGACTATTTACTTCTCAAGATAGCCAAATCGGCACTGGATAATGGCAACAACAATTAGTAGCAGAATCGCTGGATTCCCGCATGCGCGGGAATGACGGGGTCTTGCAATATCCGCCGTTCTGGGTTGAACCACCACGCCACTTGAGGCAAGATGCGTCCTCAACGATTTTTGTATCAACCATCACAGAAGAGAACAGACATGGGCGCACAGTGGAAAGCAAGGCATAAAGAAGTCGCAGCGAATGCAAGGGGTAAGATTTTCGGTAAGCTGGCCAAAGAAATCATGGTGGCCGCAAAGGGCGGAGCTGACATTGGCTCAAACTCACGTTTGCGTCTGGTGGTTGAGCAAGCCAAAAAAGCCTCTATGCCGAAAGACACTTTGGATCGCGCCATCAAAAAAGGCGCAGGCTTGTTGGATGGCCCTCTTCACATGGAGCATCTGGTGTACGAAGGTTTTGCGCCACACCGTGTGCCCGTCATCGTTGAATGTCTGTCTGATAACATCAACCGCACTAAAGCCAGCATGAATGTGTTGTTCCGCAAAGGGCAGTTGGGTGCGCCCGGCTCTGTATCATGGGATTTCAACCATGTCGGCATGATCGAAGCGACACCGAATACAAAAGATGCAGATGCCGAAGTCGCCGCAATCGAAGCGGGCGCGCAAGACTTTGAGCCTGCGGATGACGGTGCGACTCTGTTCATCACCGAGTTCACCGATCTGGATGCCGTGTGCAAAGCGCTACCCGCACAAGGCTTCACCGTCACCTCCGCAATGGTTGGCTATCGCCCCAAAAACCCCGTCACCCTCAGCAACGATGCCGAACGCGAAGAAGTCGAAGCCTTCCTCGAAGCCATCGATGCGGATGATGATGTGCAGAATGTTTTTGTGGGGTTGGCGGGGTAGTACTGAAAGACAGCTTTCGGCCAAAAACGGTCACGCACTTATGACATCTCGACCCACAAATTACGCATTTTCATGAACGTACAAGCTCTGGTTTTGCCAGAGGTAGTTTAATTCGGTATGGACGATAAAAAGGATGAGGTTTATGCACAACAAAGGCATGAATGAGGTTTGAGTACGGATGATGATGATGGTAGGATGCAAAATCACTGTTAAGACTATATTCAACCATTCAAACAAGTGGTTTTTTGAAAACACGAGTAAGATGTATCAGCAGATCGCAGGAAACAGCGACGGTGTAGGGTAAAACAGAATCATATCGGGTTAATAGACTTAAATTAAGAGGAATAAAAATGCACAACACAATTAAGGTAAATTTATTCAAATTGTTTTTGACAATGATTTTTTTAACGATGAGTGCAGGTGCGCAAGCTGAATTACAAGATGCAACCGAGGCTTATGAGAAAGGTAATTATCCCGCTGCATTAAAAGAGTTTCGCCGACTTGCAGTCACTGGCGATGCAGTTGCTCAATATAATCTTGGTTTGATGTACCACAAGGGTCAAGGTGTTCCTCAAGACTTTAAAGAAGCGGCTGTATGGTATCGATATGCATCCAGACAGGGGCTTGCGGATGCACAAGCCTCTCTTGGCGCTTTGTACCAATACGGTAAAGGTGTTACACAAGACTATGATATGGCTGCCTCTCTGTACCATCAAGCTGCCGGGCAAGGTCACGCAGGTGCACAGTTTAATCTAGGCCAGATGTACCATAATGGTAAAGGCGTACCGCAAAACTACAGAGAAGCTGCGTGGTGGTACCGCAAAGCGGCCAATCAGGGTAGCGCAGTCGCTCAATATAACCTTGGTGTGTTGTATGAAAATGGTCAAGGCCTGCCACAGGATTTCAAGGAAGCTGCAGCGTGGTACCTAAAGGCAGCCGATCAAGGAAATGCAAAGGCGCAGCACAGCTTGGGGTTGATGTATGAAAGTGGCCAAGGCGTACCGCAGGACTGGGTTCAAGCGCACATGTGGTATAACTTGGCAGCGGGAGATGGGCTTGAAGGGGCCGAAAGAAGTAGAAAAAATATTGAATACAAATTGGCAAAAGTACAAGTAGAACAGGCACAAGCATTGGCGCGAAAATGGCTGGCAGAGCATTCCAAGCAATGATTGGATATGAGGGCGGCGGTTTTTTAAATTTAAAACTGCCATCAATGAATTTGAACTGTCTACATCTGATTTGATAGTGTTTTTGTCACAATGAGCGTTACCAGTTTGATACGGGTGTTGAATCTGTCATCAAATATTAAAAAGTAACGCTCATGTTTCATTATCAGCAACCTAATAATTAAACATAAAGCAGGATTGCTCAATCTTGCATCAAAACCTCAAAACATCTCTAAAACCATGCAGAATTATGGGCGTGTCGGTAGACATGTTTTATCACTTGATGGAAATTCAAGGAAAATTCTCCGGGAGCGTGTGAATTAAATTTTACTCACAGATTTTTGGCTATATCAGCGTAGCGCGTGGAAATAAGAGTGCGGTTATAATCGCGGAAATTTTATGAAGCAACACTTTAATTAAAGGAATGACATGGGATTTCTGGCAAATAAACGCATTTTGATTACGGGTATGATTAGTAATCGTTCTATCGCTTATGGTGTCGCGCAAGCCATGCGGCGTGAAGGCGCAGAAATGGCATTTACCTACCAGGGTGAACGCATACGTGACCGAGTATACGATCTGGCACGAGAATTTGACAGTGAATTGATATTCCCGTGCGATGTCACGAATGATGCTGACATTGACCAGCTATTTGCTAATCTTGGCAAACATTGGGATAAATTTGACGGCTTCGTGCACGCCATTGCTTTTTCTCCACGCGAAGCGCTCGCTGGTGAATTTCTTGATGGATTTAGCCGCGAAGCGTTTCGAATTGCACATGATATTAGTGCTTACAGCTTTCCGGCGATGGCTAAAGCCGCGTTGCCAATGATGGAAGGCCGTGCTGCGGCGTTGCTGACATTAAGCTATCTCGGCGCGGTACGCACCATGCCCCACTACAACGTAATGGGCCTGGCCAAAGCCAGTTTGGAAGCCAGTGTCCGTTATTTGGCCATGAATCTCGGCCATAAGGGTATTCGTGTTAATGGTATTTCCGCAGGCCCGATCAAGACACTTGCCTCGGCAGGCATTGCCGATTTTAATAAGCTCTTAAACTACAATGAAAGAAATGCCCCGTTGAAGCGTAACGTTACGACTGAAGAGGTAGGTAATGTTGCAGCATTTTTATGTAGCGACTTAGCCAGCGGCATCACCGGAGAAATCACCTATGTGGATGGAGGTTTTAACACCACAGCGCTTGGCACAACCGAGCCCTAGTCTGGCTACCGCCCTTGAACATCTCTATTTTCCACCTTCCGCAAAAAGAACATCGCTGAAATGTACCGGCGATAACTTGCACGATAAGAAGACGACGTAGAAATCAAGTCCGGCACATGCCACTGTGTGTTGGACTCCCATCAACGCGGGAATAACCGCTCAAAGCTTGCTTTCAAATGGCCGTCAATCACTACGAAAACTTTCCTGTCGCCTCCATCCTTCTGCCCAAACGTTTGCGGCGAGCAGTAGAGATAATTTACCATTTTGCGCGTCAGGCTGACGATTTCGCCGACGAAGGTGATCTTCAGAATGAAGAACGCTTTGCGTCGCTTGATAGTTTCCGTAATGAACTCAAGCGTATCGCCGCCAATGAAACACCGTTGACGCCTTTATTTCAGGACTTAGCGGACATCATTGCGGGGCACCAATTGCCGTTGCAATTATTTCACGATTTACTGGATGCTTTTTCGCAAGATGTGCTCAAAAAACGATACGCCAATTTCGACGAAGTACTGGATTACTGTAGTCGTTCCGCTAATCCGGTCGGCAGATTGTTGTTACATCTGTATGAAGAAGCCACTCCTCCAAATCTGAAATATTCCGATGCCATTTGTACCAGTCTGCAACTCATCAATTTCTGGCAAGATGTCACGAAAGATTATGCCATTGACCGTATCTATTTACCGCAGGACGAAATGGCACACTTTGGCGTAACTGAAACCCATATTGCGGAAAGCCGCGTGGATACGGAATGGCAACAACTCATGCAGTTTCAGGTTCAGCGTACACGCGATCTGATGCGCAGTGGCGCTCCGCTCGGCAGCATACTCACCGGCCGTATTGGCATTGAGATGCGGCTCATCATCGCGGGCGGTAATCGCATCCTCGACAAGCTTGAAGCAGTGCAATATGACATGTTCCGCTGTCGTCCTATGTTGCGCCCTTTCGACTGGGTTATTATGCTGGGCAAAAGCGCACCATTTGGTTTTTAAAGAAATAATCCAGCCAGTTACCGTTGATTGCGAATTAACATGACTCCAGATCAGTATTGCAAAGACAAGGCAGCTCAAAGCGGTTCAAGTTTTTACTATAGCTTTATGTTTTTGCCAGCCGACAAGCGCCGCGCTATCACAGCGTTGTATGCTTTTTGTCGCGAAGTAGACGATGTTGTGGACGAAAGCTCGGATGACAACGTGGCACGCACGACACTGGCATGGTGGCATACCGAAGTGACGGCTATTTATACAGGAACACCGCAACATCCGGTCGCGCGGGCATTGATACCGGTAGTCAAACAATACAATCTGCCACAAGCGCATTTCCACGAAATTATCGACGGTATGGAAATGGATTTGCAGCAGCACCAATATGCCGATTTCAAGGCCCTGCAACAATATTGTTATCGTGTCGCTTCGGTAGTGGGCTTGCTCGCTGCGGAAATTTTTGGCTACACTGACCGTAATACGCTGAAATATGCGCACGACCTTGGCCTCGCCTTCCAGCTTACCAATATCATCCGCGACGTGGGCGAAGATGCTCGGCGCGGGCGCATCTACCTGCCGCTTGGTGAATTGGCGCTTTTTGGTGTGCACGTCAACGATATTCTGGATAAAAAAGAAAGTGAAGGCTTTCAAAAACTAATGCAGTTTCAGATTGATCGCGCACAGCGCTACTATCAGCGAGCATTCGAGCAACTGCCCGCTGTAGATCGCAAGACGCAGCGTACCGGTCTTATCATGGCAGCAATCTATCGAGCCACTCTGGAAGAAATCGTTGCCAGCGGTTGTCATGTACTAAAAGAGCGTGTCTCACTCACCCCGCTACGCAAGCTGTGGCTGGCATGGAAGACATGGGTAAAAAATTAATAGCTTTAAAACTGTTCTCATATGCCGTTTGTTCTAATCTATAAAGATGTATTTACGCCGAATTCGAAGTGAGTTGAATTAATTTCCAGCACTTCGCAACGCTACGCTCAAAGCAAACAGAGAATTGGTATTGTGAGCAATAATAAAAACCACCATGTCGCCATCATTGGTGGCGGCTACGCTGGCATGGCCGCTGCCGTTACACTCGCCGCAGCAAATGTCCCGGTTACGGTATTTGAAAGCGCCAAACAACTCGGCGGTCGCGCGCGCGGCGTGTGGCATAACGATGTTCAGCTCGATAATGGCCAACACATTCTGCTTGGCTGCTATCACCATACACTGCAGCTAATCGAACAAGTCGGCGGCAGCATCGAGCATGACTTCCTGCGTTTGCCGCTGCAACTCACCCTACACAATCGCTTTGAATTAAAAACACCGCATCTTCCCGCCCCCCTCCATCTGCTGGCTGGGTTGCTCAATGCAAAAGGGCTGTCACTTGGCGAACGTTTGCGCGCCGCGCGTTTTATGCTGGCACTGGGCCGCATTAATTTCACCTTGCCACGCGACATCAGTGTATTGGAAGTGTTAAGAATACATGACCAAGGTGACGAGCTGATACGATTACTTTGGGAACCGCTCTGCATCTCGGCACTCAACACACCGATACACATTGCCTCTGCCCAAGTGTTACTGCACGTGTTGCGCGATAGCCTGAACGGTTTGCGCAGCGATAGCGACATGCTGTTACCACGCATAGATTTCACAGCACTTTTTCCGAAACGGGCAGCCCAATATGTCAAACAGCTTAATGGCACAGTGCGTACCGCTTGCAGCGTAGAAGCCATCATTCCAAACGGCAATAAAATCGAATTAATTACCCACCCGACTACAATAGCCAGCACGCATACCCAACTATTCAGCCATGTCATTTGTGCAATCACACCTATTGCCGCTGCGCGATTATTCCGTACCGTACCGCAACTCGCATTGATAGCTGAGCAGATTGCAGCCATTCCGCATCAACCCATTTATACCGTGTATCTGCAATACCCCGAACAAATGCGCTTGCCACAACCGATGCTGGGTTTAGACCGCTGTTTTACTCAATGGTTGTTTGATAAAGGACAGATCGCCGGACAGCACGGCCTCATCGCCGCTGTCATTAGCGCACAAGGAAAGCATCAAAATTTAAAGCATGAACTGCTAGCACAAACAGTAGCGCAGGAGATAAGCAAGCAACTTGGAATACGGGAGGCACCTCTATGGCACCAAGTTATTGCAGAAAAACGCGCCACCTTCTCCTGCGAAACGAATCTGCCTCGCCCCGCCCATGTCACACCGCTTGCGAACGTATTATTAGCAGGTGATTACACAGCGGGCGATTATCCGGCTACGCTGGAAGGAGCAGTAATGAGTGGGATACTGTGTGCGAAAACTATTGCATCAACATTTCAATAACCCAAAATAATCACGTTCCAGTCATTTCCGGACTTAAGCCAGAAGACCCTCGAACCCTTACTATTTTCGCCGCACACGGACAAATTACTTAAAATAGTTGCAATCTTTAAAATTAAAATTCTTATACATCCACCAAAATATTATCTTGTCGAAGAGGTTAGCTCGGATATCTACCAAAATTTTCCTGTTAAAATACCAATATCGGGGCCGCTGTATGGCTATTATGTTACTCGTCAACATAGCCCAAACAAATTACTTAAGTTCGTCACGCTAATGCATCATGCAATAGACGTTAAATACATGATCTCAAAAATAAGTTCCATCAAGTTGCCGTATTACACTAGCGAGCCGCCATTTGGGCGGCATGAAACTTAAGGTAACAAAATGGGCGAGAAGGAAGTCGATCAGCAATTGGTTGATCGCGCGCAGCGCGGGGATAAACACGCCTTCGAATTATTGGTCACCAAATACCAGCGTCGGCTGGCGCGATTAATTTCGCGTTTCGTGCGCGATTCAGTCGAGGTCGAGGATGTAACTCAAGATGCCTTTATAAAGGCCTATCGTGCCTTGCCGACATTTCGCGGAGAAAGTGCGTTCTACACTTGGCTGTATCGCATTGGCATTAATACCGCTAAAAATCATCTACAAGCACTCAAGAGACGCGCTCCAACCACTACGCTATTCGATGCGGAAGAGTCGGAAGGCTTTGAGGATGCGGAGTTATTACATGAAGTCAGCACCCCTGAAAATGAATTAATGAGTAAACAAGTGGTTGACGTAGTGAACTCTTCTTTGAATGAGTTGCCTGACGATCTACGTACTGCACTCACTTTGCGTGAAATCGAAGAGTTGAGCTATGAAGAAATCGCAGCCGCGATGAATTGTCCGGTCGGCACGGTACGTTCTCGTATTTTTCGAGCACGTGAAACAATTGCAACAAATTTACGGCCATTATTGGGAACGAGTAAAGACAAGAGGTGGTAAACATGAAACAGGAAATTTCAGCATTAATGGATGGCGAGTTATTCGATGACGAGACGGAAGCAATTCTCGACAAATTGAAGCAAAACCCTGATAAATATGACGAATGGCGAACCTACCACCTGATTAGTGATGTATTGCGCCAGTCCGACCATGCTCATGCCAATATCAATATTGCCATACGAGAGCGTTTACAGGCCGAACCCACGGTTATCGCACCGCATAGTCGGGTTAGTCATAACGTCCGATGGTTCGCACTTTCTGCCGCTGCCTCAGTTATGGCATTTACACTAGTGGCATGGTTATCAGTGCAAATTGGCCCTGAGACTGCGCCGCAAATCGCCATGCTACAGTCAAATTCAAATGCAGTACGTTCTGCTAGCCTGCCAACTAACGGCTTGGATGATTATCTGATCGCACATCAGGAGTTTTCACCCAGTTCCGATGTCTATGGCATGACTTCCTATGTTCATACAGTGGCACGCCATCAGGAGGATAAGTAACCATGAAGGCCAGATGTGCGCTGATCGTGGTTTCATTTTTTACCGTCGCTCCCGCATTCGCCGACTCTGGCAGGCAGGTTGATATAGATTGGCTACAAACTATTGCTTTTGCTACACATCGAACCGATTACAGTGGGACTTTTGTATACCAGCATAACGGTAATATGGAGACCGCGCGGATTACTCACATTTCCGACCAAAACGGTGAGCACGAGAAACTTGAAAGCCTGGAAGGCCCGCGTCGTGAGTTCATCCGTAATAACAAAGAAATTTTATGGTATTTGGGTGACCATAAAACCGTGCAAGTCGAAAGGCAATATAGCGGTAAAAGTTTCCCCGCTCTGCTACCGGAACAACTATCCGCGCTTAACGAGAATTACTTGATTCATACCGCCGAGCAGGCACGCATCGCCGGTTTTGATACTCAAGCTATCGTGTTCCAGCCTAAAGATACGCTGCGCTATGCTCATAAAATGTGGGCACACAAGGATTCCGGTCTGCTGTTAAAAGCTGTCGTGCTGGACGAACGTAGACAGATGGTGGAGCAATACACTTTTATCCAGCTAAAAATAGGCGGTGACATTGAGCGTATGCAGGAGATAACAGGACAACCCACTACCACCTTACAGCAGCAATCTCATTTCACCACGCCATCTGAAACCATCACACAGACTGCAACGAACGATTGGAAAATCGTTGCCATTCCTTCTGGTTTTAAGAAAATCATGGAAGTGCGTCGCCCACTGCCCGGTAAAAAGACAGATGCGATCCATTTTGTATTTTCCGACGGATTGGCTGGCATCTCAGTGTTTATCGAAACATTGGGAAATCATTTTAATAGAAAACTTGGCCTGTCCAACCGGGGGGCAATCCATGTCTACAGTAGAGAAAAGGGCGATTATTTAGTAACGGTGGTTGGTGAAGTCCCTCCACGCACAGTAATGCAGGTCGCCGATTCAGTTCGCTACAGAGGGCAATGAACATACTGAAGCATGTAAGGATAATACAGCCCTACTGCTAGCCTCATCCAATACTCATCAAAGCTGCACTATCCGCAATATACCTATACTCTTTTTTTTACACACTCCAAATAACGACAGCATCAATGGCGATGTTTGGATATTAACTTACCGCATAATTTTTGATAATCGACGTTAACCAATACGCTTAAAAATCAAACCAGTTATTATTTATTAATGAATGAACTATACGAATGGCAAGATGAACTTTGGCAACGCTGGATCGAATTGCGTGCACGTTTACCGCACGCAATTTTATTGAAAGGGCCGCAAGGAATAGGTAAGTTAGATTTTGCCATTAATCTCGCCCGCGCATTACTATGTAAGAAATCATTGGGTAGCCAGTTGGCTTGCCTAGATTGCGCTTCCTGTCGCTGGTTTGAACAAGGTACTCACCCTGATTTTCGTTTGCTGCTATCGGGCGCGCACTCGATCGAAATGCAAGAATCCAACGAAACCCAAGCGTCTTTGACATTGAAGAATTGGACCAAAAGAATCGCTGAAGAAGTTCTTGACGAGCAACAGAAGAAAGGAAAAAAACCGAGCAAAGAAATTTCTATACATCAAGTGCGCTCACTCGCAAATTTCGTCAATCTATCCACCCATCAGGGTGGCCCTCGTGTAGTGCTGATTTATCCCGCAGAAACAATGAATACCAATGCAGCGAATGCCTTGCTCAAAATGCTGGAAGAACCACCTGAGCAGATGCTGATAATTTTGGTTAGCCATAAGCCGCAGCAATTGCTGCCCACCATTGTAAGCCGCTGCCTGGCTCTCACTGCTCCAATGCCTGCGCTCGAGACCAGTTCTACCTGGTTGCAACAACGGAAATATACCAATCCGGTGGCAACATTAGCACGGGCTGGCTTTGCTCCCTTACTAGCGGCACGCCTGGCTGAAGAAGCTATAGGGGAAAGTGAATACAGTCTTTTTTTGCAGGAGATCAGACAGCCCGCCCAATTTGATGTCTTTGTTTTGGCCGAACAATTACAACGCGTAGAACCCATTCACGTCATCCATTGGCTACAGCAATGGTGCTATGATTTAGGCAGCGCAAAGCTCACAGGGAAAGTTAGATACCATCCTTATCTTTTTGATTTAATAAAAAATTTATCAGATAATATTGCCATGTTTAATCTGCTACGCTATCAAAATGAGCTAATAATTGCAAAACGTGAGGCGTTGCATCCTTTGAACCCCAAACTATTATTTGAATCTATCCTGCTGTCTTACCGGCACATGATGTTGGAAGCCAATGTATGACACTGGATGATCACTAAGCGCACCATAATAATTTTTTACTCAATAATATTTTATGTTTATAGATTCGCATTGTCACATCAATTTCCCGGCATTAACCGCAATCTTCGATGAAGTTTTGGCAAACATGCGCCAGAACGAAATTTCTCACGCGCTGTGCGTTTCGGTAAATTTAGAAGACTTCCCACAAATTCAATTACTCTCGGAGCAGTATGAGCACATTTATGCTTCGGTTGGTGTGCACCCAGACCATGAATCCGATACTGAGCCAACACAAGCGCTCCTGGTACAACTGGCACAACACCCTAAAATCATTGCTATCGGAGAAACGGGTCTTGATTATTTTCGTTTAAAAGGTGACCTGGAGTGGCAACGTGTGCGTTTCCGCACCCATATTCGCGCTGCGCGCGAGTGTCGCAAACCGCTCATTATTCACACCCGTGAAGCGGCACAGGACACCCTGCGCATTATGGCTGAAGAAGGTGCTGCCGAAATTGGCGGCGTCATGCACTGTTTTACCGAAAGCCTTGAAGTCGCGCTAGCAGCGATTGAAATGAACTTCTACATTTCTTTTTCCGGTATCGTTACTTTCAAAAATGCCACTTTATTGAAAGAAGTAGCGCAGCGTATCCCACTTGAACGCATATTGATTGAAACTGACTCACCCTATCTCGCCCCCGCGCCCTATCGCGGCAAACTCAACCAACCCGCCTATGTTAAGCATGTGGCGGAAGAAATAGCGAAATTACGTGGTATTTCTCTTGCAGAGGTGGGACACGCTACTACGACAAATTTCCGCCGTTTATTCTTAAATTCTGAAACATGAACATCGCGGCTTAAAAGACAGCAAATTACGATTTGCACAGCCAATTATTATGGCTCTATCGCGATAATGTGATCGCGAGAAAGATAATGTAAAGGCCGCCATTTAAAAGTAGCGCCCACACCGGTAATCCGCCTGAACGTGCATGGAACCGGAGCCACGCGGCAGCAATCAAGGTAATCAGCACACCGGCCAACACTTCTATACGTGGTTGCCAAGGCGTTAGCATAATTCCAATAGCAGGCAACAACGTTCCTTGAAACACCATTGCCCCCGTAATGTTTCCGAAAGCCAAGGTATCTTTACCACGCCGAATCCATAAAATACTGTTTACTTTTTCGGGAAGCTCGGTCGCTATCGGGATAATAAGCAGCGATAACAACAATGCAGAAATACCCAAAATGTGAGAAGCCCCCTCGATACCGTGAATAAATCCCTTGGCACCAAAAATCAATAGTGCCAACCCGATTCCCAATTGCAGCAAAATAGTCCATAGATTAGTCGGCAACCCAAGCCTGGCAAAGAACATTTTGCCTTCAGCCGCCGTGCCATGTCCATCCTCAACCAGTTTTTCCGAAGCGCGCAACGTAAGTAAAATATAAACGAAATAGGTGATAACCAGTGCAATACTTAACGCGCCACGGAGGATGCGCGCCTCCTGCGGAATGTACATCGCCACAGCGGCAAGAATAAAAGCAAACAGAAAAAAATTTAGATCACGTATGAAACCACTACGTTCCGGCCGAACATGACCATTGAATCCACGCCGATGAAGAATGGCAAATACCATAAGGCAGGTAGTGAGTGTTGATAGCATTAGAGGGGCACCCAGAATAGCACCGACACCAATTTCTTCATTAATATTGATATTTTTCGTACCGGCGAATAATGCGAGCAGTGGGACCATTGTTTCAGGCAAAGCCGTTCCAATAGCAGCAAACACGGAACCGGTCACGCCTTCCGATATTTTTAGTTGCTCACCCAGATGCTCTAATGCATTCGTAAAGAGTTCAGAAGCAGCCAGAATAATAAGAAGCATCATAACCAGCTCAAAAATAAGGTTCGTCATTCACATTTCCTTAATATTACATACAAACTTCTTATTAGCTGCGCACTTCTCAAAAAGATGGGTTCGAATATCAGCAGGTAAAGTTTTTTTCTGTAGAAAGCTCCAATGGCCGAGCAAAATCCACCACCCTACTCTATATCCTATTCATACCCCACGCCTTGAAAAATCTTTAAGCCGAAAACCGAGCATCCATAGTACGGCGAAATACACCGTCATGCCCATCACTACCAAACCGGTTAACCGCCAGATACGCATCCAGCCGCCGCTGGTGAGCCAGCTTTGTTCACCCCCCATACCAAACCAGAGCGTCAAGCCCAATACCAGCATTGCCACACCCAGCTTGGCGAGAAACTTTCCCCAGCCAGGTTCTGGCTGGTAGATATCACGTTTGCGCAGCAGGTAGAACAGAATGGCGGAGTTAAGACAAGAACCAAGACCGATAGCCAGCGCCAACCCTGCGTGCTGTAGCCAGCCAATAAACAGCAGGTTCATCGCTTGGGTAGCAAACAAGGTGATGATGCCGATTTTCACCGGGGTCCTGATATCCTGGCGTGCATAGAAGCCCGGTGCCAGCACCTTCACGGAGAGAATGCCAATCAAGCCAACGCTGTAACCAACCAGCGCGTTGCGCGTCATAAGCACATCGTGTGCAGTAAATGCACCATGCTGAAAGAAGGTTGCCAAAAGTGGCACTGCAATCATGCCTAGCGCAAGCGCCGCGGGCAGGGTCAGCATAAAAGTCAGGCGTAACCCCCAGTCGAGCAACTTGGAATACTCTGTCGAATGACCATCAGCGTAATGTTTGGATAGCGAGGGCAACAGAATAGTGGCAATTGCCGCACCCAATACGCCGGATGGAAATTCCATCAGACGGTCGGCGTAATAAAGCCAGGATACGCTACCCGCCACCAGAAACGAAGCGAAGATGGTGTTAATAATAAGACTGATCTGACTAATCGAAACACCAAATACCGCCGGCCCCATTTGTTTGATGATGCGCCATACACCCGCATCTTTTAAATTGAGGCGCAGGGTTGGCAGCAAGCCGATTTTTTTAAGAAATGGCAGCTGGAATGCAAGTTGCACAAATCCAGCTACGAATACCGCCCATGCCAGCGCCATGATAGGTGGTTCAAAATAGGGAGCCAGCCACAGCGCAGCGCCGATAAAACACACGTTGAGCAAAATAGGGGTAAATGCAGGCACCCAAAATTTATTGTAGGTATTGAGTATTCCCGACGCCATCGCGACCAGCGAAATAAAAAATATGTAAGGAGAAGAAACGCGTAGCAACTGCACGGTCAGATCAAATTTCTTCGGCATAGCGACGAAACCCGGCGCACTAATATAGATCAAAATCGGCGCAGCAACGATGCCGATAAGCGTAACCATGAACAAGATCATTGCCAGCAATGTGGTCACATGATCGACCAACAGCTTGGTTTCCTCATGCCCACGGCGGTTTTTATATTCACTCAAAATTGGCACGAAGGCTTGGGAGAATGCCCCTTCTGCAAATAAGCGGCGCAACAAATTAGGCAGCTTAAAGGCGACGAAGAAGGCATCAGTCGCCATACCCGCACCAAAAACACGCGCAACTAATATGTCACGGATTATGCCAAGGATGCGCGAAGCCAGCGTAAAGCTGCCTATGGTACCAAGAGCTTTAAGCAGATTCATTTATGATCAGTTTTCAATACATGTAATTTAATCAATATATTATTTCATAAATCTAAAAATTTTCTAGATTTAAATTCCGTATTTTCCACACTGGATCATGCTCAATGCCACCGCTTCAGCGACCTGTATGCCGTCTACTGCAGCGGAAAGTATGCCGCCTGCATAACCCGCGCCTTCACCTGCCGGATAGAGCCCTGAGACATTCAGACTTTGGAAATCTTCACGCCGCTTGATGCGTACAGGCGAAGAGGTTCGTGTTTCCACGCCGGTAAGCATGGCATCAAACATGGCAAACCCTTTAAGCTGTTTTTCGAATGCCGGAATAGCTTCTCTAATCGCTGTGATAGCGTAATCCGGCAACGATGTAGAAAGATCGCATAAACGTACACCCGGTGCATAAGACGGCACAACAGAACCAAGCGTGGTCGAGGGCCGACCCGCGAGAAAATCACCCACTTTTTGTGCCGGTGCATAGTAATTGCTGCCGCCCAATTCAAAGGCACGCGCTTCCCAGTACCGTTGCAACTCAATGCCGGCCAATGGACTTCCCGGATAATCAGCGGGAGTAATACCCACAACAATCCCGCTATTGGCATTGCGCTCATTGCGCGAATACTGGCTCATACCATTGGTAACAACGCGACCTTCCTCGGAAGCTGCCGCTACCACGGTACCGCCCGGACACATGCAGAAACTGTAAACTGAACGGCCATTATCGCAATGATGCACCAGCTTGTAATCGGCAGCGCCCAGCAGCGGGTTACCAGCATTCTTGCCAAAGCGGCAACGATCAATCAGTGGCTGCGGATGTTCGATGCGAAAACCGATGGAGAATGGTTTGGCCTCCATGTACACACCGTGCCGATACAACATATGAAAGGTATCGCGCGCACTATGTCCAACAGCGAGCACGACATGATCGCTGGCAATGAGTTCGCCACTACCCAGCACAACACCCCTAACCCGCCCATTATCTATGACGATATCCTCAACCTTGCTCTGAAAACGAATTTCTCCGCCCAGGGCTTCGATATTCGCGCGCATTTCTTCCACCATCCCCACCAACCGAAACGTGCCAATATGCGGCTTGCTGACGTAAAGAATTTCCTCCGGAGCACCCGCCTTGACGAACTCCGTGAGAACCTTGCGACCGTAGTGTTTGGGGTCTTTAATTTGGCTGTGCAGCTTACCGTCAGAAAATGTTCCTGCCCCCCCTTCGCCAAACTGCACGTTGGATTCTGGATTGAGTATTTTTTGCCGCCACAAACCGAAAGTGTCTTTGGTGCGCTCGCGCACGGCTTTACCGCGCTCCAGAACAATCGGGCAAAACCCCATTTGCGCTAAAATCAAGGCCGCAAATATTCCACAGGGACCGGTACCAATCACAATTGGACGAAAAGTCAAGTTGGCTGGCGCATGCGCTACAAAATGGTAGCTAGTATCGGGTGTGCGCGAAATATGCCTGTCACCCTGCAAGCGCTGAAGCAATGCAGCTTCATTCTTGACTTCAATATCCAGCGTATACGTAAAAACGATAGCCGATGACTTGCGAGCATCATAGCTGCGGCGAAATATTGTGTAGCCAATCAGCTCATCCGCGCTAATACCCAGCCGTTTTAAAAACACGGCCTTGAGATCATCATAAGGATGGTTTAAAGGAAGTTTAACTTCAGTTAATCGCAACATACACAGTATTCCAGATATATTCTGTCGGAGAGTGACAAGGTGCCCGCTAGTGGCAAACGACCATTTTACAGCAAGTGGGTTTATTAAAGATTGAGTGCCAAGCAACTCATGTATTCATCAGCAACTACGTAGGCCGGAAAGTAAATCTGGCTCCGATACTATTGCAGCAATCCTGGACATCTCTTTACGCTTCCATCAGAGTGTTATTCAACCCAATAGTATCGAAACATATGTCCCCGCTACATCGGTTCAACAATTCGTCGACAGGACGGCGAGTTAATCGTAGTATTCGTGGCACCGTTAAAAACGAAAAAAATGAATCTTCATTAAATTCGGATTGCCTATTAAAAGCACGAATCCAATAAAAGCAATGGGATTTTTAATAATATTCATTGAAAGCCTTCCAATGCTTCAATGACACACTACCCTAGTAGGCAATCCGGAATAAATATACATGCTGCGATTTCTTCTCATTTTTCTACTGACTTTAGGTGGCTTGTTCGCACTTGAACTCACTCCGCCCGGTCAAGCTTTAGTGCATCCATGGGCTGCATCACTGGCTGGTTTCAGCGCTTCCCTCATTACCCTGTTCGACCCAAAAATTATTACTTACGGTAATGTCATCCAGAGCCAATCCAATGGCTTTGGCGTCGCCATTGAGGCCGGATGTAACGCTGTCGAAGCCTGTATTGTCCTGGCGGCGGCCATACTCGCATTCCCTGCGCCCTGGCGGCATAAATTGCTCGGCCTCGTAATAGGCATAGTTGCTGTACAGGTCGCCAATATCCTGCGCATAATCAGTCTCTTTTATTTGGGACAATGGCGCATGGACGCTTTTGAATTTGCCCACCTCTATCTGTGGCAGGGACTCATTATGCTGGACGTATTAGTGGTGTGGCTGATTTGGGTACGCGCCATGCCGATTCAAAATCCTGCCCGCCATGACGCGTAATCCCCTGTACAAATTTTTGTTGAAGGCCGCCTTCTGGCTGCCAGTATGCCTAGGATTCTGGTACTGGAAGGCGGAATGGTTCAACGGCCCTGCCGTCATGCTATCGGGATGGATCATGCAATCACTATTCCCCAACTGGATAGAGTCAGTAGAGTGGTCACAGCGCATCCTAAATGTCGCGACTACTCTGAAACTTGGTACGGCTCCCGGAATGCCGGCGGGAGAATATGCCTTAGTTCTGGAGGTCAATCCGCTAACCTATAGCTTCGGATTACCACTATTTGTTGCCTTATTCCTCGCCGGTAGTGAAACAATCCGCTGGCATAAGCTAGTGCTTGGCGCATTAATGTTGATACCATTTCAGACATGGGGAATCTGTTTCGACCTTCTTAAACAAGTTGCAGTCGACGCAGGGCCGACCATATCAGAACAAACGGGGTTCTCTGCCTGGAAGATTGAGGGGATTGCGCTAGGCTACCAATTTGGCACGCTTATTCTTCCCGCCTTGGCTCCAATTGGGCTATGGTTAGCGTTTAATCCCCGCTTTATTCCGATGCTTGTACTAGAAGGCGCTCTACGGAAGCTTTAACTCCTGCACCTCCAGTTTTTGTGAAAAACCGATTATCTCAAACCTCCGCAGGGACTAACTGCATTTCCGAGCAGTACCTTTTCCCTGTCCAACTAAATTTATTCCATCTCTAACCGATACTATTGTAAGCAGAGTCCAGAGATTCGATAAATAACGCATCAACACCTTCGCACAACCGTCCTTACGGTTGCATATTGCTTCATAACCGACCAAGTTCCTAACTTGTCAGGAGTCCGCATATGTACGCAGAGAAACTGATGTTCTATCAGCTAATAGAACACCTAACCATTGCACACGCTTTATCGGTGCGTGGACAAACTTCCAAAACGATACCCAACGCTCCAGTTTTCAAATCTCAGTTTGTGAGCTTGGCTTTTTTAAGAAAATACTACTCAATCAATCGAGCTAGAAACCCGGACATTTCTAACTCATTAAAAATGAAAAAGAAATGTTTCCTGTTGATTGGTGCTGTATTGGCATTGCTTCTATCGGCAATTAACTTGGTAGAGGCAGCTTCTCCCGATATCGCTTCAGTCACAGAAACAACATTCACAACAGATACCACAAATCATCAAGTTAATATGCCGGCAACGGTTGCTGCCGGTGATCTACTGCTCCTTATTATTACAACCGATGGTAATGCCACCGTTACAAAACCAGTAGGTTGGAAGGAGTTATGGAATACAACAACCGGAACAGCTTTCCGCGCTGGTGGATATGCAAAGGTAGCAGTCGGAAACGAAGGTAGTACAACAGTCAATTTTATTACCAGCGCAACTGAGCAAGCTGCGGCTCAAGTGTATCGAATTCAAAATTGGTACGGTACAGTAGACGGGCTTGCTACAGGAAATTATGTTATATCCACTGAACCCGCACCGGGGGGTACCACAGCAAATCCTCCATCACTCTCACCTAGCTGGGGCGCGGCAGATACGCTTTGGATTCCGGTAGTACATACATCAAGTAGCCGCACCATTGTATCTGGATCAAGTGGCTACTCTAACCTGATCAACACACGAAGTGGTGAAACCACTAGCTCCGGACAAATCGGAAGTATGAGGTTAAGTATAAACTCAGCGACCGCGGATCCAGGGATTTTCACATTTAGTAACACTGGTGTTACGTCTGTTGCCCAAACAATTGCGATCGCTCCAATTGGAGCCAGTCCAACTAAATTTTCTGAACAGTTTGCAATTACCCAACCAGGTAGCACCACAGAATTATGGGTGCCTCTATACACTAGCCAACCGCATCAAAGCGTCGATGCAAATATACGCCGCGCAGTTATTGTCATACATGGATCAAGCAACAATGCCGTTGATTACTTTGACTACGCAGCGAATGCAGTCAGTGGTACTGCTGGAATTATAGTTCTAGCACCACAATTCGCCGAAGCCGGTAATAACCCGGAAATAAACCAACTTTTTTGGAGTAGTAATGGTTGGAAAGGATGCAATCGCTCTGACGCAAGCCTGCCTTGGAGAATATCTTCTTGCGCGGTAATCGATCAGCTTATCGATCGTTTATATGCCACTTTTCAAAATCTCGATAGCGTGGTAATCGCCGGATTTAGTGCGGGCGGACAATTAGTTAACCGATATGCTGCTGCTAGCAACGATAGTCGCAATCGCTATATAGTAGGTGCGCCGTCTTCCTATCTTTATTTTTCAACTATACGGCCAGATGGTACCGGCGGGTTTACTGCCCCTAGTACAGCGTGCAGTACCTATAATGATTATATATATGGTTTGAACAACTTATCAGTTACCAATTATATGAATGTGATCGGAGCAACTGAATTAACCAACCGCTACGGACAAGCTAAAGTAACCTATATGGTTGGTAGCAATGACACTGACCCGGTTGATCCAAGCTTGGATCAAAATTGTGAATCAGAGCTACAGGGAGCCTACCGTCTTTCTCGTATGCAAAATTTCTATGATTATCTGGAATTGCAATTTGGTGCCAGTATCTACGATCGGCATAAAATGGAAGTTGTTTCCGGATTTGCTCATGAAGCACAACAGATATTCAACTCTACACAAGGTAAAAATGCGTTCTTGGAAGATTTTCTCTACATTCCCGACCCTTTCAGCTTCACCGCCCAGACTGGCGCGGCACTCAGCTCGGTGGCGACTTCCGATTCCTTTACCGTTTCTGGCATCAACAGCGCCAGTGCCATCAGTATCGTCGGTGGAACCTACTCAATCGATGGTGGAACCTATGTTTCAACCGCCGGTACGGTAACCAACGGCCAGACAGTCACCGTGCAACTAACTGCTTCCGGCAGCTACAACACCACGTCCACCGCAACCCTCACCATCGGCGGCGTGAACGGTGCATTCAACGTTACCACCTTGGCGGCGCCGACTGACTCCATTCCAGATTCCTTCAGCTTCACCGCCCAGACTGGCGCGGCACTCAGCTCAGTGGCAACTTCCAATTCCTTTACCGTTTCTGGCATCAACAGCGCCAGTGCCATCAGTATCGCGAGCGGAACCTACTCAATCGATGGTGGAACCTATGTTTCAACCGCCGGTACGGTAACCAACGGCCAGACAGTCACCGTGCAACTAACTGCTTCCGGCAGCTACAACACCACGTCCACCGCAACCCTCACCATCGGCGGCGTGAACGGTGCATTCAACGTTACCACCTTGGCGGCGCCGACTGACTCCATTCCAGATTCCTTCAGCTTCACCGCCCAGACTGGCGCGGCACTCAGCTCAGTGGCAACTTCCAATTCCTTTACCGTTTCTGGCATCAACAGCGCCAGTGCCATCAGTATCGCGAGCGGAACCTACTCAATCGATGGTGGAACCTATGTTTCAACCGCCGGTACGGTAACCAACGGCCAGACAGTCACCGTGCAACTAACTGCTTCCGGCAGCTACAACACCACGTCCACCGCAACCCTCACCATCGGCGGCGTGAACGGTGCATTCAACGTTACCACCTTGGCGGCACCAGGGGCCGCTACCAGCTATACAGCTTCCTCCGCCACTGACAGTAGCAACATTACTGCCAGCTTCACAGGCGGCGGCGCGAATTGCGGCTACGCAATAAGCCAGTATATCCCTCTCGCCGGCCATGCTGCCTCACCACCCACCGGAACGGCCCCAGCAGGTATTAGCTTCCCGGATGGGCTATTCAATTTCACCACCAGCGGCTGCACAACGGGTGCTACCCTGACGGTTACTATCATCTATCAACAAACTCTGCCGCCGGGCACGGTATATTGGAGATACGGGCCCACTATAGAAAATATCTCGCCACACTGGTACCAACTTCCAGCAGTAATTACTGGCAACACCGTCATCTTCAACATCACTGATGGTGGGGTGGGCGACGATGATCTGACTGCCAACGGCATTATTATCGACCCGGGTGGTCCTGGCGTCGTGGATAGTCCTGGCGTCGTGGATGGTAGCGGCGCAATACCCATTCCGATGCTGTCCGAATGGGCACTGCTGGTGCTGACCGGGCTGATGGTGTTATTCGGAATAGGAAGCCTACGGCTATGTTCAGCGCGGAGGATCTAGATATTATTGAACAACAATAATTCTAGTTAATTTTAGATATAGGCAGCATCAAGCTAAGTTCAAAATTGGTATGAAATTACAGAGTTAAGTGGAATGCCCCCGGCAAAGTCGGCTAACATTCCACTACTAACACTCATCGACAATAGGTATGAGTTAATCGTAGTATCAATGAAACCTTAAAGCAAAGAGAATAAATCTTTATTCATATGCACTCAGCGCATGATGTCGCTTGCTTTTACTATAGGCATTCACAACAAGGAGAAACAGATTGAGAGGCTTAATAATCACCACGATTGTTACAGGCATTTTCATGCTCGCCGGATGTGCTGAACCGGGGTTAAATATTGCACCAAAACCAAAAATCAATTGGAATGATGCCCAATCCATTGCAAGCGCAATCAGTGTTCAACGTGACGATTTAAAGAAAACGACAAATTTTAAGGGGCCAAACAGTAGCAAAGGTATTTTGGACACCGTTTTATTACGCGCGTGGAAATCAGATGAAGGTGGGGGGGTCAGTTATCAGATTTACGTTATAGACTACTACCATGGCGATTGGCGTTTTTACGATACGGTTTCTGATTCAAAAGGTAATATTCTTAACATCACACTTGATTCACGGGATGTCAGCGCTTGTGATTACTCTACCTGCGCCCACCATGAACATCTTGGAATGAATATATCACGAGAATATTTAGAAAAAAATCAGGGGAATGACATTGTTTTTAAGATAAGCGGTAAAGGGGGAGAAGAGACTTTTATTATTCCTTCAATCTATATCAAAGCCTTTTTGTCTGTCGCCAAATAAATGCACCAATTATGCTTCGGGCTCAGGATCTGCGGCTGTTCAAAACAGCTTGCAAAATATGGCTCATGTTGTAATGTCTTAAGCTTATATTCAAGGGATTTCTGCAGAATTCATACGTCTTAAAATAATATCTGTCTTTCTTAACAGGCCTCGGGCTTCACGATGTTGGTCGTAATAACGAGGATTAGGGACCATGGCGGCAAGTTTAGCGGCTTGTATCGCAGAAAGCTGCGCTGAGCTGACACGATAATAATACCGAGCTGCTGCCTCTGCACCAAACACGCCGTTGCCCCACTCTATGACATTTAAGTAAATCTCAAAAATTCGTTGCTTGGTCATCATTTGTTCCAGCATTACGGTAATGAGCACTTCCTCTGCCTTACGCCATGGCGTGCGCTTGGTAGATAAAAATAGATTTTTTGCCAACTGCTGGCTGATAGTAGAACCGCCTGCCACGATCTTGCCCTTTTTCATGTTTTTTTCGTAAGCCTTCTGGATGCCTTCCCAATCGAACCCTTCATGATCAACGAATTTTGCGTCTTCAGAAGCAATCAATGCACGTTTGAGATTATTGGATATCTTTGCATAGGGCATCCACTGGTGCCGTAATTCAGCATCCGGATGCTTGTTTTGCATCAACAGTAATCGTTGATCCATGAAGGAACTCGTGGCGGGATTGTTTTTCACCCACCAAGCGATATGTGCAAAAATCCACAGTTGATAGAGTATTAAAAGTAGCAGTAGCACTCCGACGATACGCCATATCCACGACCACAGTTTTTTCATGGCGTGATCCTCAGCTTACTCAAATCAAACGCAAATTGGCAATGACAGCGGCAGTATCGGGGTGTATATCGCGCCATAGAAAGAATGACTCGGCGGCTTGCTCAACCAACATGCCGAGTCCATCTGCAAGCCGCGCTGCGCCTTGCTCTTTAGCGAAAACCAAGAACGGTGTTTCCTTCCCATACATCATATCGTAGGCCAGCGCATGAGACGCGAAAATTCCCCCGCATTTCGCGTTTTTTTCAATTACAAAAGATGCATCAGGAGAAGAAGAAAATGAGGAAGCGCTTTCTCCTCGCGGCAACGGTGGGAGTGCGCCTGCCAAGCTGCTGGAAGTCGCATTAATCACACAATCAAATTGCGAACCTGCAAGTGCGATATAGCTGCTACCCTGAATAGGGCCATGCGCAGAAAATAGAGCAGCCAATTGGTAGGCTTTGTCTTCAGTGCGATTCGCTACCGTGATAATTGCGCCTGCAGTGAGTAGTGGTAACACCACGCCATATGCTGCCCCCCCTGCCCCCATTAACAATACGCGCTTACCCTGCAATATAAAACCAAGATTACGTTCGATATCGGCTACTAATCCGGCGCCATCGGTGTTATCGCCTATGATCTCTGTACCCCCAAACTTTAGAGTATTCACGGCTTGAGCCGCTTGTGCACGGACGGTAAGTTGAGTTGCGAGCTGGAACGCATCAAACTTAAACGGAACGGTCACATTCATACCGCGATACCCCTCATCTCGTAAAGCCAGCACGGTATCGCGGAAACCATCGAGCGGTGCGGAGATGGCCTCATAGATTAAATCCTGCCCGGTTTGACGTGCAAATTGAGCGTGAATAAGCGGTGATTTACTGTGCGAAATTGGGTTGCCGATTACGGCATAACGGTCAGTCATAGTGCTACGATTATAACGTTACCGCGCCCTTTATGGATCCACTTATCGCTCCGATTATCACCATGCATGAACAGAGTGCAATCTTTAATTAATTAGCCGCCGGTATATCTGCATGCCACATAGATTACTTATCTCAACAGTTAACAGTTGAACCTACTTAAGGCTTAAGACAGATATCAGCCAAAAGACGCAGGTGTGCAGTCAATCTTTATGGAAAGTACAATCGGTAAATGACGTTGTGCGGGAGTATAAGCTATCGCGTGGCAATATCATCACTACGGATAAGACGTACTGTCTGAGTGATTGGAATGATTTCGATTCACTGTGCCAGCGCAGCTTGCGCATTAGGATCTCCCTGCGCCGCGGCCTTTTGCCACCATTCACGTGCCTTGGCATCATCTTTTGGTATTCCTTCGCCAATTTGATACATCGAACCAAGTATGAACTGCGCTTCCGGATCTCCCTGTAAAGCAGATTTTTGATACCAATCCACAGCTTTAGCTGCATTTTTGACTGAACCTTCGCCATTGCGATACATATGACCAAGTAAAGTTTGTGCAACAGGATATCCTTGCTCAGCAGATTTTTGATACCACTCTATGGCTTTAGTGGCATCCTTGGCAACGCCTTCACCATTACGATACATTCCGCCAAGGATAAATTGCGCACCCGCATCTCCCTGCACAGCAGCTTTCTCGTACCACTCAATTGCCTTGGCGGCATCCTTGGGTACGCCTAACAACCCTTTTCGATACATATTACCAACAGCATACTGCGCACTAGGATCTCCCAGTGCAGCAGCTTTTTGATACCATTCAACAGCTTTGGTAGCATCCTTGGCAACACCTTCGCCATTACGGTACATCCAGCCAAGATTAAGTTGCGCACCTGCCTCTCCCTGCGCAGCAGCCTTCTCATACCACTCTATGGCTTTATTAGTATCCTTGTCTACACCCTCGCCTTTGCGATACATATTACCAAGCATGGTTTGTGCAACAGCATGGCCCTGAGTAGCAGATTTCAGAAACCACTCTATGGCTTTAGCATAGTCCTGAGCGACATTATCGCCATTACGATATTTTATACCCAGTGCATATTCGGCATTACGATCCCCTTGAGCCGCTTCTTTCTGATATGACTCAATAGTTTTTGCAGGTTTGCGTACCTCTAAATCTTGATCATTTATATTTTTGATATCCACTTGCCTTGTGATACTTACTGTTTCAATCTCACTCTGCGTTGACGTCAATATATTTTCTGGTGGCAATTCTTTTGATACACCAGGAACCTCTTTAACAACCGTTTTTTCAGTAGTAGAGCAAGCGGCAAGAATGGTGGCGAACAAAAATAATATCGTTAGATGTAAGAAATTCATGATGAGCTTTCCAGAGGTAGACAGTTCCAATTTACCGGGTGATTTTATCCCACCTGATCGCGAATAATAAGTGACTTCATCCATCATCAAATAGCAGTATCAGGTAATCGGTATACTATTGACTTAGTCATTAAACAGTTTCAAATAATATATTACGCGTACGTCTTAAAATTAAAAAGCGACTCACTTTTGGTTGTTTTCTAGCTTGGTCCATACAATATTAAACGGTAACTCAACCTCTGCAAAAGCGATTATTCAGCAAATCAATCGTTCTCGTTATTGACGAATTGTTACAAAAGACAGATTGGTTACTCCGGCATGTTGCGCAATTGCCATAAACTCTGCCACGCGGCCATAAGGCACAGCCTTGTCTGCCTCAATTTTCATCTGAAACTCCGGGTCAACCGCGCGCTGTTTTAAGACGTCTGCCAATTGCGAGTCACTTAACGCTTTGTTGTCCAGCTCGATCTGTCCATAAGCATCTACAGTCAGCAATGCTGGAAGCAGTTTTATGGAATCGGAGGCTGCTACCGTTGTAGTTTTGGGCAAAGTAACTTTGAGCGACTGCGGGGTAAGCAGTGGTGCCGTCACGATGAAGACCACCAACAATACCAACATCACGTCCACTAACGGCGTTACGTTGATTTCGCTCATCATTCCCTGTTGCGTTGAATTGCTCATTCCCATGATGACCTCACAGTTTAAAGTTATGTTTAAGTGCCAACCGCACAAAATCGTGCGCAAAATTTTCCAGCTCTGTTACTTGCACGCGCAAACGGCGCAGAAAGTAGTTGTAAGCTAATACTGCGGGCAACGCAGTGGCGATACCAATGGCAGTCGCAATCAACGCTTCGCCTATCGGTCCGGCAACCACATCCAGACTGGCTGACCCGCTGGTACCTATGTCTTGCAACGCGTGCATGATGCCCCACACCGTACCGAACAAACCAACAAATGGTGAAGTCGATCCAATAGTAGCGAGTTCGGCCAGGCCACGTTCATGATAGCGTTGCATATTTTCAACCTGCTGGCGCAGCATGCGTTCCAATACGTCTTGCGGCGCACCGATATGTTTCAAGTCTTGCTGTTCAGCACTTAAATTTTTCACTTCGGCAAAGCCAGCTTGCGCCAACCGCGCCAAGTCACTTGAACCTTGCTGCGCCACCTCAGCCGCAGCATGCCAGTCGCGTGCTGCCCAGAAAATATCACTAAAGGCACGATTGGATTTATCATTCCGCATTTGCCGCCATAACTTGAGCAACGCAATCGACCAAGTCGCTACAGATAGAAAAATAAGAAGTAGCAGTGTGGCAGCTACAACAGGCGAACCGACGGAAAATAGATTGTTCATGTTTCGTTATCTTTCAAAGAGAAAATAATTGGTACCTTAAACCACTTGTTAATCGCCTCTCCATCCTGCCGGGCAGGGATAAAGTGCCAAGATCTCACAGTTTCCAACGCATTGTTATCAAGCATGGTGTGACCGCTACTCTTAGCCACAGTGATTTGACCGCACGAACCATCGGCCAATACTTCTACATTCAATATCACCTTGCCTTGCAAACCCATGCGACGCGCTGCAACCGGGTATGATGGGCTCGCATTTTTCAAGTGATAAAATGCTTTGTAACTTGGTTCGCTTTGCTCTGCATTGAGGCGAGCCATTTCGGCTGCAGCACGCGCTTTGGCGTCCGCTTCTTCTTTTGCTTTAGCAAGCGCCGCTTCTTGTTGTGCTCTGATTCTCGCTGCTTCCTGCTCTGCCTTAAGGCGGGCGGCTTCGGCACGTGCTAGCGCTTCAGCTTTAGCCTTAGCGAGTGCCGCTTCCTGCTCTGCCTTGAGGCGGACAGCTTCGGCTTCTGCTCTTGACCGGGCCTCTGCAGCTTCTTGCTCCGCTCTAAGCCGTGCGGCCTCCGCACGTGCCAATGCTTCTGCCCTGGCTCTGGCCTGAGCAGCATCATGTTCTGCTCTCGCTCGGGCAGCTTCAGCTTCTGCACGCGCCATGGCTTCTGCCCTGGCTCTGGCCTGAGCGGCTTCATGTTCTGCTCTCGCTCGGGCAGCTTCAGCTTCTGCACGCGCCATGGCTTCTG
>NZ_CAKMAA020000066.1 GCF_924101635.2 Candidatus Nitrotoga sp. HW29 | reverse complement strand
AGCTCGCCACCTAAATTCGCTTACAAAAGTTGCACTTCAGAGTTGAATCCGCCAGATATTAATGTAATGAAAAATGATGATGATTTCATGCGCGTCGCGCTGGCGCTGGCGAGGCAAGCCGAACTATCCGGTGAGGTTCCGGTGGGCGCCATTGTAGTGAAAGATGGCGCGATTATAGGGTGCGGAAGCAATGCGCCGATCAGCCGCCATGATCCTTCTGCGCATGCTGAATTGCTGGCCTTGCGTGAAGCAGCGCAACATCTGGGTAATTACCGGCTGGTTGGCTGTGAACTATTCGTCACACTGGAGCCTTGCGTGATGTGTGTCGGCGCCATGTTCCATGCGCGCATTGCACGTGTGGTGTTTGGGGCAAGTGATTTTAAGACGGGTGCGTGTGGGAGCGTACTCAATCTGTTCGCTGAGCGGCGCTTGAATCACCATACTGAAATAACTGCCGGCGTGCTTGCTGAAGAATGCGGGCAAGTATTAAGTAATTTTTTTGCTGCGCGTCGTGCACGGAAAAGAGAAAGTGATGCCGCGAAGTAAGTATTATTAAACGTTGATCCCGCAAACGCTATGTTTGCTTCCTTTTAACCTTTTTCACTCAATTTTTTGTTTCACGGATTCAATTCTTCGTTCTTTGGAGCGAAGATTGGTTGAAAACCAATGGATTGAAAAGCGCGGTTGATACCCCGTAGCTTGCTGTGGGGGGCTTTATTTTGGTATTCTTAAAATACCACCAATTGATTTGTTCACAGCCGTTAAGGTCAGATTATAAAAATTAAAATTCATATCGCCGCGCAGACGCTTGAGTTACTCGATGATGCAGGCATGCTATTGCATCGCTATCCTGTTTCTACAGCCGCTAATGGAGTGGGAGAGAAATTCGGCAGCTATTGCACGCCGCGTGGTAAGCACAGCATTCGTGCCAAAATTGGCGCAAGTCAGCCGCTCAACACCGTGTTTGTTAGACGTCGCCCTACCGGTGAAATTTATACGCCGGAACTGGGGGCGCAGTATCCAGGTCGGGATTGGATATTGACACGCATATTGTGGTTATCCGGGAGTGAAGTGGGTTTCAATCGCTTAGGTGTCAGTGACACCATGCGACGCTATATCTATATACATGGTACACCGGATAGCACCAAGCTCGGCGAACCTGGCTCCAAGGGCTGTGTACGTATGCGCAATACTGATCTTCTGGAGCTGTTCGACCTTGTTCCGGTCAATACCGAAGTTGATATTGCCATCTGAGCTACAGTGTATATATGACTGTTTGATGGGGAGCACATGTTATAAGCAATTTTTTTAGCGTACATCTGCTTTCTTGGAATAACGGCCAATCGTTATTGCGCGCGGTACGCGAGGCGGTATTTATGCGTGAGCAGGGCGTGTCTTTTGAGATGGAATGGGATGGGCTAGATGAAGTCTGCCACCATGTACTGGCATTAAGTGCTACGGGTGTGGCGATTGGTTGCGGACGCATTTCCCCCGAGGGCTATATTGGACGCATAGCGGTATTGTCAGAATGGCGTGGCAAACGAGTTGGCAGTGCACTATTGGAGTTGTTGCTTGATTATGCGCGTAGCCAGCACTATGCTCAGGTGACGTTGGGCGCCCAAATACAGGCGGTGCCATTCTATTTACGCTTTAACTTTGTGGAAGTGGGTGAAGTTTTTATGGATGCTAATATACCGCACATCAAGATGCAGTTACGCTTAGAGAGACACTGATTAATTTAAATGCTGGCGGCGTACGCCCGATGTATCAATCACACGACGGTGGATTTGCACGAGGTGTTCTGTTCTGTGCGGTGTTGTAGGTACTACAGTACATTGGCCATGAATTTGGCCGAAAAGTCATGCTAAGTTTTTTTGATTAAAAAAGTGTAAAAAAAATCGACAAAGCCGTCTGAATATCCAAAATATCAGCAGGTGGCTTTGTCAACTAACTTGTGAGTAGAACTTAAAGTTGGTGATCAGCTAAGTTTTCTGCGCGCACCAACAAGGCCGAGCAAGCCCACACCAAGTAACCATAATGCAGTTGGTTCAGGTACACGTGTTGTAGGGGTATAGTCATAGCTAATATCCGCGCCACAATTTGCTGTTGTTGTCTGATTATTATTGATGTTGCCGCCGCCACCAGTAAAGGAAGAGCCTGAAAGGGTTGTACAACCGACAGTGAAGTTTCCAGATCCGATAAAGTTAGCGAGCGGGCCAGTTACTACTGCGCTGCCAGAATCGGTGGTTGTTCCAAGATTTAATGCTGCACTCGATCCAAGCGTGACGAATCCCCCAGTTGTTGCCAATGTGGTTGTAAATGCCGGTGTTCCCACTGACACACCATTGCTAAAGGTAAAGAAATAATTGAGAAGTGACTGAAAGCTAAAAGTTTGAGACTGTGCAGCGCCATTAAACAGGCTGGTTGTACTTTCAGAGTTACCTACTAGCTTTAATGTGACTGAATTCAACGTGCCAAGGCTGGCATCGAACAATGGCAGTAAACCACTTTGGTTGATTTCAGTTGTCAGCATAGGATTGAGGAAAGTTGCTGTAATTATATTAGCCTGTGCGCTGCCAGTTGCCGCAATACTACTAACGGCCAGTAGCGCAGCGATCATGTTTTTTTTCATAATTATTATTCCTTATTATTAATATACAAACCGTTCGTATCTTTATATTTTTTGGCTAGCTAAAAAATATAAAGATAGTTATGGTAATTCTGTCGTTATCTTAAGCATAAATTGTGCCAAAAACTAAGTATTGTATAAATTATGTTTTATAACATGATGTTGAATGGTGTAAATGTTAGGAGCGGAAATTTTAAAATGACAATTACCGGAAAAGTGTAAAAAAAATCGACATGCGTGATTTTGGGCAGTTCAGTATTGGCGATTGCCAGGGGTGTAATGCAGGTGTAGCGCTGGAAACCCAGCGTAAACGCAAGCAGCTTCTTAAAATTAGAGAATCTTACGGCGATTGTGCAAGTTAATTTGACTGCTGTGGCGTGTAATGTGAAGCAATTGCAACAGCGCGTTTGGTAACGCAATTGGACAGTTATTTTTGAAGTTCAAGTCGAATATTTTTACATATCGGGTTTGCGTAAGTTGTTACCAAGCGCAAGTGTTTCACGTATTAGTCGAGGCAAGTCGTGCAGCGTTTTCTTCCCTGGTTTCACCGCAAATGGGTTTGAATTTAAGCAAACCCACTTGATCCGGCAACAATGGCTTCATTCAGGTTAATAAATCGGATAAGGCAATCTCATGAATCGTAGCGTTGCGCCTTGCAGAGATTTCCAGTGGATAGTTTGGTCTTTTTGGCTGCTAATCTGTACCACTACCAGCATGTCATAGCCGCTGCCCGGAGCGGGTGATGCGTTGACGACCATGCCACTGGCCTGACCTTCCATATCCGCGCTGTAGAGTTCGTCACCCGGTTGCGGAGGGACATCGTTTTCGATATGCGCCAGATACATGCGTCGCTTAAGTTTGCCGAGATATTGCATTCGCGCCACAATTTCCTGGCCGGGATAACATCCTTTTTTAAAGTTTACGCCCCCGATTAGTTCCAGGTTGGCCATTTGTGGCACAAACTGCTCTTGGGTGGCCGGCATAATGACTGGAATGCCATCACGAATTGTAAGCCAGTCCCAGCAGGGAGATCCAACAGGACGTCCGGTGACGATGAGTTTTTGCCATAGAGCTAATGCGTGCTCGCTAGTTGTATTGATTTGAAAGAGTTGCTCGCCGAGACGAATGACACCGGTATTATTGTGTTCTGATACCCGATTGCCTACTTCCTCCGCTCCCCAGGGTTCCACCGGAACCGAGCCTAAGTATTCCTTTAGTTGTTCCTCTGAACCTTCCCCTGCCCAACCAAAACTGATCTGTTGATCGGTCACATTCTCAATGGTTACTTTCGAACGCAGGATGTATCTGGATAAACGTTGCTGGATGTCAGAACATAAGCTGAGCGGAAGTTGCAGGAAAAAAGCTTTGTCTGCGTCATCCAGCACTCCTTTGCGCCAGATAAGAAAGCTGGCCAGCATTCGTCCTTTAGGGCTGTTAAAACTGCTGAATTGGGCGTGCCATGGTGTGACTTCACGCACATCGCTGCTGAGCAGATTTTGCAGAAAGGTTTCCGCATCCTCACCCGAAACCTTGAGTACGCCAAACTGACTTAAATAACACAGTACGATGCTATCTTGTGCAGCAGCCTGTTCGCCTTGCCCGGCACCGAAATACTGCACGATACCATCTTGTATTTTTGCTCCTTGTTCCCGCAAATAATCTTGCCAAATTGAATTCATCTTGCTGCCCAGTCATAAATTTAAAAGTGATTGCAACTTTACCACGGATAGCGGTATTTCGGATAAACTCTCGCGCCATGAAATACTTACATTACTTACCGCTGCTCCTGATACTTGCGGCCTGTGATGGTGGTTTGTGGAATAACCCCTATCCGGTCAGTGATCAGGGTAAGTCGATTTATTATTCTGCTTTTACCGAACGGCCTAAACATCTCGATCCGGCGTCAGCATATAGCGAGAATGAATATATATTCCTTGCGCAGATATATCAACCGCCGCTGCAATATCATTTTCTGAAGCGCCCCTATACGCTGGTGCCGCAGGCAGCCAGTGAAATGCCCACAGTGAGGTACTTGGACAAAAATAACCAGCTGTTACCAGATGATGTGCCTGCCGATCAGGTGGCATTCAGTGTGTACGAAATTCATTTACGCTCCGGTTTAAATTACCAGCCGCATCCGGCTTTTGCGCGCGATGCCAAAGGGGAGTTGGAATATCATGCGCTGACAAGCAATGATTTACGCAATATACATGCACTGAACGACTTCCCGCATAGCGGTACGCGTGAAGTGAAAGCGGCCGATTATGTCTACCAGATTAAACGGCTAGCTCACCCGACTATACATTCGCCTATTGCCGGACTCATGGTGGATTACATCGTCGGTCTTAAAGAGTACATCGCAACCTTGCAGCTAGCTAAAAAAAAGAGCCCTGACACTTTCCTTGACCTCCATGATTATCCGCTGGAAGGGGTACAGACAGTGGATGACCGTACTTATCGTATTAAGATTTACGGTAAATATCCGCAGTTTGCTTATTGGTTGGCGATGACATTTTTTTCACCCATGCCAGTGGAAGCCGAGCGCTTCTATGCGCAGAATGGAATGTCCGAACGTAATCTGGTTCTGGATTGGTGGCCGATCGGTAGTGGCCCATATTATTTATCGGAAAATGATCCCAATCAGCGTATGGTGTTGACACGCAATCCGCATTTTTCCGGTGAAGTCTATCCGACGGAAGGTGAGGCGGGGGATAAAGCAGCTGGACTGTTGGCTGATGCGGGTAAGCCTCTACCACTCATCAGCAAAATCGTGTTTAGTCTGGAAAAGGAAACCATTCCCTACTGGAATAAATTCCTACAAGGTTATTATGATGCGGCAGGTATTAGTTCCGATAGCTTTGATCAGGCGGTACAAGTGAATGTTGGCGGCGAGACTAACGTTACAGACGAGATGAAAGCACAAGGTATTAAACTTTCTACCTCGGTCGCTACCTCCACTTCGTATATGGGTTTTAACTGGCTTGATCCGGTTGTGGGAGGAGCGAGTGAGCGTGCGACCAAGCTGCGTCGTGCCATTTCTATCGCGGTGGATTTCGAGGAATTTATCTCTATTTTTGCCAACGGTCGTGGCATTAGCGCGCAATCGCCCATTCCCCCCGGTATCTTTGGCTATCGAGAAGGCAAGGCAGGTATCAACCATTATGTATATGACTGGGTCAATGGTGCACCCCAACGTAAATCAATTAATGAGGCGAAGAAGCTGCTGGCCGAAGCCGGTTACCCCGGTGGTTTGGATGAAAAAACAAAACAACCGTTGGTTATCTATCTTGATACGACCGCCACAGGTGTGGGCAGTAAATCGCGGCTGGATTGGCTACGCAAACAACTCGACAAACTTAATTTACAACTGGTGACGCGTAATACTGACTACAACCGCTTCCAGGATAAATTGCGTAAAGGGGATACGCAGATGTTTTATTTAGGCTGGAACGCGGATTATCCTGATCCGGAGAATTTTTTATTTCTGCTGCACGGTGCGCAAGGCAAGGTCGTGAAGGGCGGCGAGAACGCCTCGAATTATAATAGCCCGGAGTATGATCATCTGTTTGAAAAAATGAAAAACATGGAAAATGGTCCCGCGCGCCAAGAAATAATTGATGAAATGCTGGAGATTTTGCGCCGCGATTCGCCCTGGATCTGGGGACAACATCCTAAAGATTATGTATTGCGCCATGCTTGGCTGTATAACAGCAAGCCCAATAAAATGGCAAATAACAATGTGAAATATTTGCGCATAGATGCAGCACGGCGTGATGAATTGCGTAATAGCTGGAACCAGCCCAAGCTATGGCCATTGTGGTTGGTTGGTATCGCGCCAGTGTTACTGGGCTGGTGGCTGTGGCGTGTGTTGCGGCAGCGAGAAGAGGCGCGATGATTGTATTTTTTGCCGGGATAACAAACCTTCGATTTGGCAAAGATAATTTTGGATTAAGTGTTAAAGTGCAAGGCGTTTTGTAAGAATGCCTGACAAGGTTTTAAGTTTTTTGAGCGTAATATGCAGGTGCGCGGTAACACCTTTTTTGCCGCAATTTTTAAAGGAAGGAATCATTTTGAGTCATTTTGAAAAAACAATATCTAGAGTCGTGTCGATTACAGCTTTGGCAATTGTGCCCCTGATTAGTTACGCTTATCCTGCTGATCCTGAGGAATGCAAGGCATCTGAAGGAGTATGGATAGATTTTAAAACGACTCCTGCTGATGGCTGGTGTCGCGGTCCAAAAGCAACGCCAACAGGCCCTATAATGGTTTGTGCCAGAGTTAAGGGAATTGAACAGAAAGTTGGTTCGGAACTGATATGCATCCCGCGTGATGTAGCAAGACAAAAATTGTTGCTGGAGCATGACGTTCCAGCACAAGCTAATTAAGAATTAAAGAAAAACGGACGCTGGGCTAAACCAGTATTGCACTAAAGCTGGCAAACCAGGTTAATTGGAACAGAGGCGGACGATCAAGGCGGTACCTGGTATTTGAAAGAGGTACTTGAAGAAGGTCGATCAAGCCTCCCAGTCTGTTTAGAGTGATGAGAATGTGAATAATGCTTTGCTTGCATTCAAAGAAATAGCAAGTTGCTAACTTAAAATTTGCAACTTGATTTTCTTTGGCAAACTAACTATAGATATGTTTATGTATCGCCTCTCATTCATTATGGCGGGTAAATGCACCCTACAGTTTTCTCTTAATGATCGCCTATCTTATTCGCCGTATTTTATATGCCATTCCGATTTTGATCGGCGTGAACCTGCTCACCTTTTCCCTTTTTTTCGTGGTGAACACGGCGGACGATATGGCGCGGATGCAGTTGGGCATGAAGCGTGTTACGCCTGAAGCGATCGAAAAGTGGAAGCAGCAACATGGTTATGATAAGCCGCTACTATTTAATGCCCAAGCAGAGGGCGTAAGCAAAATCAGCGATACGATTTTTTTCCAGAAGTCGGCCAGAATGTTTGTATTTGATTTTGGTTCATCCAATGATGGACGTAATGTCGCGCGAGAAATCCAGACCCGCATGATGCCTAGCCTTGCCATCGCACTCCCCACTTTTCTTATTGGTCTGCTTATCTATATTACTTTTGCGCTATTGATGACACTATTCAGAGCAACTGCGCTGGATATGCTGGGGGTATCATTATGCGTTTTGCTGATGTCCATCTCCGGTCTGTTTTATATCATTGGCGGTCAGTTCGTGGCGAGTAAATTGTGGCACTGGGTGCCGATCTCGGGTTATGCGAGTGGGTTGGATAGCATCAAGTTTGTGCTGCTGCCCGTGTTAATTGGCGTAATGGGTAGTGTCGGTGCCAGTAGTCGTTGGTATAGAACGATTTTTTTGGAAGAGATCGGTAAGGATTATGTGCGGACCGCTCGCTCCAAAGGTTTGTCGGAATTGCGCGTGTTATTTCGTCACGTACTGAAGAATGCAATGATCCCGATTTTAACCGGTGTGGTAGTAGTGATACCGTTACTGTTCATGGGTAGCTTGTTGACCGAATCATTCTTCGGTATTCCCGGGTTGGGTAGCTACACAATAGATGCAATTAATGCGCAAGACTTCGGTGTGGTGCGGGCGATGGTGTTTCTTGGTTCGATGTTGTATATCGCGGGTTTAGTTTTGACAGATATCTCGTATACCATCGTTGACCCGCGAGTAAGATTGCAATGAGCATCTTTATCAATATATTCCCTGTTCGCAATGCGTCACTCGATAAGCCAAAATCGAGCTTAATGTGTGAACCAAGCCGCCCACGTTTCAATTTTATTCTATGCTCAGAACGCGCTATTTTCAGAGTTCAATGCCGGGGTGAGTAATATGCCCGTTATTCTTTGGACAGATGTGATGATCTACGTGCTGCTCGCAACGGTTCTTACCGCGGCATTGTGGATACGGAAGCGTCCCTATCTTGTCCTACCTTGGCAACGCGTGGCTAAGGACAGTGTGGGTATGGTGTCGTTGCTGCTGCTGTCGTTATTCGTGTTGGTGGGGCTGCTCGACACCATGCACTATCGCGCTGCACTGCCAGAGAAGAGTAATGGTCAGACAGTGTATTCGGCGGAGGTACTAAGTGTCTTCGATGCACTTGCCACAGGCATAAAAAGTCGTACCGAGAAAACCTATTCTGCGCCACTGGCGGCCTATCTGTATGCCAAAGAAAGTATGGAGACGTCGGAGGGCAAAATACTTCGAGATTATCCGCGCTTGCGTTACGGTGGTGCCCATTTGGTGGATCCACAGCGCGAACTTTTGGGCGATGTGCTGAAACGCACAGGGATCGGAGCTTTAGAGGGGTTGCTAATTGGCGTGTTATTGATTGTAGTCAGTAATATGTTATTTCATTTTTTCGTCAGATTCAGGACAGTCTGGTCATCAACAGGACGAGAAGAAATCAGTAAGGATAATAGGCTGCCAACCTTTACGAGAGCGGTGAAAAACAAGCCTTTCAAAGCATTGCTGATAACGGCTTTGTTGATAGCGATGCTACTCGGTATAACTGTCAATCTGGCCGCGGTTTACCACGTGTTGGGCACTGATAAAGTGGGGCAGGATGTACTGTATCTCGCGCTGAAAAGTATACGCACCGGCCTTGTGATCGGTACGGTCACCACGCTCGTGATGTTGCCGTTTGCATTGCTGCTCGGTATAGCGGCCGGATACTTCCGGGGTTGGGTGGATGATGTAATTCAGTATATTTATACCGTATTAAGCTCTATCCCCAGTGTGTTATTGATTGCGGCCGCAGTGTTAATGATGCAGGTTTATATTGAGATGCACCCCGATTGGTTTGAGACTTCTGCTGCACGCGCAGATTTACGCTTATTGTTTTTGTGTCTGATTCTGGGGGTGACCAGTTGGACTGGACTATGCCGCCTGCTACGTGGTGAGACCCTTAAGTTACGAGAGTTGGAGTACATCCAGGCGGCGCAGGCATTCGGCGTTTCATCTTCGCGCATTCTCACTCGCCATATCGTGCCGAATGTTATGCACATCGTATTGATTGCGGTGGTAATGGATTTCAGCAGCCTGGTACTGGCCGAGGCGGTGCTATCTTATGTTGGTGTAGGGGTCGATCCTAGTACGATGAGCTTTGGTACGTTGATAAACTCCGCGCGCCTGGAGATGGGCCGCGAGCCGATGGTGTGGTGGACGCTGGCGGCTGCGTTCGGATTCATGCTAGTGCTGGTGTTGGCCGCTAATCTATTTGCGGATGCGGTACGTGATGCGTTTGATCCGCGCTTGAACCGGACGTAGGTGGCCGCATGAAATCTGATCCCTCTTTCAACCAACTTCGCCCTCTGACCAGTGCTCCTCCAGAAATTGGAAGAGGGGAATTTATACTGAATGTAGAGAGGTTAGTGACGCGTCTGAATAATGGTGCGCGTATTGTGGACGACATATCGTTCAGCATTAAACAGGGTGAAACCTTTGCGTTGCTGGGTGAATCCGGCTGTGGAAAGTCTATGACGGCATTATCGCTGATGCGTTTGCTGCCGGATGGAATACGTGTCGCCAGCGGTGATATTAAACTTGACGAAGAGGATATTTTGGCGTTGCCAGAATATGCCATGCGCAAAGTGCGCGGTGGCCAAATGGCAATGATTTTTCAGGAGCCGGGGTTGAGTTTGAACCCGGTGATGACGGTCGGTGATCAGATTGCCGAGGTATTGATATTGCATCAGCAACTGCGCGGTAAAGAAGTTCACCCGCGTTGTGTTGAATTGCTGGAGCAAGTGGGTATTTCCGATGCTTCTCGCCGTGCGTCTGAATATCCATTCCAGCTTTCCGGTGGCATGAAACAACGCGTGATGATTGCAATGGCAATGGCTGGACATCCCAAGTTGTTGATCGCGGACGAACCGACCACCGCTCTTGACGTAACCATACAAGCGCAGGTGCTTAAACTTTTGCGCGATACGCAGCAGAAAACCGGTATGGCGTTGTTGTTGATCACCCATGACTTGGGCGTAGTCGCTCAAATGGCACATCAGGTCGGGGTGATGTATGCCGGACAAATTATCGAGCAGGCGTCGCGTGAACAATTGTTTGCACGCCCCGCTCATCCCTATACACAAAAATTATTTGCCGCATTGCCGGATGCGGAACGCAGCGGACAACCATTAGCGGCCATCCCGGGTAATGTCCCCCCATTGGGTGCGCCACTTGCCGCTTGTAGATTTGCGCCGCGCTGCGATAAAGCGTGGGCGCTGTGCCACGAGCAGGTGCCAGAGTGGGCACAGCTGGAAAACGGCCATGGGGTAAGATGTCATCTGTATACATCGCAGATGGGAAGTGAGAAATTAAACTTGAAAGCATCTCTCTCCCACGCTCCGCCTACCCCAGGTGGGGAAGGGGTTGGGACAGAGGGGAGGGGTACGTCACTTTTGCAAGTGGAAAACCTGCAAGTTCACTTTCCTATCCGCAAAGGCATATTACAGCGTACGGTCGGTTACGTTAAAGCGGTGGATGGCGTGTCAATAAATATTCCAGAGGGGCGTACGCTGGCGCTGGTGGGTGAATCCGGTTGCGGTAAAACTACGGTAGGTAAGGCGCTGTTGCAACTTATCACACCTACTGCAGGTAGTGTGCGTTTTGCGGGTCACGAACTTATAGGCATCAATGCGGGGCAATTGCGCAAACATCGTGCCGGGATGCAAATGATATTTCAGGATCCTTATGCATCTTTAAACCCCAAGATGCGCGTGGCGGAGATTTTACAGGAGGGCATGGATGCATTGTCTATCGCTAAAAATAGTGATGAGCGACAACGCCGCATAGATGAATTGTTGGAACAAGTTGGATTGGAGAAAACTTCCAAGTGGCGATATCCGCATGAGTTTTCCGGTGGGCAGCGGCAACGTATCGCTATCGCCCGGGTGCTGGCAGTTAATCCGAATTTGCTGATTTGCGATGAACCGACCAGTGCGCTGGATGTTTCGGTGCAGGCGCAAATTTTAAATTTGCTAAAATCATTGCAGCAGCAATTAGGATTAAGCTACCTATTTATTTCGCATAATCTGGCGGTGGTGGAATATCTCGCACACGAGGTATATGTGATGTATTTGGGACGTATTGTCGAGCGCGGAACGGTGAAGGAAGTATTGCACGCCCCTAAACATCCTTATACTCAAGCCTTGCTGTCCGCAGTGCCGAGAATAGATGGTCAGGGTATGAAAACTGTTCGTCTGCCTGGGGAAATGCCTTCTCCCTCACATCCACCGCAGGGCTGCCACTTCCACACACGATGCGCACAAGTCATGGCGAAATGTCGCGAAGTGTATCCAACTGAGACCCTAGTGAGTACCACACACCGCGTGCATTGTTATCTGGCAGCGGAGTAAAAATTACGTAATTCACCGAGGTAATCCCCGGCTTTGCCGGGAGTAATTTAACTTTCCAAGGTAGGAGTGAGCGGTGTTCGAGCGAAAGGGAGATAGTCATCGCGCTACTTAAACGTCTTTTAGCTGCAACCGACCTGTCAGCGCCAGCTCGCCATGCTGCCGAACGCGCGGCCTTGGTGTGTCAGGAAACGGGATCATCTTTGGACTTGCTCCATGTGGCCAACCTCGCACCGCTGGAAAGACTTCGGCAGCTCATGCTGGAAACGCCGGAAGAACAACAGCAGTGGGTACTCAATGCCGCGCGAGAGAAACTACGCGAGCTGGCCGAGGCGCTACTTAAGCGCTACAACGTGTCTGCGGGCACGCGAGTCGTCTGTGGTTCCTTGCTTGCGGAATTGTCCAAGGAGCCGGGTGCGATGGCGGCGGATCTGATCGTTTGTGGTGCCCGCGGCGAGAGTTTCATACGGCATCTGTTGCTGGGCTCAACCGCTGAAAGAATGCTTAATGAAACGAAACGTCCCATGCTGGTCGTCAAACAGCCTGCTCATGAGCCCTATCGGACGCTACTCGTACCCGTAGATTTCTCCCCTTCTTCCTCGCAAGCCATTGAACATGCACGGGCCATCGCCCCGAATGCCGATATTGTATTGCTGCATGTTTTTGAAGTTCCATTCGAAGGATACTTGCGATATGTCAGCGTCGACGAAGATACCGTCAATCATTATCGTATTATTGCCAAGCAGGAGGCCGCCCAAAAACTGTTTGCCTTGATCAAGGAAACTTCGCTACCGTTGAATGCTGCTCAGCTTATCGTGCTGCACGGTGATCCATCTTTGCGTATCGTTGAGCAAGAACAAGAATTGAATTGTGACTTGATTGTGATGGGTAAGCACGGAGTCAATATGCTCGAAGAACTATTTCTCGGCAGCGTCACAAAGCATGTTCTGGCCGAGTCGCAATGCGATATTTTGGTTTCGGTGTGATTCGTCGCTTGATCTACACACGACATCCTCATGCTAAAGGTGTGGCCTTACTATCTGCGATACAAGTGAATGCTGAATTGCTAACGAAAGGTAAAAAAATGGTAGAGAAGGAAATGTTAAGGATATTGAGCAATGCGTTGTGTCTTGTACATAAATTTTTTCGTTTTTTTGCTGTTCATGCCAAGTTTGCTGCGGTTCTTATCAGCTCTGGAAATGTGAGGTGATTTATCGAGTTTTACGATGAAGAGGTGTTGACCCGAATTGAGTGTTTTTATATTGTTATTCCAGCTTTGCAGTTTTTCCACGCTTACCTTGTAGCGGCGGGAAATAGCGCTCAGCGTGTCACCTTTACGAACCGTGTATCTAATAGTGTTTCCAGGCAAGTGGCTGGCAAGGGCAGGGTGAGAATTAAATGCCACGAATTCATTTTTTGCACTTTGACCATTAAGAGGTACCAGCAGCATCTGCCCGGTACTTACCTTAAGTTGTTTTGTTGACAGGCCATTGATGGATCGAAATGTCTCCGGTGACAGGCCGAAGCGTGCCGCGAGTCCGTTTATTCGCTCTCCTTTCCTGCTTTTATAAATTTGCCATGATACGAGTGGCAGGCTATTACTTGCCAGATTGGCGCGAAAGGTTTCCACTTTGTCTACGGGTAATAATAGTACTTCCGAGTTTTCTTGCAGGATAACCGGACGGTTGTGGGCGGGATTCAGTGCGCGAAATTCATCCAGCGTAACATCCGCCAATCCTGCGGCAAGTTCCATGTCAATATTTTTTGACGTACTGACCGCAACGAAATACGGTTGATTGGGAACGGGATGTAGAGCCAGGCCGAAGTTGGCCGGATCACTGATAATATTTTTTATTGCTTGCAGTTTGGGTACATAGTTGCGTGTTTCGGATGGCATTTTCAGGCTGGCGTAATTTGCCGGCAGACCGAGTTTGCGGTTAGATGCGAGTGCTCGCTGTACGGCACCCTCGCCCCAGTTGTAAGCGGCAAGTGCCAATTCCCAATCGCCGAACATGCCATGCAGCTTTTGCAGGTAATCGAGCGCGCCGAGGGTCGCGCTGATGATATTGCGCCGTCCGTCATACCACCAATTTTGTTGCATGCCAAAATGCTTGCCGGTAGATGGGATGAACTGCCAGATACCAGAGGCACTCGCGGTGGAATAGCCTCCCGGATTAAATGCGCTTTCGATCATGGGGAGCAGTGCGATTTCCGAGGGCATCCCGCGCCGCTCAACTTCTTCCACAATAAAGTGGAGATAGCGCTGTCCACGCTCGGTCATTCGTTGCATATAGTCCGGACGTTTTGCGTACCATTGTTCGTGGCTCGCTACCAACGGGCTATCTAATTGGCGCAATGCGTAACCATTACGAATACGTTGCCATAAATCGTTTTGAGAAAGGTTAGGATCGACGGTAAGTATCAGTTCGGGATTATCAGAAACCGGGGATGGTTGTGGTGTGGAATCAGTTGGTAAGGTATCGAGCGTGCTATTCAAAAAAACGTTCTCTTCTGCATGAACCGCAGACATTGCGGAAAGCGCAATGCAAGCGGAAAAAATGAATAAGTAAAGTTTGTTTAACTGCACGGGTGGTGACCTATAGAAATAAAACTATGTTGATACAACTATACTGATACAACTGGACGGGGAAGAAGATTCAACTATTGGTTAGATCGGCTTTCCACGGCAGCATGACGGACAAAAGAATTGTTGGGATTGCTACTTACATTAATTGGTTATATTTTAAGCTTGTTCCTTTGCTTTAATAAATGCTTGTTGGGTTAACATTATATCGCGGCTTTTCGGTGTTTCCAGACTAATGCGTCCAAGTGCGCCAGTGCGGTAATCTTGTAGCAGCATGAGAGCCGCTTTTCCCAGGTTTGGAACACCGCCTTTGAGCAGGTAACCGCGCCGCTTTGCGATTGCTTCGATAACGCTCACACCATCCAGACCTTCAACGGAGAGCCCGTAACGATTTGTAAGCAGATTGGGGTAGTATGCCAGTAAAATGTCACCCAGGAAACTGGCTACTTCTTCGTCTATTATGGCATTTCGTCCGACCGCGTGGCTTGCGGCTAACATGAACCCGTCGCTGTCATATTCAATTTTCGGCCACATTAGCCCCGGCGTATCGATCAGCGTCATTCGTTCATTCAGATCGAACCCTTGCTGGTTTTTAGTGACTGCCGGCTCGTCGCCTACAGCTGCTACCCGACGCTTCAGCAGTGTATTGATCAGTGTGGATTTTCCTACATTGGGGATGCCCATGATCATCATGCGCAATGGCTTAAGACTGTTATTACGATGGGGGGCAAGTATTTCGCACAAACCGGGAATTTTTGCGACATCGCCTGGTTTTTTACAGGTTAGTGCTACGGCCTTGATTCCTTTTTGCTCATTGTAGAAGTTCAGCCAAGCTGCGGTAACAGCCGGATCCGCCAGATCGGCTTTATTAAGGATTTTCAGGCAGGGTCGCTGCCGATGTAAGCGCAGTTCTTTAATGACAGGATTGCTGCCTGCTTCCGGCACGCGTGCATCCAGCACTTCTATTATCATATCGACGCGCTCCATGGTTTCGGCTGCCTTTTTGCGTGCCGAAACCATGTGACCTGGAAACCACTGAATGGACATTCGTAATCAACTATCTATACTAAAGGTGCATTTTACTCTTCGTTGGCTGATACGTCATATTGTCGTTACTTTAGGTGTACCAAGACCGGACAAATTAGAATAAAAATGGATTAAAGCACAACTAATTTTAATGGAGGTTGCAATATTGCAGCGTTTAACCAAACCGTACTAAAGATGAATTGTTAGGTTTTTTTATTACTTTGACCTCATCGTGACCATTGATACTGAGGTAAGTTGAGTGGATGTTAATATTCTGTAAAACTTGCACTGAGGTATCGGTTGTAGCAATGAATACAGACTTAAATGTTGGGTATTAATTCACAAAGGCCGACCAAAAATGAAGACCGTGTTAACAGAGGGAGACGCTGATTAATTCAAAATTTCGCGGAAACGCAAATTAATCAGTGCTTCCAGAGTAAATGCAAACATTGAAGCAACTATCTGAGGGTGTCGAAAAACTTCCAGGATCTTCGCGTAAAATATGCCGTATGAAAACTTCAAATTTTACTGATCGGATTAATAGTTGAAAATTGAATTAATACGCCACACATTGTAATGTATGGTGTTTTCATCGAGTTGAAGTTCAGTAAGGTATTTATTTAGAGGAAACCATAAATGAGAACGCATACCAAGGAAACTCAAGCATCGCTTACGCCGGAGATGGCATTTCAAATTCTGAAAGAGGGAAATGATCGTTTTGCACAAAATCGTACTGTTAATCGCGATTTATTGGGGCAATTAAAAGATGCTTCAGAAGGGCAGTTCCCTTTTGCAGTAGTTTTGAGCTGCATCGATTCCAGGACATCGGCTGAACTTGTTTTCGATCAAGGTTTAGGCGACCTCTTCAGCATTCGGATAGCAGGCAATATAGTTAACGAAGATATTCTGGGTAGTATGGAGTTTGCGTGTAAAGTCGCCGGAGCGAAAATAATCGTTGTGTTAGGACATAGCGGCTGTGGCGCGATTATGGCCGCATGCGACGATATCAAGTTTGGTAGCTTTACCGCTTTAGTTAACAAACTTAAGCTAGCAGTGGCGCGTGTTCGCGAGCCAATAACCGATCGTAATTCTAAAAATTCAGAATTTGTAGAGAAAGTTGCCATGACTAATATATTCCTGACAATCGCTAATATTAAACACCGGAGTGAAGTTCTACGAGAGATGCTGGAAAAATACCAGATAGCGATTGTGGGCGGCATGTATGACACTCACACAGGAAAAATTGAATTTTATCAATGATAATCACATGGCCATTCAAATATAGATATTACATGTTTGATTTGTGTCGATAATTACCGTAAGTGATTCTTGTTGATCAATGTAAGTCTTTAAAATTTTTATGAGTTAATCTTGATTAGAAGTCATATAAAAATAATTATTCATGAGTAATCAGTCCACGTATTAAAGGCGTGCACACCAGATGAGTAAATGCGTATGACCGAACGAAAAAATTATCCCGCCAAAGTAATCACTCAGGAAGTTGTGGTGCATATGGGGCAACGTGGCAGTCTTGTCGCGCGAGGGATGGCGGCCGTTATGAGTAGCAAAGATCCCTCACTGGCAGAAGATCTCGATGCATTTTATCGCCAAGCACGGGATGTTTATAACCATATTACAGAGCTGGGCGATAAATCAGGTTTTGGTATCGTCTGGACACGCAGTGATCTAGACGATCTGAAAGATGCTTTGGATGCTTTCAAGCAATTGGCGGATAAACAGTATGGCAAAGCCTATTTGCCTTTATCTCTTCTTCACGATGGTGGGCGAAGTTTTCCCGTACACAAAGAACACGCCCAGCATTACGCAAGGCTGGCTTTTGACTGGTGTATAGCCAACCAAAATCAAAATGACCCTGAAATATGGAATGACTTGGGTAGGCTATATTGGCTTGGTGAAGTGGTTAATGCAGATTACAAGCAGGCGCTCTATTGGTACCAGAAGGCGGCAGAAGAGGGGCTTGAGCAGGCGCAATATAATCTGGGGGCAATGTATTACAACGGGCAGGGAATTAGTCAGGATTACCAGCAGGCAAGACTATGGTATCTCAAGGCTGCAGAACAAGGACATACGCGAGCACATTATGCTCTGGGTACCCTGTACTACAACGGGCAAGGAGTTATACAAGACTATGAGCAGGCCATGTCTTGGTACCACATGGGGGCAGAGCAAGGAAATGCATGGGCGCAACAATCTCTTGGGTATATGTACGAGAAAGGTCAGGGTATCAAACAGAACTACGAACTTGCTTTGTCCTGGTATCGCAAAGCTGCAGAACAGGGATTTGCGCGAGCGCAATTCAATTTGGCAGCAATGCACAACAGCGGTCAATTGACCGAGCAAGACCATGAACAGGCCAAGTTTTGGTACATGAAGGCGGCAGAGCAGGAACATGCGCGTGCGCAATATGAACTAGGCACTATGTACAGTAAAGGTCAAGGCGTTATACAGGATTATCAGCAGGCCGCGTTTTGGTGTCTCAAGGCCGCTAAACAGGGACATGTGAGGGCACAATATGCAATGGGAGCCTCCTTCAGTAAAGGGCGAGGCGTACTCCAGGATTATCAACAGGCTGCATTTTGGTATGACAAAGCTGCAGAACAGGGGAATGTGGAGGCTCAATTTAATCTGGGATTCTTGTATGAGAAAGGTCAAGGTATTACACAGGATTATCAACAGGCCGCATTCTGGTATGGTAAAGCCGCAGAACAAAAGCATGTTACGGCACAATTAAATCTGGGCTTTTTGTATAACAATGGGTTGGGCGTTACTCAAGACGATCAGCAGGCTGTATTTTGGTTTTTAAAGGCTGCAGAGCAGGGAGATATGCAAGCGCAATACACGTTAGGAATTATGTATGGTAACGGCCAGGGTGTTATACAGGACGATCAACAGGCTGTATTTTGGTTTTTAAAGGCTGCGGAGCAAGGACACGCAGAAGCGCAATTCAGTCTGGGATTAATGTACAACAACGGCCAAGGTGTTACACGGGATGAACAGCAGGCCGCGTTCTGGTATCGTAAGGCCGGACAGCAAGGCGAAACTAGAGCGTTGGAGCAATTAAAAGAATTAGGGATCGGCACTAGAGAGAAAATAGATCTCGCCGCGTGGGAGCAACTTAACGAATTCACGCTCAGTTGGAAAACACCTGAATGAAGCCTACTTTAGACCAGGAGCTTACCCGTTTGGTGAGCGATCAGGCTAAGCTTGCAGAGCAGGTTATTTCGGCTGAATTGGAATTGGAAACAGCCAAAACAGAAACAGCACAGTTTCAGCGCCGCTATTATGAAATGGTTGGAAAATTTTACGCTCAGCTAGATGAACTGGACGCACAAATTGCTAATGCACAGGCGGGTTTATCTCCTGATGATGCAGCTGCTCAAATTCATGCACAAGCAGCGCAAGAGCAGGCTAGAAAGTCAGCCGAAGAAGCGGGTTTGATAGAGGCTCAACCTCCTCCCCCACTGGTTATTACGCCGCAACTTAAGCAAGCATTTCGGCGTGCCGCCATGATGATGCATCCCGATCGCGCCACCACGGAACCCGAGCGCTTGCGTCGTCATGGATTGATGATTAAGGTGAACCTTGCTTATGAGCGCGGTGACCAGCAGGCTATTGAAAAACTGGTGCTGGAGTTCATTCAGGATCCTGCGATACAGGAAGAAATTGAAGACCCCGAGTTAATTGCTGATCAGGGTGTGGAATTAAAAATCTTGAAAATTATCCGTCGTACGGGGCAATTACGTCGTCGCATGGATGAAATTCAGCAAGAATTGCAAGAAAAAAGACAATCGGATATTTATAAACTTAAAGTCACAATTGAAAGAGCTGAATTAAGAGGTGGCGATCCAATGGGTGATTTGGCGGAACAATTATTACAGGAATTGTCTGAGCGAAGAATTCGGCTGGAAGAAATTGCCAAGCATGAATAGTTGATATGGGTATTGTAGATTTTAATGTGGCGAGTACAAGATAAACAACAAGAAATAATTTTTTACATTTATAAACTCTTGGGTAATATTGTGATGGCTATCCCAAAATATATGTGTTTTGATGTACTACATATTTCCAGTTAGCATTGAATATATGTGTGCCAGCGCACAGACCGAAATTAATGAATGTTAAGATACTCGACTCCAGCTTTTTTGTCGTAAATTTCATCACTAATAAAATATAAGGAGTTAGCTATGCAGAATACAATTTCAAATAAAGTAGAAGGTGCAGTGGCAGCCGCAGAAAATATGGCTCAACGGACTGGAACGGCTGTAGGCAATGTTGTGGACGCTACAAAATCTGCTGGAAAGCAAGTAGGGGCAGCCGCCAGTAATGAAATGTCCAATTTGCGGGCTGATTTAGATGATTTGATTTCTCGGATACCCAGCTTATCTGATATTGATTTGGAAGAGGCTAAGGAAAGGTTGATGACAAAAATGGCATCTGCAAAAGAAGTTGCGAAAATAGTGGCGGCTGATGCGCGCAAGCATTTCAATGATGGAGTTGATTGCTCCAGAGGATATGTAAAAGAAAATCCTTTGCAAGCAGTGGGGTATGCAGCTGCAATTGGTTTTTTACTGGGTCTGTTAATTTCAAAGCGCTAATTTGATTCACTGCAGAACACTTAAATTTTTAAGTTGAGATAAATGTTATGTTTGAAAAAATCAAAAATGCGAAACAACTTGGCGTAATTGTGCGTCATCGTATGGGCGATTATATGGAATTGGTGCCGATCTTAATGAAGATCCAATGGCATTACTTTAGCGCCCAGATGATGAGTTATGTTGTTTTGTTTTTGTTGGCATTGTTAAGCCTGATTTTTTTAGGTGTGGCTATTATCGTGAGTTATTGGGAGACCCCATACCGTGTGGCATCTGCATGGAGTGTCGTGGCTTTATATGCATTGTCAGCCTGTGGGGTTTTCTTGGTAAATCAGAGTAGAGTACGTCCGATATCTCCATTTGAAACGTTACGCACTGAATTAGAGAAAGATGCACAGCTGGTAAAGGATACGATATGACAATGTCATTGTCTCTCGAAGAGCAAAAAAAAATTCTACTGGATCGAATGGAAGAAAATCGGCGCAACTATCGAAATAATTTTATTCAGAAATTTTCTAATACTGAGAATTCAGCGGTTTTATCTGGTGATTTAGAAGCATTTCCACGAAGCCATACTTTTAAACTTCTAATGCATCATCCCTATCTTATTGGCATAGCATTAATTGCAATTTTGGCTGGATCGCGTGGGTCATTGAGAAAAATTTTAAAGAAAAATCTTGCTTTCAGCGCAGATATGTTAAAAAGTAAGATAAAAGTGTTGGTTGTGCCTGCAATAATTCGTTTATTCCGGTCATATATTCGTTATTGATAGCATGAAGATTTACTGATCCAAAAGTTAATTTTTGTGGGAAATTTCGGACGCTACTTTTTTGTTAAGCGGAAAGGCTAGCCGCTGCGATGTTGCCACATTTAACTTTTATTTCATTCGCAAAGTAACCTGATAACAATCGAGAATCCGATTATATTGCGCGCGCGGCCTAGTCAGTGTTACCCTCGCGAGAATAGGCCATGTTTTATCTGGTTTACACAACGCATTATTAATCATGAAGTTAAGTGTAAACTTAATTACAAGACATACTCGCGATTATGCGGACTCTAGGTCCAAATCAAATGCTTTATGAAGCACGCGCACAGCCAGCTCCAGGTATTTTTCATCGATCACAACAGAAATTTTAATTTCTGAAGTGGAAATCATCTGAATATTAATTCCTTCTTCCGCTAAGGTGCGAAACATTTTGCTGGCGATGCCGACGTGTGAGCGCATTCCGACCCCTACTACCGATACTTTAGCCGTTTTATTGTCACCCACTACATTTTGTGCACCAATGTGATTTTGTACTTTGTTTTTTAGAATATCTATCGCTTTATCGAACTCATTGCGATGCACGGTAAATGAAAAATCAGTGGAACCATCCACACCGACGTTTTGAATGATCATGTCCACGTCAACATTGGCTTCACTTACCGGCCCCAGTATCTGGTAAGCAATGCCCGGTTTATCCGGTACGCCACGAACGGTGATTTTGGCTTCGTCACGGTTGAAGGCTATACCTGAAATAATCGCCTGTTCCATCTTATCGTCTTCCTCAAAAGTAATTAACGTACCATCGCCTTCTTCCGCGAAGCTTGATAGCACGCGCAGTTTAACCCTGTATTTTCCGGCAAATTCAACTGCGCGGATTTGTAATACTTTAGAACCGAGACTGGCCATTTCTAGCATTTCCTCGAAGGTAATGGTCTTGAGGCGGCGTGCTTCCGGCACCATGCGAGGGTCAGTCGTGTATACGCCATCAACATCGGTATAAATCTGGCATTCGTCGGCGTGAAGCGCTGCGGCAATAGCTACTCCAGTAGTATCGGAGCCGCCCCGTCCCAAGGTGGTAATGTTCCCTTCTTTGTCTACGCCTTGAAATCCAGCCACTACAACCACGTATCCGTTTGCTAAATCGGCGCGAATGTTTTGCTCATCTATACTAAGAATACGTGCTTTGGTGAATGCGCTGTCGGTGATAATCTTGACTTGCGCGCCCGTGTAGCTTTTAGCCTTTAGGCCTTCTTGAATCAGCCCCATTGATACTAGACCGACGGTCACCTGCTCACCGGTAGAAACTACCATATCAAGCTCACGTGGATCAGGCTGAGCTTGCATCTCTTTTGCCAACCCGATAAGTCGATTGGTCTCACCGCTCATGGCGGAAACCACAACGATCAATTGATGCCCGAGTGCTTTGTATTTAGCTACCCGACGCACTACATTTTTAATGCGTTCCGGACTGCCTACCGAAGTACCACCATATTTTTGAACAATTAATGCCACGGATTCCTATACCTAGATTACAAAATGGAGTGAATTCTAACCTAAAACAAGAATACAACCCAAGCTCCAAATGCTTCTGGCATGACAATAAGTTATGAATCGCTGTATCATGGCATCTGTTTTATTTAGAAAAATTGAAGAAGATTTTTACCTTCAAGCGAGTACGGCTCTGTCGGACGCATAAAAAAAGCGGCTTGCGCCGCTTTTTTGAGTTAAGGCCATTAGCCTTTAATCGCGTTCACCACTAAAGGCCATCAGCAGGCTTAGCAGGTTCACGAAAATATTATAAATATTCAAATATAACGACATGGTTGCCATGACATAGTTGGTCTCGCCACCATGTATGATCTGGCTGATGTCATAAAGAATATAAGCTGAAAAGAGCATTACAGCGATCGCCGAGATAGTTAGCGATAAAGCGGGAATGGCAAAAAAGATATTGGCCAGTGAAGCGACTACCAGTAAAACCAAGCCAATAAACAGAAATTTCCCCATAAAGCTGAAATCTTTTTTGGTGACAGAAGCGATGGTCGCCAAGCTAAAGAAAATCAGCCCGGTTCCACCAGCAGCCATGCCCACAAGTTGGGCGCCATTTCGCAGATGCAGGGCATGTTGCAGAATTGGCCCAAGGAAGACACCCGCGACAAAAGTGAAGCCCAGCAGCATGGCGATACCCCATACGCTGTTACGTAACGCAGAGACGGCAAACAGCATACCCATCATTACGGCGAACATCAGCAGCGGAGCCATGATGGGATTCTGTGCCATGAACGAAAAGTTAGTGGATGTGCCGATAAAGGCTCCCATGATGGTAGGCACCATAGTGAGAGCCAGCATCATATAGGTGTTACGCAGGACTTTATTTTGCTCCAGCCCTAGCGTGCCTGGTTGCGAAATGGTTTGGTATTGCATGGTATTTTCTCCAGAAAGTGTGTTAACAACGTATGTAAGAGTATCGAAGCAGGAGAAAAGTTGCAATGTTTGTGTTGATTAATGTGTGATAGACGAAAAGTGACTTTAAATTAGTAGAGGATTTCGGGTATCATGCGTCCACTTCCTACGTGGGTAACTTTAACAAGTGCTTTTTAGTTATGCTGTGACACAGTCGCATGCCTAGTGAAGTATTCAAATCGGGAAGCTTGGGTGAGTGGTTTAAACCAGCAGTCTTGAAAACTGCCGAACAGCAATGTTCCGTGAGTTCGAATCTCACAGCTTCCGCCAGAACTCGTTATTAATCTGTCTCAAATAATCTCTCAAACCCGCATGGCATATAGCTTTGGCGGGTTTTTTAACGCCCAAGCGGTATCAGGCGATCTCAGCGAAGCTCTGTTTTTTGTGGGTACATTTGCGGATACATGGTAATCTATCTTTTGCAATGTACCCGCAGGAGCAAAAAAATGGATATAAAAGCAGCACTGACAGAGCTTATTGCGACGCAGGCTGAGGTTAAGGGCAAAGGATACAAGATGGGAGACGGCGGAGGCATGTTCCTGCTTGTAATGCCTAATGGTGCAAAGTATTGGCGCGTGTCCTATCGTTTCGGCGGAAAGAAAAAAACGCTTGCATTAGGCGTATATCCAGACGTGACTCTAGAAGATGCACGTATACGCCGTGATGAAGCACGCAAGCTGCTGGCTGATGGCATAGACCCCGCGGAGGTTAAGCAGGCGCAGAAGGCTGAGAGACTGGCACAAAAGGACGCGCAGATTGCCGACGAAGCTAGACAGATTGCCGCAACCCGTTTCATTCTCGACAACGAAGGCGCGCTTGCCTTTCGTTTCGGTTCTCGCTACATCGCATTAACCCCGATTGAAACAAGCGAACTTCGCACCTTCCTTGATGCAACCCGCGCTGTTACTTCAAAGGACACGTCATGCCGCTAACAGAGATGGAGATAAAGAAGGCTAAAGCTACGGATAAGCCCTACAAGCTAACGGACGGCGGCGGGTTGTTTCTGTTGGTTCATACGAACGGCGGCAAGTACTGGCGGTTAAGATATCGTGTCGGCGGAAAAGAAAAACTTCTGGCAATCGGTGTCTACCCAGACGTTACCCTATCTGAAGCACGGGAACGGCGCGAACAGGCACGCAAGCTGCTGGCAAACGGGGCTGACCCCAGCGCGGTAAAGCAGGAAGCGAAGCAGGCAAGCCACAGAGCTTTGCAGGTTTCCAGCGACAACAGCTTCGCAACCCTTGCTGCCGAATTGCACAAGGTTAAGTCCCCGATGTGGACACCCGGACACGCGAAGCAATGGCTTGGCAACTTGGAAAAATACGCTTTTGCCGTCATCGGTCATCGCCCGATAGCTGAGATTGAGCCGATGGAATTAGTCGGCATCATGCGGACTATAGAGGAACATGGCACATTCGAGACACGGGATCGTTTGCTTCAGTCAATTGGCGCGATATTTAAGTATGCAATCGCCACAGGTAGGGCTAAATACAATCCAGCAGAAATCCGCATGGCATTGGTTGACAGGCCAAAGGTAGAGCATTTCAATTGCATTCCAATTGAAGAACTGTCCACATTCCTGCGCGCTATAACCGCCTATCAGGATATGGATAAAGTCTCGCCCATCGCCATATCTGCTCTACGTCTACTGATGTTGACGGCAACCCGCACAAGCGAAGTACGCTATTCCAAGTGGAAGGACTTCGATCTAGACGCTGGATGCTGGGTTATTCCTGCGGAACAAGTTGGACGCAAGGGCAAGGGCGATAAGCGCAAAGATCATGCTGTGCCGCTATCCATTCAAGCTGTGTCAATTTTGCGCGGATTAATACCTATTACAAGTCAAGGTGAGTATGTATTTCCGAACCGCAATTATTCGGGCAAGGTCATCAGCGAAAACACGGTATTGAAAATCATTGAGACAATCGGCTACAAAGGTAAGATGACCGGACATGGCTTCAGGAGCTTGGCGCGCACCGTGCTGGGTGATATGGGGCATCGCTGGGAAGTGCTAGAGGCGATGCTGTCGCATGCTCTGGTGAACCAGACGGCAGCGGCATACGTGCGGACTTCTTATTTTGAAGAGCGGCGTGGCATCATGCAACAGTGGGCGGACTATCTTGCCAAAGTGGAAGCAGGCGCGGAAGTGATACCGTTACGCGCATGATAACTGAATAAAAAATCGAAAAGCTTGCCTTTATGGTGCTGGTCATCACTGAGACACACTTCACCACTCTACATTCAGAAATGTCATTGCAATCTCATGGCATCAGACACATAATCGAAGCGTCTCAGTTACGCGTATTGTGGTTATTAGTTTAATTAATAATCCATTGTCGGGCGAATCGCCAGACAGCAAATGATTGTGTGACATCGACGGCACGAAGAAGGCCCCGCGCCCAATCGGCTCCGTTGTCACTCGCTTGGGCCCGTGACCTTCTTCGTGCCTGTAATTTAGGTAACTGAGCCCTATCAATGACGTTAAAAGCAATTAATGAGTTTATTTTGACAGTCGCCCCTGACAAGGCGACTGTCATTTCTTTTCCAGAGTTCATTGCTATATTCGGCAGTTCTATTTCATTGAAAAGACGTTGTGCTAAGCCAAAATCCAAAAGGGACGCTTTTTACTGGTGGCTACTAGATAAACGTCCTGACCTCAAAGAACTATTGTTAGTTCCTGAGAGTTATAACGACTGGAACGATTCTTCAGTATATTCAGATCTTTTATTATTTGAAAAGGATCTCGGTTTTTTAACAAGTGCAGTGTTGATTTTTCTTGAATCCCCAGGTTCTATTGCAGAGCTTGGTGCATTTTCGCAAATCACATCCCTTAGTGAACGACTCCTTGTCGTCGTTACAGAGAATTATCATCCGACAAAATCTTTTATTAGTTTTGGCCCTCTTCGAAGCATCCAAGAAACACAAAATCATAGTAATTGTATATGCGTAATTCCAGAATTAAGACCTGAGCGTCTTGTTGATCACGTCCACGTCATCATTGAAATGCTCGATAAAAAAATACTCTCCATAAAATCCAAAAAAGAGAGGTTTGATGTTAGCAATCTACAGCACCAAATTATACTCATCCTCGATTTCATCAATCTATTCTCAGTTCTCAATAAAAGTGAACTTCAACTTTTGGCATCGCATTTTTTAGTAGATATGAAATATCCGAGGTTAAATCAACTTCTTTTTTTGCTCGAAAAAATAAGATTGATATCCCGCAAACACTACGGCGGCATTGAATATTATCAACCTCTAAACTTTAAAGATGAATATGTCGATTACACATCCTGTGTTGCAGCGTCCCCCTATAATAGAGCAACGACTATAGCTCGTGCTTGGGATGAAATAAAGAATGACCCGTATCGAAAAAGTTTGCTTAATTCATCCCGTAAAGCGGGAGCAAAGAAATGAGCATTTTCGACAGAATGTTAAGAGAACTACCATTCTCTGCTAGTGAGCTTAAATATTTAATTGCGACTGCGCAATATAGGTACAAGGTTTATAAAATCCCGAAACGCCAGTCAAATCAGTTCCGAACAATTGCGCAGCCATCACCTGAGATAAAGCTTCTTCAACGCTGGCTGATGAGCGACATACTCTCAACTTTTCCCATAAATAAAGCTGCAACAGCTTATCGAGAAGGTAGGTCAATTGCTGATCATGCCTCGTTGCATGCGAAAAAAAAATTCCTGTTAAAAATGGATTTTAAAAACTTTTTCCCATCAATATCTGCGGAAGATGTGCACAGATACCTTATTGAATATCGAAAAGTATCGCCTGAAGACACTCGCCTAATTGGATTGTTGGTTTGCTGGCGGAATAAGACAGATGGGAAGCTATGCCTTTCAATTGGCGCCCCCAGCTCTCCACTATTATCAAATGCCATGTTGTATACCTTTGACAAGGTAGTCACTAAGCTTTGTAGGGATCAAAAAGTCACATATAGTCGGTATGCAGATGATCTCGCTTTTTCAACTAATAAGAAGGAGGTTTTGTCAGTCATTACAACCAACATATATGATATTTGCAATAATCTTGTTTATCCTCGTCTAGTCATAAATGAACAGAAAACAGTTTCTATTTCACGATCCTATCGCCGTGTTCTAGTCGGATTAGTTTTAACGCCAACTGGAAAAGTATCTCTTGGCAGAGAAAAAAAACGGCGTTTGCGTTCTGAACTATATAGATTTTCTCAAGGTAGGCTGAATCTTGCAGATGTTCCTAAGCTTCGTGGGGAGCTTGCATTTGCTTGGTCTGTTGAAAGTGACTTTATTTTTACATTGCTAAGGCAATTTAGTGAGGGTGTGTTTCGTCAGCTAGATTTGCCATTCTCTTTGCCGAATGAAATAAATTAGCCCTGCATGAAATTTATCACAGAATATGTATTCATCATTTTATGATATAGATCATGACTCTTGTCACATAGCAATAACTCGCCAATGTTTGCTATATTGATGTATTTTAAGCGTAAAAAAATTATTAAGATGGCCCCATGAGTACAACAACCTTTGCAAATGGCACGACCGCCGAAGACCTCCGCGTCCTCCTTAATTTTTGGCCTACATTTATGGCGGATGCGGATGAAGCACAACAAGGGTTGATTAAAGATCAGTCTAAATTATTAGGTGCTAATACTGTGCCATTTGCATGGTGTCATTATTATGAGCTCCCCATCAAGGAGCATTCAAGTCAGGCCATGCTCGGTTTCTCGCAAGCTTTTAAAGATGTACTTGATCCTCAGCAAATAGTGAATTGGTTAAGTCAGATTACAGCTTCTCCAAGTCAGGTTAGTGCAATCCCAAAAGTCGTCAATCTAGCCCGCCAGCATTTCGACGCAATGGAAGCCCCCAGCGAAGAACTAGTAGCCAAATTTCTCCCCATCCTAGCCGAAACTTTGGGAAATAGCTGGTCAATGCACAACACCTTGCGATGTGTCCTCTACCATGGTTGTTTTTTGAATGATTTGGTCGAGCGCGTTCGTGCTGGCGATGACAAATCGTTATTTGATGCAGTTCGTATTGATGCCACGGCTCTTGGTTGCTGGCCGATCGTGGAGAGAATCAGTAAAGCTGCCCTTCTAATGGATGAGAAGTTTTTTGATTCTCTAAAAAATGCCATCAACGGCCCAATGGCAAAACGCGAGCAAGCCAATTTCCAAAAAATGCGCCTAGTGTTGGAAGTACTTCACGAAGCAGGCGCAACTCGCCTAAGTGACGCTCAACTACACGAGCTTTTTGTTGAAGAGCTGAAGCTTTACGCTGGCAATGCTAAAGGTGGCGGCAATGCGAAAGCTTTACGCAAATTTGCCGACACCTATATGCGAAAAAATACCACCACCTAAAAACTCGATTTTTGAGTGGGAGCCTGTTTAGTTCCCGAAGCATAAATTCCTCAATCGTTGCGGAAAGCAATCGCATGTCCGCCAATGGTCAAGGAATTTATCATGCAGAAAAAATCATCAAACTCTCAGCCTCTCGGTTCAGCGCAAGACACACCCATTCAAGCCGCCGCAGACGCGAGCCCAGACGGCGGCACGGGGGCACGCGCTAGCGTGCACCGTGCGGCTGGCCGGACTCGTGGCGAGGTGGCAAAGGGTTCGACGCCTACTAACAGAGAACCCTATAACAGCAATAATGATTATTTCAAGCTTTTAAGATTTGGTGTTGATAGCCTGTATCTCTCTTATCAGGGAGACCTTTTTCCAGAAATTCAGGAACGATTAACCAAACTAAAGCAATTGGCACAACATTCTGAAGTAGATCAGCAAGCTCTCGCCCAATACACAATCGCAGGACATGTTTTTGAGGTCAAAGATAAAGGGCCCAAACTATTCCCCTTTGTTCTAGTGGATGGCGCATTTCATATTCAACTCTCCAGAGCTTCTAAGAAGCTTCCAATGGCCTATGTGAAGCTATCCTCGCGTTATTTGTGCAGCGTTACACCCCAAGAAGCAGAAAACCATCTATGTGCAATCCTGAGTGAATTTGGGACGCTTACCGATTCCGCCCACGTCAGTCGCATCGACCTGTGCGCAGACTTTGTGTCAAATGAAAATATGGAATCATGGAAACGTAATGCATGGGTTACTCGCGGAAAGAAAAAAGATGCTCACGCGGTTGAAGATGACTTTACTGGCTGGTCAATTGGCTTGGGCGGCATTATGTCATTTCGTTTATATAACAAGCTGCTTGAAGTCGCTGATAGTGGTCGCAATGATCTTTTTCCGGTGTGGCAAGCAGCAGGATGGAAAGAAGGTGAGCCAATATGGCGCGGTGAGTTTCAATTTAGACGAGAAGTGCTGGCACAGCATGGCGTAATTCGCCTCGAAGATGTGTTAGCAAATCTCAATGGCTTATGGAGCTATGCTTCAACGGAGTGGCTGCGCCTGACTATTCCCAACCCGGAAGACCTGACACGCTCACGCTGGCCCGTTCATCCTTTGTGGGGATACTTAACTTCAGTTGACTGGGAAACGAATGGTGGGACGCTTACAAGATCATTCAAAGCAACTCGATTACCAGAAGATAAGCGAATATTTTCTTTCGGTGTAAGCTCGATTTCGTCCTATATGGCGAAGCATGGCATTACAGATTATGGCGATGGTATTGATCGCTATTTATTTGATCTCTATAGCTATCTTCAAACAAATGGAAACTTTATTGGTTTGCCTGCTGAAGATGTTATGTTAGAAAAAGTCCGTCTGAAAGGAAAAGAGTTTAATACTATCCAGAATCGACTGGATTCTGAATGGGTGTGCCTAGAGAACGCCAAGACTGAGGATGATTATCGGAAGGCATCGAACGGTGGTAATGATGCAATCTGACTTACAGCAAGATGCATCCGTCCACGGTCAGCAACACCAAATTGTTGATTACCTGATACCACGTAAGACCGTTGAGAAATTGTCCGGACTGAGCAGGGCAACAATCTACCGTTTAATTAAATCAGGTAAATTTCCGCGGCCTTTATCCATTGGTACAGGGTCGGTACGCTGGCGGCAATCGGACGTGATTGCTTGGCAACAGTCTCTTAACCCAAGCCTCTAGCGGCTGACATTTGGGGGTATATTGGGGGGTATATTAAAAATATCGAAAACAGGAGCTCAATCACGGCAAGCCTTTGATGACATTTTTCGACTGACACAGCTCAAATTATTAAACAAAATTAACATTATTGAAAATAAACAGGCTTTTAACCCACATAAAACCCACAACAAACGAGGCGTTGAAGAACGAGCTAGAATAAGATGGCAGAAGCGTTCCACTACCCGCCCGAGCTGTTCAGCCTGCTTGTCGATACCATTCCCTTGCTTTGCCGTAGCAAGCAAAGTGTCGTCCTGTTTCTTCGTGGTGCAGGGGTAGCCCCGGAAGACCTTGAGGAAGCCGAACGGTCACTGAAAGCTGATCGTAATTCAATCAACAAATTCGAAATCGTCCGTAACGTTCTGACGAAGGTGAATGCACGCGGCGACAACGGGCTTCGTGCCCGCCGTGAAATTCTGAAGCGAGTCGTAGAGTTCGAAAGCTTCGAAACCTGTTGGGAAAGTGACCAGTACAAGGCTAAAGGATTGGTCGCCAGCATCCGCGAAGCAGTAAACAAGAAAGACTCGTTTACCCGGATGAAGCAGGAACGGGACACGGAACGGGACGAGCGCGCAGCCAAGCAACAGGCCGAACGTACTACAGCCGCAGAAAAGCGGGCGAAGATTGAAGATGTTAGACAGCGTCTTTCCGCATTGTTCGGGATGGACGACAAACCGCAGGAGCGAGGAAAGCTGCTGGAAGTAGTTTTGAACGATCTATTCCGCGTCTATGGGATTCATGTTCGCGAAGATTTCCGCCGCAAAGACCCCGATACCGCCGTTGTAGTTGAACAAATAGACGGTGTAATCGAGTTGAACGGACAAATTCACCTTGTTGAAATGAAGTGGCTTAACGCGCCAGTAGGCATAAGTGAATTCTCACCGCACTTAAGCCGCTTGTTCATGCGCGCAAACGCTCATGGGATTTTCATTGCAACGAATGGTTATGCGGCGTCGGTTATGTCGGAATGCAGAATCGCACTTAGCCAAAAAACCTTGTTCTTATGCTCACTACAGGAGTTCGTCATGTTGCTACAACGTCATGCCGATCTTGTCGAATTGCTACGAAAGAAGTCGCAATCGGTTATTGTAGACAAAAACCCGTTCCTGGAAATTTTGTCGTAAAAAAGTTTGGAGCAAGACTGGGTAAAGCCCCAGTGGCATTAGGAGATCAGAGTCGACGCGCGTTGAAGCTTGCGCTGTAATTGACTCGTTGTAGAAGCTGCTTAAAACGCTGTTGATCGCCTTATCGAACTTCAGCGCAAATTTCCAAAGCGCGATGCTGTCGGTTATGTGTTTGTAAGCGTCGAGCAACCATTTTTCCGTCGCTTTAAACTGAAGCTTCGAATGGATTTCGGGGTTGATGCCTACAAGGAAGTCGGATGAATGGAATATGACGGCGAGAACGTTCTTCGATGGGAGCATAACAGCACGCATGTTCGCAGAACGTCTGGTCAGGAAAATTATCTGCGGCAAACGGCCTGGATCGAAACAGCAGCTGCGCTGGAAACTTTTTCTGTCAGCCCGTGAGGCCTGGAATATCCTCTCAATGCACTAATCTGGCGGTGATATTGGCAGGAAGTTATTTCTTCGATTATTAACTGGGACAAAATCATCTATGCCATTGATGCCATCGAGACCTTGAATAGGTAGAGGTACGCAGGGTAATTAAGAACCGTGGCTACTTTCTAATGACGAAGCGGCACTCCCGTTAATCTACCCAGCTTGGCACAAGATTATGAAAAAATGGAAGATGCTATCACTTGGTGTACTGCCAAAACCTAATTCACTATTCTGTTCAGTGAACGTTTCATGGTTTCAGTTTGGGGATGCCATGAAATTTAATTGTGACTTCAGACATACGAAACTCCTGGCGGATTCAACTCTGAAGTGCAACTTTTGTAAGCGAATTTAGGTGGCGAGCT
>NZ_CAKMAA020000065.1 GCF_924101635.2 Candidatus Nitrotoga sp. HW29 | reverse complement strand
CATCCAGCACATCGTAGGCACCTTCGATCACCTGGCCGATCACGTCGCCCTTGTGAGGGATGCGCAGATCGGCCACGGTGTCGCCGCACACTAGCCCATTGCTGCAAACGAAACGGAACATTCCCGCCAGCATCTGATAGCTGCTGGTGCCATCGTGCGAGTTCAGCAGAATTATTTCGTTGGCCTCCGCGCCGTTGATCTGCGCTGCGTGACGTAGCCGCAGCATGTGTTTGGTATGTTCGCGTTTGCCGGTATCGCGTACGCGCGTCTGGCAAACCATGAACGGCTGGAAGCCTTCCTTTTGCAGGGCACCCAATACCTCTCCGGTCGGGATGTAGGTGTAGCGGTCGGATCGGCTCCGGTGCTTTTCCTCCGCGAAGATGGAAGGGGCTACGCTGCGAATCTGATCATCAGACAGCGGATGGTCGGCGCGTAAGATGGGTGTAGCGTTTGCGAAACGGGAACTGAGTTGCATAGTATTCCTCCAGTAGTTACAGTTTGTGGTTTCAAAGCTGACCGGATTCCAAGATTCGGAGCCCGGTGTTGGCTTCGGTGGGTTCGGCGCAATGACCTGGTCTGGTCGCCGTTGCCGCCGTCTTTCCTGAGTTCATCGCCCGCGAACAACCGGGCCGGCGAGGGGCTGGCTGTCAAGGAAGATAGCGCAGGGTGGTGCGGCCCGCAGCCGCAGGCGAGGACACGGCCCTGCGCGCCTTGACGGACAGGCACCGCTGGCTACGGTCGCGGAATTAGTGATGAAGGAGAGGGAAAGACGGATGACCGGCTAACGGCCAGATGATCGACGGACCAACGCCGCGCGGCGAGCGCTGCTGCGTGCCGCAGGCACGCCTTGATGGGAGTGGACAAAGCGCGCAGCGCGAAAACGGCAATGTGTACAGACCGATCAGGCGCCGCCTGTTCGGCGGTCTTTCGGGGCGCCAAGCCTGCGCGGCGGGGTGGGCGTCAGCCGGCCCCTGGAGGCAAGCGCAGCGCGCAGCTTTTTCTCAAAACCAAGGGCACAGCAAAAAGGGGGCAAAGCCCCCTCGGGCTACAACAGCCCGCGTTCGGCAAACGACAGGATGGCGCTACCGGCGACGATCAGGTGATCCAGCACCCGCACGTCCACCAGCGCCAGCGCCGACTTCAGCGTCTGCGTCAGCATCTCGTCGGCGCGCGAGGGTTCCGCCACACCTGACGGGTGGTTATGAACCAGCAGCAGCGCAGCGCTGTTCCTGGTCAACGCTTCCTTGACCACCTCACGCGGATACACCGATGTCTGGCTCACCGTGCCACGGAACATCTCGACGTAGTCGATGACGCGGTTTTGTGCGTCCAGATGGATGACTGCGAATACCTCGTGCTCCAGCGCTCCCAGCTTGACCCGCAGGAAGTCGCGCACCACCTGCGGCGAGTTCAGCGCTTCGCAGCCACGCATCTGTTCTGCGAGCACACGCTGCGCAGCCTGCAACACCTCGTCGGCATTAGCCGGACGGTAGTCGCCTGTGACATCGCGAACGAGAAGGGAAGTATCGAGAGAATGAGTAAGTTGTGACATGATCGTGCTCCAGTCCGAATCGGGCGGAATTGCCCGGAACCGGAGGAACACGGCGCAGCGCAAGCAGTCAGGGTTCGTAGACGGCCGCAGGACGCCAGCGTGCAAGGCACGCGCAGACCTTGACGGCGAGAACGCCGTGATAAGGTGAAGGGAACAGCAAGGCCACCCCACACACTCCACTGCCTTAACGGCAAGCGGCGCGCGCAGGCCCCAAGGGCCGGAGGCGTCAGGGATCAATGCCGAATGGCCGTGACTCGGCACGAGGCGCGGGGCAACGCCCGCGAGCCCGACGGCGGCAACGCCGGGACGCGTGAAATCAAATATCAATATTTACGCTACTGCAAATATGACCTCGGTACCTACCCTCGCTTTTCCGTATCGAACGCGTACCAACCATTGTCGAAAACTGTGATCTGTATCCAGCCGTCGCGCCGCGTCGTGAGCACGTGTCTCCTCTTGTTGGTCGTTCTGACAGGTATCCCGCGCCCTATCACCGCGCGGTAGTCTGGCACCGTCTGTTGAGTCTCATGTTCAATGGGCTTATCTGAAATGATCACAGCATCGGGGCGGCAATAGTTGAATAGTTCAGGACAGAAACCGTTCTCGCGCCCGTGATGAGATGCCACGAGGAAGTCAAGGTTGTGCAGCTCGGCGCAAAAATCTGGACGCTGCAGCAATGCCCTCCAGCCAGGCTTCTCCAAGTCGCCGGGAAATAGTATCTTCACACCTGCGTACTGAATGAAGATCACCAGGCTGAGATCGTTCGTGCTCTGGAAAGCAGGATAGTTGTTCCAAAAGGTGGTCGCCGTGATGCCGCCCATGTAGGCGTTGAATGGTTCGGTCACGGGCTGGTTGTAGACCTCGCAGGCAGACGTGTACCGCTGCGCATCGTTGGTGAGCGGCCCGCTCTGCCGCTTGAGTCGTCTCATATCTTCGCCGGTGTAGCTGGGGTTGCGGAGCAGTGTCGTCACCGCGATATTCTGGTCCCATAACCCTTGCAAGTCGTCCATGTGATCCTGGTCAGCATTCGTGATGAACAAGTAGTCCAGCGTTGAGCGCCCCAAACCGTTGCGAATGCAGGTGCTGGGATTCCAGCCAACCGTGCTTCCCGAATCAATCATCGCGATGCGGCCATCGCGACCGTCATGGTGGTGGGTCAGCATGGCGCACGCGCCGTGGGCGACATCCCAGATTCGCAGAACCATCTGACCAGGCATAGCTCCTCCTTCTTTAAACTTGGTTTTTGCGCAGGTGCGGAGAAGTGTTGGCTATCCCGCTCTTCGTTACCACCGGTCTACGGCGCAGGTGAATCCCGTGGGCGTCCAGACCAGCGATACCGCCGGCAGGCCGCCGGCGTTCTCTGCGATGTTGCGCAACGTCTCACGGTCGATGCCCGAATGAGGCCCGCCTTGTGGGTGGCTGTGCCAGGTTCCGATGAAGGCGAGATAGCCAACAGAGTTTCCATGCGCCTCGCGCAAACCCTGGACCAAACCATCTGTGCCGAGAACGAAACGCGCAGGCTCCCTGATGCTGTCCGGCGGCGCGTTGACAATGCCAGCGATGGTGATGGTGCGATTCTCGTGAGAGATTCGACCAAGTAAGGCGCCTCCGGTTTCCTTCGGACTCCAGTGGATGGCATCTGCGTGGATGGCTTGAACCACTGGATGCAATACACGAATCTTCCAGCCTCCGTCGTCCACCACGTCCAGCACGGTAGTGGGACCGAGTGCCGTACTGATCCAAGACATTCCAACGCCCGAAGCGTCGGCGACACCGACACAAAGCCTGGCCTCCACCGGAAGGCCGTCCACCAGCCAACGTTCCAGTTGCAGGCCCACCATCGCTGCCGCGCGCGAAACGGTGGCGTCGGACATTGGCGCCGTCAGCGAACGGCAGTTGTCCCCGACAAAAACGCGTGTGGGGTCGGAACCGTCCCCAGCTACGCCCGCCCGAAGCGCAATCTCGTGTCGGCAGTGTTCGAACAGGAAGGCGGTCAGGTCATCGACACGGCCTGAGCGGCTACATCCCTCCAGCAGAACCACGGCACAGCGTCCCTGGCCATACAGCGCCACGCGCGCCAAGCGCGCGGCGGATTCGTTCATTGCAACCGATAACGTTTCTGATGCAAGTACCTTGAGCGATGCCGTCGCATCTACGATCAGCGCGCCATCCTGGGGAACTGCTCTGCTGAACTGAACAGGATCGGCAAAGACAGCAACCGCATCCACATCGAAGGCGCGTGTCTGGACATGCGACAAGGCCTCGAACGCTGTCTTCATCAGCGTCACCTTGCATGGGGGCGCTAGGACCGAAATAGGCTCGACAAGTGCGTGTCGTGCCGCGTTGTGAGGTGACATAGATTCGTTGTCGACAAACGTCATCGCGCCGAACCCAGCACGTCCGAGGTGTAACGCGATCTTCGAACCGAGGCTTCCGCAGCCGAGTATCACCAGCGGCTTCGAAGTGTCGGCGGATGCCAGGCCGGATGTTCGGGCCAATAGCTGGGGCGAAAGCGCATGCGCGTGAAAAGCAGGATGTACCGTCGCCTTATGTTCGAAGGGCGTTTGTGCGGAGTATTCATAGCGAACAACATATGGCAGCACCTCGGTGCTCCTGCCGGGTGAGCCGACAAGCGACACTGGTCGCTGCACAACAAGGACCACGATCGCATACAAGCCATGTGTCCATGTCCGTGGATCTTGCTGCATATCCAAAATGGAACGGCTGTAATAGCTATCCAGACCCTGCGCCAGTGAGGTCCGGTTGATACCCAGTTCGGCCGTCCGCTCAAGAAGCGTGTTGATATCAACGACTGTCTCCGGTTGATAGTGTCCGACTATGTGAGGCTGGCCCCGCACTACTGGCGCACGACAAATGAAAGCTGACGCGTGACCGCGACCCCATTTTCCCAACTGATCATCATGGACCACTTGATCGAAGACGGGATCGATCTGTGCGGTTAGCTCGGTGTTGAGGATCGCGTACAAGCCACCGTCCATTGTTACGTAGCCCGCGTTGACTAACAAGATGGAGCCGTCGGCAGGCGCTGAGGCTACGACACGTTCCGCGCTGAATACAACGTTTGATGGGCAACTGTCGCGGCGCGTAGGCTCCCATCCCTGCTCCAGATCGATCAGCGTACCAGCCGCTGCCTGGTGCAGCCAATTGATCAATTGATCGACGATGGCGTCCAGACCAAACCGATGCAGCAACTCGTCCAGTGATCCCTCAAACAGGCACGGCGAAACAAGCTGCCCAGCCCGATGAGGGTTGATGTGCGGCAGGTTGAGCGGAAAATCCTTGCGCAGGAAGACGCGCGGTGCCGAGAGGGGCCAGTCATTGTCGAAAAATAGCGAACAGGTCTCGATGGCACGAACGCCCGTGGCGGATACGCCGTCCTGGCGGCATCTGCTCGGCAATTCGACTTCTACGTCAACTTCGATCACCGTGGCCGTGCCCGACGAGCACGGCTCACTGACTCGGGCGAGTCCCCGGTGCCGATTTAGTTGATGGATAGCGTCGGCAACGGCACCTGTCATCGCGTTCCGTGCGGCATTGGCGTGCGCGCCGAAGTGATCACAGCGGCAGCCTTCGACCCGGTTTCTTTTTTGGAAGGAGGCTGAACACCCTGGGAGGTCACGGTGAAAACGAGCGGCTCCACCGCCTTGGCGTTAGGGTATTCGCCCGTGCAGTAAAACGCGCCTTTCGCGTCGTTCACGATCGCCACATACTCGCGCTTCGCACGGATACACGGCGGATCGCTATCGTCGTCGGCAATCGGTTTGCAACTTGCCACCACGATCGCTCCATTTCGGGTTTGCGATAGCGCACTTCGAGCATCCGCGTCGATCTGAACTTTCTCGCCAAGTTTGGACCAACTGTCATAGGAAAGCGAATGCCAGGAGCAATGGTGCGGCGCCTGCATGAGATCGTACTCAAGCACCTCTGGTTCGTCCTTGTGGCGTGCCCACTGGCGATTCCAAATGAATACTTCGGCATCGCCGCCTGTCAGGAATTTCGTGCCGTCGGGGGTCTGCGCATCGGCGGCAAGTGTGATATTCATAATCACGCTAGATTGATTTTTGACGAGACACTCTTCCTCTTCTTCATCGTCTTGCGCATCCAGCGGGGCCAAGAGGTAGGCCGAGAAGAATGCGGACTGCTTACCGTTGATCGTTGAAAAACTTTCATCCACTTTCTTCAAGATAGGGCTCAGGTCATCGGTCTTGCTGTCGATGTCTTCACCCATGATCAGAATACGGTCGCCATCGCCCACCGCGAAGCTCTTGTCACGGTTCATCTTGACGCGCCGCCGCGCCTCCGAACTAAACGCGGTAGCGTCGGCACCCAACGTGTGCGTTTTGCTCGCGCGGCGAAAGACAATGGGTGAAGACCAGACCTCACGAATCACGATCTTTTTGTCCTTGTAGTCCTTGTTGTCATCTGGGTACTCGCCGAGTGGCCCAAGATGAAAGTGCTGCGTCAGACCTCGGCAGTGGTCTTGGTCCGGATGGCTCAATAGGAAAGCGTCCACATAGGGACGGCCATTCGTATCTTTTTTCAGGCGATCTCGCAGGTCCTTGGCTACATCGCGCGCCTCGCCGTCAGGATCATCAGCGTCCTGTCGAATGTTTACATCGATCAGCAATGTGGTGGCATCGGTGTCACCGAATTTGATGAGGGTCATGTCGCCGTTATCGACAGGGAAGAAGGTAAGGGTGGTAGGCATAAGTATTTCCGGTGGACGGCCAAAGAATTATCGCGTATATTTAATATACGCTTATTTTTTAGATCAGTCTACTTTTTATATCCATAAACTCATGCAAGAGAAACCCACTTCCGACCTTGACTTCATTGTTCCCAAAGGAACGACCTGGGGCCTAGAACGTCGGCTCCAGTTCATCGACTTTCGTCTGCGCTGGGAGAGGCGCATTAACCGAATGGATCTGACTGAATATTTTGGTCTGTCGATTCCACAAGCCTCTCTCGACATAGCCAAGTACACCGAGCTGGCGCCGACAAACTTGGTCTATGATAAAAGCTCGAAAACCTATGTCGCAACACAAGACTTCCGTGCGCTCTACCAGAGTAGCGCGGCGCGGCGCTATTTGTCGGAGTTACTTGCGACGAAGACGGGCATCATGGAGCCAGCTACCAGCTTCATCGGATCGCCTCCCGAGATTGACTGGGCACCGTCGCCATGGCGCACGATCAACGAGCAGACGGTAGAGTCACTGGTCAAAGCGATACGGGAAAAGCTGGCCGTCCGCGTCAGTTACCAGTCGATGACTTCCTTGGATGAGTCCGAACGCCTGCTATCGCCGCATGCACTAGGCAATGACGGCTTTCGTTGGCATGTGCGGGCCTATTGTCACAAGCGTCAGCGCTTCAGCGATTTTGTGCTCGCTCGCATCCTCAATATAGCGGGATTTGAGTCAAGCGATGCAGATCCAAGTATGGACTCGCACTGGCAGACGGTGCTGACACTGGTACTTGCGCCGCATCCAGATTTGCCGCCTGCTAAGAAGCGGGTCCTGGAATTGGACTACGGTATGGAAGAGGGGCAGGTACTACTTCAGTGTCGCCAGGCTTTTCTGTACTACACGCTGAGGCGCCTCGGCCTACACACCAACGAGGCTCCAGACCCTCTTGCACAGCAGATCACTCTGAAAAATCGCGCCGAAATTCAGCCATACATCGATGCTTTGACGACCCAAACCTAATCCACCATGACAGCCATTCTCGAACTCATCAAGGACCCGTACGAACGAAAAGCACGGGTGATTCCTGGTCTACTGGTCGCGCTGCCGTTGCTTGTGCCACTATTGTGCGTCTACGGCGCGAAGCATCCCGTACTCACAGGCGTTATTGGTTTGCTTGGGGGGTGTGGTGCCATCTATGCGTTGGCCAGCGTGGCGCGTGGCCGAGGCAAAAAGTTGGAAGAAACGTTGGTGAAAGAATGGGGTGGAATGCCGACCACCATTGCGTTGCGCCACCGCGATACGTTCCTGGACAGCATCAGCAAGCAGCGTTATCACGCTGTTATTGTGGCCAAGTTGGGCATCGTCATGCCGACTGCGCAGGAGGAGATTGCAGACCCGGCCAAGGCTGACGATATTTATATTGGAGCTACCAGGCGGATTCGCGAACTCACGCGTGGCGACAAACAGCTCTTGCTCAAGGAGAACATCGCCTATGGTTTTCACCGCAACATGCTTGCGATGAAGCCGGTCGGGATGCTCGCATGTATCTTCGGCGTCGTCTACGGGCTACTGATCGCGAAGGCCCTGCAAGTCATTCCGCCACACTTTGCACCAGTCAACCTCGCGGACCCCGGTCTTGCTGCCGGTTTGACGCTCCTCATTTCTCTCGCGTTGTTTGTCGCATGGGCGTTCTATTTCGATAAGGAAGCCGTTCGCCGTATGGGGTTCGTGTATGCGGAGCGCCTGTTTGAATGTCTGTCGTCGCTACCTTCCGCAGCTCCGCGGAAGCGTACCTCAAAGCCGGCAGCCACAAGTTGATCAGTACGTCTCGGGGGCTGATCCTGACGATATCGGTTAGACAGTGTAGGTAACCGCTTAGTGCTGCTCGTTCACGATCAGATCCACGACAATTAAAACCGGAGATCCAGTATGCCCTTTACTTTTACCAAGACCGTTCACCCCATCAGCTTTTCCGATTTGTCAGGCCAGGAATTCGAACGTCTTGTGTTTGCCACCCTCCTGAGAATGTACGCTTGGCATACGCTCGATTGGACCGGCCAGACCGGTAGCGACGGCGGCCGTGACATCGTAGGCACTCGCGATGACGACTACGGCAATAGGATAACAGTCGTTGTGGCCTGCGCAAACTGGAAATCGTTCACGAGCACGAAGGGAAATTCCGACATCGACAAAATAGTGGATGGGCTTGGTGAGATTCCCCATGAGGTCATCGTCGTTGCCGGTAAATCGGTAAGTGCTGCCACCAAGGAAAAATGCCAAGCCCACGCCAAGAGCAGGGGGATTACGGTTTCCGAAGTGTGGTCCGGTTCCGAATTCGAAGAACGTCTGCGCTTCCACGCCGATTCGGTCTTTCAGCGGTTCTTCAGCGGCGAGGAACTTCCGGACGAAGCCTCTGCTTTACGGACCTTCGTTCAGCAACTCGATCCGACAACAGAGCGAGAAGCCGGGGAGCTTATTGCGCGGCTTTTCGACAGGCCAGCCTTCAGTACGCCAATTCGCAGCGAAAGCAACCTGCCGGCGTTCAGGCAGGCGATTGGAGATACGATTGGCGCGCTGAATACCGGTATTTGGCGTGATCGGGAGGGCGCGATTATCACGAGGATTTCAACCCGCCAGTCGTTCACGAGCGTTACCGTTAAGGATGCTCTCGCGGAGTGCGTAACCGCGTTGACCGGGCTCAGGGTGATTTTCGATGAGGGGCTTCGAAACAATCACATCCAGCCGTGCCAATGCGGGAAAGCCGACTGTCCGACGTTCATGATTGAGCACGAGTACTGCGAACGGTTGGAAAACGAGCGTAGCAGAGTTCTTAATTATGCGGACGTAGCTCTTTCAGAACTTGGATCGAAAAAGCTATCTCGTCACGCATAGAACGGACCGAACGAAACCAATGTCTCCTTCGCATCTCATGTCAATTGAATTTCATTGTAGTGGTTGTTTTGCATTGGCCCTCTGCTGGATCGCTTGGCATCGCGCCATCAAAGCTTCGAATGGCTCGGCGTCATCGAGGAATAAGCCGTCATCGACCATGTGTTGATAGTCGGTAGCCAATTTGGCCAACGCGCCGTCATCCGGTACAAGCTGGAGCCCACCTGCGACCGCTGCGTGATAGTCGATGGCATCGCCGTGCGTGTTTTTTTCTGCAAAGAACACGCTCTTGTGATCGGCAACGGCGCGGGCAAGGGCTTTGTCCGCGATGGCTGCGGCGGCGAAGCCGGCAGCATCCAGTCTCGTCACGTCGTGCCAGTGGCGCGCGAAGCGGTCGCCACCGCGAAACTCGCCCTGCGCGCAGAAAACGTGTATCGCCGTGGCCTTCTCCCAAAACGTGCGCTCGGCGCGCATCACCTGTGGTGTTGCGGCGGGAAACTCCACCCCTTGCAGATACGCGGCCGCATCGCAGCGGATAGCGCGTGGTTCGCTGGGCTCGCCGGTCGAGCGGGCGCCGAACTCCAACATGACGGCGGGCGCGACATAGCCGGTGCCGGTGGCCAGCGGTGTGTAGTCGATGAACACTTTGTCGCCCTCGGCCCGCACGGTTGCCGGCAAGCCGTTTTGCTCAAGATCATGCTTGAGACGCGGCACGATCTCGGCGCCGACCCAGTCCGACAGGCGCGCACGAATCTCCTTGCTCCACTTTTTCTCCTGGCTCTTGCTGACCGGCAGCGGCGCATTCGCTTCACCCACCAGATCGGCGGCGATGGCACGGATGTTGTAAGTCAGGTCCACGTCTTCGGAGAAGCGCCGGATGACGCCATAGGCCTTCGACAAGGACGTGCCACCCTTGAATACCAAGTGGTCAGCGTAAGGGCCGGCAAAGAGGTGCCGCAGCGACCAGACTACCCAGATGTCTTTTTCCAGCAGATGGGGCAGCAGGCCCGATGTGTTCGCTGCGAGGTCGAGCGCCTCCAGGCGTTCGGCGGTGGAGAGCTGGAAGAATTCAACCATAGGCCACCAGGGCGCTGATCTCTTGGGCCATCCAGGTCGGCAGGCGCGACCGCGCCGAAGCGACTTCTTTCAATTCGGACGGTGGCAGTTTGGCGCGCAGCTTCTGGATCGCTTCCCCGGCTTTTTCCGGGCCTAGCCAAGCCAGTGCCCGCACCACCTCGCCCGCAGCTCGCCCAGGAAAAATCAGTTGCCAAATTGGCGCGTGTCGGAACTCGACCATCTGAGCGCCCAATTTCAAGCGGCGGCTGGGGCCGGACGTGAGATAGACCGCTCGCATTGGCACCTGCGTAGTCAGGCCTAGTGCGTTGGCGGCGGCGGCGCCGTGCGACACAATGGTTTCGCCACGCTGGTTTGCCAAGCCCTCGACCATCTTGACGGCCGACGGCGCGCGGGTACCGAAGCGGCTTTCGACGGGCAAGACATAAATGCCGCGACCTGCGCGTAATAGAGCACCACGCTGCACGAGGCGGGACAACACTTGATCCACGGCTGCGCGACTGCCCAAATGCAATAGTTCTTTGGCGACCAAAGGCGTACCTTCCGGCGCTCCGGTGGCGTGTTCCAAGACTTGTTTGGCGAGGGTCTGCATGGCGATATCTCCTGACTGGAAGAAGTATGAGGCTATTTCTGACACTTTTCAAGTATTAAAGCTTTGAAGTACGAAGTCGACCAAAGGTCTCCGAGCTTCATATTGAATGAAAAGATTGACGAATCTCGAAAATTGCACCAAAATTCGATTGACGAATCTTAAAAAGTGCACAAAATGATCCTGCCACTGCCAGCCACCTTCAATCCCGAGCTTTCCTCTGACCGCCTAGAGGCCGTGTCGCAATGGCTGCTGGACGAGCTCTATGCGACAGAAGACGACTTGTCCCGCGCGACTGACAACGGTTACACCCGTGGCTGCACCACCTTTGGGCGGCAGAGAAACCGGATCATTGCGGAAGTAATGTCGGAGCGGCACGCATGGCTCGGATTGCCGAATGGCAACAACGACATTGTTTTCAGCGTCGCTGGGGTTCCCTGCAGGTTCAGCAACGACGATCCGTCGAATCCGTCGAAAGATGCGGTACTGACGGCCAATCGCTACCAGTTGGACTTCCTGGAATTCGCGACCGATAGTGAACCCGCCCGTTTTTGTTTCATCATCGACCGGGGCCACGATGGCGCGGCCGAACCGCGAGTCGAGTTTCTCGGCTTTACGCCCAGCGGCGTAATCGCCTGTCGTTGGGTGTCGAACGCAGTGCGTGTGTTACGGTTGGAAGGTCAGCAGACCTTGCCGCAACCCGTCGACGTGGCGAAACCCCAGGTGGCACCAAAGCGGCGCGACGAAGGCGATGCCGCCTCCGAAGCAGTGCGATGAGCGACTTCGTTGGAACCAATCTTCGGCTCATCCGCCTCTTCCACGATCTGTCGCTCACAGAGTTGGGGGAACGGGTCGGGGTGTCGAAGCAGTTCCTCAGTCGTGTGGAAACCGGAGCCGAATCAGTTGCCGCTGCGCTTGAGAATTCGCTTGCCGAAGAACTGGATGTCTTGCCTGAGTTTTTCTATCATCTCGATCCGAATCCGATTGCCGATGAGCAGTGCCACTTTCGTCGGCAACTGACGACCAAGGTTGTGTTGCGCCAGGTCGCGCGCGCGCGCGGCGAAATGCTCAAGCGCTTGGTGGGTGTGCTGGATGAGCATGTCGAACTGCCCCACTACCAAGTGGGTGAGGCTGATCCAGAGTCTCCCGAGACGATCGAGCGCGCCGCCGAAAAATTCCGTTCGCTCTTTAGTCTTGGTCTGGGTCCGCTGAGCAATGTCACGCGCATTGCGGAGAACGCCGGCGCCGTGGTGATGAAGGTGCACGGCCTGGCAAACGAAATCGATGCCGTGTCGTTCGCGACAAAGCGGCCATTGATCGCGTTGAACAGCTCTGGTCGTTCGGCATGTCGTGAGCGCTTTGGTATTGCTCACGAATTGGGGCACTTTTCGTTGCACATTGGCGTCTTGACCGGCGACCGGCTAACCGAGACGCAGGCCAACCGTTTTGCCAGCGCGTTCCTGCTGCCGCGAAGCACGTTCGCCAGCGAATGCGGACTAGCGATCCGTGGTACGCGTCTCAACTGGCCAGGTTTGTCCGAGTTGAAGTTGCGTTGGGGCGTGTCCAAAGCAGCGATCATTTTTCGCGGTCGGCAGCTTGGTGTGTTTTCGGATGATCAGGCGAGGGCAGGGTATGTGGGGCTCAATCGCCATGGCGAAGCATTGCAGGAATCGGAGGACCATCTGATTGCGAATGAAGAACCCGAGGTCATCTCCGAGAGCTTGAAGGTAATGAAAGAGCACTTCGGCGTGCCGCAGTCCGCTGTAGCACGTGAGATGCGTGTGCAGCCCGGCCTGTTGCAGGGGCTACTTATGTCATCCAATCCAGAGAGCATCGACAACGTGGTGAGTTTCTTGAGTGCAGGCCGGGGCGTTCGTACTATTCGCGAGGGAGCGGCATGATTTCGTTTTTTGCTGAATCGCTGGCGTGCTGGTCAAGAATCTTTGAAGGAGAAACGATTTGACCATCTTGTACGAGCTAGCTGTCCTTGGTTCACCGTCGGATGCGGTGGTCGGCGAACTGGAGCGCTGTATTGCAGATGCAATAGCGCCATTTGGTTTGCATCTTGGCCATGAAGTCGCCTGGCATGTGCGCCCAAGCGCGTTCGAGCCTGAACAAAAGAAGGCCGCCGCGGCCGTCTTCTTTGGCGCTGCGGATGCTCCTCTCGCCAACGTTGAAAGCTTGTTGCGCAGGGGCGTGCCGATTCTTCCAGTTGTCTCTGAGATCACCAAGGTGCACGAAGAAATACCCCCAGTATTGCGTCCGCTGAATTGCCTCGCCTACGATGTCGCCGGGGTACAGCGGACCACCACAGCTCTGCTGGAATGCGCGGGCCTGCTGCCGCGCCAACGCCGTGTTTTTGTGAGCTACCGCAGAGATGAGGCACGGCAAGCGGCGCTCCAGCTATTCGATGCCTTCTCGGCGCGACTGTTCGACGTTTTTCTGGACACACACGGCATCGCGCCAGCCGAGGATTTTCAGACGATGCTTTGGCATCGGCTGTGCGATTCCGATGTGCTGGTAATGCTCGACACGCCTAACTATTTCGGAAGCCGTTGGACCAGCGCGGAATTCGGCCGGGCACTGGCCAAGGGAATCTCTGTGCTGCGTATCGGGTGGCCTGACTCAACTCCCTCTGTGCGCACTGGTACCGCCAGCAGAGCCGAACTTGTATCCGATGAAGTCGGTCCGGTGACCGGACGATTGAAGGACGAGGCTGTCACGCGAATCTGCTTGCAGTTGGAGGCTGTGCGAAGCCAGAGTCACGCCGTTCGCAACCTCAATCTAGTGAGCAACATACGCAATGCGGTCGAGCAAATCGGCGGACAGGTCGCTGGCGTTGGGCTGAACAAAGCTGTCTATGTTCGCTTGCCTGATGGCCGGGATGTGGTGGTGTATCCCAACATAGGGGTTCCAACATCTATGACCTTGCACGATGCAGCGACTAACGCGCCTGATCGCTCGGTTGCCATCGTTTATGACCCAGTGGGTTTGCACCCCAGTTGGTTGGGACATCTTGATTGGCTGGGAAGCCAGATACACAGTGCACGCTGGGTGAAAGCCAGCGAAGCGGCCTGGCAGTTCGCGGACTGGGAGGCATAGACGATGAGCGAGATTTTTTTGTCGGCCAGCGTGCCTCTGATTGGGCGGGGCAACTACCACGAAACGGCCGACCCTTTTCTGATCCAGTGTGCCGTCCGTGAATTCGTGATGGCTGTGATTAGAACGCAGCAGATCGTTTGGGGTGGGCACCCGGCTATCACTCCGATGATCTGGTCGATCTGCGAGGACCTTGGCATCAATTATTCAAAGTCGGTGGTGCTGTACCAAAGCACGTTCTTTGAAGACCTATTTCCCGAGGAGAACAAGCATTTCGGCAATGTCGTGTTTGTCGATGCGGTGCCGAACAACCGCGAAGCCAGCCTTCTGCGAATGCGTGAAGCCATGCTGTCCCGAACCGAACTGACAGCAGCCGTGTTCATCGGTGGCATGGAAGGCGTGGAAGCGGAGTACGAGTTGTTCAGCCGCTTGCATCCAGCGGCGAAAGTGTTGCCGGTAGCAGCGCCTGGTGGTGCTGCACGTCAACTCGCTGAGCGGATTGCCACGCTTGATCGCTCCAATTTGTTCAGCGTGGACTTTGCCCGTTTGTTCTATTCAGAATTGGTCTCATCTTCGAGCCAAGGCCAACCTGCAAATCAGCCGATAGATGGCAACGCCTAGCCTAGACCAAGGAGACCGATATGACTCGTAGAGTGTTTTTCAGCTTCCACTATCAGCGGGACGCTTGGCGTGCTTCTCAGGTTCGCAACATTGGAGTTATCGAGGGCAATGCCTCGGCGACGGACAACAAATGGGAAGAGGTCAAACGCGGTGGCGACGCGGCAATTCGGCGATGGATTGACGAACAACTAACTGGCCGAAGCTGCACTATTGTGTTGGTTGGTGCTGAGACCGCCGACCGCCAATGGGTGAAATACGAGATCGAAAAATCCTGGAACGATGGCAACAAAGGCCTTTTGGGTATTCGCATTCACCGGCTTCTTGACCATGGCAGGCAATCGACGATTGCCGGCAGCAATCCCTTCGATCAGTTCACGCTAAAAGATGGACGCAAGCTGTCGGCGGCTGTGAAACTTTATGATCCACCGTACTCATCTGGCGCCGATGTCTATGCTTACATTAGCCAGAACATCGGGCAGTGGATTGAAACTGCGATTGCGAATCGTTGATGGCTAAGCGCGTATTTTTCAGTTTCCATTATCGAGATGTGATCGACTTCCGAGCTAACGTCGTTCGTCAGCACTGGGTCGCAAAGACTGATCGTGAGGAGTCAGGGTACTTTGATGCCTCCGTTTGGGAGGAAGCCAAGAAAACGAATGATCTCGGGCTGACGCGTCTGATCAACGGTGCATTGGAGAATACGACTGTAACCTGCGTCCTGGTCGGGAGTGAGACTTACGCGCGGCCTTGGGTACGCTACGAAATCATCAAGAGCGTCTGCCGTGGCAATCGCGTTTTTGCCATACACATTAATCAAATCAAAGGAAAAGATCAGAAAACGAAGACGAATGGTCCCAATCCATTCGACTACCTGGCTTTGAAATACAGTGCTGATGGTAAAATGGTCGAGGTGTTCGCGGCTGAAGGCGGGCAATGGATTGCCTACGAAAAGCTGCCAAGCTACGCCCTGAAGAACACCGCAGCAGAGCACAAGCGGGGAAAGCTGTTCAAGCTGTCGGGACTGGGCTACAAGAATTATTGTTGGTCGGCCGATGATGGTTACAACAGCTTCGCTGATTGGGTTGGCTAGTTGCTTGGGCCAGCAAGTGCATTTAGGCATCCTGCGCTCACGGAACGGCTGAAGCCTCAGCGCTGTTTGCCAAGCATGTACCGATGCAACTGATCGACAGTCAGGCAGCTCTTTGTTTCAATGTCATGGTTGATCGTTGGTAGTTTTGTGAAGGGCGAATGTAGGGCTGAGCGGCTTTGAATGGTCTTCGGCTCCGTTCGATAGTTGACGATTGATGCCGAAGAGTAGCCGCCGCGCAAACCGAGTGCATCTCCCGCGCCAGTCAAAGCGTTTGTTTTTTGACGGTAAATATGACGGTAAATTAGATGTCCCATACAGAGAAAGCCTGTATTCATGCGGGTTTGCAGGCCTTGGAAACAATTGAGTGGGAGTAGGTTGTATGCGAAGCTGCAATATTTATGGCGGATTCAAGTTCGAAGTGCAACAACTGATGCTGGCTTGGTATAGCGCATC
>NZ_CAKMAA020000064.1 GCF_924101635.2 Candidatus Nitrotoga sp. HW29 | reverse complement strand
ATGGGATGCTGAAAATTCATAAAAATTCATACTTTATTGGGCCGGATCAATAATCATCAATATGCCTTGTACTAATCACTGTACATAAACACCACCTTAAAGTATTTCAGTCGCCTGCCGTAAAACAACTATCTCAAAAGCATACGGTGTGAAGAGAGACTTTTTAAATCTCTCTTAAAACTATGCGATCAATTCAAAAATACTATTCAAACTACGTTTTACCATCCTTGCTGGCAGCAGGTTTGCTATTTACCCACGCAGCACATAGCGGCGCACAAACCTATCAACCTCTATCTGCCAGCGTGCGAATCTCATTAAATCACTCTGTTTCGGATCAAGCGCCACCCAAACTGACATTTACATCACAACAGGAATACGACACTTGGTTGAATAACACATCACGCCGCTTGGAGAGGCGCATTCCGGACGTGAGCTATCGCGTGGAATTTCTTAAAACTGTGTATTACGAAGCCACGCGCGCCGGATTAGACCCCCAATTAGTATTGGGGCTTATTCAAGTGGAAAGCGGTTTCAAGAAATATGCCGTGTCCAGCGCGGGCGCGAGAGGATATATGCAAGTAATGCCGTTTTGGCTGGCTCTCATCGGCCAACGCGAGGGGAATTTGTTCCACTTGCGCACCAATCTGCGATATGGCTGCATTATTCTTCGCCACTACCTCGATATGGAAAAAGGTGATCTCTACCGTGCTTTAGGGCGCTACAACGGCAGTCTAGGCAAACCGGAATATCCCAATCTAGTTCGTGCCGCATGGCACATGCACTGAGATTTATCACACTGTATAACCAATCTCCATCGGCTTGATGATCATTTTGATTAAGCTTTAGTACTCTTGGCTTGATGTACATATGCCAAACATCTCTTCACTATCGCACTTCCACTTAAGTATTCAAAAAACATCTGCTCACCCAGCAGGCCTTTTAAATAACCGGAATAAAAATTCCATAAAAACAAATTATTATTTTCATATTTCAGTGAAAAGATATTCGACACCGTACGAAGCAGTTTGACGATATTTTATCGGGACTGAAAATCATACCTCTGATCTTAACCTTGAAGATTTGGCAAACCTGCCAACTGTCTCTAATTAACTACGAATAATTCTTATTATATTTAACGCGTTATATATCCATAACAAATAACGTCTGCAAAAGGAGACACCTTAATTAGGCACGCTTTACCAAAAAACTTATTAAGTTACTGTTCTATATATATTACATATATTTGGCATGAGTTTTGCTTATACATAAGCACTGGCACAAGGTCAGTTTTAAATTAACTTTTTAAAGGAAATAAATTAATGAAAAATTTAATGAATATACTACTTTTTGCTTTAGTCTCTATTGTTGCCTCACCGTCATTTGCAAATGCTCCTCAGTCAGCAGCCGATTGCGAAAAAGCTCACGCTGGTGATAAAGACAAAATCCAAGCTTGTATCGCTGGCTTGAAGAAATAGTTAAAAAAACCTCCGGCTGAGCCGGAGGTTTTTTTAATGTTCTGCAAAAAAGTGAATAACCCCGCGGCAAGCTAACGATTCAAGTGTAATTGTACGTCTGTACCAACTGAACCCAAACATAGACACGTTTTATATCTATCTCTATCTCCCCCAAGCTTCATATCGTAACGTTTCTCAATTTCAAAACGTCTCTATTTTCAAAATTTCATCACCTCTATTTCGTTCGAGCTGAACTGATCGAACACTCCCCTTTCGACTGACTCAAACCGAACAGATTTCAAGCATAATCTCGCCGAATCAATAATCTAATCTTTCTCTGTCATCCATACTTGTAATACGTTCATTCAACGCGCATGATCCACGCATGGTATTAACTCGAATAGCAACCAACGACAGAAGCCACATCGAGATCCATCAATTACTTTATTATTTCATTCCAACAAAACCTCTAAAAATGGCTAAAAAACATGAAGATTAATTTTTTTCACCAGCTCATACAAAATTCTGGTTTATTAATGCTTGCATTTGCCGGAAACTTATCAGCTGCTGATTTGGTGGATGTAGAAATTAGAGGAGTCGATAAGATACTGAATCAGTCTGGAATTAAAAATTCCCTGACAGAAAGAATAAAGGCGGCCTCCCCTGCTCCCCAACTTGAAAAAGCTTTGTCGAATGATAATAGGGATATTGACAGTAACGCTCTCAATAATGTGCAGGTTACCGGTCTTATTGTGAGCTTCCGTCCCATGGAGGCGAAATTTCTTTCACGTAATAACTTACCACCACCTCAAGCGTTAATTGAAGAAATCAGTCGATTGTCTGGCGTCACTTTGGAATTTAACCGCGCCATGTCGTTGGACCGGTTTGTTTTCCGTTTTTTGAAATCCTTGACCTGGGCAGAAGCAGAGATCATTGTGAACCGCGTCAGGCAATCCGTAAATGTTGAAAGTGTGGAACCGGATACTCGCGTAAATCATTCCATGATTCCTAATGATACGTATGCATCTGACCAATGGAATCTTAAAAGTAGTACGGCATTTCCAGGGTCTGCTGATCTCGATCGAGCGTGGGATCTTACAGTCGGATCATTGGACACTATAGTAGCGGTGGTCGACAGCGGGGTGAGGCCCAATATTGAGTTTGCTCCAAGACTTCTTCCCGGGTACGACTTCATTTCAGACCCGCAACGTTCCAATGATGGCGACGGTCGTGATAACAATGCGATTGACCCAGGCGATTGGACCCAGGCTGGAGAATGTGGAGCCGGATCGCCAGCAGAAAATAGTTCGTGGCACGGCACGCACGTAACCGGAATTATTGCCGCAACCGGAAACAACTCCTCCGGTATCGCCGGGGTTAATTGGATGACCCGCATTCTTCCGGTCCGTGTTCTTGGAAAATGTGGCGGAAACCGATCTGATGTTATTGATGGTATGTTATGGGCAGCAGGAATTGCGATTCCAGGCGTGCCGACTAACCCATTCCCGGCACAGATAATCAACATGAGTCTTGGAGGTAGCAGTCCGGGCGGATGTACCGGCACCATATATCCAGAAGCAATCAATCAAATCAAAGCAAGGGGAACACTGATAATTGTTTCGGCTGGCAATAATGACGGCGAAGCAGCCAATTATGTGCCGGCATCGTGCGATGGAGTAATGACAGTGGGCGCAGTCGGGCCTTATGGGTATCGAGCGAGCTACAGCAACTACAGCGATAAATATAAAGTAGATATATCTGCCCCGGGGGGTGATATGAAATTGGGCGACTGGGCAGGGATTCTATCAACAGTGAACTCTGGTAAAACAATTCCTGAATCAGGGGCAGTAGCTTACGAACAAGGAACCAGTATGGCAGCACCCCATGTATCTGGTGTGGCATCGCTTGCCTTGGCGCTGGATCCCCAAATTGCCCCAGAACTGCTAGCACTTAGCATGATCTATAGCAGTCGCGCATTTCCATCTGACTCGCAATGCACAACATACTGGCCACTCTGTGGGGCAGGTGTAGTCGATGCCTATGCAACGTTACAAGTAGTAAGTGCTTTGAAGCCTTTTTCTCTCGTTTATGAATACTACAATGTTGACCTCAATCACTATTTCCGTACCGGATCAAAATCTGAATCAATTTCAGTGCTGTCAGGTGGAGCGGGTGCAGGCTGGCGAGATACTGAGGGATATTTTTTAGCATGGAGGCAAGCTTCTCAAGGTGCTGTACCTGTATGCAGGTTTTATGGAACACCAGGAAAAGGTCCGAATTCACATTTTTATACCGCAGACCTGGGCGAGTGCAGCCAGGTAAAAAATGATCCCGGCTGGACATATGAGGGAATCGCGTTTTACGTGAAATTACCAGTAAATAATATCTGCCCGGCAGACACCATCCCTATCTATCGTCTTTATAACAATCGATGGATGTTTAACGACTCTAACCATCGCTTTACCACTGACCTAACTGAAGTCAATGCGATGACGCTTAAAAACTGGGTGTCAGAAGGTTTGGTTATGTGTGGTGCCGGCGGTTAATTCTGGCTGACCCAGCCGGTTGAAGTTTTCATGCTGCCTATTTCACACAAGCATCCTGGAAGTGTTTTTCAACACACTCGGATGATTTCTCCAATATTTGCTTATGCTCGGTTATTGCGGCTTCGCCTGTCCTTATTGCGTGACAGAACATTTGACTAAACTCCCACCTTCTAAAAGTAGGTGACTTAACACAACTTGGATACAGACGACTAAAATCATCTAACCGCATCCAGCCAAGTGCACATGGGTTAGTAGATTTACAGCCAAAATCACTGTCTAAAAACGGTAGTTTTTAACCAAATTTATTGCAATAAAACCCACCTCTATCTATTCTTACCCCTCACAGGAAAATAACCTCAACAATAACGGAAAGGAACCTACATGGACGTTCAGGATGAATTGAATAACGAAGTGAGAGACGCGCTTAAAGAATTATTATCCTTCACCAAGGAAACCAACGATCTTGTAAATGAATATAAAAAGCAATCTATTCGAAATCACGAAAGGAATACGCTTTTGTTTACTGCAGCTTTTAGAGAAATCTATCGTCTTGATCCTGAATCGAAGCAACGCGTTCAATTATTTATTGATGAAATTCTCTCGGATAATGACGAACCTGAGTTCATTTTAAACATCGTTAAGGACGCCCAAGAAGTTTTAAAAGCCCGCTGAACATAAGTGCAGCGGACGGCAGTGTGGATCTTATCAGCCACCACGATGTTGAGATAGCTCACCATACGAAATACTAGTCGGGGGGGTCGATGCGCTGCATCAAGGCAACATTAAAACATTAGCTGTTGCACTTCAAATTGATCCACAGAATATCGTTCTAGTACCATTGCATTGCAATTTATCTCAGAATTTGTAAGTTTTTGATGGGCTACACGCTAACGACCACCAGATGCTAAACGACAAGACAACTGATGAAACCACTTCTACTTTTTATATTCATTGCCGTATTACTGAATATTAGTACTGCGTGGTCTGAGCAATACGAAGATTACACTGCCGCCCATGCAGCTTATAAGAAGGGGGACTACACAAAAGCACTCAAGTTGTATCGATTATATGAATCCCAGGGAAATACAGATTATAGAAACGATATAGGTCTGATATATTTATTGGGAAAAGGCGTTAAACAGGACTATAGTCAAGCATTGGTCTGGTTCAGAAAAGCAGCAGCGCAAGGGGATCCAGATGCCCAATTGAATCTCGGAGACATGTATAACAAAGGAAAAGGTGTTGCACAAAATGACATAGAAGCACTCAAGTGGTGGCGGTTGGCAGCGGTACAAAGAGTTGCAATCGCACAATTCAATCTGGGTGTGATGTATGCCAATGAGCATGGTGTTACGCCGGACTACATAGAGGCAGTGAAGTGGTATCGCCTGGCAGCAACGCAAGGGTATGCAAAGGCCCAATATAATCTTGGCTTGATCTATTACAAAGGTGAAGGCGTCGCGCAAGATTTCCCAGCCGCACTCAATTGGTATCACCAAGCCGCAACCCAAGGGTACGCAAAAGCGCAATACAATCTTGCCTTGATGTATGACAATGGACAGGGTACTACAGAGGATTTTTCAGAAGCAGTGAAGTGGTATCGTCTGGCAACGGCGCAAGGCTATGCCGATGCACAATTGAACCTGGGTGTGATGTATAGCGAAGGTAAGGGCGTTGCACAAGATTACGTAGAAGCAGTCAAATTGTATCAATTAGCAGCGGTGCAAAAGGTTGCAATTGCACAATACAATCTTGGTGTGATGTATGACAATGGTCACGGTGTTACGCAAGACTACACAGAAGCAATCAAATGGTATCGCTTGGCAGCGGCGCAAGGTTATACAGGTGCACAATTGAATCTGGGAGAGCTGTATTACGAGGGAAAAGGCGTATCTCAGAATTATAGCAAAGCTCTCCGTTGGTATCGACTCACCGCAGCGCAGGGCGATAGAAGTGCGCAATACAGCCTTGGTTTTATGTATGAATATGGGCACGGTATTACGCCAAATCCCACAGAAGCGGCAAAATGGTATCGTCTGGCAGCAACGCAAGGTGATGCAGATGCACAATTAAATCTGGGCGATTTGTATTCCGAAGGAAAAGGTGTTGAGCAGGAATACGCGGAAGCAGTCAAATGGTATCGCCTGGCAGCAGCACAGGGGGATGCAAGTGCGCAAAACAACCTCGGCGCCTTGTATGTCAATGGGTATGGCGTTGCGCAGGATTATATTCTGGCGTACATGTGGTTCAATCTTGGCGGTACATTGGGTGATGCAAATGCGATGGAAAATCGCGATCTCATAGCAAAAAAAATGTCGGTCCAGCAAATTTCAAAAGCTCAAAAAATGACAAATGACTGTCAACAGAAAAACCTTATAGGATGTGATTGAGTAGATTATCAGCTTGATCAGCCTTCATGCATGCCATAGGCTTAGTTAATAACCCTATTCATAGATACCAATGCGCGAATAGCCGTACTCGTGGCACATTCATTCTTCCTTCGCCCGAATTGAAGTCTACTCACACCCAATCAGCATCTCATTGGTTTGATGCTTCCCTCCATTGCTCTCCTACCACTTCAAGCTTGAATCCTTCCGTCTAACCGCGAGGTCAATTGCTTCGCCGAGTTGCAAATATATTGCACTGAGCCGGGTCACCGGTTTCCATCCCACGCTTAAACCAGGCGACCCGTTGTTCCGATGATCCGTGAGTAAAGGTTTCAGGTACTGCATACCCGACTGCTTTTTTTTGCAGAGTATCATCTCCAATCGCGGAGGCAGCCGCAATAGCTTGCTCAATTTCACCGGGCTCCAGAATATGTTTCTGGCTATCGGTGCGTCGCGCCCAAACTCCGGCATAACAGTCTGCCTGTAGCTCCAGCTTTACGCTGGCAGCATTCGCCTCTGCTGTGCTTGAGGCCCGTTGCTTAATGGCATTTACCTTGGCAGAAATTCCCAGAAGGTTTTGAACGTGATGGCCGACCTCATGTGCCAGTACATAAGCCTCGGCAAATTCACCCGGCGCATGGAAACGATTTGTAAGTTCCGAGAAAAACGATAGATCGATATAAATTTTGCTATCCAGCGGGCAGTAAAACGGTCCCATGGCAGCGGCACCGTTACCGCATGCAGTGGTTGTGCTGCCGGTAAAAAGCACTAATTTCGGCTTGTGGTATTCGCTGCCCTTTGCTGCAAACACTTCGCCCCATGTATCTTCCGTTTCCGCCAAAATCTTCGACACAAAAACGGCTGTCTTGTCGTTTGCAGGAGGCTTGTGTGCGATAACCTGCGGAACAGGAGCCGCCTGCTCCATCAAGCCCAACAAAGTGGCCGGATTCATGCCGGTTAAATAACTTCCGACCAAGGCAAGCAAGACGCTTCCAATACCAACCCCTTTAATGAGCCCGCCACCACGACGATCCTCAATATTTTCACTTTCTCTTTCATTGTCTAGCAGCATGATTATCAGCGTCCAAATTTTTGGAGATTATTTCATGAAATGGGAAGTAGCCATACACAAAGAGGCCCAGTTAGGTGACAAACTGGTTCGTGACTGAATTTCGCTCATGATGATATGTTCGCAAAAATGCATCCACCTTATCTTTGTGTAAACAACATTACCTTGCAGAAATACAAACAACAATCTTACTTTGAAGAGCGGTGCTCTGTTGTAATCGGGGAAAAAAATTTCTTATTTCGGCAATTTCCTAGAGTAGTTCTTCACATAACCCGGCTTGAAAGCCAAAGGGATATCCGCACATACTTGCTTCCTCGCTGTTTGCGATGCTCGCGCACTGTCAGTCGAAACTACCTCATATTGTAAACAATTTCTGTGAGCATTTGCTTTCCTACTAAATGCCGCTTGCGGATCTCATATAATGATGTCCCTTTAAAAAATTCCAGCTGCCTCAACTAAAACCCTGAATAGTTATATCTTAAAATGGAAATCAGTTACGCGATGTTACCCTATCTCTAAATCTGATTTTTTTGCCCATGATTTGACATAGTAGAAAAAGCTTCCAATTGCATCGCAATATTGCACAGCGTATTCTTTAGCCAATCCAACCAATAAAAATAGAAATCAAGTTATGCCGGAACAACTCGCTCCCATTAAACAACTACGGTGCACTCTCGTCGACCCAGCCATTAAATTTGGCTGCCACGTTTGAAATCTCCATTGCGCAACAGCAGCTTTATCAAGCTGTTGATTTTCCGCTTTCAAATTTCGCTGGCCTACCAAATGATCGCCGTGGTTGTCGGCTGGCACATCTTTCAAATAACGCACGACCCTTTTGCACTAGGCCTGATCGGATTGGCGGAAGTCATTCCCTACTTTTGTTGTGCGTTATTTGCGGGTTATGTCGTAGATCATCACTCCAGGCGAATGTTTGGTGTGCTGGCAAGCATCGTGCTGAGTTGCAATGCTCTGGTGCTCGTGTTTGTAGCCAGCGGCGGGATAGCAGACGCCACGCTAATGTGGATCTATGGATCTATCGCTGCGGGTGGTGTCGCCCGCGCCTTCATCGGGCCTTCTTACAGCGCACTGCTTGCCCTGACTATACCGCGTGAGCACTATGCACGTGCCGCCGGTATCAGTAGTTCGGTTTTTCAGTCTGCTCTGGTGCTTGGTCCTGCGTTGGGCGGGATATTGGTTGGTTGGACCGGCCTTACTACCGCTTATATAGTGGCTTCGATCCTCAGTATTAGTGCTGCCGCGTCTTTATTCATGCTACACATCGCAGAACCACCAAGAGCTGTAAGCGCACCAGTATTTTCCAGCATTGCGGAAGGGCTGCGCTTTGTGTTTAGCAACCAAATCATTTTGGGCGCACAAGTGTTGGACATGTTCGCTGTGCTATTCGGCGGCGCGGTCGCCATGCTGCCGGTATTTATCCACGATGTTTTCAATTATGGGCCGGAAGGCTTGGGCATCCTGCGCGCGGCCCCTGCAATAGGTGCAATCGCCACCGGCGTCCTACTTGCACGCCATCCCATAAATCAGAATGCAGGCAGGATGTTGCTGGCATCTGTCGCCGGATTTGGTGTATGCATCATTTTATTTGCCCTCACCAACCATTTTTGGGTGGCGGCCTTCTTGCTAATGCTCTCTGGCGTGTGCGACGGGGTTTCGATGGTATTGCGTACCACTATCATGCAACTAATGACACCAGACGCGATGCGGGGTCGTGTTTCTGCAATCAACGGCATCTTTATCGGCTCATCCAACGAACTGGGTGCTTTCGAATCCGGTTTGGCTGCCAGGGTGATGGGATTAGTGCCCTCTGTAATCTTTGGCGGCGTAATGTCTTTAGCTATTGTCGCAGCGACCGCGCGTTTGGCACCCAAATTGCGCACATTAAATCTGCAACAGTTACGCTAATGCTTAATTGCATAAGTTAATAATCGTATCGCGGAGCCGAGCACCCTTGACTTCACGCTTGCGCCAAACGAACGGCGATGCATTTTTATTGTCGATGTCAACGTCATCCTTCATGTAGATGCAATAACACGTCCCGCAGAACGATTGCCTGATTATGTTCCTGGTCTTTTGCCCCATAAATGAGAGTAATTATTCGACCATCTGTTTCGGATAATAGGCTCCGCATTTGCTCCCGCTTCTCTTCAGTATCAAGCTCGCTCCGGTAGCGTTGCTGAAAGTCTTCCCAGCGCTTCGGGTCGTGTCCAAACCATTTACGTAGATCAGCACTTGGCGCGAGGTCGCGCGCCCATTGATCGAGTTTAAGCATCACTTTGCTGCGTCCTCGGGGCCAAATGCGATCGACGAGAACACGATAACCATCTTCCGGCATCGCATTTTCGTACGCTCGTTTTATAACAATATCTAATTTTTTACTATTTACCTGCGACATTCTTTGCTCCGTTGGGCAACGGATATACCATACGTTTCATTTAATCTGTCCCAAGTCACGCGTCACCAATGATTCGACCCTCTCACGCAGCATGGGAAGAACTTCGCTTTCGAACCACAAGTGCCTCTGAAACCATGCCTGATTACGCGGTGACGGATGTGGCAATGGAATGATGGCAGGCGCATATTCCTGCCAAGCTCTGACTGTTTCCGTTAACGATGACTTGCGACTGTTGCCTAGAAAATGATGTTGCGCGTATTGCCCAATCAGCAATGTCAATTGAATCTTCGGCAACTTTTCCAATAGTCTATCTAGCCACAGTTGTGCGCACTCGCGGCGTGGCGGTTTATCGCCGCCATTACCTCGCCCCGGATAACAGAATCCCATCGGGATAATTGCGAACTGCGACTCATCATGAAATAAGGCAATATTTACCCCAAGCCATTTCCGTAGGCGATCACCGCTTGCGTCATCCCACGGGATGCCGGACGCATGCACACGGACACCGGGCGCCTGCCCGACAATGAGGATACGTGCATCAGCGCTTGCCCGTACTATCGGACGGGGACCAAGCGGCAGTTCCTGCGCGCATGCGCGACAAGCACGCACTTCAATCAAAAGTGCATCAAAGGAAGAATATTGAAGTTCATTCACTGAGTAGCTTTTTATGCAAGATACAACATTACAATTTTGTTTCTGCTTGATATATAAATCGACTAAATTTAGCAAATCATCATACGTCAGTGTCTCGGATTTTCGGGATTTGGAGTTGAGGTTGAAATATTCGGCAAACACGCGAATTTCTTCACCAGACGGCTCGAAGAGAAATCTTGGCTGAGGGGCATCGCAGCCCTTAATGTCCACCGCCGATAAAGCACTCCGGCCACGATTGCCGCAAGCCAGTTAAAGATCTACTCCACCAAATCACGAGTGAAAGTCAGGTTAAGCTCACCAAGGGTACCGGCATCTTGTCAATGGTACGAACGTACGATCTGTCGTGGAAAGTGTCAACTCTTTCACGATCCAGTCATAGCAACCATTCGATCGGTAGAAATGACAGGAACCAGATCCAGGCGCGTTTCCAGAAACCCGTACCGGGCTCCGTCTCAT
>NZ_CAKMAA020000063.1 GCF_924101635.2 Candidatus Nitrotoga sp. HW29 | reverse complement strand
TAGGCTTCTACGGGAGCTATAAATTTAGAATCGACCGAAAAAATTTCTTAGGGGGGCGGGTAAGGGAAAATATATGAGCCTTTTTCAGCAGCCTGCTAGAATAGTTCCGCCGCCAATGCCAAACATTCCACTAAATAACCCAACCAATGCCCCCAGCGCAAGATAGGCAAAAGCCCATTCCATACTAATCGCGTACCAGATGCTTCAGAATGAACTTCCACTCGGCGGGATCAACCGGTGTGATAGACAATCGATTGCCACGTTGCAAAACACGCATGCCTTCTAATTGTGGATGGCGACGCAGCTCTGTCAATGAAATGAGTTCAATTTTTTTTACCCATTGCACATCTACATTAAACCACCGCGGTATTTCCTGCGTGGCCTTGGGATCGAAATATTTACTTTTGCGGTCGAATTGGGTTGCATCAGGATAGGCAGTGCTGGAAACGCGCGCAATACCTGCAATGCCTGGTACAGCACAATTGGAATGATAGAAAAGCACCGCATCGCCTTTGCACATCTGATCGCGCATGAAGTTACGCGCCTGATAATTACGAACACCGTACCATGCCACGGTCTGGTCGGGCAGGTTAGCGAGGTCATCGATGCTCACATCACTCGGTTCAGATTTCATTAGCCAATAACGCATATTAATTCCTTGCTGTTCATGAAGTGCCTGCTTCACCAGGTATTACCTGATGAAGCTCGGCTGGCACAGCTTGGATCGGGGCTAGATCAGTCAGAAAAGAATCTCCGATCAGAACCCAAAAATTTCAAGCTTATAGTTGCTCAACGTCAGTCCGAGTTCACCATCCAGATACACTTCATTATTGAAATGAAAATTGGCAAGAGCGTAGTCTGCAACATTGCCCGATAACAATGGATCGATTTTCTGCGCAGCATTGACTATGCTCTGGAAATCTGAGCGGTTAATGCTGAACTTGAAGTCGGTTGGAGTTGCACCGCACAACTTCCCGAAACCGCCGTGGCAGTGCATGGGATGAAATCACCAGAAAGACGAGTACCGAAAGCCGGATTGCTGCGAAACACCGTTGAGACGATCGGCCTGCCGGTACTGGCGTCAAGCGTCAGGGAGTCTCCGGGCGCTACGGTGCCATAAGTTTGCAACGTAAAATAAAAATGTCTGTGGCTCTTGGCATCGATAAATTGCAGCGTTGGATGCCCATAGGCATGGCTTTCAGGGTTGGCGCGGCGGATAGTCCTGACTTCCAGCTTGAACGAGACAACCACATCATGTGGTCGTTCATCATGCCACGGAAATACCCGCAAATCCTGCGCACCAGGCAGAGGGGGCGTAGTCGTGAATTGGTAGAGAGGGTTGATGCTGGTGTAGGCGAAGGTTCCACGCTCGTAGGAATTCACGTATATACCAAAGGTATCATAGCCCGTCTTCACGAACGAATGTGTCTCAAAGTTAGCAGTCAGTTGCGAGGAATGCAAATTTCCCGACCATCTCATCAGATCGAGGAAGCCGGTAATTTGATCGGTACCAAAGTCATAAACAGGATTTTGATCAACGTACCACGGGGGAAGGAACGGCTGGATTACATTGGGCATCTCCGGCAACTGATAGAGCGCAACACAAGGCCCGAGATTGACTGACTCGTTTTCGCATACCGTCTTTGCTTGAACTTTCTCCGTTTCCACCAAAAACGAACTGGCTGGAACCAAGGCCGAGTAGTTGGCGCAAAACGCAATACCTTCATCCACCCAGCCCTTGACGAGCATTTGATCCCTGATCACGGCATCAGACGTGAAGCGGTGATTAGAATCATTGAACATCCAACGGTTGTTATACAGGCGATATATAGGCGATTGTCCGGGTTCACAGCTGCCATTCCGAGGCACGCCAACGGTAAAATCAATTTTCTCGAAGATCCAGCCCGAATTGGAGTTTCTTAATGTATTGCATTCCGCGGCATCGGCCGTAAAAAAGTGGGAGTTGGGGCCGGACGCATAAAACCTGCAAACATCGGCTCTGCTACTGTCATGGTAGGCCTCGAAAATATAGCCGGTGCGGCGCCACCCCGCGCCAGCCGCACCGGCATCAACGCCCGCGATTTCATTCGAATCCGACAGCAATACATAGTGACCGGTTTTCTCGTTCAGGTATTCATAAACTGTCGCATAAAACGGAAATGGAAAAGCATAGGCAGGCAGTGGAAGTACAATCCCGCAAAGCGTCAAACATACGGCATTGATGCAACGGCGCAGCGGACTGGGAATGACGATCGAACATCTATAAAACATGGCGGGTACCTTCCTTTGAATATGGTTGCTAACAAACTAAGGCTGTTGGTATATCCGGCACCGTTTCTACTTTCGTTTGTAGCGTAATGCAGAAACTCCCACTGAACATCGGTTTGATCTGATTTGCAACCGGTTGGGCTGGCCGAGGGCGATCCTTCCTACATGACGTACTACGATTGTAGCGCCCGTGTCCTATTCGTCAGGCCAGCGATTTACCGCGGACACCCTTTCAGATTCCACATTGCGTGTGTAGAGAACTCTTCTCTTCAAGTCACTTACTGGCCATCACAGTCAGTCAAGTTGCACGTAACGTACTTGCATTGTGTACCTATAAAAAATAATGCGGCATTAAGCCGCATTTAAAATAAAGACCCCCGCCTGTGCCGTTGACCCAACATCTTGAACCTGAGTTCAAGAGAGTCGATTCCCAGTTACATCAGGTACATCCGCAAGGGATGCGCACAACAGTAACATCAAGGGTCACGACCTAAGCAAAGCTTATTGGTCCAAAGAATTATGAGCCTGACAAACACCGCAGGGGAAACCTAAAACAGCTCATCTTGTTCGATCAGTACCGCATCGATAGTTGTCTCCATTCGTTCCATTCTACGCTTAAATTCGCCCATGTCAAAACCAGAACCGAGTCTTGTAGTCAGTAGTTCATGAGCAATATTCAAGGCAGACATGATTGCGATACGCTCGATCGTAACAACCTTACCAATATCACGAATCTCACGCATTTTCTTATCAAGATAAGCGACCGCTTCAAGTAATTCTGGACGCTCCGCTTCCGAGCAGACAACGCGAAACTCCCGATCAAGGATTGTGACATCAAGCGTTCTTGCACTCTCGCTGCTCATATTTATTCTTCAGGTAATTGCGCCAGCAGGCGTTCCAAACGCGACTTGACAGAGTCAATTTTATCGTGGCATTGACGGCCTTGGCTCAACGCTTGGGCCAATTCTTTACGCAGATGATGGTTCTCTTTGCGCAAACGCATAGTCAATTGCACCAATTGAGCCAACTTGCTTTCCAATACGTCTAATTCTGCTTGCATGTAACGAACTATAGTTTAAAAAAACCTGACCAGTCAAATGAATAGCCAACAATAATTGGCGGATTCAAGTTCGAAGTGCAACAACTGATGCTGGCTTGGTATAGCGC
>NZ_CAKMAA020000062.1 GCF_924101635.2 Candidatus Nitrotoga sp. HW29 | reverse complement strand
TGCGCTATACCAAGCCAGCATCAGTTGTTGCACTTCGAACTTGAATCCGCCGTTTGATAATTTGGTCTTGCGCTTGATTATATTTATTAATCGAATCTGAGCTGGACGAAAACTGGCATTTTAATCCGCCATCGCTACCAACCGGCGAAATAGAATTTATGAATAGAAGTCTGATAGCGAAGGAAGTTACTCAAATACCTCAGGTTCATTATTTTTGATGGATAAAATAGCCGTAGAGCAATCGCCCGAAATTTCCATTTCTGTTGTCAGTCATGCACAAATCCAGTTGATTGGGTGTCTGCTGCATGATATCAACCAGCATTGCCGGGCTTCATTGATCGAACTGATTCTCACACTTAACCTGGATGAGACATTGCCGTTCGCAGCAGATAGCTTTGTATTTCCAATAAAGGTTATTCGTAACCCAATCCCTATAGGATTCGCGATCAACCACAATCAAGCATTTACATACGCAGCAGGGCGATTTTTTTGTGTAATGAATCCAGATGTCCGGTTGAATGATAATCCATTCAAGGCGTTGCTTACGTGTCTGCAGGATTCTTCAGTAGGTGTGGCAGCGCCACTCGTATTAAATGAGAGCGGTACGGTGGAAGATAGTGCCCGTCGTTTTCCAACGCCACTCAAGATATTTTGCAAAGCGTTCAGCAGATGTAACAGTAGCGATTATCTTGTAAAAGATAACCCGATTTTTCCTGATTGGGTGGGTGGGATGTTCATGTTATTCCCGCGTGACGTATTCAAAAAACTAGGTGGATTTGATCAGCGATATTTTCTTTATTATGAAGATGTAGATTTATGCGCTAGGCTGAGATTAAAGGGTTATGAAGTGGTTTTATGCCCTGATGCCAAGGTGGTTCACCTTGCGCGTAGAAGTAGCCATCATAGTTTTCAGTATTTGAAGTGGCATCTTATGAGCATGATGCGATTTTTTTGTTCTTCTTTGTTTTTAAAAATACTCTGGTTGCGTTTGAAAAAAATCCCATGAACAAATGTGCGATAAAACAATGAAAGCTTACCCAACTTAATCATGCTTACTCATTGGTTATTATAATGAAATTTATGATTTCTGGGGCTGATGGCTTTGTTGGTAAAGCGCTTTGTGCTGAATTGTTCCGACGAGGACATTCTGTAAATGCGGCGGTGCGTTCAGGGAGTTCATTGATTGAAAATATTGAAACCATCGTCGTCGGCGCAATTGATAGTGAGACGAATTGGACTGAGGCATTACGTGACGTGGATGTGGTGATTCATCTTGCCGCACGAGTGCATGTAATGCGCGAGAGCGCTACCGATCCATTGGCGGAGTTTCTCAAGGTCAACCTGCATGGCACTTCAAATCTCGCTCGGCAGGCTGCTTGTTCTGGGGCGAAGCGGTTCGTCTACGTTAGTTCGATCAAGGTGAATGGCGAGCAGACCAGTGCAACTCAGCCATTTACAGAGTTGGATGAACCCAGCCCACAAGATTTTTACAGTATCTCGAAATGGCAAACCGAGCAAGCGTTGTGGCGCATTGCCCAAGAAACCGGCTTGGAAATTGTTGTTGTGCGTCCTCCATTGGTTTATGGTACGGGTGTAAAAGGCAACTTTGCACAAATGCTGGCAGTGGTCGCTAAACACATTCCTTTGCCATTTGCGTCTGTGCATAACCGTCGCAGCCTGATTTATCTGGGTAATTTGGTGGATGCCTTGATAGCTTGTTCAACCCATTCTGTTGCCGCAGGCCAGACTTATTTGGTATGCGATGGTGAGGATATTTCCACTCCGGATTTGTTGCGCCAATTAGGCAATGCGATGGGATGTCCGGCGCACTTATTGTCGTTTTCGCCTGACTGGTTACGTATACTGGGAAAATTATCCGGCAAAGCTGATCAAGTCGAACGGTTACTCGGTTCGTTGCAGGTCGATAATGGTAAAATCCGCCGTGATTTAAATTGGGTACCTCCTTATACGTTACAACAGGGGCTGCAAGCGACTGTAGAATCGCACCGTTGTTCAGGTAAGAAAATTTAATAAGTATGTTCTTATGCTGTTTCATTATTTTTAATAAACCATACCAATCGAGCCGAGGATTGGTAAGCAATTTTTCATACGGTAACGGCCTCGCATGAAAGTGGATTGCGTGGAAATGATTAATGTTGTTATAGAGTAAAAGTCTCCATGTCGCACTACGCCCCCCTAATTGCAGCGCTGATCACCATGTTGGTGATTACTATTATTGTATTCAGTAAAGCCGGCAAAAAAATTCAAGATATCCCTAACGAGCGCTCATTGCATGAGGAGCCAATTCCGCGCATTGGCGGAGTGGGATTAATGGCGGGTCTTTTGTCTGCCTGGGCATTGATGGTGATGTCATTAGCTTGGTGGGTGGTCTTGCCCATGATTGTACTGTTCGTTGTTTCTTTGCTAGATGACATGCACGGCCTGCCGGTACGTCAACGCTTGTTAGCGCATATTACCGCTGCCGCAATTCTGGTGTTCGGCTCCGGCTTGCTGGCACAGGGTGTAGTACAAGCTTTGCTCGTGTTGCTGTGCGTAGTTTGGATGACCAATCTATTCAATTTTATGGATGGATCGGATGGCTTGGCTGGCGGTATGACATTTTTCGGTTTTACCATGTATGGCGTAGCGGCATTGATGCATGGCGCTGATACTCAGGCCATGCTAAATTTTTCAATAGGTGCCGCTGGCTTGGGATTGCTTTATTACAATTTTTATCCGGCTCAAGTATTTATGGGTGACGCAGGATCCATTCCCCTTGGCTTTTTATCTGCCGCGATGGGGGTGTGGGGCTGGCAACAGGAGCTATGGCCCGGATGGTTTCCGTTGTTGGTATTCTCTCCTTTCATTATAGATGCTAGTGTGACCTTGCTGAAACGTATGTTGCGTCGTGAAAAAATCTCTCAAGCACATCGCGAACATTATTATCAACGATTAGTGCAGATCGGTTGGGGACATCGTAATGTCGCATTATTTGAATATGCTCTGATGTTTGCGGTGGGCGCATCTGCTACTTGGTGTTTACGTCAATCCACTGAATGGCCATGGCTGCTGTTCCTGATATGGGGAGGGGTATATGCTGGGCTGATGCTGATTTTGGATAGTCGCTGGAAAGCATTTCAGCGAAGCCAGCGTGGCTAAATTAGATGTGCGTACTCTGCTGGCTATGCTGCATGACTTTGCAGCGGCTGCATTTGCCTGGAGCTTTGCTTATCTGTTGCGCTTCAATTTCGAACCGCCACCGCATTTCATCGATGAGATGCTGCATACCTTGATCTGGGTCGTACCCTTGCAAAGTATTGTTTTCTGGCATTTTGGTTTATATCGTGGTCTATGGCGCTATGCCAGTGTAACTGACCTGCGCCGAATTTTTTTAGCGGTGCTGACGGCTGCCGCACTCATTCCTTTTGTGTTGTGGATGTTTCGAATCAGCGCCGTAATACCACGCTCGGTACTGGTGATTAATCCTGCACTATTGCTGCTGGTAATGGGCGGGAGCCGTTTCATTTATCGTCTTTGGAAAGAGCATGGCTTTTATCGTAATCTCAACTTAAATGTAGAGTCAGTGCTGGTGTTAGGAGCGAGCGATGCAGCCGTTGGTTTGTCCAAAGAATTGGCGCGAAGCCGTGATTGGCGGCTGGTGGGTTTTCTGGACGACAATACGGATAAACATGGGCGTATCCTTAATGGGATCAAGGTGCTAGGCGCGCTGGATAGCCTGCCACAATGGGCGGAACGCATGGATGTAAAACAAGCCATTATCGCCATGCCATCGGCCCCTCACCAAGTGCGTAAGCGTGCGATTGAGATTTGTAATCAAGCTAGGGTCAAAGTGTTGACGGTACCGTCCTTTGATGACCTGTTAAGTGGACGCGTTGCCATTTCGCAATTGCGTGCCGTGGAGCTGGATGATCTGCTGGGACGCGATCCGGTGCAATTGGATGCAGCTAGGCTGCATGAATTATTCACTAATAAAACCGTGCTGGTAACGGGGGCCGGTGGATCCATCGGCTCTGAGTTATGTCGCCAGATCATACACTTCAAGCCGCGTACTTTAGTGATGTTTGAGTTGAGTGAGTTTGCACTGTATAACATGGAGCAGGAGCTGGCCGCGAAATTCGATGGCCTAGACGTAGTTTGCCTGATTGGCGATGTACGTGATGCTGCCCGTCTTGATCAAGTTTTCTCTGAATATAAGCCTGTGGTGGTTTTTCATGCCGCCGCATATAAGCATGTTCCCCTCATGGAGCAACATAATGCTTGGCAGGCGATACGCAATAACGTGTTGGGTACATGGTCGGTCGCCACTGCTGCACAGCATCATGATGTAGCCAAATTTGTATTGATTTCTACCGATAAAGCGGTCAATCCAACCAATGTGATGGGAGCGAGTAAGCGTTTGGCAGAAATGGTATGTCAGGGATTGCAGCAGCCTGGCGGAACGCGCTTTATCATGGTGCGTTTCGGTAACGTCTTGGGCAGCACCGGTAGCGTTATTCCAAAATTCCGCGAACAGATTGCTAAGGGTGGGCCAATTACCGTCACTCATCCGGACATTACACGCTACTTTATGTCGATTCCGGAGGCTGCACAATTGGTATTGCAGGCCAGTTTAATGGGAAAAGGCGGAGAAATATTTGTATTGGATATGGGTGATCCGGTAAAAATTGTTGATCTGGCGAATGACCTTATTCGTCTTTCCGGCCTAAGCAAGGATGATATTCGGATTGAATTCACGGGCCTGCGTTTAGGTGAAAAACTGTACGAAGAATTGCTGGCTGACAACGAGCACACTTTGCCCACCCCTCATGTAAAACTACGTATCGCACAAGCGCGTGAAGTGGATGCCGCATGGCTGGGAAATTTATTAATTTGGTTTAGTACGCATACTACGCAGGATGATGCAGAAGTAAAACGTGCCCTGACACAATGGATACCGGAATACTGTCCAGATTCTAATGGTATTGTAAAATTAGAATGACACTAAGTGCATCCCACTGTGAATTTACTGAATATAATTTTCTAGGCTAACATTTTAATGTGCAGGGAATTAAATTGACCGATTGTGAATGATGGCAACCTATGCGATAGGCGATATACAGGGATGTTACACCGAGCTTTTGCGGTTGCTGGAGCAAATATGTTTTGACCCTGCAATAGATAGGCTATGGCTGGTGGGTGACTTGGTTAATCGTGGGCCGGATTCGGCGAACGTGCTACGTTTGATAAAATCATTAGGAGATGCCGCCATTACAGTGCTGGGTAACCATGATTTGCACTTACTCGCGGTGGCTGAGGGGGCTGCTAAATTACATCGTTACGACACGCTGCATGACATTCTTGACGCGCCCGATCGAAACGAACTGCTGGCTTGGCTACGTGTGCAGCGTCTGCTATATGTGGAAGGGGATTTCGTGCTGGTACATGCCGGGTTGCTGCCGGGCTGGACGGTGACCCAGGCACAGCAGCTGGTGCATGAAGTAGAAGCTGTATTAGCGGGTAAACACTACCATGATTTTCTCGTACAGATGTATGGCAACCATCCTGATCATTGGAAAGATGACTTGAGTGGTTACAAGCGTCTGCGAGTTATTACTAATGCCTGTACGCGCATACGTGTTTGCACTGTAAGAGGTGAAATGGAATTTAAATTTAAGGATGAGGTACACAATATACCTGAGGGATACATGCCGTGGTTTGATGTGCCAGGGCGCGCTAGCGCCAATGCCACAATCGTTTTCGGACATTGGTCGGCATTGGGGTTGAAAGTTACCCCTCAAATTATTGCACTTGATACCGGTTGTTTGTGGGGTGGCGTACTTTCTGCCATTCGTCTTGAAGACCGCAAATTGTTTCAAGTACCATGTGTATCCATACCGATAGCGAAGCCGTGTCAGTAATGCTAATTATTATTGCTTAAAATTGCGGCCTTGATAGAGCTTAAGTGAGAGTTTTAAAATTACGAATTATCTACCGCGGGTTAATTAGTAGTGGCTGATCGTTACAATGGTTCACCGCTTATCTAAAAAGTTGAGAGTAATATTACAGATGTCTTTTTTTGAAAAAAAGAGCTATTAATGCAATTAATTAATATACAAATCAAATTGATAACAAATTTTTATGGTGTCTGTTATGATGGCTACCATTAAAATAACAAACAGGGGGAGCGGGGTTTCACGCCGTCCTATGAATAGTAGTAGTGATTGTTCACTTGCATATATATATTCCACTGAAATCAGTAAACGAATAATAAAGGGGGAGGAGTCCTTATTAAAGAACTTATTTTGTTATCTGCTCTTCTGTCTTTTCTCTGTACGAATCACCACGGCTTTTGGGTTGTGTGAAAAAAAACGTAACGGGGATTTTTTTTTACGATCTTTGATTACTCCCAAGACGATGGCAAGCTCAATAACTTGGGCACTGTTTTTCCGTCTATCTCACATTTGGCAAGGCCTCAGCAAAGGCAGTTGTCCCGTTATTTGCATTTCATTTCCTCACTACCGTGCTGTCTAATAATCTCATGGATATACTCTTTCTGATAACGCTGATTTTGCTGAACGGCATCTTCGCCATGTCGGAGATAGCGCTCGTGACTGCTCGACATGTCCGTCTTGCACGTCTAGCGGCAGACGGCGATATCTCGGCAGAAGTGGCGATGAGTTTGGGTGAGAATCCAACCCGTTTTCTGTCTGCTATCCAGATTGGAATCACGTCAATCGGTATTCTAAATGGTATCGTCGGCGAGGCGGTATTTGCTGCTCCCTTTGCAGCATGGCTGCAAACACTGGGCGTTGATCAGCGCCCAAGCGAACTAGGTGCAACCGCCTTGGTAGTCGTGGTAATCACCTATCTCTCCATTGTTATCGGTGAGCTTGTACCTAAGCGCATTGCTCAATTTAACCCGGAAGGAATTGCGCGCCTAGTGGCAAGACCGATACATATCTTGGCATTAATTACGCATCCGTTCGTGCGATTGCTGTCGATATCCACTGATGCGCTTTTGAAAATGATGGGAAAGAGCCAGCAGGCGGAACCAAGTGTAACGGAAGAAGAAATTCATGCAATGTTAGAGGAAGGTTCCGAAGCCGGGATCATTGAGCGGCACGAACATGATATGGTTCGCAATGTTTTCCGCTTGGATGAACGCCAAGTTGGTTCTCTTATGATTCCTCGAGCGGATATCGTATATTTGGATGTAAGCCAGCCACTTGAGGTTAATCTTTTACGCATGGCAGAATCAGATCATTCGCGCTTTCCGGTTTGCCAAGGAGGCTTGGGTGATTTGCTTGGAGTGGCGACTGTCAAGCAACTGTTTAATCAGACCTTGAATGGCGGACGCCCTGATCTGACTGCACAATTGTATCAATGCGTTTTTGTGACTGAATCGCTGACTGGATTGGAACTTCTGGCACAATTCCAAGGATCAGATACGCATATGGTTTTTGTCATAGATGAATATGGTGAAGTTCAGGGCTTGGTCACCCTGCAAGATGTATTGGAGGCAGTTACTGGCGAATTCAGACCACCTGATATTGAGGATCGCTGGGCGGTACAGCGCGAAGACGGTTCGTGGTTATTGGATGGGATGATCCCAGTGCCCGAGTTGAAAGATCAATTAGAGTTGAAGTCTGTCCCTGAAGAAGACAAGGGTCGATACCATACACTTAGCGGAATGGTGATGTGGTTGCTTGGGCGGCTACCTAAAGTCGCTGACGTCGTGATGTGGGAGCAATGGCGACTGGAGGTTGTGGATCTGGACGGTAAACGGATCGACAAGGTACTCGCAAGCCGTTTGTCAGAACCTACTCAGATTGCGGGTGTTAGCGAAGCGCCTCTTCAGACAGAATGATTAGATTAAAAGGTTGATTTTAATGATGAGGCTTTATAGTTTTGATTATTATTACATTATTAATGTAATAATAATCAAATAGTTAGGTATATTTATGTTGCTAATGATAGACAACTACGATTCCTTCACCTATAACTTGGTTCAATATTTCGCTGAGCTAGGCGTAGATGTGGTTGTGCATCGCAATGATGAAATTTCACTGGAACAAATTGAGATACTACAACCGCAATGTATCGTAATTTCACCGGGGCCGTGCACGCCCAATGAAGCTGGAATTTCAGTCGCCACCATTCAGCGCTTTGCTGGGCGCATCCCCATTCTTGGGGTGTGCCTAGGCCATCAGAGCATTGGTCAATCATTCGGTGGAAAGATTATTCATGCCAAACAGTTAATGCACGGCAAAACCTCGGCCATTTTTCACAATAACAATAGTGTTTTTTACGGCCTGCCTAACCCATTTATCGCTACACGCTACCATTCGCTGGTGATTGAACGTGCCACGCTGCCCGACTGCCTGGAAATTACCGCATGGACTGAAGATGGCGAAATCATGGGAGTACGGCACAGAACGATGGCGATAGAAGGGGTGCAATTTCATCCGGAATCCATTCTCACTGAATATGGTCACGAGCTACTTGCTAATTTTTTGCATGGTGAACGCGAATGACCTATGCCAGCTTGCTTAATCGCCTGCTTAATCGCGAGGACTTGCCGCATGATGACATGTATGAATTGATGCGGAACATTATGGGTGGGCAGCTTACTCCTGCCCAAATCGCAGCGGTTTTGGTCGCGTTACATATGAAGGGAGAGACGGTCACTGAAATTGCGGCGGCAGCGCAGGTAATGCGCGATCTGTCGAGCAAAGTGACGGTGCAGGATGATAGACATCTGGTTGATACCTGCGGTACGGGTGGTGATGGTGCGCAGACCTTTAATATTTCTACTGCTAGCGCGTTAGTCGCGGCGGCAGCTGGAGCGCGTGTAGCCAAGCATGGTGGGCGTTCAGTTTCCAGTACCTGTGGTAGCGCCGATATCCTGGAAAAACTTGGTGTTAAAGTCAACCTTACGCCGCAGCAAGTGGCGCATTGTGTGCAGGAACTGGGTGTGGGTTTTATGTTTGCGCCCAATCATCACAGCGCGATGAAATACGCCGCACCAGTGCGGCGAGAACTTGGCGTGCGCACGCTGTTCAACCTGCTGGGCCCGCTTACGAACCCGGCGGGCGCACAGAATCAGGTAATGGGCGTATTTCAGCGGGATTTGACGGTTAAATTGGCGCATGTATTACAGCAGTTAGGAAGTCAGCACGTGTTGGTGGTGCATGGTGCAGATGGTATGGATGAAATTTCTATCAGCGGACCAACGTATATTGCAGAATTGAAGAACGGTACAGTACTTGAATATTTGGTGCAGCCGCAAGACTTCGGCTTACACGCAGCACCGTTGGATAGCATACGTGTTGCCGATGCTGATGAAGCGCGCACAGTCTTGTTGTCGGTGCTGGATAATCAGCATGGTCCCGCGCGTGATATCGTGCAGCTTAACGCAGGTGCAGCTATTTATGTGGCGGGACTGACTTCAACGTTACAAGAAGGTGTAAAAAAGGCCAAGGAAGTTATCGCCAGCGGCGTGGCGAAAAATAAGCTGGAAGCGCTTGTCCATATGCATATTTGAGGCTGTGGAAAACCGATTTTTTAAGTGGGCGTAAATAGTTTTTGCTAAACGTGCCTGTTTTCATTCCGATTTATTCAAAGTTTTCACGTTAATAAACGCAAATTAGCTTGCGTTGCCTCTAGTAAATCTGTTGTGGTTAAAAATTATGTTCTGACAGCATTGACCAACGTACGTTTTCGAAATACTTGTTAGATATGAGTGCCCAAATAGTTTTTTACAAATATTTGGGTATTATGCGGGAGGTTATCTGGCTATTATCCGGCTAATATAACGTCTTTAATTGAAGGATGGCAATGAAGTGTGTTAATGATTTTCGTTTGAAATTTGGCAAGCAGGAGTTAGTGCCTATCATGATCGGTGGAATGGGGGTTGACATTTCCACGGCCGAGCTGGCGCTGGAAGTTGCGCGTCTTGGTGGCATTGGACATCTTTCCGATGCCATGTTGCCGACTGTAACGGACCGGCTTTTAAATACGAATTTTGTTAAATCAAAGCTCCAGCAGTATAAATATAACGTTGCCAATACTGATAAGTCTACGGTGCAATTTGATCTTGGGCAGATTGCAGAGTCGACGCGCTTGCACCTGAGCAGGGCCATGGAATCCAAGCGTGGTCCCGGTATGATTTTCGTTAATTGTATGGAAAAGCTTACTATGAATGCCCCGCGTGAAACGTTGCGGGTACGATTGCATGGAGCGCTCTCTGCCGGTATAGATGGAATTACTTTAAGTGCTGGATTGCATCTGGGCTCGTTCGCGTTGATGGAAGATCATCCACGTTTTCGCGATGCCAAGCTCGGTATTATTGTCTCTTCTCTGCGTGCGCTGCAAATTTTCTTGCGTAAAAATGCCAAACTTAACCGCCTGCCGGATTATATCGTTATAGAAGGACCACTAGCCGGTGGTCACTTGGGTTTCGGTTTGGACTGGATGAAATACGATCTGCAAGAAATTTGCAGGGAAATTTATCAGTACTTGCAAGCTGAAAAATTGAACATCCCTATCATCCCGGCCGGCGGCATTTTTACCGGCAGTGATGCAGTGTCGTATCTGGAAATGGGTGCGGCGGCGGTGCAAGTGGCAACACGCTTTACGGCAACCCGTGAGTGCGGTTTGCCGGAAAAAATAGTACAAGAGTATTTTAAGGCCAACGAGGAAGACATTGAGGTAAACATGATTTCGCCTACTGGTTATCCCATGCGTATGTTGAAAAAAAGTCCTGCCATCGGTGCAGGTATTCGTCCTAATTGCGAAGCCTACGGTTACTTGCTGGACGGCAATGGTAATTGTGCTTACATCACGGCCTACAATGCCGAGGTGGCGGCTCATCCAAATGCTAAGAAAGTCTCCGTTATGGATAAAACCTGCTTATGCACCGCTATGCGCAATTTTGATTGCTGGACTTGCGGACATAACACCTACCGCCTTAAAGATACTACGCACCGCTTATCGGATGGGACTTATCAGATACTAACAGCCGAGCATGTTTTTAAGGATTATCTGTTCAGCACTGACAATAAAATTGCGTTACCAAATTTGCCTACTAGTTAACTTCATGAGCTGCAGTTGTATAAAGCAACAGTGCTGTCTTAAAACATAGAGTGATTAGGCGTCAACAAAAAAATTTGGTATTAATGTGTGCTTTTCAGGCGTTCAAGTTTTTTTCAGAAATGATTGATTAGTCAACAAATCTGCCAGAGTGTAGCGATCCAAAGTATTAAAGAAATTTTTACGCGCCTCTAGGAGCACTGATTTGAGAATACATGCGGGCAGCAAGGGACAGCTTTGGTTTTTTGCATTGAAACACTCAACCAAATTGATATTTTCTTCCATGTCGCGTACTACATCCCCAATGTTGATCAACTGCGGTAAGCGAGCCAGGCGCATGCCGCCGCCTTTGCCGCGTGTTGTTTGAATATAGCCGCGGTTGGCCAGTTGATGTACAACTTTCGTTAAATGGCTTTGCGAAATACTATATTTTGCAGCAACCTCGCTGATCGTAGCCAGCATGTTTTGCTGTGCGCCCAAATAAATTAAAGTGCGTAACGAATAATCGGTAAAGTGGGTAAATTGCATTTGTGATTATGCTTAAAAGTACATTTTAATTAGTGAAGTGTAACATTTTAATTAGAATTCTGTGCAATGCCTAGCAGCAGTGTTGTCCAACGGAGTTTGATTTTACAGGGTTGGCGATTTAACGGATTTTGAGTCTGAACAGGTAGTCGTGATCGATTGTTATGCAAGACATAGTGATAAGTATGGCCGTCGAATAACTGTATGCTTAGGCTAATCGACGGGTCTTTATTTACTGGCAAATATAACTTATATAAAGGGAACGTCGAATTGATGTTGTCTTGACTGGACATTCTTCTTTAGTCTAAAATAATTTCCGTTTTTCCATGAGTCCGGTACGGAAAGCTTGCCGTGAACGGGCGAATGCTGGCGGCTCTTGGGTCAACCAACAGCTCGTGCGCATGGCTTCTTGCTGAATAATTACAACATCGTGCAGGCCCACGGCCATCGCCACAAGGAGAAGCAATGATGGATAACTTCCAGATATATGAATTTACGCCGTTGCGACTGACAATAGACCGCATGGGCCCATTCCAGACACAACCGGAAGAAATAAACTTCACCGATAATAATGGCGAGTCTTGCAATTTCTTTATGCTCCATTCCAAAAATGGCCGAGGCAAGACAGCGATATTAGAATTGATCGCAGCCTTAATGGGAATGACAGGTTTTACCAAGCCTCAGGATTTAGCTTCAGCTCATAATCGCCGCTTTGATTCACCTTTTAATTTGGAAAATCTGGACCGTGGCCCGGGGCGGGCGCAATTGGATTTTCGTATTCACTACAATGAAGATGGTCATGAACGGGTTGCAGTGTTATCCCTGCTTGCTGGTCAGTTGGAGGCGACAAATAGCTTGCGTCAATGGGATGAAGAAGCGCTGAGTAAAGTGAGTGCGCAACAGTGGCATCGTTTTGGTTTCTGCCGCGATGAAGTAGAAATATGGTCGACAATCGGCCTACATGATAAATGGGTTACAAATTTTATTTCGGGTATCGATGCTGCCACGGGTGAGAAAATTGGTGGCTTTGAAGAAAGTATATTGGATTGGCCCACAGTCATTTATTTCTCAGCCTATCGTAATATAGTGCCGGTTAATCCAGATCAACATCGCGCTATTGTTCCTCCTATGAACTGGAATTACGCTCCTTCTTATTCTTTTGGTGCAGAAAGTGGCGATTGGCGTGACTCGCTCGACAATCTGCTGGTTTGGCTGAAGTGGCTAGATGACGGACGATTTGATCGCGCGGTAAAATTAGTGAATGAGCGAGTTTTTACCGGTACTTGTACTGTAATCAAGGATGTTCGCAAAGATCCGCACGAGGTTGAAGTTGTGCGCAATGAAAAGCTGCATCGACTCGATACGCTCAGTAACGGGGAAAAAAGCCTGGTGCAATTGTTTGTTCGCTTTGGTGCATATATGACACGTAACACCATTCTGTTGATTGACGAACCTGAAGCACATTTACACGAAGATTGGCAACAAAGACTTCTGTCTCGGCTTAAAAAAATGGCACAGGAACAATTTCCTGGATTGACAATTATTTTAGCTACCCATTCATCAAAAATGATGGCTACTTTTGCATTAGAAAAAGAAGAAGATAATCTGCGTAAAGGCTGCAATTTATCCGATAGCGTAGAAGTAAAAGAAAATTTCCCCCGGCCCAAGGAGAGAATTTTCAGTAGGCCTGAAGAACGTTAATCGGATTTCAAGCTAACTTAGTAGTAGTTATGAGGAAGTAAGCATTTCTGCAAGATTAGTTAATCGAGGCCCTTGTTTGGGCCTCTCGATTATGCCGGGCCGCAAGAGGGCTATTTAATTGTTGGATTAAGCTTCTGAAATATTAGCGGCGCATCGAATCAAAAAAATCAGCATTGTTCTTAGTCGCTTTAATTTTATCCAGTAGAAATTCCATTGATTCCAATTCGTCCATTGGATAGAGTAATTTACGCAGTACCCAAATTTTGGGCAAAAGATCCGATTTAATCAGCAACTCTTCCCTGCGTGTACCGGAACGATTGATGTTAATGGCCGGATAGATGCGTTTCTCTGCCATGCGTCGGTCAAGATGAATTTCCATATTGCCGGTGCCCTTGAATTCTTCGTAAATCACATCATCCATGCGGGAACCGGTATCCACTAGCGCCGTGGCGATAATGGTAAGAGAGCCGCCTTCTTCAATGTTGCGGGCCGCTCCGAAAAAACGTTTGGGACGCTGCAGCGCGTTAGCATCAACGCCGCCAGTAAGCACTTTGCCGGAAGACGGCACAACGGTGTTGTATGCACGCGCCAGCCGAGTAATGGAATCCAGTAAGATGACCACATCTTTTTTATGTTCAACTAGGCGCTTGGCTTTTTCCAGCACCATTTCGGCGACCTGAACGTGGCGTGTGGCAGGCTCGTCAAAGGTAGATGCGACCACTTCACCGCGTACGCTGCGACTCATTTCGGTGACTTCTTCGGGACGTTCGTCGATCAGCAGAACAATCAGATGTGCATCAGGGTTGTTTGCCGCGATGGAATGGGCGATATGCTGCAACATCACGGTCTTGCCAGATTTTGGCGAGGCTACCAGCAACCCGCGTTGACCTTTACCAATGGGAGCGACGATATCAATGATGCGACCCGTAACGTTCTCTTCGGCGCGGATGTCTCGCTCCAGTGCCATTTGCTTAGTTGGGAACAGCGGTGTTAAGTTTTCGAACAGTATCTTGTTCTTCGTATTTTCCGGAGCCTCGGAATTAACCCTGTCTACCTTTACTAAGGCGACGTAACGTTCCCCTTCTTTGGGGGTACGAATCTCACCCTCGATCGAATCTCCGGTATGCAGATTAAAACGACGGATCTGACTGGGGCTGACGTAGATATCATCCGGTCCTGCCAAGTAAGAAATGTCCGGCGAGCGCAGAAAGCCAAATCCGTCGGGTAATACTTCCAGTGTACCTTCGCCGAAAATGCTCTCGCCCTTTTTTGCTTGATTTTTAAGTAAAGCAAAAATCAGGTCTTGCTTGCGCATACGGTTGGCATTGTCGATCTGGTTAGTCGTTGCGATGCCTACCAGTTCGGTGATGTGTTTGGTTTTGAGGTCAGATAAATGCATATAGGGATGGGTGGGTGATATTACGAAGTTTATGGAGCCTGCTTAGGGAGGTGTTACGGTTTGCGCTGGGATGCCGCGTACATGAACTGTTTTGAGTATCAGGTTTTGAGTATGGTGCGGAAAGGATCTAACGAGATTTTAGAGATATTACTGAGTAATTCTAAATGATTTAGATATGGCTGTCAATAAATGCGGTGAGCTGCGATTTAGATAAAGCGCCGACTTTAGTTGCTTCAATATTTCCGTTTTTGAACAGCATGAGCGTGGGAATACCACGGACACCATATTTCTGCGGAGTTTGTTGGTTCTCATCTACATTCATTTTGGCTATGGTGATGCGCCCGGCATATTCCTTGGCAATCTCTTCCAAAATTGGAGCGATACTGCGGCATGGGCCGCACCATTCTGCCCAATAGTCTACCAGTACCGGTAATGGTGCTTGCAGCACATCGGCAGAAAAGGTTGGATCAGTAACATAATGGATGTGCTCACTCATGATCGATATCGCTTTATAATTATTAAGTTATGGAAGAAGTTTAATTAATGTGAAGTTGAGTTGAAGATGCGTTACCGGACTTAAGTATGCATCGTAACTAAAAAAAGGCAAGATGTGAAGTGCTTGCATATTTATTTTGTGTGTAATTTTATTACATGTTTATCCATCTTTCACTCAAGGGTACTATTTGCAGGGGTTCATATGTTAATTGTGGAAGTGCCTGTATGGAGAAAAAATAAACTCGTTGAGATATGCGTGAAGAGGTTTTGAAAGGCTGCCAGAACCACCTTGCAAATCGGGCACTATTGATTAAAATTAAATATAATAAAACGTTGTTATTGGTTTCTGTATAGAGCCAGAGCTGGATACGAATTTATTTTAGGAGCATGACATGGAAACCGTTACTCCCCCGTTAACTGACGTAGTAGCTGAATTAGGCGATTCAAAGGCGCAAACCCAAGTTCGATATGTAATTTCGACGGATGGCAATGAAGTCACTGATAGCGTTACCGGTCTGATCTGGCGGCGCTGTGCAGAAGGCATGAAGATCACGGCCAATGGCTGTAGTGGGAGCGCAACTGCTTATAGCTCGGATCAGGCCCAGAGCTGGGCTAAAAACGAAGCCTTTACCAGTGGTAAACCTTGGCGTTTGCCCAGTTTAAAGGAGCTGTCGAGCATTGTGGATTCCAGTCGCTGTAACCCGGCGATTGATACGGATGCATTTCCGGGAACGCCAGGCTCTCCTTTCTGGTCGGCTCCGCCCGCGGCTGGCGAGTCTTCTTATGCTTGGGGTGTTAATTTTGATTATGGCTACGTGGACTACGGCTCGGAGCATAACAGTGCGGGTTATCGGGTGCGTTTAGTGCGCGCCGGTGAATAATTAAGCACTTGGCGATTTGGGTATTCAAGGTCAGTTAACACTACCATTGAATACTCATTGCACTGCACTTTGCGTCAGCAACTTCCTTTATCAATGTTCGTGAGTTTGGAATTTATTTTGCTGAATTCCATTTGATCCTGAAGCTTAAACTGTAATAATTTTCGCCAATACATTTACCATGTCTTGGCGCCAATCCGGGAGAGTCAGGTTAAACGTTTGTCGTAGTTTTCTACTATCAAGTCTGGAATTGGACGGACGTGGTGCAGGCAATGGATAGTTGATGCTCGGAATTGCTTCAACTGCACTCGATTTTAACCGTAATTCGATTCCTGCCTTTTCAGCATAAGCAATGACGTATTTGGCATACTCGTACCAGGTTGTTTCACCTGCAGCAACCAAATGATAGATGCCATAGGGGAAGCTTTCTCGATTTACATCGTTCCAATACTGAACAATAACCTGGGCGGTAACATCTGCAATTAAATGCGCCGATGTCGGCGCACCAAATTGATCAGCTATTACATTCAGCGATTCCCGTTCTTTAGCAAGTCTAAGAATCGTTTTGGCAAAATTTCCGCCATGCGCGCCGAATACCCAACTGGTACGGAAGATCAAATTACGGCAATTAGTTGCTGTAATTCCCCTCTCGCCCGCAAGTTTGCTTGTGCCATAAACCGACTGCGGGTTTGGGATATCGTTTTCTTCATACCACCCGGATTGCTTACCATCGAACACATAATCGGTTGAATAATGTACGAGCAGTGCGTCTATAGCAGCTGCCTCTTCTGCGAGCACGCCGGGTAGGGTGGCATTAATCAGGTGAGCAATCTGTGGTTCGCTTTCGGCTTTATCTACTGCGGTGTAAGCCGAAGCATTCACAATAATATCGGGCCGCAACTGACGCACAATTTCTCTTACTTGCGATAACTGAGCCAAATCACAATCTTGTCGGTCGAAGGCATGCACCAAGCCAAATGGCGACAATGCTCTTTGTAATTCGAAGCCAACTTGGCCATTCTTGCCGAATAGTAAAATAACAGGTTTCTGCGATGTCATCATTAGCCCCAGCTATTGAGTGGTGCGTTAGCAAAACAATCAATGATGAGTTTTTTATAATTCACGTGTTACCCGCACAGAATTGGTAAAAACTCAGATTATCGCCGCCAAAAATGCGGCGTAAAAATGATCAGTATGGTGACGATTTCCAAGCGCCCGATCAACATGGCCAAGGTACATACCCAAGTCTGAAAATCACTTAATGTCCCATAGTTGCTGGCCGGCCCTAAAATTCCCAAGCCAGGACCGGCATTGTTTATACAGGCAATTATCCCAGAAAAAGCGGATACGAAATCCAGTCCACTGATCACGAGCACGAAGGTCAATATGGCGACGCTCATGAAGTAAAGAAAGATAAAACTCAACACCGAGAACACGATGTTGTCTGGCACTACGCGGCCGCCAATTTTTAACGGGTTGACTGCGGCCGGATGCAATAGTTTGACGAATTCCCGTCCTGTTTGTTTGATTAAAATGAGTGTGCGTATCATTTTAATACCACCGCCGGTAGAGCCGGAGCTGGCAGAAATGCAGCTCAAGAACAGCATCCACAGTGGTGCAAACATGGGCCAGTGGTTAAAGTCCACACTGGCGAAACCGCAATCGGTTGCAATCGAGACCAGATTAAAACTGGCGTGCCTCAGTGCTATCCCGAAACTCGGGTAAGTCCCCTGCCACCATAGAAATGTACCAATGCCCAAGCAACTTAGCAGTATAAGTATTATGGTGCAAAGGGTTTCGGTGTCGCGCAAATAAAGTTTCAAGCTCTTTTCGCGCCACGCCAGAAAGTGTGTCGCGAAGTTCATAACGGCCAGCAGCATAAATATAATGAGCACTAATTCAATAACAGCAGAATTGAAGTATCCAATATTAGCGTCATGTGTGGAAAAACCACCCAATCCCATCGTGGAAAACGCATGACATATAGCATCTAACCAGGACATTCCCGCTAAGTTTAGCGATAGGATGCAGAGCAAGGTAATGCACAGATATACCAGCCATAAATTGCGTGCAGTTTCGGTAATACGCGGGGCAAGGGTGGAGTCTCTCATCGGGCCGGGTGTTTCTGCTTTATACAACTGGCGACCACCGACGCCCAGCAGGGGTAAAATTGCCACTGCAAGCACGATAATCCCCATGCCGCCCAGCCAGACCAATTCGTGCCGCCATAGGTTGATGGCGGGTGGCAAAGCATCCAGCTGGGTCAACACGCTTGCGCCCGTGGTTGTTATGCCGGACATCGTCTCAAAGTAGGCATCGGTGAAAGACAGGCCGTTGATCAGCAGCAATAGCGGCAGCGTGGCAAAAGCGGGAATCGCCGTCCACATCATCACTACCAGCAAATAGCCGTGGCGGATAGACAGCTCACCTTTGTTGTGGCGTGTAAGTATCCACATTAGACTGCCCACCGCAGATGTCATCACCATCGCCAGGGCAAAGTCTATTGTTGTGCCATCTTGATAAATCAGCGACGTACTAATGGGGAAGAGATACGTTACGCTGAACAGGATTAACATCGTGCCAAGCGCGTGAATAACGGTCAGCGAGCGTTGCATTAAAAGAACCCTATGCTGACCTGAAATAATTTCTCGACCCTGCTAATCATTTTTTTGTTGATCACGAATACAATGACATGATCGTCCGCCTCAATCACCGTGTCGTGGTGACCCATGATTACTTGATCGCCCCGCACAATTGCGCCGATAGTCGCACCCTTGGGTAGTTCAATTTCATCGATGCGCCGCCCTACAACTTTAGACGAATGTCGCTCACCGTGCACCACCATCTCCAGCGCCTCTGCTGCTCCGCGTCTAAGCGCATGCACCACTGCCACGTCACCCTGACGGACGTAGGCAAGCAACGAACCGATCGTAACGTGGGCGGGTGATAGCGCAATATCGATCTTCCCGCCTTGCACCAACTCAACATATGAACTGCGGTTGATCAATGAGAGCACTTTACGTGCTTTCCCTTTTTTGGCCAGCAGCGCGGACATAATATTGTTCTCGTCATCATTAGTCAGAGAACAGAATATATCCACATCAGCCACATGTTCGGCGGCCAGTAGATTTTCATCGGTTCCATCGCCACAGAGTACCAGTGTATGGGTGAGTTCGGCTGCCAGACGCTCACATGCTTTTTTGTTATGCTCGATCAGCTTAACCTGATAATCGCGCTCCAGTGCTCGTGCCAGCCGACGCCCTATATTGCCACCACCTACAATCATCACACGTTTGGCAGGCTTATCCATATGACGCCATTCCTTCAATACCGTGCGGATATCTTTGGTCGCGGCAATAAAGAAAACCTCATCGCCGGCTTTGATCACCGTACTACCTTCGGGAATAATTGGGCTATCCTGGCGGAAAATTGCCGCAACCCGAGTATCAACATTGGGCATATGTGCGCGCAGATAACGCAATTCCCGTCCGATCAGGGGGCCGTCTTCAAATGCTTTGACCGCAACCAGGGATGCCCGGCCATTAGCGAATTCCAGTACCTGCAGGGCTTCGGGGAACTCAATCAATTTATAGATGTAGTCAGTGAGTATCTGTTCCGGGCAAATGGAAAAATCGACACAGAAATTATCAGCACTAAATATTTCGGGATGTTCCAGATAGTTTGCGGCGCGAATGCGTGCAATCTTGGTCGGGGTGTTATATAAACTGGCTGCAAGTTTGCAGGCCACCATGTTGACCTCATCACTTTGCGTAACGGCTAACAGCATATCAACATCTGCAATGCCAGCTTGTTCCAGGACAGAAGGATGGGAAGCATTTCCCATTAAAGTATGCAGATCAAAACGATCTTGTAACAGACGCAATTTTTCCGCGTCAGTATCAACGATGGTGATATCGTTGTCTTCTCCAACCAAACTTTCTGCCATTGTCGAACCGACCTGCCCGGCCCCGAGTATCAAAATCCGCACGTCAATTGCCTTTCATGATGTTCAACGGTTTTGTAACCGCCGACGTGTATTGACTGTGGTGCGCTAACCGGCATGAAATAGCCAGGCCGGTGCAGCTTAAATTGGGTTTGCTACTCAACAACATGGCCTCATCGTTGCTGTACAAATAATTCAGCCGCTAAACTTAAGAAAACTGATAAGCATCAGCTTAAGGAATGAAGCGTAATTCAGTGGAACGGATTCCGGTTTATGCTTCGTTTTTCCATTTGATAGAACAACCCATACTGGCGATCTGTTCCAGTGGCCCTTTGCCAGTTTGTGCCACTTGCATCATGGCATTAAACAAATCACGCGGTACATCCGGTATCGCCTCCTTGCGTGAAGCGTCCAATCGGCCACGATATTGCAATTCCAGTTGGGCATTGAATCCGAAGAAATCGGGTGTGCAAACCGCTCCGTAATCCTGGGCAACTTGCTGTGTCTCGTCCCATACATAAGGGAACGGATAAGCGTATTGCTGAGCTATTTTTTGCATATTCTCGAATGAGTCTTCCTCATATTCTGCAGAATCATTCGACATAATGGCAATGCTGTTAATACCATATTGCAGCAGCTCGCGTGTATCCCGCACAATCCGATCACGGATGGATTTTACATAGGGGCAATGGTTGCAAATGAACATCACCAACAGTCCATTCTTACCACATGCATTTTTCGGGGTGTAGCGTTTTCCATCTATCCCCAGTAAGTTGAATTCATGAGCCTTCCAGCCAAAATCGCAAACTGGCGGTTGTAAACTCACCATTAAAGTTCTCCTTAAGAATTTACAAGGACGTTTTCAAATCCCAAGTGACAAACGCAACATCAAGTTACCCAAAGTCAAAAACGACCTGCATTGATAGCTATTGGGACTATTGGTACCGTATTGATAACAGTCCGGGTTATCGTTCACCCTTCAGTACACAGTTGGTTGCAGAATTTCCCGTGCAATGCTTTCTGAAGAAATTATTACACTTGGATTTTGAGCACACCTAAAGTTTGATAACTTACAAGTCAATAAAATTTTCGGATCAACATTTTAATACAGATTATTAATCAATGCCGGCCGCAATGAAGGCGAAGGAAAGTTGTTTGATATCGGTAGCGGCTATAGTGTGAGTGATCCAGCTCATGCTTTACGGGATTGTAATGAATGTAATCGACATGCCGCACTAATACATCGGAGCACCGTTCAGCCAAATTTTCAGTTAAAGATGGCTGGCCTGGTGCTGCATGGGCCTGCCAATAACGTATGTGTCATCTTCCAGGGATATGGGGCTTTATTTCATTCAGCACAACCGACCGGGCTGTCTATATTTACGGTGCTACACGTGGAAGCGGGTTTCCTCTTTTTGTAATTTCAACCGCTTGTGCAAATCGCTTGTGATAAGTTTCTTCCGTTAAAGTTGTGAATAGATCGGTTTTAATTCTACGCTTCGTAATAACGGTAACCTCAGTACTGACTGTGTTGATAGGCCTAATCCAAGCACCCATAACAGCGCCATAAGAGTAACCGTTTAATCCGCTGCTTGTGAGCATATAGCCTTCATTTTTGTGCTCTTCAATAGCATCCGAACCCTCCCAACGGAAAACCGTTTTGGCAATTTCCCATGCCTGCTCTGGTGTTACGGCATAGATTTTGGTTATACCTTCAGTCCCCGTTTCTTTTGCCCGCACAACATCATTTAAATTTGCGCAGCCAGATAAAGAAATGAATGCCGCAACAACAAAAATTGCTGTAATGATTTGTTTAAACATTGCGATTACTTTCTAATATTAACCTGTGACGATTCGAAGGTATTGTTACGCTACCTAACAAGCTATGCGCTGACAATAGCCCACATATTGTCGTTAGTGGGCAGGGCATTCAAGCTGTCCACTTTTAAACCGGAATGTTCGACGATTAAACGCAACGTTTTGGGAGTGAAATAATTTACATGGTCAGGATATCTAAATCCACACCACTTATCTTGTCTGACGATTCGGTTGAATGAAGCAAAATTAGGTACTTTGATGACAATTTTTCCATGTCTGTCCAGTTTTTCCTTGCAAATCTTAAGTAACTGGAGCGGGCTGGTTTCATGTTCCAGAAATGAACAGAGAATAATAACGTCAATAGAGTTGTCAGAGATTTCCTTTAACCCCCCTATGGCTGAGTTATGGATGCAATATCCCCCAATTTTTTTCAAATGAGTGTTCGCCTCTGCGGCTTGGGCTTGCGATATTTCAATACCGATGCTTTTTATGGGTACTGACTGTTTGCTGTTCATGTGGTTGGCTATCTTCGCTAGTTTCTCACCAATACCGCAACCGACATCCAAAACATTCAGCGAGGTTTTGCCATTTGCTAGAAGTTGCTTCAGGATTTTTTCAGAGACAGTTTCAATCCTTTCTTTTTTCCTTAATTTGCTGCGTAACTTTTTGATTGCGGAGCTGATAAAAAATGCGACGGGTTCCCTGGCTTTTCGTCGTGCTCTTTCTTCTGAAAACTGCTTTTCCCACGCTAATTCATCAACAAGCCGGGAATAATCAGGCGGATTTTGTAGATAAACGATTCCTGTTTCAGAGCACTCCACAATTATCCATTCATCTTTTGAATATTTGGAGATGCTCACGCGCGTTTTGGTTTCTGTGATCGGATTCTGTCTGTTCATAGCTCTTTACTATAACGCCTTAAAGTAGGCCTAAAAAACACTAAAAATTTTATCGGGTTGATTGATATACAAAGTAAAAATTATAACTTTACCGATGGTAACTCAAAGAGAACCATGAGCTTCCTTAAGTTAATAATTGTGGGGGTGAATTTAAAAATTTAGATATGCCAGCAATAGGTAACACATGTTATTTGTGTGTCTTTGTTTGGATAAGTTCGGAATTTTAGAAGTGAAATGCGGGGTTAGTGAAGTCGAACGCGCAATGCGGAATCCGAAAATTCCAGTCTGAGGGGCCTGGTTACCTATCCTGACTATCTATGATAGTGCAATAGAGTTTGTTGGAATGTTAGAACTGGCCCCGAGCGCTTTCCTTGCATTCAGTTTTACTCAAATTCTGCTGTGGGCAACCCGTCGATGCTGCGAGCATTTTTCTCGCGCCGATAAGCAGAAAGATTTTCGATGCCTTTTGTCTCGACCCAACGATCGATAACGTCGCGATCTTCAATAAACGGCATAATCGGGACTCCGTATCCGCAAGAATCACTGATGCGCGTGACGTGGATCAGGATGATTGCCCGAGTACTCGGTTTCAAGTACATCTGTGGAGCAAGCTCTTTCCATAGCGCCGTCCCGGGCAAGACTGTCTCGCCCTTTCCGTGGAAGCGGACGATCTTCGGCGGCCCTTCAAATGAACAGAACATCAGGACGATTCTCCCGTTATCCCTGATGTGAGCGACTGTCTCGGCGCCACTTCCTGTGAGATCGGCATAGGCAACCGTCTGAGGATTGATAATTCGGAGTGAATCCAGGCCTTTGGGTGAGCAGTTCACGTGGCCGTCAGTTGTCGATGGTGCTGTTGCGACGAAGAATACGTGTTGTTTCTGAACCCACGAGGTAAGCTCGGGAGTGATTTCGTTGTAGATTTTGCCCATACGATCCTTGTTGGTGTTTAAAGTTTGAATTAAGAGGGGCGTTAGGCGCCCTGCTTGATGATAGGTTAGGTTTGTTTTCAGATTTCACATTACTTGTTCTTGCCGATTTTTTTGCTTCAGCAGCGATTTTAAACATTTTTTGTGACGACACTTTAGATTCTTTAGTCACTTGAGCCTTTAAGTTAAGGTAATGCTTTTGTTAGGGAGCGTTCCTGTTGAATGAATTGTTAGGACTTGTGCGTGCAGCTTGGGTACGCAAATATCCGAACGCGAGTAAAGCTAATCCTGCCACGAGTGGGCCTGATCCGAAAAAGCCCACAAGGGCGCATAGACTGTCGGCATTGGCTGGCTGGCACGCTGCCGCAATTCCGAGCATGGTTCCAATTACGAATGTCACCAAGCCGAGTACTACCGCGCTTAGCACATATTTAAGTATAGAAAGCGAAGCTTTGGGTTCACTGGCGCGTAAATAGAGGAAGTAGAAGATGGGTAAGGCGATGATCGAGACAACCAGGATGATCGGGCCAATGTAAATCAGTTTGTACAGTATGAGAGTCATCATTGGCCTCGCCTACATTAGCTGGTCGGGGTTGTGCGAGCACAGTGCGAACTCAAAGGTATATATCTTTGGGCGGCCAGTGTTCGATGTGTTGTTGGACATGATTACATGATCTCATAGTGATGCACCCAGCATGCAGCCATGTGTTGCTCCATGACTGGTGGAATGACAGCGCGAGTATAGTTGTCGCCGACAAATTTACGGAGTGCCGCCTCGTCTTGCCAGATGGAGATCATGATGAATTCGAGTGGGCTGGAAATAACAGGACGACCAATGGATACAGATACAAGGCCCTGTTGAGCTTTAACCAGGGGTAAGGAGACCTCCTGGAATTTTTCTCAAACTCGGTTTCATGGCCTGCATGGATTTGAGCGCGGAAAACACGCACGATCATTTTTTGTACCTTGATTAGAGTCAACGAAGCTGCAGAAAAAGTATTTTATTGGCTTGACCGTTAAATATTGAACTTAGGGAGACGCTTATTAATTCAAAAATTTGCGGAATTGCGCGCGTAACAAATTGATTCTCAAATGTGTGAAATTTTGAAACGCGAATTAAAAAGTGTTTCCCCGGTTTAAAAGCCTTCCGACTACCACGCAGCTTGTACGCCAGCAAAGACGGTACGTGGCAATCCGGGCGACAGGGTGGGTGCGGTACCCGTTCCACCAGCGCTGTCGGCATAACGTTTATCAGCCAGATTCATTATACGTCCTGACACGGATACCCCTTTTGTGATTTCATGGCTGGCCCGCAAATTCCACAGTTGATGTCCTGCATATTTCCCGGTATTGGCCGCATCCAGCCAGTAAGACCCCATTTTTACCCATTCGATTTGGGTAGTGGTACTCTTCGCCGGGGTCCAAGTCAGGCGCGTATTGCCAAACTGGTTAGGCGCAGATTCAACGTCCTTGCCGGTATTGTTTGCACCGGTAAATTGATTGGTAACCCAAGACTCGTAGGTATGTTTGGCATAACTATAAGCAAAATCTAATCGCAATTTTTTTGTCAAGGCGGTACCCATCCCTAATTCAATACCTTGATGCTTGGTGCTGCCGTTATTCGAGGAAATCGTGATTTGGTTGAGTGCATCGCGTTGGCTAAGGATGTCATCACGTTTTCTCAACGAGTACGCGGTCAAGTCGTAATTCCAACCTCTTGCATCGCCACGCAATCCAACTTCATACTGGTCTGCTTTGATCGGTTTGAGTTGTAGAAAATCGGTCGCTTTGGTTCGGCCCCGGTCGAGCGTTGAATCATGGCCTGCCCGGAATAAATTACCTTCGCTCGGCGCACGGAACCCCTGTTTGTAAGAAGCGTATATATGGGTAACGGGAGTCAACGCAAAATTTACGCCCAATTTGGGGCTAACCTTCGAAAATGACTGTGAGCTACTGGCATTTTGCCAATAATGTTTTGTGCCATAAACAAGATCACCTGCTGCCAAATTGTTAGTCATGTCGTAACTTATGGAGTCGTATCGCACCGCAGCCGTTACACGTAACTTTTCTATCGGGGAAAGTTCAGTATGAAAATAGGGTGACGCACTTTGGTAGGTCACATCATAATCGTAGATGCGCGGCCCTACCGTATAGCAGTTAAACTTCTGAATACTTACTGCCGTCCCGGCGATTGTGCAACCTGGAGCGGCAAAACTAATGGCGTCCTCGGTGCGTTTTCCGGGGCTATAGTCATAATCAAAACCCACAATTACACGTGCCTTCAATGTATTTGGGAAATCCTTACGCCATTTTGTAAGCACACCTAGCGATGTAACATCGGATTTTTCAATGCGGGGATCACCGGTCGCACTTGTACTAAAGTTATATGAACCATTGAGGTCCATTTTGTTATTGCGGAAATATGGCGTAATCGAGATGAGTTCATTTTCACCAATATAATGATCTATATTAGTTGAAAGCCGCAACGCGTCTACCTTGCGGAATGCAACAGAGCGGGCATTGACGGTCGGCGTATTATTATATTCAAAGGGTGTCAGAGCCGAGTTTGCGCCAGTTTCTTGGTCAATTTTGGTATATCCCAGAATGGTTTTTAATACCGTGTTACTGCTAGGTGCATAATCCCAGCGCAGATTAGTACTCAACCGGTCATATGCGGTTTTTTCGCGCCAGCCATCGGTATGCGAGACATTGACATCGGCACGTAGCGCGCCAAATTCTTTTTGCCCGGTATTGGCATGACCCAGTACCCTATACCAGCCGTAGCTTCCCATTTCTGCGGAAAGTCCAGCGTCACTTTGGGTGGTTGGCTTATTTGTCAGGATATTTACCGTGCCACCGATCGCATCGGAGCCATAGAGCGCTGAGCCTATTCCCTTCACCACTTCAACGCCGCCTGCTTGGGGAATGTTGACCTCATATAACGCATTATGGTTGAAAAATCCGGTCGCACGAATTGGAATACCGTCTTCCAAATACAAGTAAACAGAGTCGGTACCAATTTTCTGGCGGATACCCATGGTATGTCCTTCACCGTTGGTTACGTTGACCGCCACCCCGGGAATTTGCCCAAGCAGTTGTTGCGGATGGGCCGGTGCGGTGAACGTAATGGTCTCTTTCTTGATTATTCCCACTGATTCGGACACTTCAGACAGAGGCGTCGGCTCGCGGGTTCCGGTAACAGTCACTTCTTCTAAAGCAGATAATGCTTGAGTCTCATTTGCCGCAAATACAGTAGGATTAATGAGCAGTGCCAGTACACTGATTGCGAATTGTTTTGTGTGTATCATTTTTGTCCTGAGTGGGAATTTCGGGGTGTAATGTATTTATTTAATTCCGAATCATGATTCGGTGACAGTTAATTCACTGTCGGCAAAACCCAGAATTTAGCTTTCTTAAAAGGGTATTTTTGCAGCGTGTGTTCAGTTTTATTCAAGTATTTCAGGGTAATGGTAAAAATCAACATGGAGCTGGGTTATAGTGTTTTTTCCTCTGAAACAATTATTTTCGAGTTGGTTATTCTAGGAGGAAAGCAGACAGGTGAGAATGCGGCAAAATGTCGCACCCCATCTAAATGAGACGATCATAAGAATCGTATGTTGCAGAAATTACATGGAAATATTGAACAGCAAATCGACCATGCTCACCCATTAATTTTCAAACCACCATTGGGCCAGTAGCCAAGCAAGCGTAGTTTGGGCTAATGTAGATTAGGCTAAGGAGACGCTGACTAATTTAAAATTTCGCGGAATTGTGCGCGTAACCAATTGATTCTAAAACGTGAATTAATCAGTGCTTTCCTAAGCTAATGTCCAAAATTTCTTTCCCTCCTTTATGTTGCCGGTAAAAATCGGTTCAGGCAGTGCAATAAATTAGAGGAAAACAAAATTAAGCGAGGTGTGCAGAAAAGGTAAGGCAGGCCAATTTAGCGGACGGGGTCGCTTCGCAAGCCCGTCTGCTGGTACACTTTGTTGGTTAATACGTTTTACTTGGGTATGTCACTCAATGAAATACCCAATGCCTGGGCTATCCCCGCGCCATAGGCAGGGTCGGCTTTGAGGCAGTTACCGATATGGCGAATTTGAATATCGCGCGGAGCACCACCAACGGAACGTGCGGTGTTTTCAAACAATACCTGTTGCTGCGGTGGTGTCATTAGTCTGAACAGCGCACCGGGCTGCGAGTAGTAATCCGTATCTTCGCGCTGATTCCAGTGATCTGCAGCGCCATTCAGGGCGAGTGGGGGCTCACTGAAATCTGGTTGTTCCTGCCATTCGCCAGAATTATTCGGCTCATAGCTCACCGTGCTGCCGTGATTGCCATCAACACGCATGGACCCATCACGGTGGTAGCTGTGTGCGGGGCAACGCGGCGCATTGACCGGAATAAGATGGTGATTGACGCCCAGACGGTAACGCTGCGCATCACCGTAGGAAAACAGACGGCCTTGCAACATTTTGTCCGGCGAGAATCCAATGCCCGGCACGATGTTGGCCGGATTAAATGCCGATTGCTCGACTTCAGCAAAGAAATTCTCGGGATTGCGGTTCAGCTCCATTACGCCGACTTCAATGAGCGGATAGTCCTTGTGCGGCCATACCTTGGTGAGATCGAAGGGATGATAGGGAACGGTGGCTGCATCTTTTTCCGGCATGATCTGAACGTACATTGTCCACTTCGGAAAATCTTTTTTCTCAATGCTTTCATAGAGGTCACGCTGATGACTTTCGCGATCCTTGCCAACGAGACCCTCAGCTTCAGCGTCGCTCAGATTTTTGATGCCTTGCTGGCATTTCAGGTGAAATTTCACCCAATGGCGTTCGTTCTGTGCATTGATAAAACTGAAGGTGTGGCTACCAAAGCCGTGCATATGCCGATAGGTCGCCGGAATTCCGCGATCACTCATGACTATGGTAATTTGGTGCAACGCCTCCGGTAATGATGTCCAGAAGTCCCAGTTATTTTTAGCGCTGCGCAGATTAGTGCGCGGGTCGCGCTTTACCGCATGGTTCAGGTCTGGGAATTTAAGCGGGTCGCGCAAGAAAAATACAGGCGTGTTGTTGCCAACTAAATCCCAGTTTCCTTCTTCCGTGTAGAACTTCACAGAAAAGCCGCGAATATCGCGTTCGGCATCAGCCGCACCGCGTTCACCCGCTACGGTGGTGAAGCGGGCGAACAACTCGGTTTTTTTACCAATTGAAGAGAATATTTTTGCCCGGGTGTATTTTGTAATATCGTGTGTGACCGTAAATGTGCCATACGCCCCCGAACCCTTTGCATGCATACGTCGCTCTGGAATGACCTCGCGATCAAAGTGTGCGAGCTTTTCAAGAAACCAAACGTCCTGCAATAACTGCGGGCCGCGCGGACCTGCCGTCATTACGTTCTGGTTGTGGGCGACCGGGCAACCGGCATTCGTGGTGAGTTTCTTTTTTTCACTCATGGAATATCTCCTGTTGGTATGTGGTGTGTCTTGGCTGATGAAGCTACATAAAAAGTATCTTCATATCCGCATCGTGCCGGGAACCAAAACAAATTTCAAGATCAAACGAAATGTAAAATTTTGGAGATGGGTAGGGCGCGCTATAAATACGTTGCCCCATGGTTGCTTCCTAAATTGATAACCTGATCATTGAGTATCAGCTGCAAAGGCAGTGCAATGAAGGGTTGGGCATCACCAGGGATCGTAGGTGCCGACATTCCACAAATGACCCTCCAAGTCTCGGCAGCTAAACCCCCGACCGCCATAGTCTTCGTCTTTGATTTCAATTTCAATCTTCGCGCCCGCGGCCTTTGCCCGCTGGTAGATTGAATCAACATCTGACACGATGAGATACGGGCTCTGTGTTTCCATGCCGCCAATTTCGTCTGGCTGTTTGATGAGGCGACCGAATTCATTCTCGGCTTTGGAAACGGAGCCGAGCATGATCATCCCATTTCCGAAGCTGAGCTGTGCATGGGCAATCGTGCCGTCGTCGTTCGGAACGACAAGCTGCTTCTCGAAGCCAAAGATCATACAGAGCCATTCAATGGCCTTGGGCGCGTCGCGATAGCGCAAACAAGGAATTATTGTGGCACGTGTGTCTTTTGCGGTGTTCGACATTTCGGATTCCTTTGGTTATGAGCTGTGGAGGGGCAGTGATGCTCAATGTTTGAGATGAAAAGCGTACCCCAACTCCGAGTGACGTGCTCGAAATCCGCAGCAGAGCTCGGAAAAACTGCGCCGGGCTTGAGTGGAATGGGCCAATGGATTAGGTACAGATCAAGGTAAGCGAGGCCGAGATCCTGAAGGGTTTTTTTTGAGCGCATTTTCAACGTTATCGCGACCATGAGAATTGCATCATAGCTTGGAAGTGATCCAAAGCTCTTTGCGCGTGACTTGGCCTTCATTGATCGCATCGCGAATTGCGTTGCCAATCTCCACCTCATTGTCATAAATCATGGCGCAATCGATGTGCCGATATCCAATACGAATTGCTTCTTCCACTGCGTCACCAACCTGACCAGGCGCTGACTTCCAGGTGCCAAGGCCCAAGATGGGCATTTTATCGCTGTTCAAATATGCAACTGCCTTCATTAAATTTTCTCTCCGTAGCCAAGTTACTCAATCAGTATTTTGTGGAAGGTGTCGTTATTCTTTTACGTTGTTTCGACAGGCAATCTCGTAGCGGCAAACTTTTTCTCCTGGTGCAATTTGGCCGCTGGTCAAGGCGTCAGCGCGTAGACCCGCTCTGTGAGTCAGACGGTGAACGACTTGGGCTGTTGATAATTGGCCGGATTGTAGCGCCGTACCTAAATCGAGACAGGGTTCGCAAAGCTCGACACCCCGGAATCGCACGGCGCCAATCATAAATTCTTGACCAACCAGCTCGTTCAGCCGTATTCCTCTGGTGACCACATTTCTGCCTGTCACTGAAGGATTGTAAATTCTGTTATTTTCCGCCAGAAAAGATTCGATTTCCTCCGACTCTACGAGCGTAATATTTTGACCGGGCTCGTCGTGGCGACCAAAGTATCGGTCGCCTTCGATACCCGTGCCGGCGATCACGTTTGCACTTTGAAGTTCTATCTAATGAAAATGTGTTCGACGATCATGAACTGGACACCGTAGCCATAAATGAGGCCAAGTTTGATTGCAGGGTCGGTTGAGCTACAGTGCACACGTCACGGCAACTGTTATTTGGAAAGTGCAGCACCGAGCTCAAGATCAATAGCCTTCGCTGCTTGGTATGCCGGACGCTCTACCAGTTTTTGAATGTACTCCTCAAATTCAGGCCTCTTGGGAAGCGTGCCGAAGTGTATACCCCAAAGAATATGAGATCCCACATAGACATCGGCCGCCGAAAAGAAGTCTCCGGCCAGGTAGGGCATCGAATTGACCGACTTAGCTAAAACATCAACAGTACGTTCATAGCTGCCGTAACCAATCATTCGCTCCTGCTTTTCACTGATTGTGACCTTCAGGCTGCGATTCGAAATTGCCGCTTCAAGCGGACCTGCTGCAAAGAAAAGCCATCGGTAGTAGCTAGCCCGGTCGGCGTTTGATGGCGCCAGGTTGGCGGAAGGATAGGCGTCCGCCAGGTAGGCACAGATGGCGGCGCATTCCGTGACGACGTTTCCACGATGAATAATCGCCGGTACTTTCCCCATTGGATTGATGGAAAGGTATTCGTCTGATTTTATGGATGTTTCGTAGTCGAGAATTACTTGTCGGTAATTTGCTCCAGTTTCTTCGATCATCCATCGCGCTATCTGGCCCCGTGACCAAGGATGGGTATATAGAACAAGATCGCAATCGGGTGAGGCGGTTAGAGGCATAGGTTCTCCGGGAATGGTAGTGTAGGGGTAGGATGAATTTTGTAGTTTAACGTAAAGTAGACACCTTAAAAAACTCTATCAAAGTGCGCAATAAGCAGCGGGACAAGCATTACAGCATCCGCATTGATGCGGACTTATTTTGACCGGATTAAACGTTTTATCTTTTGTCATGGCAAACCGACTATTTTGCGGGAATACAAATTCGGCATCACCACTATTGATACTTCCGTAATTCATGACAACCATTGATTGTTTCAAGCGTTATATCTCCAGTAGCGATATTGGAGGATACAGGCGTGGCGAGAATGGGATTGAGCGAGGCTTCAAAGAAGCGGGTCAAAGCTGGGCGGTTGCTACTTGCGGGCAAAGGATGCGCCGAAGTTGCGGTAACGGTTGGCGTTGCTCGCCAAACCCTATACACGTGGAAGCGTCTTCTCGATGAAGGCGGAATTGACGCATTGCGTTCGGTACCTGAGCGGGGTCGTCCCGCCCAGCTCGATGTTGGACAGTTGGCAACAATTCGCGAGGCCATCTTGCAAAGCCCAACTGAGCATGGCTTCGGCACGGAGCTGTGGACTCTCAAACGGGTTGGCACAGTCATCGAGCGGTTGCATGGTGTGCGATTTGGCCAGACGCAAATTTGGCGCATCCTGGGAGCGATGGGTTTCAGTCCGCAAAAACCAGAAAAACGAGCCATCGAACGCAATAGGGACACTGTTCGCTCCTGGAAGTGTAGCACTTGGCCTGCCCTCAAAAAAAAGCCCAGCGGGAAGGCCGACTGACCGTCTTTGTCGACGAGTCTGGAATCAGCGAACGCCCGACCCGCGTGCGAACCTGGGCTCCCAAAGGTCAGACACCCGTCATCCAGTTCCACTTCAACTGGAACCATATGTCTGTCATTGCGGGGTTGACGCGTACCAACTGCCTGTTCCGACTCCACGAGGGCAGCATCAAGAAGGAGGGGATCGTCGATTTTCTCAAGGTGCTCAAGGCTCATTTGAGGCAACCTCTGTTGATAATCCGGGATGGATTGAGGGCACATCGCAGTCGGCTTGTACGCGAGTACCTGGACGGATTGAAGGGGTACATTCAAATTGCATTCCTGCCGCCCTATGCACCCGACATGAATCCGGTCGAATACCTTTGGGCTTGGCTCAAACGTCACGCCATGGCCAACTACTGTCCCAACAACTTCAGCGAATTGCAAATCACAGCTCGCAATAAACTCAAGAGCGCCCAAAAACGTCCCTCGATCATTGCCGCTTGCTGGATGCAGGCTACGTTGTGGTAATGTCATGAATTATGGAAGTCTCAATAGGTACAACCAATCACTATGGATGCGGCTATAGGTAATATTCAGCCACTCGGGCTGTGTCAGGTTGCGCACGTGGTAACGCCCGATCTGCAAGCCTTATTGTCCAGCTGGTTTTGTAAACGTCGACTGCCATCGGTGCTGCCGCTGGCAGCAAAAGCGGCTTGCACATGGATATTGGCGGAACAAATGGTCGAAGGTCGTTGCTGACGATGTCGTACCGCATAAATCCTGACCGGGAAACTCCCAATATTCGGCATGCTTGCGCTGCCGGAATGGCCTCCTGTTGCAACTGCTGAACCAACCGATAGTTCATTTCAGTTTCCGGGCAAAGATAGAACGTAAAATCCTATTGCATATGCGTTGCTATAATTTAATTGATTTGAATTAGAGGGCTTTAACCCCTTCTATTGTTGCCGAGATTTTTTATGAAAATTGCCCATTATTTTTGCATTGTTGTTTGGACTTTTGTTTATCAGCCAACCGTATTCGCTCTTGAGACGTCCGCTGCTGTGCAAGCATCGGTCATATTAAAGACCAGTACGAGCTGGGATGGTAAACCAATTATTTATCCTGAGGGTACACCTGAAATTACGGGTTTGATTATAGAAATTGCGCCTGGTGGTGAAACAGGCTGGCATTCACATCCAGTTTCATCATTTGGCCTGGTGCTTGAGGGTGAGCTGGAAGTTCAACTAAAAAACGGTGCATTGAAACGGTTAAAAGCAGGTGAGGCGTTGGCGGAGGTAATTAATACCCCTCACAATGGCCGTAATTTTGGTTCGCTTCCTGTGAAGCTAGTGGTTTTTTATGCCGGGGCTGTCGGTCAGAAATTAACGGTTAATGAATACGCTAAATAATATTTTAGTTGCAAATCAATTTGTCAGGTTCGATCGATACCCTCCAAACATCTGATATGTACGCTATCTCCGTTGCTCTATCAGGCAAGGTCGTTTCATGGTGCGGTGCCTTTGCTTTGCTCTGCCTATGTTGTTTTTTGGAAGTGTTGTGGAATTTAGAGTATGAGTAGAAACGTTAGCTTGATTATATTAGGATTCCTAATTATAATTGGGGCGGTTATTATGTATAAACTAGGCTATAAGGAGAAAAAAGATGGGTAAATCAGTGTTTTATCATGCAGGATGTCCTGTTTGCGTCAGTGCTGAACATGACATTATCAGTTTGGTCGGTGCCGATAATGTGGAAATTGTTTATTTAAGTAAGGATATGACAAGGTTGGACGAGGCGGAAAAAGCAGGTGTGAAGTCTGTTCCGGCGTTAGTAACACCGAGCGGAAAGGTGCTTCATATCAATTTTGGTGCATTGTTATCTGATATTAAAGGATAAATCTTAAGATGTACGGAGTTTGTTTTTGGCTTTTTTGTTAATTTCTTAAGAAAATTAAATTATGAAAAATTCGACGCTTTATCACGATGGTTGCGATATATGTGCATTGGTGGGACGGGAAGTTGTAAATTTAATTGGCTTAGCCAATTTAGATATTGTTCATATCGGGTTAAATCCTTCAAAACAAATTGAAGCAAAAAATAAAGGCGTTAAAGCATTCCCAGCGCTGGTACTGAGCAATGGCAACATATTGCACTTTAATGTTGAAGAACACGAAGGGAGTGTGGATTGCTTATTCTAAAAAAACAAAATACAGACTATCGCACCGTATAAAAAATTATCAAACCCTTTAACTTGGCACAATTCATCGCGATTGATGAAGGTATCTGGCACTATAAATTGTTCGAGTTACGGCACCAGTCCCATTCTTGCTACAATTAGCGCTTGCAATAAATAACGGAATTAATTATGTGCGGAATAATTGGTGCAATAGCGCAGCGCAATGTCGTCCCTATTCTGTTACAAGGGCTGCAACGCCTGGAATATAGGGGTTATGACTCGGCTGGACTAGTCGTCGTCGATAACGGTGAGTTGCAACGCATCCGCAGTACCGGACGTGTTGCGGAATTAACCACGCGAAGTGCCGCTACCAGCGGCCACATCGGTATTGCGCATACGCGCTGGGCTACTCACGGTGTGCCCAGTGAGCGTAATGCGCACCCGCATATGAGCAGCAATCTCATTGCCGTGGTGCACAACGGTATTATTGAAAACTACGAAGAGCTACGCACACGCCTGACGGCGCAAGGCTCGGTATTTACATCCGATACCGACAGTGAAGTCATTGCCCATCTTATTAATAGTTACTATGCGCGCGGCAATAGCTTGCTAGTTTCGACTCAGGTGGCGCTTGCCGAGTTGGTGGGCGCTTATGCTATTGGTGTAGTAGTCGCGGATAATCCGGATCAGCTAATTTGTGCGCGCAAGGGTAGTCCATTGTTGCTGGGAATAGGAATTGAGGAACATTTCATTGCATCGGATGTATCTGCGCTGTTACCGGTGACAAGAAATGTGGTGTATCTGGAAGAGGGCGATGTGGCTGAAGTGAGTTTGTATGGCTACCGAATTTTTGACGCCATGGGTCAAGCGGTGGAACGTCCGGTACACGTCAGTAAACTGTCTAGCGCAAGCATGGAGCTGGGTGAATATCGTCACTATATGCAGAAGGAAATTCACGAGCAGCCACAAGCACTCGCGGATACTTTGGAAGGTGTGTGTAACAGTCAGTCGTTGATACCCGGCATTTTCGGTGCCGAGGCCGCTGTTGCGTTCAAGCAGGTTGAAAGTATCCTCATTCTCGCTTGCGGTACCAGCCATCATGCGGGACTCGTGGCGCGCTACTGGCTCGAAGAAATCGCCGGTATTCCGTGTACGGTAGAAATCGCCAGCGAGTATCGCTACCGCGTGAGTGTACCCAATCCCAAAGCGCTGGTTGTTACCATTTCTCAATCGGGTGAAACCGCTGATACGCTGGCTGCACTCAATCATGCCAAAGAATTGGGTCATCCACATACTCTTTCCATTTGCAATGTGCCGGAAAGCGCGCTGGTCAGGCTCTCCAAGCTACATTTCCTGACGCGTGCGGGACCGGAAATTGGCGTCGCTTCAACCAAGGCATTCACCACACAATTAGCCGCGCTGTTTTTGCTTACGTTGGTTCTTGCCAAGCAGCGTGGAAGATTGAGTACCGAAGGAGAGCAGCGCCACCTGCATGCGTTGCGTCATTTGCCTAGCGCGGTTCAATTGGTATTGAAGCTCGAACCGGATATTGCGCAGATGGCCGAGCGTTTTGCCGATAAGCGTCATGCTCTGTTTCTAGGACGTGGACTGCACTATCCCATCGCGCTGGAAGGTGCGCTCAAACTTAAGGAAATATCGTACATTCACGCTGAAGCATACCCTGCTGGTGAACTAAAGCATGGGCCATTAGCTTTGGTGGACAAAGACATGCCGGTTATTGCCGTTGCTACTAACGATGCATTGCTGGAAAAGCTTAAATCCAACCTGCAAGAAGTACGCGCTCGAGGGGGCGAACTGTATGTATTTGCTGATGCAGACACGCGTTTTCATTCGAGCGATGGCGTACATTTAATGCAAATGCCCGAGCATGCCGGATATTTAAGCCCTATTCTGCATACCATTGCGCTGCAACTGCTGGCATATTACGTGGCATTGCAAAAGGGAACTGATGTCGACAAGCCGCGCAATCTGGCTAAATCTGTCACTGTAGAGTGAAGAGTCAGCGAGTTATGCTTGTTTCACATCCGCCCATTACCATGGGGTTTTTCCAGAATGGCGGTTATCACTGTATTCAATCAGAAGGGCGGGGTGGGCAAAACCACCACTTGTCTTAATCTTGCTGCTGCGCTGACCAGAGGGCAGCGACATCCCATCGCGCTTGATCTTGATCCTCAAGGGCATTTAAGCTTGGCCTGTGGGCTAAAGGATGCCACTCTATCAGGTGCTGGCATGGATGCCTTTTTTAGGCTGAGTACGCCCCTTGCCAAACTTTTGCGCGATACGCCAGCCGGTTGGCAGATCGTCTCCTCTTCGCTTGGGCTGTCCAAGATCGATGCACTGTATGGCAGCGACCCCAAGGCTGCAACCCTGTTAAAAAAAGGGCTGAGTGAAGATCTGGCACTCACCGGTGCGCCGATCTTGATTGATTGTTGCCCCATGTTGGGGGTGCTCACGCTTAATGCGCTGCTCGCCTCTGATCGAGTGTTAATTCCGGTTTCAGCAGATTTTCTGTCGCTGCAAGGCGTACACCTCCTGGATTCCGCACTTAATGTATTAGAAGTTAAACTCAAACGCGTATTCGAGCGCCGTATTGTGGTGACTCGCTTCGATGCACGGCGTAAACTTTCGTATGAGATTTTCGATAAACTTCGTGATCGTTATGGTTCAGTGATATGCAATACACGCATTAGTGAAAATGTTGCGCTTGCTACCAGTCCCATGCATGGCAAAGATGTCTTCGCTTACGCCCCGCAAAGTCCCGGCGCGGCGGATTACAAGGCGTTAACCGGAGAGTTGATCAATAGCGGATTTTTTGAAGAGAGAGCGGCAGGTTGATTTCAAGCTGGATGCCTTAATCTGAAATAGACAAACGGTTCAATCACGATCTAAAATCAGAGCTGCTATGATTTAGTCAGTGTTATCCGACCCGTACCCTCACCCCACCAGCTTCCATTGCATCATTTCACCTGCTCTCAACGGCACTAATTGATGCTCACCAAACCCAACTGTTGCGGGTATTTTCCATTCTTGTTTACGCAGGGTAATGCGTTGAGTGTTCCGCGGCAAACGATAAAAATCAGCGCCGTAAAAGCTGGTAAAACCTTCCAGTTTGTTTAGCGCCCCCACCTGTTCAAAGCCTTCCGCGTATAATTCTATGGCGGTGTGGGCGGTGTAGATACCGGCGCAGCCGCAAGCAGATTCTTTGGTGTGCTGTGCATGCGGGGCACTGTCGGTACCGAGGAAGAATTTTTTGTTGCCGCTGGTGGCCGCTGCAAGCAATGCTTCACGATGTGTTTCGCGTTTCAACACCGGCAGGCAGTAATAATGCGGATGGATACCGCCGCTGAGCATGGCATTGCGGTTGTATAGCAGGTGGTGCGCGGTGATAGTGGCAGCAATATTATCCGGTGTGCTTTGCACAAAATGTGCGGCGTCTATTGTGCTGATATGCTCGAGTACTACGCGTAAATCGGGCAGGTCGCGCAGTAGCGGTTGCAGTACGCGGGCTATGAATACCGCCTCGCGATCGAATACATCTATCGCTGTATCGGTCACTTCGCCATGTACAAGCAGCGGCATACCACAACGCTGCATTTCTTCCAGTGCGGGATAGGTCTTGCGGATGTCAGTGACGCCGGAGTCGGAGTTGGTGGTGGCGCCAGCAGGGTAATATTTAACAGCATGGACGATGCCACTTTGTTTCGCTGTATGAATTTCTTTAGCCGTCGTGTTATCGGTTAGATATAGCGTCATCAATGGTTCGAAAGGTGAATCCATAGGTAGCGCGGTAAGGATGCGCGTGCGGTAGGCCTGCGCCTGTTCGGTCGTTGTAACCGGTGGGCGGAGGTTGGGCATGATGATGGCGCGGGCGAATTGACGTGCGGTGTCGGGTAGTACGGAGTGCATTAATGCACCATCGCGCAAATGCAGGTGCCAATCATCAGGGCGGGTTAGTGTTAGTTCCATGATAGATATTGTATCCGAATGTAAAGATGGGGGATCCTTGGATTAAGCCGAGGGTTTGAGTGAAAGTGCGCGTTGATATAGTTCGTTACGTCCTGCTCCAGTAATACGCACGGTAAGCTGTACTGCCTGTTTGAGCGGCAATTCGTGCAACAGTGCCGTTAATACATGTTCAGTGTCTGCATCTAATCCTTCCTGTTGCGCTGCTGCGCCGGAAACCAGTAATACGAATTCGCCCCGTTGACGGTTGGGATCACCATTTAGCCAAACCAGTGCCTCGGCGAGGGAGCATCGTTGAATGCTCTCGAAAAGCTTGGTGATTTCGCGTGCGAATACAATTTGCCGGTCACCGCCGAAAACGCGTTGCAGGTCAGTCACGCATTCCAGTATGCGATGCGGCGCTTCGTAAAATATCAGCGTATAGGGTAAGGCGATCAGCTCTTGTAACGCGCGGCAACGTGCAGCTGTTTTATTGGGTAGAAACCCATAAAACAGGAAGTGCGGTGCGGGCAGGCCGGCGGCGGACAGGGCCGCTAATGCGGCGTTTGCTCCGGGGATAGGGATCACAGGGTAACCGGCGGCACGTACTTCTGCCACCAATATTGCTCCGGGGTCGCTTATCGCTGGGGTGCCTGCATCGGATACCAGGGCAATCGACTGACCTCGGGCCAGCAGCGCGATCACTTTTTCAGCCGCTGCCCGTTCGTTATGCTGGTGCAATGCGATTAACCTATTAGCCGCAATGGAATAATGCATCAGCAGATTTGAAGTGTTGCGCGTATCTTCAGCGGCAATGATATCCGCAGATATCAGCACATCCAGCGCACGCAAACTGATATCCCGCAAATTCCCGATGGGGGTGGCAACCACATATAATGCACACTCTAATTTTTGTTTTTGCCCGCTATGCACTGCGCTTCCTCTTGTTGTTGGCCGGTTAGCCGCCGTACTATACGTGAGCGTGGATGGCTGTGCCACTCTCAAAAAATGCATCAGGTTCGCCGGTCTCTTTTGGGATATTTGACAAGAATGATTTGCTTGCACGCCAACCCATCAATTAAGCCTGGAATGGAACGTTTTTATGCATTTGCTGTCAACACTTGCCATCTGATGCGGAAACCAATGTCACCGCAAGTATGAGTACACGGGGAGCCCAAGCCGAACGGTTGGCGGAACAATTTCTGCAACGCCATGGACTCAAATTGCTGCAACGAAACTATAGCTGTCGTTATGGCGAAATTGACCTGATTCTGCAAGATGGCGATACAGTAGTATTTGTCGAGGTACGTTTGCGTAGCCGTGGCGATTTCGGCGGCGCGGCGGCTAGCATTAATGCGGCCAAGCAGGCTCGATTGATACACACTGCCCAGCATTATCTGGCCACACTGAAACGTATCCCGCCTTGCCGTTTCGATGCGCTATTGTTTGATACCCTGGATAGTGCCCGACCGGAATGGATCAAGGATGCTTTTACCGTTTGATTTCGGGTAACATTCGCATTTATCACAACGGATTTGGGGCGCTGTGGACTTTGATCAGCAAAAACCGCCGGCACTTTGACGACATATTAGTGAGAGGGGAACATGCGTTATTTAAATTACCTATTATTGGCTATCGTGCTAGGTGCGGTGCAAGGATGCTTTCCGATCATTGCTGCGGGATTTGGCGCGGGTGCGTTAATGGCATCAGATCGCCGTACGGCCGGCATTATTCTCGAAGATCAAAACATCGAAAGCAAGGCACTCAATCAAATAAATGTCCAATATAAAGATACCGTGTATGTGAATGTCACCAGTTTCAATCGCCGTGTGCTCATTTCCGGCCAAGTGCCTAACGAAAAAGCTAAAGCTGATATTGAAAAAATAGTTTCAAGTCTGACGAATGTGAAAACTGTACATAATGAACTACAAATATCTTCACTTACTGATCTATCGTGGCGTAGTAATGACGCTCTTATTACGAGCAACATTAAGTTGCGTTTTCTTAATAACAGCCGAGGATTCCAGCCTGAACATGTAAAAATTGTTACCGAAAATAGTTCAGTGTTTTTGATGGGCTTGGTTTATCACAAGGAAGCTGAAGCCGCCGCTGAAATCGCTAGCAGCTCGCGTGGTGTGGAGCGGGTAGTAAAGGTGTTTGAATACCTCGATTAAGGGCCGCTGCTAATCCGCTATGTTCTGAAGTCACAAACAAAAAAATTCTGAGTGACAATTTTGGGCGAGAAAAGCCAAGGTGGCATGGAGCACAATTGTCTATTGCTTCCTCCGTTTTTATTATTACGTTGCCGAACAAAGTATGTGTGCCTATTTGATTGACCATGCTTAACCCCACCGAAATTACGCTGCATCAACAATCGAAGCTGTTGGAAATAGCTTTCGATGACGGCTCACGCTACCGTTTACCGTATGAATTTCTGCGCGTGCATTCGCCTTCTGCTGCAGTTCGCGGACACGGCCCGAGTCAGGCGGTGCTGCAAGTTGGCAAGCAAGATGTGAACGTGATCGACGTGCAACCCGTGGGCAGTTACGCCATCAAATTAACTTTTGATGATAGCCATAATACCGGCCTTTATTCCTGGGATTACTTGAATGAACTCGGGAAATATCAGGATGCGTTGTGGCATGAATATTTAAGTAAATTGGCAGAGGCGGGAGAGAGCCGTGTTCCAAATCATCCTGTAGCGGGATTCGATAAGTCTGGAGAAAAAAAATGAACAAGACAACTCATTTCGGTTTCACGACTATCGCGGAAACAGAAAAGGCCGAGCGTGTAGCCAAAGTGTTCACATCTGTCGCCACTAAATATGATGTGATGAACGACCTCATGTCAGTTGGCTTGCACCGGCTCTGGAAACGCTTCGCCATCCAGGTCAGTGGCGTAAGAATGGGAGAGCGAGTGCTGGATGTGGCGGGTGGATCTGGCGATCTTTCCCGTCAGTTTGCCAAGCGTGTGGGTAGTAGTGGCCAGGTTTTGCTCACTGATATTAACAAAGCGATGTTGCGCGTCGGCCGTGACCGCTTGATTGATGATGGCTTAAACACGCCTGTTATACAGTGTGATGCGGAAAATTTGCCTTTTCCGTCTAATTATTTCAACTGTGTCAGCATTGCTTTCGGCCTGCGCAATGTAACGCATAAGGATGCCGCGTTACGTGAGATGCAGCGTGTGCTTAAGCCTGGCGGCCGCTTGCTGGTGCTGGAATTTTCCAGGGTGTGGGAGCCGCTGGAGCCGCTATATGATGCTTACTCGTTCAAGTTGTTGCCGCAGCTAGGTGAACTGATCGCCAAGGATGCCGACAGTTACCGCTACTTGGCAGAATCTATTCGTATGCACCCTTCGCAGCAGGAGCTTAAACGCATGATGGAAGAAGCGGGACTCTCTCGTGTTGAATATTTTAACCTTAATGCTGGAATTGTTGCCCTGCATAGAGGTTATAAACTTTAACCGGAATATTTCACCAATTTCTGTAGTGCACTCCAAATATTTTTAATATTTAACTTGCTTCAGGCAAACTGATTTAACATCAAAATATTGTAAGGACATAGCAAAATGGGTTCGTAAAGGAACCTTTACATTTTGTAGTGAACTAAGAATGTAGTGTTATACTTTAAATCGCTTTTTTGTTGTTAACTATTAAATGAGGTAGCCCATGAAACGTTTTCTATTGTTGTTAACTCTTACTTTGGCTAGTTTCTCTATGCTCACTGTAACCGCCGAAGCTAAACGTATGGGCGGGGGGGGCAGCATTGGTCAGCAACGCACCATGAGTCCGCAGCAAGCATCCAAGCCACCCGCTGCTACACCTGCTCCGGCAGCACCTGCGGCGGCAGGCAATAAATGGCTCGGTCCCTTGGCTGGTTTGGCAGTAGGTGCGGGTTTGGGTGCAATGTTTGCTGGAGGTCTGGGCGGGTTAGGTGGCGCAATGGGCGGTATTCTGATGGCGCTTTTGATTGCAGGTGTGGTGATGTTCCTGGTTTCCCGCTTTCGTAAATCCCGGCCGCAGCAGCCTGCCATGCAATATGCAGGAAGCGGCGCATCATCCTACCAGCCAGAACCGAGGCAGCAGCCATTTGCAGGGGGTAGCGCTGCAACCGCTGTTCCGTTAGTCAATACTACCACCAGTAATATTCCGGCTGATTTCCCGGTTGAAGCTTTCCTGCGTAGCGCCAAGACTTCATTTATTCGTTTGCAGGCCGCCAATGACCGAAAAGATCTCAATGATATTCGTGAGTACACTACGCCCGAAATGTTTGCCGAAATTTCCTTACAATTACAGGAGCGTGGCGATGTACCCCAAAAGACAGACGTGCAAACAATCAATACTCAGATTGTTGAGGTGGTCAATGAAGGCGACTATGCCATTGCCAGTGTGCGTATGAGCGGGCAATTGAGTGAAAACAACGGCATGCCGGAGAATTTCGATGAGATTTGGCATGTACAAAAGAATCTGCGGGATGAGAAGGCAGTCTGGTTACTATCCGGGATCCAGCAAGTAGCTTAAATATGCTGTTTCAGCCGACCGCTGCTGCACTGAACCACTTGCTCATTCAAAGCGGTTGGGCGTTGCAACGGTTGGTAGTTCATGCAGGCAAGACGGCGCGCTTTACCATCGCGCCGTTTATTTTTTCCTATACTATTCAAGATGATGGCACATTGCACGTTTCAGCCGCTGATGTAAGCGTTGATGCAAGCTGCACTATTCCACCATCATTGCTGCCACGCTTGGTGGTGCATGATGAAACAGCTTATGCGCAAATTGAAAGCTGTGGCGATACCGTGTTACTTACCGAAATTTTTTATCTCAGTCGTTACTTACATTGGGATGCAGCAGAAGATTTAAGTCGAGTGACGGGCGATATTGCTGCCGAACGTATCGTGCAATATGCCAAGAGCGGTCGGCAATACATACAGGATACTGCACTCAACTTGTCGCAAGCATTTGCAGAATACTGGACGGAAGAATCCCCGCTACTTACCAAACCCACTCATGTTGCAAATTTTGTGCAACAGACAGACAAGCTGCGCGATGATGTAGCGCGGTTGGAGCAACGCATCAAGCGATTATCTAAATCCTGAAAATTCTTGTTAATCTTCTATAATACTGCAATGTATTTAGTTGTTTTTTAGAATTTAAACATCTGATTTTCTTCTCAGATGTTTAACGGCCGCTTTAAAGTCGTTTTTGGACAAATGAAAAAATCAAGCAGAAAGCATAATTCTTAAGATACGGCCGAATACTTCGCCTGCACTGCAGAGTAATCAAATCTTCGTAAAATTTTCATGCGCCTGTTACGCCTGCTAAAAATAATTTTTGTTGTACTGCGCTTCGGTTTGGACGAATTTCTTCTTGCGCATTCACGTACGCGCTGGCTGCGGGTACCGATCAACCTGCTGCTATTTGCACGTGACACGTCTGCTCCGCGTGCAGAGAGATTGCGCCATGCATTGGAGAGTTTGGGCCCGATCTTTGTAAAATTTGGGCAAATGCTGTCTACCCGCCGCGACCTAATTCCAGTCGATATTGCCGATGGGCTTGCAAAACTACAAGATCAGGTGCCGCCCTTTCCTTCTGAACAGGCGGTGGCTTTATTGGAGGCTGCCTACAATAAAAAACTTAATGAAGTGTTTTACAGCTTTGAGACAACTCCCATTGCCAGTGCATCGGTGGCTCAAGTACATTTTGCTGTGCTGCCAAATGGACGTGAAGTTGCAATAAAAATCCTGCGTCCCGGCATCGCACGCGTTATCGCGCACGATATCGCACTGCTTGATATTTGCGCGAGTTTAATCGAACGCTGGTGGGAGGACGGCAGACGGCTCAAGCCGCGCAAAGTGGTGGAGGAATTCGAGAAACATCTGCACAACGAACTCGACCTGATGCGCGAAGCCTCCAGTGCCAGTCAATTGAAACGCAACTTTGCCAATTCCAAATTGTTGCTAGTCCCGGAAATTTATTGGGATTGGTGTACGGATGAAGTGATGGTAATGGAGCGAATGACAGGCCTTCCCGTCAATCATATAGATGCGTTGCGTGCGGCCGGTATTGACCTCCCGACGCTGGCGGCCAATGGCGTGGAAATTTTCTACACTCAAGTTTTTCGTGATGGCTTTTTTCATGCGGACATGCATCCCGGTAATGTGCAGGTGGACGCGGGTGGCCGCTATATCGCTCTGGATTTCGGCATCATGGGTACCCTTACCGATTCCGACAAACACTATCTTGCACAGAATTTTATCGCTTTTTTTCGGCGTGATTACAAACGCGTGGCGGAAGTACACATAGAATCCGGCTGGGCGCCTGCGGCTACCCGGGTGGATGAGCTGGAGGCAGCTATTCGGGCCGTGTGCGAGCCAATTTTTGACCGGCCCTTGCGGGAAGTTTCATTCGGACGTGTCTTGCTGCGTTTATTTCAGACCTCTCGCCAATTTGGCATTGAAGTGCAGCCACAGCTTGTGCTGTTGCAAAAAACTTTGCTTAATGTTGAGGGACTAGGCCTGCAATTGGATCCCGAGCTGGATCTGTGGAAGACTGCCAAGCCCTGGCTGGAACGTTGGATGAGCGAGCAAATTGGTTGGCGCGGTTTTCTCAATGCTCTAAAAATAGAAGCGCCACACTATGCCATTCTGTTGCCGCAACTACCGCGTTTGTTGTACCAAACTTTGAATGAAAAACCCGGATTGCAAATTGCAAACGTGTTACGTGAATTAGTGGCCCAACAAAAACAAATAAACCAACTGGTTATATTAGTCGCGTTAATTTTATTCGGGTTTATTGTTTTGTATTTTATACGCGGTTAAGTAGGGTGCTTTTGATTGAGTAATTTTTAATATAAGCTTAGGCGTGTCTGAAAATAGAATTTTTCAGTGACGATCAAGTATTGATTAATGTAGCGCTTTTGAAATCCAGAATAGCCTTGCCAGTTTTAAAAACTTATTAAAAATCAGGTTGGCTACCCGCCGGGACAGTTTTGATCGGCGGGTCAGCAGCATTCGTTTAATTGTGTTACGCCCCTTTGTGATAACCCACCACACGTTCTACTTCATTTTTTGAACCAAGAATCACCGGCACACGTTGGTGCAAGCCCGTTGGCTTGAGCTCCATGATACGTTCGCGACCGGTGGAGCATACCCCTCCTGCTTGCTCCACGATGAAAGACATGGGATTAGCTTCATATAGTAAACGCAATTTACCTGCCTTGCCCACTTCCTTGTTGTCGAATGGGTACATAAAGATGCCGCCGCGAGTCAGGATACGGTGCACTTCTGCAACCATCGAAGCCACCCAGCGCATGTTGAAGTTTTTTTCTCGTCCTCCTGGCGTTTTACCTTTTACACATTCATCCACATAACGTTGCACCGGCGCTTCCCAGAAACGCTGGTTAGACATGTTGATGGCAAATTCCTGGGTATCGATCGGAATGGTCATATTGGGATGAGACAGTATGAACTCCCCGATGTCATTGTTCAGCGTAAAGCCATTTACGCCATGTCCAGTGGTAAGTACTAACATTGTAGAGGGGCCATATAGCGCATAACCGGCGCAGACCTGCTTGGTGCCCGGTTGCAGGAAATCCTCTGCAGTCGGGTTTGTTACTCCATCGGGGCAACGCAAAATCGAGAAAATAGTACCAACGGAAATATTTACATCAATGTTGGACGAACCATCCAGCGGGTCAAACGTCAGCAAGTACTTACCTTTTGGATATTGCGCAGGAATTGGGTAGATGTCATCCATTTCTTCAGATGCCATAGCGGCAAGATGGCCGCTCCATTGGTTTGCTTCGATAAAAATGTCATTGGTTATTACATCCAGCTTTTTTTGCGTTTCGCCTTGGATATTTTCGCTACCTGCACTTCCGAGGACACCGATCAATGCCCCCTTATTTACACTATGGGAAATTTGTTTGCAGGCCACAATGATGTCACTGAGCAACCCGGTAAAGTCACCGGTTGCACTTGGACATTGTCTTTGTTCTTCGATCATAAATTGCACTAGGTTCTTGCTCATGTGTTTTCCTTGCATTAATTAATAGAATTTTTGAATTTCAGGATTTTACAGGTTTTTGCATCCCCTCTCCATGCCTATATGGAGGATGCTTAGCTTTGCATTTACAATAATAATAAATCGGTAACTATGTATCACCTTTATCATTGGTATATGTTGGCTAAAGCATCATTTGTAAACTTTTTTAAAAAAATAGCATCTCAGTTATTCGTGCACAGAAATATTTTGCTTATCTGATAAAGTATTTACCCCGTGTATGGTTGAAAAATGCGTTGATCGCGTGTCAATGCGGACAAAAAATCGCGCCAAGTTCAAGTTTGGAGCACTGTCCAGCGATAGGTAGAAGAGATGCATTCATTGCAATATAAATATGGAATCGCCTGTTATGCAAAAATTTCAACATCAGTCGAAATGTGGCGGCTAAGCGGAATTTTATAAGGGCATTATCCATGCGTTTGTTAAAGTTTTTTGTGTTTGTATTGCTTTTTATTCCTGCTTTGGTAGAGGCAAATCAGGATGCGGATTTTCTCGCCGCGCGTGATGCATTTCGGATGGGTGATGCAGTAAAGCTTGATCGCATGGCCGCGCGATTAAAGAACTCTTCGCTAGAACCCTATCTGGCTTACTACCAGTTGCGTATGCGATTAGAAACGGCGAGCGTCGCCGATATTCAGGTATTTTTGGCACGCCCTGATGATACCCCGGTCGTTAACCGTCTGCGTGCGGAATGGTTGAGGCTGCTTGGGAAAAAGCAACAATGGGAAGAATTTGCCTCACAATATCCCCGTCTGGTGGACGGAGAGGTTGATTTAACCTGTTACGCCCTGCGATCGCGTCAACGTCTGCAAGAAGAACAAGTGCTGCATGAGGCACGCAACCTGTGGTTAACTAACAGCGCGGAAATGCCGGAAAGTTGTGTTCCATTGTTCGATATGGCAATTGCTAACGGTATCATCAGTGCAACGGATGTATGGCTACGTTTACGCCTGGCACTCGAAGCCGGTAATGTGACGTTGGCTAAACAGCTCTCGGAGAGGCTGCCTGCCAAGCGCGTACTTTCTGCATCCGAACTGGATAGTGCCGCCACTGATCAGATGCGTTATCTCGTTACAGCCAAGCTGGATAATGCCTCCGAAGCGCAGCGCGCGGTAGCGATGTTTGCTTTGCTACGGCTTGCCAAGCAATCGCCGCAATTAGCTTATTCACAATGGGAAAAAAAAGCGACCTATTTTACTACCGATGAGCAGTATTATTTTTATGGGTGGTTAGGTTACGAAGCGGCACGCAAGCGAGATGCGCGTGCGCTGGAATGGTACAAGGCGGCTGGTGAGGCGCCTCTAACTGGGCCGCAGCTGGCATGGCGTGCCCGAACCGCCTTGCTTACGCAGAATTGGCATGAGGTTTGGGCGAGCATTAATGCCATGACGCCGCAACAACAGCAAGAGGGTGTCTGGCGTTATTGGAAAGCACGTGCGCTGAAAGCATGGGGAAGTTTGCCGGAAGCGAATGTGCTGTTTACTGAATTGAGCGGCGAACATAATTTTTACGGCCAACTTGCTACCGAGGAGCTCGGAGTAACTGCTACTGCAACGATGCCTGCCAGTTATCAACCAAGCAAAGCGACAATAAATGCAATGCTGGCGCAGCCCGCCGTCCAACGTACACTGGCGTTATATCGTATGGATTTACGCACTGATGCGGCCAGAGAATGGGCATGGGCGGCGCGCAAGCTGGATGACCAACAGTTATTGGTGGCGGCTGAGATTGCGCGCCGCAACGGGATGTATGACCATGCTATCAACACCGCTGATCGCACCGTTCAGATACATGACTTCAGCTTGCGTTATCTTGCACCCTACCGGGAAGTATTGCAGAGTCATGTTCGCAAGAATGAACTGGAAGAAGCCTGGGTGTATGGCTTAATACGGCAGGAGAGTCGTTTCGTCTATCAAGCCAAATCGCCAGTAGGCGCGACAGGTCTTATGCAGATTATGCCTGCCACGGCGCGTTGGATAGCGCAAAAAATAGGGATAAAGAGTTATCGTCAGACACTTGTGAATCAACTGGATACTCATTTTAAGTTGGGTACGTATTATATGAAAACGGTGCTATCGTCACTCGATAATAATCCGGTGCTGGCCTCGGCCGCTTATAACGCCGGGCCTGCACGTGCCCGTAAATGGCGTGGAGAAAGCTCATTGGAAGGCGCCGTGTATACCGAAAATATTCCCTTTGATGAAACGCGTAACTACGTCAAAAAAGTGATGAGTAATACCATGTATTACTCTCAGCTTTTCGGCCAGACACCTCGTTCTCTTAAGCAACGTTTGGGGGTAATTACGGCAAAAAATACTACTAACCAGCAGGCTACTCCCGATGAAAGATAGTGGCCTGAAAATTTATAGTGTTGGTGGCGCTGTGCGCGACGAACTGCTCGGCTTGCCCGTGAATGATCATGATTGGGTGGTGGTGGGGAGTACGCCGGAAGACATGGTGGCGCGCGGTTATACACCGGTAGGCAAGGATTTTCCGGTATTTTTGCATCCGCAGCAACATGAGGAATATGCGTTGGCACGCACTGAGCGTAAAACCGCGCCCGGCTATAGAGGGTTTGCCATTCATGCTGCGCCGGACGTGACGCTGGAGCAAGACTTGCAGCGCCGCGATTTCACCATAAACGCTATTGCACGCGATCCAGATGGCAATTTAATTGACCCCTATAACGGTATCGCCGACTTGCGAGCCGGAATTTTGCGCCATGTTAGTTCGGCATTTAGTGAAGACCCGGTGCGAATTCTGCGCGCAGCGCGCTTTGTGGCGCGTTTTGGTTTCAACATAGCACCGGAGACGTTGTCGCTGATGCGCGCAATGGTTGAAAATGGTGAAGTGGATGCGCTGGTGCCGGAACGTGTGTGGCAAGAGCTGGCGCGTGGCCTGATGGAAAAAGTACCGTCGCGTTTTTTTTTCACGCTACGTGATTGCGGTGCGCTTGTAAAAATCTTGCCGGAAGTAGATGCGCTGTTTGGCGTACCACAGCCGCCTAAATATCATCCGGAAATCGATTGCGGTATACACACCATGTTGGTGCTGGACGATGCGGCACAACATGACTACCCGCTGGAAGTGCGTTTCTCTGCACTCACACACGACCTTGGCAAGGGGAATACGCCAGCGGATATTTTACCGCGCCACATCGGCCACGAGGTACGCAGTGTCGATTTGTTGCGTGATTTGTGCGTGCGTTTGCGTGTGCCAAACGAATGCCGCGACCTCGGCTTGTTGGTGGCACGCTATCACGGTAACGTGCATCGTGCCCCTGAGCTACGCCCTGATACGATTGTCGCTATACTGCAGAGTTGTGATGCGTGGCGCAGGCCGGAACGCTTCGCACAACTTTTGCAATCATGTGCTTCGGATGCGCGGGGGCGGACCGGACATGAACAGGATGCTTATCCGCAAGCGGAATATCTGCTGAGAATGTTACGGGTGACGCAGACGGTGGATGCAGGAGAGATTGCGCAGCAATGTGAGGATAAAAGTGTTATTGCTGAGAAAGTGCGTGAGGCACGGATTATGGCAGTGGAACGGGCAATGGAACGTTGAATTTTGCGCCGTTAAATATATATAGATTCAGATAATTAGTTGAACTTTCTCTCGATAGCTCGATTTCTGCACCGTCACCTGCTCTGGTTTTTGATCGCCGCATATGCTATCGCCGTCGTTGTACCCGCCCCTGGTCTCCAAATAAGAAATATTTCTTTCGGTGAGATTACTATCTACCAGCAGAAAACAAATATATCGTTGCTGATGGTTATGCTTGCCATACTTATGTTCAATGCTGGCTTGGGGTTGAATGTTTCCCATATTAAAAAATATTTTGAAAAGAAATATATATTGCTGATCGGGCTAATTGCGAACATAACCATCCCAATTATCTATATTTTTGGTGTAACAGTCTTGATGCAGTTTTGGTATGAGCCGGAGGAAGCTCAACACATTCTCGTGGGTTTGGCATTGGTTGCAGCCATGCCGATTGCCGGAGGGTCAACCGCTTGGGCACAAAATGCCAATGGTAATTTGGCATTGAGCCTGGGATTGGTTCTGTTCTCTACAATTTTAAGTCCGATCATCACCCCGGTAACGTTTAATATTTTTGGTGAAATGGCCTCGGAAGAGTTTGAAAAGGTCTTGCAAGGCTTGGCAGTTTACGGTTCCGGGGCATTTTTAGGTCTTTGGGTCGTATTGCCGTCATTGTTGGGCATTGTGGTGCGTTCGATAGTTGCTGAAAATCGGATAGTTGCAGGAATGCCTTATTTGAAATTCATTAATAGCATTGTTTTATTGTTGTTGAATTACTCCAATGCTGCCGTATCTCTGCCCCAAGCCATATCTGATCAGGATTATGATTTCCTGGCCATCACGTTGATCATTTCCGGAGGCCTCTGTTTAACGTTGTTTGCTGCAGGGTATGGTATGAGCAGCTTGTTCAAATTGGATCGGACTGAGCGCGTCTCACTGATGTTCGGACTGGGTATGAATAATAACGGGACAGGATTAGTGTTGGCATCGTTGGCTTTACCTTCTTACCCGAACATCATGGTGCCAATTATTTTCTATAATTTGATTCAGCATATTGCTGCGGGGACTGTGAACGAGATAATGAATAAAAAAGTAAGCGGATAAAGGGCCACTGTTATTCGTCTAGATGTTCGCTACTGGCGATGCCGATTCAGGTCGCAACCATCGTGTAAAGATTGTCCCTCGTTCGAGGGCGGTGGCGGTGTGTTCGGCTTGATTAATCGTACAACAATCGTACCGATAAAATTTTCTATGAAGATTTAACGTGAGGGTCGGGTAAGGGTAATTTTACTTGTGCGGTTAAATACATTGCCGCTACCCCTTACCCTTTTGTAATCTTCTTTGTGGATTTACCAACCATAGCCTAAGCTGAATAAATAACGGGTATCCAAAGTTTTTTTACCGTAATCCGCGTTTCTATCGTAGTAGTCCCATTGTATTTCGTTGGTAAACTGAATGCCGCTCCATAAAGGCATACGGAAACCTGTGCGGGTTCTAACGAATAAACCGTTACCGATAATCCCCTCATGTTTATGGAATAGCTGTACGCCACGATTAAAGAAAAACTGGTCATAATTAACGGCCCAACGGCCAGCCATACTGGCCTCATCGGGCAAGTTGCAAGGCTTGTTGGTACCATTTTGACAACCGGTCATGATATAGGGATGATCATAACGGTTAACATTGACGTAGTCGGGTCCTGCCTCAACTGATAGATTTAAATCGTCCGAAGCAAAAATTTCGTAGCCAGCACCGATACCGAAGGCAGAGCGTAGTTGGATATCCTGAAAACGATCGTTGGTGAATAATCCATGCGCATAACCGTAGACTTTATCAGAAAAAAAATGAGAGTAGTTGCCATACATTTGGAAGTTACGTGCATTTAATTCGGTTTTACCACCCACTTGGGCATCAGAGTAGTTGTATTGCCCGCCGAAAGAAACCTTGTCGTCACGCCCACGCATGGTTACATCTGCATCACCATGAAAAGAGTTTCTATTGGTGTTACCGTTTGCCAGATTGCCACCGATATTGGCACTACCGGAGAAGAATTTTTTATTGATTTCTTTGATATTGGCTAATGGGATAGGCTGGGAGTTATACACACCACTGCTGTTCAAGGTTAAGGAGTCGTTTGTTGCAGTGTTAGCTATACCGATGAGTTCCTGTTTATCGGAGAGCGTGATAGCCAGGGGTTTGTCAGTTTTTAAAGTTTGCACGGCATCCCATTTGATAACGATTTTTTCAGCATAAGCGGTTTTTATTTCTAGAAGTTTTCCGGATTTACTAAGTACGGTACCGGAAATTCGGTCGCCATTTTTTAGTAAAATTTCATCGGCTTGGGCGCCCAGTGAGCAAAGTGCAAGCACAATAAACTTTAATGATTGTGTAGATCTCATAACAAATGTTTCCCTCCGGTTAAGATTATTTAGATACCAACCCCATTAAAAGCAATATCATTAAATTTAGTACAACATAAACAAATAACGGATTTATTTTAGTATTCTAGCTGTTATTCAAAGTGGGGTGAGCTTCGCGTATTCCAGCGCCAGCCACTTTGTGCCGGTTGTGCGAAAATTCACTTGTACGCGCAAATCTGAATCACCGCCTTCAATATTGACGATGACTCCTTCACCAAATTTGGCGTGATGCACCGCTTGGCTAATATGCCACGGAGCATTTTGGGCACCGATGCCCTTTCCTCTCCCAAGCCCTTCCATGTTAATAGATGGCGGGTGAGCGCTCGAATAAGCAGAAGAACTAAAGCTATTGCGGGCTGTTATACGTGGTGTGATCCAGTGTAACAATTCTTCCGGTAGTTCGCGCAAAAAATTGGACATTAAGTTGTAATTTACCTGTCCATGCAACATGCGGCTTTGTGCGAAGGTGAGATACAGTCTGCGCCGTGCGCGTGTGATAGCGACATACATCAGGCGACGTTCTTCATCTACGCCTGTATCCGCCATACGGCTGTTATGGTGCGGGAATAAACCCTCTTCCAGTCCACCTATAAATACCGTATGAAATTCCAAACCTTTGGATGAGTGCACCGTCATCAGATGTAGCGCATCTACGTTAGCTTCTGCCTGACTTTCACCTGATTCAAGTGCGGCATGCGTGAGGAAGGAAGTAAGACTGTCGTCCTCGTTCTCATGCACAAACAGTGTCGCGGCATTGATCAACTCATTAAGGTTTTCTAGCCGTTCTTGAGCCTCGCGTTGTTTAATCCCCGTTTCATTTTGATAGTGAACCAGCAACCTGCTATGCAGAAGTATATGGTCGATGGCTTCCGGCAACGGCAATTCTTTTGTGGCACTGGCCATCATTTCGATTAAAGTTACAAATGTCGTTACTTTGCCGCCTGTCTGCTTTGCAGCTTGCCACAGGCTGACATTTTGCGTACGAGCCGTTTCCTGTAATTGTTCGATAGTGCGCGCGCCGATGCCACGCGTAGGAAAATTAATAATGCGCAACAGCGTGTTATCGTCGTCAAAATTTTGTACCAGGCGCAGATAAGCTAGCGCATGCTTAATTTCCTGTCTTTCAAAAAATCTCAGTCCGCCATACACGCGATAGGCTACCCCCGCTGACACCAACGCGTGTTCGATGACGCGCGACTGGGCATTGGAGCGGTATAGCACAGCCATCTCGGCCAGATGAATGCCTTCGCGGTTGAGTTGGCGTACCTCGTCAACGATGAATCTGGCTTCTTCCGCATCAGTGGGTGCCTCGTACACGCGTAATGGCTCACCTTTGTTTTCCGATGTCCATAAATTTTTGCCAAGACGACTGCGATTATTCTTGATGAGTGCATTGGCGGCATCAAGGATGTTGGCGTGCGAGCGATAGTTCTGCTCCAGTTTAATCACATTTTGCACATGAAAATCGCGCGTCAATTCCTGCATATTGCCGACATTTGCGCCGCGAAATGCATAAATAGATTGATCGTCGTCGCCCACTGCAAACAAGGCGTTGTGTTGCCCGGTCAATAATTTGAGCCATTGATATTGCAAGCGGTTGGTATCCTGAAATTCATCCACCAAAATATGATGGAAGCGAGCCTGATAATGTTCCCGTAATAGTTGATTGCGGGCCAGTAATTCGTAACAACGCAATAGCAATTCGGAAAAATCCACGATGCCTTCGCGTTGGCACTGCTCATCATAAGCAGCAAAAATTTCCACTTTGCGGCGAGTGTAGGGATCAAAAGTTTCCACCTCATGCGCGCGCAGACCTTGTTCCTTGCTGTTGCTGATAAAATTTTGAATCTCGCGAGGTGGATATTTTTCGTCATCCACATTGAGTACTTTCATTAATCGCTTGAGAGCAGCAAGCTGGTCGGCACTGTCCAGAATCTGGAAAGTCTGCGGCAACATGGCTTCGCGGTGATGGGCGCGTAACATGCGGTTACATAGTCCATGAAAAGTGCCCATCCATAGCCCGCGTATGTTGATCGGCAACATGGTGGACAAGCGCAAGAGCATTTCCTTCGCCGCTTTATTAGTAAAGGTAACGGCCAGTATGCCATGCGGGCTGACTTGCCCGGTGCTGATCAGCCAGGCAATACGTGTGGTTAGCACGCGTGTTTTGCCGCTGCCTGCACCGGCCAGGATCAACGCTGATTGTTTCGGTAGAGTAACGGCAGCGTGCTGTTCTGGATTAAGGCCAGAAAGAAAATCCATTGGGTATCCGTAAACAAAACGGGGAATCAGAAATTATGCCTGATTCCCCGCCAACATCAAATTTATAAAAAGTTATTTATTTCTGTTTTGCAGCATTTCATGCATGATTGGAGCCAGTATCACTTCCATTGCAAAGCTCATTTTGCCACCGGGTACCACAATGGTATTCGAGCGTGACATGAATGAACATTGAATCATGTCAATAAGGTGGGAAAAATCCACGCCCTTGGGGTCGCGGAAACGAATTACCACAAAACTTTCGTCCGGTGTCGGGATATCACGCGCAATGAAAGGATTGGACGTATCCACCGTAGACACGCGCTGAAAGTTAATATGCGTACGTGAAAATTGTGGTGTGATGAAGTTAATATAGTCAGGCATGCGGCGCAGGATGGTGTCTACCGTTGCTTCAGCGGAATAGCCACGCTCGGCTTGATCCCGATGAATTTTCTGTATCCACTCCAGATTGACGATGGGAACCACGCCGATGCTCAAATCAACATGCTGGGCTGCATTTACGGTATCTGTCTTCACCATGCCGTGCAAACCTTCGTAAAACAGCAGGTCGGAGCCGGCGGCAATATTTTCCCACGGTGTAAATTGACCGGGATTCAAGCTGGTGTTCAAGCGCGCATTTAGTTCTTTCGCTTCAGCATCGCTATGAATGTAATAACGTCGCTTACAGGAACCGGTTTCCCCATATGACTTGAAGGTTTCTTCAATTTTGTCGAAATGGTTGGCCTCGGGTCCAAAGTGACTGAACGAATGATTGCCTGATTTGCTAGCTTCGGCTACGGCAGCCCGAAACTCCATGCGATCCAGGCTGTGCAGGCTATCACCTTCAATCACGGCGGCATTTATGTGCTCACGGCGGAAAATATTTTCAAAAGCGCGTTTGGCGGTAGTAGTGCCGGCGCCCGATGAACCGGTCACAGCAATCACGGGGTGCTTGCGGGACATAGTAAAACTCTCCTGAAGGATATTAAAAAATTATTTTGGCGGGGTATTCTAGCAGAACCTCGCACCCCGAGGCATCTTAACGTACCAACATTGGTCGCTTTATTTGTCGGTTCGCATCTGTACAGTTCGCGCGCAGCTTGGGCAGGATTATGCCGGTATAATGTCGACTGGACGAACTAACGCAGAAATTAAAATGCAACAGGATTATAAACCGAAAAATATCGAAGTTGTCGCGCAACAGTATTGGAAGGAGAAGTTGGCCTTTCGCGCGGAGGACCAGTCTGAAAAGCCTAAATATTATTGCCTGTCAATGTTTCCTTATCCCTCCGGCAAGCTGCACATGGGGCATGTGCGTAACTATACCATTGGTGATGTGCTATCGCGTTATCACCGCATGAAGGGTTTTAACGTGATGCAACCGATGGGCTGGGATGCTTTTGGTCTGCCCGCTGAGAATGCTGCCTTGGCCAACAACGTACCGCCCGCTGCGTGGACGTATTCCAATATTGACGTCATGCGCACGCAGCTACAGAGTCTAGGACTTGGCGTCGATTGGTCGCGCGAGGTAACGACTTGTAAACCGGATTATTACCGCTGGGAGCAATGGTTGTTCACGCGTCTGTTTCAGAAAGGGCTGATTTACAAGAAGACGTCCTCGGTGAACTGGGATCCGGTCGATCACACCGTGCTGGCCAATGAACAGGTGATTGATGGACGCGGCTGGCGTTCTGGCGCGTTAGTGGAAAAACGCGACATCCCGATGTATTTCATGCGCATTACTGAATATGCCGAAGAGTTGCTTGCCGATTTGGACCAGCTGGAAGGCTGGCCGGAACAGGTCAAGACCATGCAGCGCAACTGGATCGGCAAGAGCTATGGATGCGAGGTGTATTTTCCCTACGATGAAGCGAGCATTGGCACGACGGGCGTGCTTAAGGTATATACCACTCGTCCTGATACCTTAATGGGGGTGACTTATGTGGCGGTGGCTGCTGAGCATCCTCTGGCGACCCAAGCCGCAGCAAACAATCCAGAGCTGGCTGAATTCATTGCCGAATGCAAGCACGGCGGTACGGCTGAGGCCGACATGGCGACGATGGAAAAGAAAGGGATGAATACCGGTCTGTTCGTTACACACCCTCTCAACGGCGAGCATCTGCCGGTTTGGATCGCCAATTATGTGCTTATGGGCTACGGCGAAGGCGCAGTGATGGCGGTTCCAGCGCATGATGAGCGCGATTTTGAATTTGCAAAAAAATATAATCTGTCAATCAAACAGGTGATAGAACGTGACGAAACCGATGCGATAAAGAATGCTTCGCTCGAAAACAAATTTACAGCCGATCATTGGCAAGAATGGTACGGTGAAAAAGTACTTTGCATGTGTATCAATTCCGGCAAATACGACGGACTCGATTTCCAGCAAGCCTTCGACGCGATTTCTGACGACCTGCAAGCCAAAGGCTTAGGCCAAAAGCGTACACAGTTTCGTCTACGTGACTGGGGTATCTCGCGCCAACGTTACTGGGGCTGTCCGATCCCGATTATTCATTGTCTATATTGCGGTGATGTGCCGGTGCCGGATGAGCAATTACCTGTTGTATTACCGGAAAATGTCACCATCACCGGCGCAGGCTCACCGCTGGCGAAGATGCCGGAATTTTACGAAACGACTTGCCCGCAATGTGGCGGTGCGGCAAAGCGCGAGACTGACACGATGGATACATTCGTCGAATCGTCCTGGTACTACGCGCGCTACACCAGTCCCGGTTGCACCACGGGCATGGTAGATGAACGCGCCCGGTACTGGTTGCCCGTTGATCAATACGTCGGTGGCATTGAGCACGCCATTCTACATTTGCTGTATGCACGTTTTTTTAACAAGTTGATGCGCGATGAAGGTTTGTTTGGCGAGACTGTCCCTACCTCCGTATCACAAGAAAAAGAAGACCAAACGCTACGGCCAAAATCTGTTGATGAACCGTTTACCAACCTGCTTACGCAAGGCATGGTGATCGCGCCGACTTTTTTTCGCGAAGGCGTGGCGGGTAAAAAATTGTGGATTAATCCTGCCGATGTGGATATAGAGACGGACTCGCGGGGACGGCCGATCGGTGCCAAGTTGCGCGCCGATGGCCAGCCGGTTGTTATTGGCGGGACAGAGAAAATGTCCAAATCTAAAAACAACGGCGTAGATCCGCAGGTCATCATCGACCAGTATGGCGCCGACACTGCGCGCTTTTTTATAATATTTGCAGCGCCGCCGGAGCAAACACTGGAGTGGTCTGACGCCGGCGTGGAAGGCGCGTTCCGTTTTCTGAGACGGGTATGGAATTTTGCTTATTCAAATAAAAATGAGATTGGGGTTTACCAAAGCCGCAGTAAACACGAGTCCGATGAATATGGCTTGAAGGCATTGAATAATGAACAAAGGGATGTTTATAGAGAGATGCATGTAGCACTTAAACAAGCAAATTTTGACCTGCAGCGTTTGCAATTCAATACGGTGGCGTCAGCTTGCATGAAAATTTTGAAAGCGTTAGAGCAACAAATGGTCATTGTTACGTCTGATGTGAGTACCAGAGCAGTTGCGATCACAAATGGATTCAGTATTCTGCTGCGTCTGCTTTCTCCTATTGCACCGCACATTACGCAAACACTCTGGCAAGAGTTGGGTTACGGCGATGATATTTTGTCTGCGCCCTGGCCGGAAGTGGACGAAACTGCATTAATACAAGATGAAATTGACCTGATAATTCAAGTCAATGGGAAAGTGCGCGGTAAGTTACGCGTAGTGAAAGACATCGATCACGCCATACTCGAACAGTTGGCTTTAACCTATCCGTCCGTTGAAAAATTATTAGCTGGCCAGGCTGCCAAAAAAATTATTGTGGTACCCGGGCGTTTGATCAACGTAGTAATCTAAACTATGGGAAGATGCTAATGCGCAGAAATCTACTGATATTACCGTTGTTGATACTCACGCTACTGTTAGCTGCGTGTGGCTTTCATTTGCGCGGACAAGGGGGGGGATTTACGTTCCCGTTTCAGACATTATTCATACTGTCACCTAATGCCAATGCGTCCTTGATTGTTGATTTAAAACGGACGGTGCAGTTATACAATATAAAGCTCGCTGATTCGTCCGCAAATGCGCAGCTGACGCTGCATATCGTTTCCGAAACGATGAGCAAGCAGATACTTTCCTTGAGTGATGCCGGTCGTGTGCGCGAATATCAATTGAATTATCGTGTTTCGTTGCGTGCTTACGATATCAAACTGGATGAATGGGTTCCCGCAGATGAAATCGTGCTACAGCGTTATTTATCGTACGACAACACACAGGTGCTTGCTAAGGAGATGGAGGAAACCTTGCTTTATCAAGATATGCGCAATGACGCAGTTCAGCAGATATTACGTCGTTTGAGTCTGGCCAAGGCGCCGCCATCGCCACCATGATACTAGTTCACCTACCATGAAGCTTTCAGGGGAGGATTTGTCGCATCATCTTGCCCAAGGGCTTGCGCTGCTGTATGTCGTACATGGTGAGGCATTGTTGCTGGCCATTGAGGCTGCCGATGCCATCCGTGCCGCTGCACGCACGGCGGGTTATACCGAACGTGAAGTGCTAATCGCCGAGCCGGGCTTCAAGTGGGCAGAGCTGCGCAACAGCGCGCAAAGTTTATCGCTTTTTTCCACGCGTAAGTTGGTGGATCTGCGTATTCCGTCCGGCAAACCGGGTGTGGAAGGCGCGCAGGCTTTACAGGATTATTGCCAGAAATTAAACGCTGATACAGTAACGCTGGTATCGCTGCCACGATTGGATAAGACTACCTTGACCAGCAAGTGGTTCACCGCGCTGTCAGCGCAGGGAGTGATAATCGCTTCCGAGGAAATTGTACTAAGTGCACTGCCGGCCTGGATTGCGAGCCGATTGAAACGGCAGAATCAATCCGCTGAGATGGATACTTTGGTGTTTCTTGCGGAACGGGTGGAAGGTAATCTGTTGGCGGCTTATCAGGAAATTCAAAAACTTGCTTTGCTATTTCCCGCCGGGCCATTATCTTTCGAACAGGTGAAAGACTCCGTAATGGATGTGGCGCGCTATGACGTGTTCAAACTGTCCGAGGCTATGTTGGCGGGTGATGTAGCACGATATGCGCACATCCTTGATGGCCTGCGTGCAGAAGGAACGGCTGCTGTGCTGATACTGTGGGCGCTGGCTGAAGACATTCGCACGCTGAGCAAGGTGTTACGTGCCATGCAGTACAGTGGCAATTTGTCTTCTGCGCTACGGGATGCGCGTGTATGGGGCGCGCGCCAAAAATTCGTGGAGCGCGCTGTGCGGCGCTTCACCCCGGCTATAGCCGAGCGTGCCTTGCGTCAGGCCGCGCACGTAGATAAGGTGGTTAAGGGCTTGCGCCGCGGTAACGTGTGGGATGAATTGCTGCAATTAGGGGTTCGTTGCGCTAATGTGAAAGCGGCATAAAATTGATGGACGATATTCTTTTAGTCCTAACCAATTTGCCGAATCGTGAGAGTGCCCAACGGGTGGCCAATGCTTTGATTGAAAGTCGGGCCGCGGCATGCATCAACATGCTGGCGGAATGCACTTCGGTCTATCGCTGGCAGGAAAAAATAGAGACGGCTAGTGAGGTGCCACTGCTGATCAAGACTACCCGTGCCGCTTACCCGCATCTTGAGACCGTCATCCGTACACATCATCCTTATGAACTTCCCGAGATCATTGCTGTCTCGGTTAACGCAGGGTTGCCCGGCTATCTACAGTGGATCATGCAAGAAACATCGCCACTTTCTGGCGGCCTTCCCTGACAAAGTGAAATTGGAAGAATAGGAGCGAAGGCTGCCTTTGATATGATTGTTCACTTTCTAGCCATTTGGAAAATAGAATACCCGCTGTTTTCATAGAGGAATTTAGTTCGTCGAGTTACTGATTCATAAGTTAGTACCCACAAAGGTTTTGAAAGCGATGCATCTCTTACTGTTGATATTGTTATGCTTGGTTCCTCCGCTATCCCATGCGGAAAATTTTCTGGATCGTTTGCCGTTGCTGGGTGGCGCGAAGCAGAATGTCATTCTGCCCCCGGATAAGGCCTTCGGACTGGAAGTCAGCGCACGCGATGCATCCACTCTGCTTGCCAATTTCAAGATCACACCTGGCTACTATTTATATCGGGACAAGATTCGTTTCAATATACCAGGCGACTCCGCAAAAGCTGTGAGCATAAAAATTACGAATGTGTCTATGCCAAAGGGAGAAATGAAGTCTGACCCCAATTTCGGAGACATGGCTGTATTTCATCAGTCCTTTCAAGCGGTGATTACGCTGGAACGCAACATCGATACGGCTCAGAATGTTACGCTGGCAGCCAGTTATCAAGGGTGCAAAGAAAACGATCTGTGCTATGCGCCGATAGATAAGCAGTTCAGCATTATGCTACCCAAGGCAAATCTCGCAACAACAACGGTACCGATGCAACCTTCGCTGCAAGCGGCGCAAAACGTTGCAATGCCTGATGATTCTGAAAGCACGCAGCTCGCCAAACTCTTCAAGCAAGGTAGCTTTTGGTTGATCGTGACATTTTTTTTTGGCGCCGGGCTGCTGCTTGCTTTTACTCCCTGCGTACTGCCGATGATTCCCATTCTTTCCGGCATCATCGTGGGTCGCAGTTCACATCCCACTAAAATGCACGGCTTTCTTTTGTCGCTTGCCTATGTGCTTGGTATGGCATTAGCCTATGCGGCGATCGGCGTGGCTGCCGGCTTGTCAGGCACCCTATTATCCAGCGCGCTACAAACGCCCTGGGCGCTGGGCAGCTTCGCTGCCGTATTCGTGTTGCTGTCATTATCGATGTTCGGTTTTTACGAACTACAACTTCCTGCTGCCTTGCAAAGCAAATTGACCACTACCAGTAACCGCCTGCATGGCGGTCATCTGAGCGGTGTGTTTGTGATGGGTGCGCTATCTGCCATTATCGTTAGTCCGTGCGTTGCGGCGCCCATGGCGGCTGCGCTGCTGTATATCGGGCAGACGCATGACGCCTGGCTGGGCGGAACAGCGTTGTTTGCACTTGCAATGGGTATGGGCTTGCCATTGCTATTGATCGGCGCCTCAGCGGGCGCGCTATTGCCCAAGGCGGGCGCATGGATGGAAGCGGTCAAGCGCTTTTTTGGCGTATTAATGCTGGCGCTCGCAATCTGGCTTATTTCAACGCTGATTCCGCTGAGCATACAGATGTTGCTGTGGGCGGCACTGTTAGTGCTTTCTGCCATTTATATGCACGCGCTGGATGCGCTGCCAAACAATGCTTCAGGTTGGCAGAAACTATGGAAAGGCATCGGTATTCTCGCGCTTTTGCTGGGCAGCGCCTATTTGATCGGTGCGCTCTCCGGTGCACGCGACATTTTGCGTCCGCTGGCAGCATTTGGTAATGGCCAAGTAGCAGCAGCTTCGACTTTGCAATTTGTGCGGGTAAAGAATGTAGCTGAACTGGATGCCAGAATTGCACAGGCGAATGGCAAGACTGTGATGCTTGATTTCTACGCGGACTGGTGCATATCGTGCAAGGAGATGGATCGCTACACGTTCACTGATGCTCAGGTTCAGGCTAAATTAAAAAATGCTGTATTGCTACAAATCGACGTTACCGCTAATAGTGACGAAGATAAAGCAGTGCTAAAACGTTTTGAGCTATTCGGGCCGCCCGCTATTTTGTTTTTTGATGCGCAAGGACGCGAGCAGGACGTCCGCCGTGTAATAGGATATCAGAATGCAGGACAGTTTCTTCAATCGCTGAGCTATGCGGGGCTATGATTCCTAGATTATTTTTTCTACGAAATAGTGCGCTAAAGTAATCCAATCTGTAAAATATTACGGTTTCTTTGTGATTCATGGATGCTAGTCTGTTTTAACACTTTTATTTAATACTTAATTTTAAAGGATTCATTATGGCTTCAATTACTGAAAAAGATCTGACCGAATTATTGATTGGTATTGTTAACACCCAAGTCGCAATTATCCATGCATTAAAAGACCAAAAAGACTATCACGCAGTAACAAAAGTAGTAAGTAATGTTGGTATTGTCGCAGGAATAGAAGATGAAGGTACGACCGGTGGTCAAGATCCTGTGCGTCCGCCCATGACTTTATCCAGACTTCCGGCGCATTTAGTTCTCAGGGCGCTTTCAGCCCGTGGTTCATTTCCACAAAACATGGAGCAGCTTGCTCACCAAGAAGTTGGCAAACTTTTTAACAAGCAATAAGGGTTATTGCATCGCTTCAGCATTGTTAACAATTCGTATATATGCTTTTCAATAATTAACTAGGGAGATACTGATTAATTTAAAAAATCGCGGAATTGCACATGTAACATTTTGATTGTAAAACATGTTATATTTTGAAACGCGAATTAATCAGTACTTCCCTAGCTTATATTACAGACAAAATATGTAACCATTTATCCAGGATGTCTATTTACTCTATGCCAGCCCGGATACCTAATTGATTTAAACGAATGTACCCGGGTGATGGTATTGATGGACTAAGAGGGCTATTGTTGCATTGACTGTGATGCCAAAAGATACTCGCCGCACCGGCATAGTCTTACGGTTATATGAGCAACTGCGGGAATAAAGAAGCGGCAAATATTCGGGTTGTGATCGTTATACAAGTGGGCTAGCTTGAGTAAGCTATTAAAGGGTCTGATATTGACAGTTAGAGCGTCTGCTCGTTCAAGATGGATTTTCTGTCAGGTACTATGCACTTGGTGTTCCACAAATTAGGCAAGCCGGATCTTTTTTCAACTTAACGGTGCGCAATTCCATATGTAGTAAATCTGTTACCAGCAATCTGCCGCACAGTAGCGTGCCTATTCCCATCAATAGCTTGAGAGCCTCAGCGGCTTGCATGCTCCCGATAATGCCGACTAGCGGGGCAAATACTCCCATTACCGCGCAACGCGTTTCTAAAGCATCAGATTGTTCCGGGTACAGGCAGTGATAGCAAGGGCTGTTAGGATAGCGCATGTCAAACACGGCTACCTGACCATCAAAACGGGTAGCTGCGCCGGATATAAAAGGCTTTCTCAATTTCACACAAACTTGGTTAAGCGCATAGCGCGTGGCGAAGTTATCGCTGCAATCTAGTATTACATCAGCTTGGCTAGCTAGTTCAGATAAACGCGTTTGATCTGCGCGTTCATTCAGGGCTACGACGTGAACATCGGGATTGATTTCAGCGAGCAAGGTACGGGCAGAATCTACTTTAGCTATTCCGATGCTGGAAGTGCGGTGTACAATTTGACGTTGCAGATTGGTCAGGTCTACAGTGTCATCGTCGCATAGAGTCAGGGTGCCAACGCCGCTGGAGGCGAGGTACATGGCAGCGGGAGAACCGAGTCCGCCAGCACCTATTATCAGCGCGTGCGCATCCCGTAATTTTTGTTGTCCTTCGATACCAATGTCAGGCAGCAGGATGTGGCGGCTATAGCGCAGTAACTGTTCGTCATTCATGCGATATGGAAGAGGAGAAAGTTATTGTTATTTGCTTACTTTCCTTGCAATATATTCATACCCTTTAACAAATTTAAAGCCTGGTGTAATTGATAGTCTTCTTTTGATCCGAACTCGAGCATTTTGGGTTTTGCTGTATCGCCTTCCTCGCGTTTGGTCGATGACTTAGTTGGTGTAGTCGGAGCCGGAGTTATGGGTTTTACGGTGACGCCGACCTTAACATCAACTTCTTGGCTGTTACTCAAGTGACGTTCCAAATCGGCCTCGCGCATGCGGAAAGCTTGATCTTCGGCAGTTGCCGGATCTTCCACTACGATGTCAGGGACGATGCCCTTGGCTTGAATAGAGCGACCGCCAGGAGTGAAATAACGCGCTGTAGTAAGCTTGATAGCGGTATTGTTGCCTAGTGGCAGGACTGATTGTACTGAGCCTTTGCCGAAGGTTTGGGTGCCCATAATGATAGCGCGTTTATGATCTTGCAATGCACCTGCCACGATTTCTGAGGCGGAGGCAGAACCGCCATTCACCAGCACGATCATCGGCACGGTCTTGACTGCCGCAGGCAGATTTTTCAGGTAATCTTTTTCGTTATTGCGCAGATAGTCATTAGGAACGGCGGTTAGGCGCATCTTGGCATCTGAGTTACGTCCTTCGGTATATACAACCAGAGCGTCCTTGGGTAGGAAAGCGGCAGATGCCGCTACCGAACTATTAAGCAAACCACCCGGATCGTTACGTAGATCCAATACCAAGCCTTTCATGCTGCCTTGATTTTGTTTGAACAGGTTGTTAAGGGCAGTGGCGAGGTTTTCGCCAGTGTGCTCCTGAAATTGGGTGATACGAACAAAAGCATAGCCAGGTTCGATCAGCTTGGACTTTACGCTTTGCACTTTGATAATGGCACGAGTTAAAGTAAAGGTCAGAGGCTTGGGCGTTTCTTTGCGAATCACGGTCAAGACAATTTTACTGCCCGGCTTGCCACGCATACGCTTGACCGCATCACCTAGCGTTAGGCTCTTCACCATTACGTCGTCGAGTTTGATAATCAGATCACCGCTCTTCATGCCTGCATGATAGGCAGGAGAATCTTCAATAGGCGAAATCACTTTCACCAGTCCGTCTTCCATCCCTACCTCGATACCCAAACCGCCAAATTCGCCTTGTGTGCCGATTTGTAATTCCTTGAATGCATCGGCATCCAGATAGGCGGAGTGCGGATCCAAGCCGGTCAGCATGCCTGTGATGGCTTCGGTGATCAATTTTTTGTCGGTGACCGGCTCTACATAATCACTCTTGATGCGACCAAACACTTCCGAGAAGGCACGCAGCTCTTCAATTGGCAACGGCTCAGCGCTGTCCTTATCTGCAATGGCAGAGAATTGCAGGCTGATCAATACACCTGCAATCAATCCTAGTCCGATTAAACCGGTTTTTTCAATACGACTACGCATGTATGACCTCTAAAATTGTTTTATTGCAACATGATTCTTCATGAGTAATTTCATCGGGCTATCCACTTTATAGGATCCAGAGGCTCGCCCCTGTGGCGTAACTCAAAGTATACACCGGAATCCTCATTTCCGCCGCTGTTGCCAACGGCCGCTACCGTGTCGCCTCCACGCAAGATATCGCCTACTTGCTTGTATAGCGTTTCATTATTGCCATACAAGCTCATGTAGCCTTTGCCATGGTCAATGATCAATAAGTTCCCGAAGCCGCGCAACCAATCGGCAAATACGACACGTCCGGCCGCTACGGATTTTACTGGCTGACCATTTGCTGCGCGTAATAGTAAACCTCTCCAAAGTACGGTGCTGTCCGGCCTCGCGCTGCCGAATTTATTGGCCACCTCACCCATGACCGGTAGCGTCAGCTTGCCTTTAAGTTGTTCGAACGGCTTGCCGTCGAAGCGATTATCGGGCAGTTTATCATTGTTGAATACCCCTTTTTCTTTTTTCTGTGTCAACATTTTGGAGAGCTTGGCCACCAGTTGGGACAAGCGGTTTTCGTCGCGTTTAAGGCGACCAATTTCGTGACGCTGTTGTTTAAGTTGTTGGGCAAACTGATTGATTACTTGCTGGCGTGCAAGCTTGTCTTTTTCCAATATTGTTTGTTGCGCATTCTCTTCTGCTTGTAGTGCCGCAATTTCCTTGCTTTTTTGTTGAGTGAGTTGAACGACTTCGTTTAGCTGCGCAAGATTTACGCGTAACCTATTGAGCCAAGTTGAACGGCTGCGCGCGATATATTCGTAATAGCGCATTTCACGTGCGGTTTGGTCGGGGTCATGGTTGTTGAGCAACAATTTGAAGTATTCTTGCTTACCGCCCAAATATTGCTGGTAGAGTAATTTGCTGAGCATTGTTTGTTGGGTCTGCATGTCTCGTTCCAGTTGCTGAGCTTGCTGTCGCAGTTTCTCCAAGGTGTGGTCCGCAGTACGGTGTTGCGATGACAGCTCGGTGAGCTTGCGCTTACTATTGCTAATAGCGCGTTCTGATTCACGAAGCTCGTCAGTTGCTTCGGATTGAGATTCCGTGGTTTTTTCCAATTCCTTCTGTAACACAGAGATCTGCTTGCGCAGATTGTCCAGCTCTTCTTGCTGTATGGCATGAGTGCTGTTTATGCCTGCCACCAAGCAGATACATAACAATAATGCGTGGCGGATCAGTACGGTCACTGGATTGAGATAAGTGACTGACCTGTCATTTCAGGCGGTTGTGGTAGCCCCATCATGGCGAGTAGCGTTGGCGTAACATCCTGAAGCGAGCCACTGTCAGCTATTTGTGCGCTACGACCGACATATAATAATGGAACCAAGTTAAGTGTATGTGCGGTATGGGCTTGTTGCGTGGTGCGATCCAGCATCTGCTCGGCATTGCCGTGATCGGCGGTAATCAGCACCTCACCGCCATATTCCAGCATGGTGTTTACTACCCGCCCGATACACACATCCAAGGCTTCAATGGCCTTGACCGCCGCTTCCATAATGCCGCTATGACCGACCATGTCGCCGTTGGCATAATTACAGATCATGGCTTGATACTGTCCGCTACGAATAGCCGCTTCAAGTTTATCGGTGACTTCAAAAGCACTCATTTCTGGTCTGAGGTCATAGGTCGCGACTTTGGGCGAAGGCACCAGAATACGATCCTCGCCGGGGTAAGGATGCTCCTTGCCGCCATTGAAAAAATAGGTGACATGGGCGTATTTTTCCGTTTCTGCAATGCGTAATTGCTTCAGCCCCAAGTCGGAAATATACTCGCCAAAACAATTGTGGATGGCAGTGGGCATGAATGCCGCCGGGAGATGGAAGTCTTCACCATAGCTGCTTAGTGTGACAAAACTTGCCAGCTTGGGAAAATATGCACGCGTAAAGCCATCAAACGTCGGATCGGTTAGCGCGCGGGTTAATTGACGCGCACGGTCGGCACGATAGTTCATGAACACCGCGACGTCTCCATCTTGCATGGTAACGGGGGATTCAGTGGGTGAGGTGATGATAGTCGCTTTAACGAACTCGTCGTTTTCTCCGCGTGCATAGGCTTGCTGCAATCCATCCTGAGCATTAGCTGAGCGGAACTCAGCTTTGCCTTGAGTCAATAAGTCATAGGCTGCCTGTACTCGTTCCCAGCGGTTATCCCGGTCCATTGCATAAAAGCGGCCGATGATGGAAGCAATGCGCCCAACGCCCAAGGCAGCACATTTTTCCTGCAACCGCTGTAGTGAATGGGCGGCGCTTCTCGGCGGTGTGTCACGACCATCGAGAAAAGCATGGATAAATATTTTGTGCAGTCCGGCGCGCGCTGCCAGCTCCAGCATGGCGTGGATATGATCTTCGTGACTATGAACTCCGCCGGGTGACAGTAGTCCCATGATATGTAGAGCAGTGTTATGTTGCCGGGCTTGTTCAATGGCTTGTATGAACGCCGGATTGCTATAAAAGCTTCCGTCCTGAATGGCTGCATCTATCCGCGTGAGTTCTTGATACACCACGCGACCTGCGCCGATATTGAGATGGCCAACTTCAGAGTTTCCCATCTGGCCTTGTGGAAGTCCTACCGATAATTCAGACGTGCGAATTAGCGTGTGGGGATAATCACGCCATAGCCTGTCCCAGTTCGGTTTGTGCGCTTGGGCGATAGCATTGTGGTCAGTTTCTTCACTGTGGCCGAAGCCGTCGAGGATGAGTAGGAGGACAGGGGTGATTTTCATACCGGATTTTGGAGAGTTTAAATAACAATTGGCTACTGATTTCAGGGTACCATTTTAGCTGATTTCTTGACTGCCAGGCAGTCTGGGCTTTACACGATGCTAATATTAAAGAATAACGGTAAAAATTTTTTAAAAATGCAATGAAATAACATAGAGATGGCGGTGCTCTGCAAGCTTCGCTATATTATCGTGCTAGCGACTCGCGTATTCTCAAGTTGAAGGCAATGTCTCGGCGAATTTTGTGTCGGCATTCAGAGAATCGTGCTTTTGAGTGGAACAACATGTTCCCAGTAGGCTTATCCTAATCAGTAACTTTGCATAAATCGAGTTAAATGCGCCATTCAAAATGCGTAAAACAAAGCGATACGATATCAATATTGGATTTTTGCAATGAATCCTAATATTTATTTCACTAATCGGTTACGTTTGGCTTATTCCAAATCTTCCGCACTGCTCGCCAAATTTTGGCAAAAAAAATTCTATCTTTACCTTGCAGCACTGTTCACGCTGTTTGCCGTGCTTGATACCGTGCAATTGCATATTATTTCTGGTATGCGTCAGCAGGCTTTCGACGCGATGGTGCGCTATCGTATTATTGTGCCCAAGCCGGACAGCGATATTGTAATCGTGGATATTAACGAGGCCAGCCTTGCTGCGATGGCCAAGGATTACGGGCGTTGGCCTTGGCCGCGTCAAGTGCTGGGGGAGTTTCTCGAGCAGGTCGAAAAGCAGCAACCTAAAGCAATCGTGTTTGATATTTTGTTCAGCGATGCTGACATATACAATCCTGACAGCGATGCTTATTTCGACTCCGCTGTTGCTGCTACAAACAACACTTATTTCCCCTTACTGCGTCTTGATCCTGCGAGCGACCCTTTGAGCCAGGTGAAACCGGCCATGATTCCCGGTGTGGTGCCGCTATTCAATGATGCCCAACCCGAGGCCACTGTTGCTGTAGTACTGCCACAATTTTCGGCAGTACTCAATGGTGGGCGTCTTGGGTTGCATAATATCTATCCCGACGCGGATGGTATCGTGCGCCAGTATAGTGTCTATCGCGACGATTATGGATGGAAATTGCTGTCATTGCCAGCGCGAGTGGCACGTGATCTCGGCTGGCCTGAGCTTGCCGCACAACGCGTTCTGCTCAATTGGCGCGGTCCGCCATTTTCGTATCAATATGTCAGTTTCCACGAGGTGTTTACTGATATGGGCAGCAAGGAAAAAAAGCGCCCGCAAGACGAATTCAAAAACAAAATCGTCATTATCGGTTCCACTGCGCCTAGTTTGTTCGACATCAAACCCACGCCCATGAGCAAGATGCATCCGGGCGTGGAAATTCTTGCTACCGCTATAGATAATTTTAAACATAACGATTATCTGCATTTCCCGGAAGTGCGCGAGGTTTATCTTTTATTAACACTGTGTATTATTTGGGCCACAGCTTGGGGCTTTTATAACAATGTCGGGCGCAGCAAAATAGACCTTCTGTTTGGCGCGTCGCAATTTATATTGATTGGTATTTCTTATGCCAGTATTAACTTTGCCGACACTTATATCAACATCACCGGGCCGGTGACGTTGGGTCTGATTTATTTTGCGATTGCACGTGTGTATTCTGCCGCCACTGGCAAGATGCTGGAACAAAGTATGGTGCGTGTTTCCAGCGAGCGTCAGGGTGAATTACAGGCCACATTGTTATTGATTCGCATTGACGCCGCTCAAAATATACTGACTGATGCAATGCTGGAAAAAATCCGCTATGGCCTTGAAAGTACTGGAATTGAACAGAAAAGCGTGGAAGTACTGAAAGGTTATCAAAAAGGCCTGTGGGATCTATTCGAAAAGACATTCACGATTTCATGGGTAATGGATCGGAAAGATGCGAATGGTGCTGCCCGGGTGACAGAGGATGTCGCCGCGGTGATCGCCGCGTTTCCGCAATTGCTAAGCAAATGTATAATTGCCCCGGATATTTCGGTTAGTTGGTTTGTGCATCAAGGGAAAATTGCCGGAGGCAATGAGGCGCGCAATTGTTGGCGAGTAATGTTTGCTGAAGCATTGTTGCGCTGGAATGAACAACAAGAGAAGACACTATGAGTTCGATCAGGTTAGGAATTTTTTTAGTCACTGTACTGACCATGCCTGCGTTTGCGGTTGAAACAGGAAGTGTGATCAGATCCGATGGAATCAAGGTTGAGCCGTTTCGGGATGCTAAAACAATTGCCACGCTATCGGTTGGCGATAAAGTGGAAATTGTTAAAAAAAATGGCGGCTGGTTACAAATAAAAAGTTCAAAGGGCAAGGGCTGGGTGCATATGTTGAATGTTCGAAAAGGTGATATGCGTAAAGATTCCGGTGACATAGACGGACTCTTGAGCATGGCGTCGGGACGCGCAGGAACAGGAAAAATAGTTGCTACTACAGGTATCCGCGGACTTGACGAAGTGGAATTGCAATCCGCTAAATATAATGAAGCCGAGCTAAACCTGGTTGAGTCGTATGCTATAAACCGGGCTGAAGCTCAGGTATTCGCCACGCAAGGGAAGCTTGTTGCGCGTAAATTCGATTATCTTCCATCCCCAGATGTTTCGCCAGAATAGAGGGTCGCTCCGATGAAAGCGATAATGAAATACTTGTCGATCACGGTATTGACGTTTTTTTGCAGTACTACTTGGGGCTTTGATTTTGAAGAGGAGTTCAAGAAAGTACTTAAGGACGGCGTGCAAAAAAAGATTGAAGAAAAATCGGATGCCGCAACAAGTAGTGCTTTGTTAGGACTTGTCGGAACTTCGCAGGAAGAGGAAATTACAATAGGTCGACAAATTGCGGGCAACTTGCTGGGTGCATCCGCGCTTGTCAAAGACAAAAAATTGCAGACATATGTTAATAATGTCGGGCGTTGGGTGGCAAATCAAAGCGAGCGCCCTGATTTGCCTTGGCATTTTGGGGTGATTGAATCGAGCGATGTCAATGCTTTCGCTGCACCGGGAGGTTATATTTTCTTGACTCGTGGACTGTATAGGCTATTGCAAAATGAGGCAGAATTGGCCGGGGTGCTGGGGCACGAAATCGGTCATGTTATTCGTAAGCATCATTTAAAGATTTTACAGAAAAGTAGCCTGGTAGACTTGGGTGGAAAATTAATTTCCAAGCAGGTCGGCGGCAATGACAAAGTGCAGAAACTGATTGGTAGTGGTGCGGAAATTGTGGCTCGCTCGCTCGACCAAAACGCCGAGTTTGAGGCTGACCGCATCGCGGTGGTGCTTGCCGCGCGTGCTGGTTATGATGCCTTTGCGTTGCCCGAAGTGCTTCAACAAATAGGTCATTTTTCCAAAGATGACGGTAGCGTGGCGCTGCTGTTCAAAACGCACCCACATCCAGATGACCGATTAGAAAAATTGGGGCTTGCCATGAATACTCGCTTAGAAGATGTAAAAGGGAAAACGCTGGAGACGCGATTTTATCGCATCAAACCCTAACCTCTCTTTCTTAATATTCTGTTCGTAATGAGGAGATCGTTTGCCGAGTATCGCCCACATTAGCCTGACATTCGTCGGGTTAATGTGGGTTTTGCCGTTTTTGTATTATTACCATGCTTATCCGCTCACTACGTTCTATCAGGAATGGAGTGCCGCTGTTCTTGGCCTATGTGCCATGCCTCTGCTGGTGACCAAACGTTATTGGCTGCAACCGGAACTTCCGCTCATTGTTTTTTTGCCTATAGGGTTGCTGCTGGTAGGCATGATGCAATTTGTGTTGGGCAGGGTGAGCTATTTTGATCAGATTTTGTTGCTCGCCTTGTATTTGCTATGGGCGGCGCTACTCATGATGCTCGGTCGGTGCCTGCGCGAGGAATTGGGCTTGCCTGCATTGGCGACAGCGCTGGCTTCATTCCTGCTTGTGGGGGCTGAACTCAATGCGCTGGCCGGTATATTGCAACATTATCGCTGGCATACTTTTTTGGATGCGGTGGTTACTGTCAAGATTTCCGTAGCGGTGTATGGCAATGTGGCTCAGCCCAACCATTTCGCCAACTACATTACACTGGGGTTAATCTCATTAGGTTTGCTGTACATGCGCAGCCTGCTACGCGTACGGTATGTTGTGCTGTTGGCCATACCGTTACTATTCGTTCTGGTATTGAGCGGCTCGCGTAGCGTCTGGTTGTATTTGCTGCTTATGGCGGGCATGGCCTGGTTGTGGCAGCGTAGCGATAAATCTTGTTTGCCTCTTTTGCGCTATACCCTGTTGTTGCTGTTGGGTTTCGGTTTGATGCATGCAGTGGTACAAATTCCTTGGTTAGAAGGCGCAGCCGGCAGTATTACCACGATGCGGCGTCTGTTTGGTGAAGGGACTAGCGGTAACATCCGATTGTATTTGTGGCAAGAAGGGTGGCAGATATTTACCCGATTTCCTCTGCTGGGGGCAGGTTTTGGCCAGTTTGCATGGCAGCATTTTCAATTCGGCCCGGTTTTGCAGAACACCAATATTGTTGGCTTATATAACAATGCGCATTCATTGGCATTACAGATTGCTGCAGAAATGGGCTTGCTTGGCTTGTTTATTCTGTTGGGTATGCTGGCGATGTGGCTAATTCAATGTGGTCGTTCACAGCGTACCGTTTACCATTGGTGGGGATATGCTTTGCTTGGCGTGTTGGCTATACATAGCCTGTTGGAATATCCGTTATGGTATGCCTATTTTCTTGGCGTGGCGGCACTTACTTTGGGGATGCTGGATACCACCATTTATCGCCTGAAATTACGCGGTATGGGACGTTTGGCGTTGGCGGTCATATTGTTACTGGGAGTATTCTCTGTAGTGCATATGTTGCAGAACTACCGTCATCTGGAGATGCTAAGAGGAATGGGGCAGAACGTAAGTAAAGACGGGGCTTTTTGGCGAGAGAATCTAATGGCGTCAGATGTGCAAAAAATTCCGCTGCGTCCTTACTTTGATTTGTTCAGGAGTAGCAAAATCATGGTGGATGCCGACAATTTCGCTGACAAGCGTTTATTGAATGAGAAAGTGATGTCTTTTGCACCGATTAGCCTAGTGGCGTACCGCGAGGCATTTCTGATGGCACTGTCCGGTGAGCAGGCGGCGGCACAATTGCAGATGGAACGTGCTATCTGGTCATATCCCGATGATTTCCAGACAGCGCGTAAGGAATTGAGTATGTTGGCACGGAAAAACCCCGAGAACTTCGCTGCTCTGCTAGAATTTGCCCTCCAAAAATACGAGGAGCGGCGGCATGCAGTTCATGCAAGATAATATCTGGATGATTTTAGTGGCAGTAAGTAGCGGATTGATGTTGTTATGGTCGTTTATTGGCAACAGCATACGCGGGGTAAAAGAAGTCAGCAGTGCTGCCGCGCTGCAACTGATCAACTACAAAAATGCATTGGTTCTGGATGTGCGTGAAGCGGCAGAATTTAATACCGGGCATGTTCTGAATGCAAAACAAATACCGTTTGGCAAGCTTGACGAGAGCATCGGAGAATTGGAACGCTATCGTACGCAACCTATTGTAGTGATGGATAGCAGTGGTCTACGCTCGTCTGCGGCATGTGTGTTGCTGAACAAGCATGGATTTGAGTTGGCGTATAATTTGGTGGGTGGCGTGTCAGCTTGGCAAAAGGCTGGCTTGCCATTGCAAAAATAGCGATGCCCAAGATATTAATGTATTGCACCGCAGTATGTCCGTATTGCGTGATGGCCGAGCGGCTGTTACGCGCTCGGGGTGTAACGGAAATCGAAAAAATACGTGTGGATTTGGAACCGGAGCAACGTCTGCTAATGATGGAGATTACCGGGGCGCGCACCGTGCCGCAAATTTATATAGGTACTCGCTTTGTTGGTACCTACGATAATTTGGTGGCGTTGGAACATAGTGGCGAATTAAGTCAGTTATTGAGTAGTTAATTTAAAACGAAGGGTAAATATAATGAGTGAAGCAGCCGCATCCGAACAGCAACAACCGCAATTCAATATCGAGAAACTGTATGTGAAAGATCTGTCGCTGGAAAGCCCTAATGCGCCGAGCATTTTTTTGGAACGCGAGAATCCGAATATTGAGCTGCAATTAAATACTCAGAGCCATTCTATGGAAGAGGGGCTATATGAAGTGACCGTCACGGTTACAGTGACCGCCAAGTTACCGGAAAAAGACAAAGTGATGTTCCTGATTGAAGCCAAACAGGCCGGTATTTTCCAAGTGCGTAATTTGCCGCCGGATGAGTTGGAGTCGGTACTGGCGATCGTCTGCCCTAATATTCTTTATCCCTATCTTCGGGAAGTGGTCTCGAGCATGGCGATTCACGCCGGGTTCACTCCCGTGTTGCTCAATCCGATCAATTTCGAAGCGTTATACCAGCAGCAGAAACAGCAGCTGGCACAGGCTGCAACGAATACCCAGCATTGAAAATGAAATTATCCGTCGCTTTAATCCTGTTTGCTGTTTTAGTTACAGCAGCAGGTTCAGCACGTGCGCTGAACTATGCGTCTGTCGCGGCCAGTTCCGCAATTCTTTATGATGCGCCCTCGCTTAAAGCAAAAAAAATATTTGTGGTTAACCGGTACTTGCCGCTGGAGCAGGTCGTTAGCCTGGATGATTGGGTTAAAGTACGTGATAGCTCCGGTAGCTTGGCTTGGATAGAAAAACAAGCCTTAAACAGCAAGCGCTTTGTGGCAGTGATCACACCACTTGCCACGGTGTATCAGTCGGCAAAGACGGATGCACCGGTAGTGTTCAATACCCGTCAGCAAGTAGCGCTGGAATGGTTGGAAAGCTTAGGTAATGGTTGGATCAAAGTACGTCATTCGGATGGCATGATGGGCTATGTGAGGGCAACCGAAGTGTGGGGCGATTAGTCAACCGCCTTTTTATTAAGATGAATATTACTATACTGGGTGCTGGCGCATGGGGCAGTGCGCTGGCTATTAATTTGTCTGCGCGTCATCACGTTACCTTGTGGGCGTACGATGTGGCGCAAATCGAAGCAATGCGTGCCACCGGCTACAATCAGCGTTATCTGCCGGAAATTCCATTGCCACAGGAATTGAGTCTTACTGCCGATTTGCATGCCGCGTTTACAAGTGCAGAATTAATATTGATTGCGGTACCCATTGCTGCACTGCGTGCCACGTTACAGCAGATCGTGACAATTTCCAGACCGATTCCGGTAATTTGGGCGTGCAAAGGTTTCGAGGCAGGTACCACCCGGCTGCCGCATCAAGTGGCCGCAGAAGTCTTACCGCAAAATTTTCCCTGTGGCGTGCTGTCCGGGCCGAGTTTCGCTTTGGAAGTGGCGCGCGGCCTTCCCACAGCTCTGATTTTGGCGTCTAGTGATGGGGAGTTTGCCAAGCAGGTGGCGCAATCCTTGCACCATTCGTCCTTACGTATCTACTCGAGTACCGATGTGACAGGTGTAGAGGTGGGGGGGGCCGTCAAGAATGTGCTGGCTATTGCCGCTGGTATCGCCGAAGGCATGGGTTACGGGCAAAATGCACGTGCCGGTTTGATTACGCGCGGCCTGGCGGAAATGACCAGATTGGGATTGAAAATGGGTGTACGGGCAGAAACCTTGAGTGGATTGTCTGGCGCCGGTGATTTGATCTTGACTTGTACCGGAGATTTATCCCGTAACCGGCAGGTGGGCATCTTGCTGGCACAACAGCAGGCATTGCCGGACATTCTGAGTCAACTGGGTCACGTAGCGGAGGGAGTCTATACCGTGCGAGAAGTGCACCACTTGGCGCAACGCTTGGGCGTAGACATGCCGATCTGTGCGGCGGTGTACAGCGTATTGTATGAGCAGGTTGCGGCAGCGAGTGCGGTTGAGGCATTACTTAACCGTGCGCCCAACGCTGAATTTAACCCACTGCAGACTGGTTAAACAAAAGGGCGAATCGTTGAAAGCCATGATAGATTCAGAACCCCAGGCAATGAAGGGTGCTGGCAGAGAGCGGTTTTAACAATATCCCTGTTTTTCTGCCGGAGGTTGCTATGGATGAACATCGGCAAAACGCTATTCGTTTAACTCATGGACATCCTCTTCCGGAAGTCCAATTTTTGCAAATGGAAAAAATATTCCCCGAAAAAGCGATGCGCTATAGTAAGCTTCCTTTAGCCGTTGTACTTTGAATTTGGGTTCATGGAGTAAGTTGAGAGCGGGTAAAATTTAACGCGCAGTTGGGCTTGGATTTATAATCTTTCAGTAACCAATCAATTTTATGGAACGATCATGAACAAATATTTTACCGCCATTCTAGTCATGATGATCAGTATGTTAGGTGCCGTAGCCTATGCCGCTCCTGGTGAATACTGGGAAATCTCTTCCAGGATGGAAATTCCCGGCATGCCTTTTGCGATGCCCGCCACGACGACGAAGGTGTGTATAGCCAAAGGCGGCGAAAATGATCCTAGAAAGACTTCCGGCGACAAAAATTGCCAGATGTCCGACATTAAAACCGTCGGCAATAAAGTCTCGTGGAAAGCGCGTTGTAACCATGACGGGGAGATAGTGACAGGTGTTGGCGAGCAAACTGCCACTTCCAATGGCTACGCAGGCAAGATGCAGCTATCAGGTAAAGCAGAAGGGCAGGACGTTAACATGAACATGGCTTTCAACGGCAAGCGCATTGGAGGCGCTTGCGATTCGGAAGAGACGCTTGCCAAAGTAAAAGCGCAAATGTGCGACACTTCAGCTTACGATAGCACGGCTGTTTGGATTGGCAGTGCGAATCATATCTTTTCCAATTGCGCCGATCAGCGCAAAAAATTGTGCGATAACGTGCGCAAGGATGCGTCCAAAGATGCGCAAATCTATGCTCTGCTACTTCAGCATGATCAACAACCAAAAAGTGTTTCCATCGCCAAAGAGTGCAAGCTGGATATGGCTGCCACCACCAAGTCAATTTGCAAGGGACTCAACGGCAATAATTACCAGCAGTTATCTGCATACTGTCCGGCAGAAGCCAAGGTTTATCGCGAAGAGAAACGCCGCAAAGAATGCGAAGGCCGCAGCTACACTGGCAAGACCAGTGCTGAGAGCATTCGATTATGCATGAGCGGTATGGAAGACGTTGTGGATAACAATAAGCCAAGTGAAGCGGATGCTTCCCATAACTTGAGCAAATCTTCTGCAGACAACCCAGCTAACGACAAGCCTGCTGCAAATAATCCGGCGAACGATATGCTGGAAGGAATCAAGAAACTGAAGGGTATGTTTGGCTTTTAAAGCATGAAATATTGGGTTGGGCTGCTACTGTGGTGCCACATCATGGCTGCACAGGCGCAGCCCGATCCTTTTCCACGGGCCGCTAGCGCCTATCTCGTCGAAGTGGATGGTGTATCCGTTTGGGAACATCGTCCCAATGACCGCTTGCCGCCTGCCAGCTTGACCAAGTTGATGACCGCGCTGCTGGTTTTTGAACAAGGACAATTACAAGAAGCGGCATCGATCAGTTTGGCAGCTACACTTGAGACGGGTTCGCGTATTGTGCTTAAAGCTGGCGAACGCTTCCGTGTGCAAGACCTACTTGCCGCCACGATGATCGCGTCGTCCAATGACGCTTGCCATGCGCTGGCCGATCACTTGGGCGGAAGTGAATCACGCTTTGTGGCTCAAATGAATCGTCGTGTAAAAGAGCTTGGTATGCGCGACACGCATTTCACCAACGCCTGCGGGCACGATGCCACCCAACATTATTTCAGCGCACATGATCTTGCGCGGTTGGCGCATGAGTTACTCAAATACCCATCATTGCTCGAAATTACCTCGCAAAAAAACTTGCAGATTGCTACCTTAGACGGCAAAAAGCGTTACACGCTGGCAAATAAGAACGCGCTGATTGGCCGCTACGATGGCGCAATCGGTCTCAAGACGGGTTACACACCCAATGCCGGCAAGTGTCTCGTAGCTTTTGCCAAACGGAGTGGCCACGAAGTACTGCTCGTGATGTTGCATGGCAAAGACCGTTGGTGGGACGCTGTAGACATCCTCGATCTCGCTTTCGATCATGCCCGCGCGGCTCCCTGAAACGCACTTCGGCGTACTGCTGTGCCTCATACTGGCAGTATTAATCTGCTATGCGAATGCACTTAGCGGCACATTCCAGTTCGATGACTATAACGTCATCGTCAACAATCCAAGCGTACACTCCTGGGCAGGCTGGGCAGAAGGCTTATCCAACGGCATTCGACCCCTGCTCAAGTTCAGCTACACACTCAACTGGACCATGGGCACCGGTGTGATTGGCTTTCATCTCACCAACCTGTTAATCCATCTGACAAATGCTTACCTGGTCTACAGATTGGCGCAGGCCTTTGTGCAGCAACAATGGCAGCAGGATAAACTCCGGCAAGTTCCCATTTTCGTCGCATTGCTTTTCGCCGCCCACCCCGTCTATACCGAGGCCGTCACCTATATATGTGGTCGTTCCACTTCATTGATGGCGTTGTTCTATTTGGCAGGCCTGCTCACTTATATCAGCGGACGCACGCAGCAAAACAGCGTCAAAGTGTATGGACTGACGCCGTTGTTCTTCGTCATTGCCTTGGGTGTTAAAGAAACCGCCGTGACGTTTCCGTTGGCGTTGTTGTTGTGGGAATATGCTTGTGGCGGCAAATGGAAACGCGCCCTGACGCCGCAATGGCCGAGCTGGCTGGTGTTGATTCTGGGCGCACTGATTTTTCTGTTTAGCGACAGCTACCTATCGCATATGGAACGCAGTGCCCAGCTCAACTCCCTGCAAGGCAACATCGCAAATCAAATTGCTGCCTTCCCCTACCTGATGCGGCAATGGGCTTTACCGTTATGGCTGAACATTGATCCGGATTTGCCATTGCAAAACGATTTTTCCGTCATTTTGCTGTCACTGGTCTTTTTTCTTGCGCTATTTGTGATCATGGTAGCCTGCTGGCGTGAACGTCCGTGGATCAGTTTCGCCTTGGCGTGGGCGATGTTGCAATTGATCCCGTTACATCTGTTTCTGCCGCGTATCGATATCGCCAACGACCGACAAATGTATCTGGCCGGATGGCCACTTTCTCTCGCTTTGTGTATCGAGCTGAGGTTGTGGACGAACGGAGTAAGAACGCAAGCTGTTGTTGCGCTACTTTTGCTAGGCTCGGTTTCCCTTACCGTTCTGCGAAACCAGGACTATGCTAGCGAGATCCGCCTGTGGGAAGATACCGCGATAAAGTCCCCTGGCAAGGCGCGCGTACATAACAACCTTGGTTATGCGTACATGCTAGCCCGCCGCAATGATGAAGCACGGCGGGAATTCACTATTGCACTGCAACTCGATCCGAGTTTCTACAAGGCGCGTTACAATCTTTATCGGTTGGACGACGAAGTCGACTTAAACTGAAGTAGCATTCTTAGACATGAATTTAAAGAAGGCTATAGTGGCCCCTGTATCTTAAGACAATAATGCATTGAGTTAAGAGGGTAACCGATCAAGTAATCTGGGAGAAACCAGAGATAGCTTGAGCTTTCATCTGCGGAATTTTAGGCTGCTCTATAATGAATATTTGGTCAAATGAATGGCTAAGGTAATGAAGAATATTGGAGAGTTGGTGATGTTTGATAATGTGTACCGATATAGGCAGCACTACTCGCTTATGAAAATATTATCAGTATTACGTTAGGCCTCTGAAACACACCTATGCGAACGCCTGGCCGAAATACCCCCTGCCCTTGTGGTTCGGGAAAGAAGTACAAGCACTGCTGCGCTGGCAAAGCATTTCAGTTCGTCGATGAAACTGAAGACTCTTACGCCATCGCTCTGCCTATTGATGGACGTCTACGGGAACTCATTGTCAAGTTGGCCGTAACATTCCGGAAGCATTTTGAACGCGAACCGGGGGAAGGTGACCCAATATTCCTTACTAAGTATCTTATGTCCGAGCAAGACATTAAGCGAGAAATGGTCGAAGCGATGGAACGATCTGGAGCCGACCCTGCCCATATTTACGCATATCGGAAAACGGGATACCTGATTGTTGAAGGGAATATAGCTCGATTTACTGGGGCGGCATTACAAGAATGGGAGTCCGCGATTTCTGATTTCTGTGATGGACGGGCCGAAATATCAGACGGCCCGGAAGCGGATTTATTTGACTCTACTCTCAATGCGCTTGCCGATGAGTTTGAATCTTTTGTTTATGCACTCGGACTTGCGAATGACAATTTTTTCAACCTTGAAGCACTTCACCAGGGTGCAAAATCTTCAGCCCATCTCCTGACCCCCGCACAGTATCAAGCGCTTTGCGTCAGTCGGGTGCATCGCAGCCTTCGGTCAGTGATTAATTTGACGGAGAAGCGCTACTCCGAGGATGTACTGAAGCTTGCTCGATCAATGTACGAAAGTTACTTGCACATGGTTCTAGTGCAGAACGATCCTCAGACCTTGGAGATACTTGTAGACGTAGTTATTGGGCTCCGCAGTGGGACGCACGAATACAAGACGCGACGGGATGGAGGTGAGGACAGGCGTTTTGTTGTTGAATTGAGTACCGGCCGTGAAGTGGCGTCTCACATCTCCAGTTTCAGAATGGCCGAGTCTTCGAGGATTGCGGAAGATGTTCCGTTTTTCGACTTTTTCTACAGGACTACTTCTGAGTTTTTACATCCAACTGTCTTTGCGCTTGATGCGTACATGTCATCGAATGGACTTGATCCAGTCAAGCCACATATGCATGAGGAGTCCATAATTTTCACAGCATGTGTGGCTGCAATGGTCACGGACGCATTGTTTAATATCCCCAACTGTCCTGACCGTGTGAAGATAGACTGCCGGACTGTCGTGAAACGTACGCGAACAAAGCTCCTGACTCTGCTGGACCAACTGGATGTATGGCGTGGACGTATGGGTGCTACGCAGAACGACATTTCCATCCTCCGTGCACGCTGTGTGCGCCTGACGGAGGCCTAATTCCTCGTTCAAGCGGAGCGCCAACGGCACCCGCTTAGCCAAGTAGGGTGGGCACGTCTTTGTGCCCACGCGGACAGCTGTACATGCCCGTGTTTAACCGGGTTGAAATGAATGTCATCGATATGACGAGCAAGATCATTTTCATCACGAATTTGGTGTTCCCAGAATCGCCGTTGCCCGATAGTCGATTCGCGATGTTTGAGTTTTGATGCAGTCACCCAGTCAGCACGACGATAATGTTCTCTGCAAGCTAAAAAAACTGCTCGCTTGATCATCATCCAACGGGTGGAAAAATCGGCATCACCGTCAGGTAATGTCCATACGCAATGTAAATGGTCAGGCAACAATACCCATGCATCGATAACGAAAGGATGCGCCACACGCACCGTTTCAATTGAGGCGCGCAATGCGTTGCGAATCGCTTTGTCACATAGAATCGATTGCCGCCGATAAGCGACTACCGTAAAGAAATAGCTTGATCCAGCAGCCATTACGCGGCGATAACGCGACATAGCTGTCTACTCCAAAGAATCCGCGTGGGCACAAAAACGTGCCCACCCTACTGGGCTACGTATCACCCCCCGCAAACCCGCACTGACGCCACGCTTCAAACACTGCTATCGCCACTGTGTTGGATAAATTCAGGCTGCGATTATTCGGTAGCATAGGCATGCGCAGGCACTGCTCCGGTGATAACGATGCCAATATATCCGCAGGCAAGCCACGAGTCTCTGGCCCGAATAGCAGCGCATCACCAGCCTGATAACATACCTCGTGATAAGGCTGCTTGCCTTTGGTCGTGTATGCAAACAGACGTGCGCCCGGCAGGGTTTGCAGGCAGGCAGTGAGGTCGTCGTGTACACACAGATTGGCGTATTCGTGATAATCCAGCCCGGCGCGTCGTAATTGTTTGTCATCCAGTGAAAATCCGAGCGGTCGGATCAAATGCAGTTGCGCCCCGGTGTTGGCGCACAGGCGGATGACGTTCCCGGTATTAGGCGGAATCTCGGGTTGGAAGAGGATCACATTAAACATTTTGGGAGCCTCTGGTTTGAATGCTTTGGTTTGAATAGATGCGCATTTAACTTTCGAATGATTGTGATATTTACTGACAGGGGCTAGAAAACGGGGGGCGCCCTAGTGTGGATAATAAATTTACGAAGCGGAATGCGGCAATGTCCGCGCAATGACCCAAGCACTAATTTCACGCGCGCCCGCTTTGCGTAAGGTTTGTGCTACTTCGTTTAGTGACGCACCGCTCGTCATGACATCATCCACGATGGCGACATGCTTGCCAGAAAAATCCTGCGTGCAGATGAATGCCTGGCGGACGTTTTTATCCCTTTCTTTTCGTGATAACGCCGTTTGCGGCGGCGTGTCGCGGCTGCGTTGGCAGGCATTCAACAACACTGGAATATCCATTCGCCGCCCAATATGTCGCGCCAGCTCTAATGATTGATTGAAACCACGGGCGCGTAAACGCACCGGATGCAATGGCATGGCTACCAGGCAATCAGGGCGTACTGTGATGCGCTGTGTCAGTTTGTCCGCAAGACTGTTCGCCAACATTAATTTTTCATGATGCTTCAGCGCCTGTATTAGCTTGTTGAGCGGGAAAGCGTAGGCGAATACGGCCACTGTGCGGTCGAAATGTGGGGTTTGTTGCAAGCAATGGCCACAGATCGCGCCATCATGCGTAGGCAGGGCGCACACCGGGCAACATGCCGCAGTCAAATAGGGTAGGTCAGCATCGCAGGCGGCGCACCATACGCCATTACGACTGGCTCCGCCGCACAGAAAACAGGGTTGTGCGGGCAGGGTTTGCCACAATTTTGTGCGGATGTTTAAAAAATGACGAGTCAAAATTGACAAGGTCGTGCCCTTTCACGGATGATGCCGGATCATTGTAATTCATTAGACTGCAAGCCATGACGACTCACACCGTACAGTTTACCCGCCCTTCCAAACCATCGATGTCCTCTCAAGCCTCAAGCGAAGCGCAGCGCTGGAGTCTTGCCCAAGTTGAGGCGTTATTCAGGCTGCCGTTTGCCGATTTGCTCTATCGCGCACAGCAGGTGCATCGTGAGCATTTCGATCCCAACGCGGTACAGTTGTCTACGTTACTCTCTATTAAAACAGGCGGCTGTCCGGAAGACTGCGGCTATTGCCCGCAAGCGGCACGCTATGATACCAGCGTGAAAAGCCAGGCATTGATGGAGCTTGATGACGTGCTGGCGGCTGCCAGCGTTGCCAAGGCGGCTGGTGCGACCCGCTTTTGCATGGGCGCTGCTTGGCGCGGCCCCAAGCAGCGCGATCTGGAACCGGTGCTGAATATGGTGCGCGAAGTCAAAGCGCTGGGGCTGGAAACCTGCGCCACGCTGGGCATGCTGAAAGACGGCCAGGCCGAGCAGCTAAAAGATGCCGGGCTGGATTACTACAACCACAACCTGGACACCTCGCCCGAGTTCTATGACGAAATCATTACCACGCGTGATTATCAGGACCGGCTGGACACGCTGGAGCGGGTACGCAATGCTGACTTGAATGTATGCTGTGGCGGCATCGTTGGCATGGGTGAAAGCCTTGCTCAACGCGCGGGTTTGGTCGCGCAACTGGCTAACCTCGACCCCTATCCTGAAAGTGTTCCCATCAACCTGCTGGTACAGGTGGAAGGCACGCCGCTGGCCGACACCAAAGCGCTGGATCCGTTGGATTTTGTCCGTACCATCGCGGTGGCGCGTATCACCATGCCCTTGGCGCGAGTGCGATTGTCTGCCGGGCGACAACAAATGAGCGAAGCGGTACAGGCTTTATGTTTTCTCGCGGGCGCCAATTCAATATTCTATGGTGAGCAGTTATTGACTACGGGCAATCCAGAGGTGGAGCGCGATCGCGCGCTACTTGATAAATTGGGTATGTATCCGCTTGCGGCAAAAGATTAAAGCGTATTGAAAAAAGTTCTTGCTTGTGATGGAAAATTTCAATGTCTTTTGAAGTGCTGCAGCACGAACTCGACACCCGTGCAGCCCAAGGACTCCTGCGTCATCGTTACTCGTTGCAAGCTGCACAAGGCACGCGCGTTAAGGTAAATGGCAAACCGTTTCTGTCTTTTTCCAGCAACGACTACCTCGGTTTGGCTTGCCACCCGCAGTTGCTTGCCGCTTTGCAGGCGGGTACGCAACAGGTTGGATTGGGTGCGGGTGCATCCCATCTGGTCAGTGGTCATTTCAGTGCACACGACGAGCTGGAGCAAGCACTTGCTACATTCGTCGGCAAGCCCGCAGCACTGTTATTTTCTTCCGGATATCTGGCTAATCTTGGAGCGGTGCAAGCGCTGGTCGGCAGGAACGATAGAATCTTCGCCGACAAGCTGAATCACGCATCACTCAATGATGCCATGTTGTTGTCTCGCGCGCAGGTACACCGCTATCGCCACAACGACATGGCCCATCTCGCACAATTATTGGGACAGCCAACCAGTGGTCGTAAGCTTGTTATTACCGACGCGGTATTCAGTATGGATGGCGACCTTGCGCCATTGTTGGAACTGCTGGCGTTGTGTGAGCAATATGATGCCTGGTTACTGGTGGATGACGCGCATGGCTTTGGCATATTGGGTGAACAGGGGCGCGGCTCATTATTTCACTATCGAGATTCATCTGGCCTCGCCTCGCCGCGCATCATCTACATGGCGACGCTGGGTAAGGCGGTGGGTGTATCTGGCGCCTTCATCGCGGCGGAACAGGTGGTGATTGATACGCTGGTACAGAATGCGCGCAGCTACATCTACACAACAGCCAGCCCACCTGCGCTGTCCTGCGCGGTGCTGGCCAGCTTGCACTTATTGCAGAATGAAGAGTGGCGGCGTACACAATTATGGAAATTGGTTGCGCAGTTGCGTGCGGGTCTGACCGGACTCCCGTGGGGGCTGATGCACTCCGATACCCCGATTCAGCCGTTGCTGGTCGGCAACAATAATGTTGCGGTAGCCTTGAGCGAAGCGTTGCGCAAACGTGGCATCTGGGTACCAGCCATCCGCCCGCCAACCGTTCCGCAGGGAACAGCGCGACTCCGCATCTCGCTATCGGCGGCGCATAGCGAGCAGGATGTAGCGCAATTGATTTCAGCCTTGCATGAGCTTGCACATTGAAAGTTACGGTGCTGGCGCACCGTTGTTACTGATACACGGTTGGGGGATGCACGGCGGCATCTGGGGCAATGTGGTGGCACAACTTGCGCAACATTTTCGCGTGCACTGCGTAGATTTGCCGGGATACGGTACCAGCCCGATCATCGCGCAATATGATTTGGATGGGTTGGTACAGCGGCTATCTGACGATTGGCATACTGAACATGGCGATGAGCCGCTGGCGCTGTGTGGCTGGTCGCTCGGCGGGCAGATTGCGTTGCGCTGGGCGCACCATGCGCCGCACCAGATCACCAAGCTTGTGCTGGTTGCGACCACGCCCAGTTTTGTGCAGCGTAGCGACTGGGAATGTGCTATGGCGGCGAATACCTTGCATGAATTTTCTGCTGCGTTGCTGGAAAATTATGCGCTGACATTGAAGCGGTTTATTGCCTTGCAAGTGCGCGGCAGCGAACACGAACGCGAGTTGTTGACGGATTTGCGTGCCCGTTTGTTCAGTCGCGGTGAACCGGATATTGCGGCGTTGCGCGGGGGCCTGGAAATATTGCGCAATACCGATCTGCGTGCGGTGTTGCCGCAAATTACTCAAGCTGCTTTGGTCATTGCGGGCGAGCGCGATGTGTTGACCTCTCCCGCAGCATCAGCCTATCTCGCGCAGCAATTGCCCAATGCGCAATTGTTCAATGTACAGGGCGCGTCACATGCGCCGTTTTTATCGCACCCGGATATTTTTGTGCAACGGATCGAGGCATTTTTAAATGGATGATTTCCTGATTGATAAACGCCAGGTGCGGATGGCTTTCAATCGCGCGGCTAATGGATACGATACCGCTGCTGTACTCCAGCGTGAGGTGTGCAGCCGCATGCTGGAACGGCTAGATTATATAAAACAGAAGCCAGCGGCTGTGCTGGATGTCGGCAGTGGGACTGGCTGGGGCACGCGTCAGCTATCGCAGCGCTATCCGGCGGCGCATCTGCTGGCGCTCGACATGGCAATTAGTATGCTCAATGTATCGCGTAGCAGGTTAAGCTGGTGGCGTACCTTATTCGGTAGCGGCAAGCACAGCTACGTATGCGCCGATGTCGAAGCCTTGCCGTTAGCTGCCAACAGCATTGAGCTGGTATGGTCGAATCTTACCCTGCAATGGTGTAACGATCTGCCCGCCACCTTCAGTGAGTTACACCGCGTATTGAAAGTAGAGGGTTTGGTGATGTTCAGCACCTTCGGTCCGGATACGCTCAAGGAACTACGCAGCGCTTTCCGTGGCGTGGATGAGCACAGGCACGTTAACCGTTTCGCGGATATGCACGATATCGGCGACATGCTGAAGGCCAGCGGTTTTGCCGCGCCCGTGATGGACATGGAAATTATCACGCTGACTTACGATAATGTAAAAGCAGTGATGCAGGATTTGCGCAGCATAGGCGCGCACAATGCTACTGCCGGACGGGGGCAAGGCATGATGGGCAAGGCTGCATGGCTGGCGCTGCAGGAGAATTACGAACGATTCCGGAAAAACGGCAAGCTGCCCGCGACTTTCGAAGTGGTCTATGGTCATGCGTGGAAACCAAAATCCAGGGTAACAGCGGATGGCGCGCATATTATTCAGACGCCATTTAAGCTGTGAGGCTTGGGTTGTATCCAGAAAAGTGAATAAGCAGATTGCTTATTTTTGATTAATAACAATCTTCGTTCTTAATTCTGATGGCCACAATTATCGATGTAATATACTGCGCAGTGGAGTAATAAGTTGTCAAAGTTGGCAGTTTGTTCGGAGCTTGTGAGCTGGCTAACTTGGCATTTAACCCGGATACATAAACATGGCATGCCAGTTAGTACCGCGTTAATCATATGGAAATAGTCATCTGAAAATTTACCAGGCGAGATAATAATGGTGTTCAAAATCGGACTATTTCCTATTATATTGGGTATTGTTTTTTTGGGTCTCTTTGCGGCCAAAGCAGCAAGAATGCGTGGTAAAAATCCGTGGCTGTGGGGAAGCTTTACCGTTGCTGTGATCACTGCGGTGACATGGCAACAGTTGCCAGTGTGGGCGGAGACTGTCTTTTATCGGGGGGCAGTAAAGCAATCGACTATCCCTCAACGGAAGATTATCAGCCTGGAAGAAGCTAAAAAAGTTAGTTTTCGCGTAAGTATGGATGGTGTTAATTTTGATGTACCGCTTGTATATAATTTTAATGGGTACAACCTGCAATTACATGGCTGGGGAAGTGTGCCGCAAAAGCAGACTGACGGTAAGAAAAGGCCGGTTGTAGATTTCATTAAAATTGATGCCATATTGCCGGAGCTTTCTCCGGTAAGTGATGAAAATCTGGTGCAATTTGAAAAATTAGCATGGAGGCAAAATATGCACGCCTCTATTGCGCACATGAGGTCGTGGGATTCTTACTTTAAATATTTTTTCGAAAGGTTACAGCGGCAACCCGATTTGTCGAAATTGCCCGGAATGCTGCATTACTACGATCCATCCGCCAAGGCAGATATATTCTTTAGTCATGATCACCCGACTGACGAACTGGTGCGTATCCGGTGTGTTGATGAGAATTTTTTTCACAATGCAGTTCCAATTTGCGTAGTGGAAACTACTTACAGCCCTGCGCCGGAGGTGGCGTTATCTAAGTCCGTAAAAAAAACGGTTTTCTCTCTGAGGTATGAACTGCCCAGCCAATATATTGCACAATGGCAAACGATAGATCAGACGCTTAAATCCCGGTTTGATGAGATGGTTAGCATTAACGCGAGCTCTTTAAATTGATTTGTGGGGCGGATTCAACTCTGAAGTGCAACTTTTGTAAGCGAATTTAGGTGGCGAGCTG
>NZ_CAKMAA020000061.1 GCF_924101635.2 Candidatus Nitrotoga sp. HW29 | reverse complement strand
TTCGAGCAGATCAAAGCACAGGCCAGCGCAGGCGAGCTGTTGTCGAAAGACCATTAAAGCCGACCATCCAGTAGATTGATCAAAATATCCGTACTCCGATTTACGCGGGCGTAGTATTTAATGGTCTGATCTATAAATTCAACAATTTTTTGCCGGGTCAAAACTGCATTGCATTAATTTCAAGATTTCTAATGGCCTAAAGCTATAAAACTGGCGGCTTCGCTTCTGCAAAAGGAGATGGTGTGTTGGGAGGAACGCGCCGATCCTTGCCCCATTTTTGATAGTCGTCGGTCAATGTTTGCATAAAAGCAACAATCGCCTTTTCCTCGTCAATAGTCAGCCCCAGATTTCCCAGTTCGTCATGATTAACATTCTGGAGAACTTCCGGATCGGGCCAACCTGACGTTGCGAATCCAGAATCTTCATTATCAGGCACCCAGCCTAACGTATCACGGGTATTATAAAAATGAACAATCTGTTCCAAGGTAGCAAACACACCATTATGACCATAAGGTGGAGTTAAGGCTATATTCCTGAGCGACATTACCTTGTGCTTGCCGATCTCATCGCCATTTGGATCAAGCGCTGCAATATCAGCACGTCCACCAAGGCCTGCATTAGGTTCGGGGTTTTTAGAAATTTTTATATTGCGCGGCAAGCCAATATTGTCATAGGTAAAATCAGTAAACATCGGCGGAATAAGATTGCCATCTTTATCGCTAGTCGTTTCAGTAACATGGCAGGAGGCACACTTGGCTTTGCCATTAAAAAGATCAAAGCCTTCTTTTTCAATGGATGTCAACGTAGTCATATTGGCCAGTACATAATCAAATTTTGAGGTGAATTTATTAAAAATATGACTTTGCTCAAATGCACTTATCGCCTTCGCCATGTGATGATAAATTTCAGTAACTGTAGCAAGTGGCAATGCATTATATTTTGTACTATAAACGTAAGGCTCAGCAGCCAAATTCAAACGATAGATCTGCTTAAACAATTTTCTGTATTGTTCGTTTTCCTGTAATCGACTGACTACTGACTTCTCGTCTGGCATTGCCATTTCGTTCGGATTTAGAAAAGGCCCTTTTGCTTGCTCGATTAAATTACCTGCACGGCCATTCCAAAATTGACCACCCACATACAGGCTTTCCTTTTCATCCCAATGAAAAAGTGGGCTAAACGCCACATAACCAGCACTTGGCGCATTTAAAGAGCCTGTTGTTCCAGGGATTGAGCCGAATGAAACAGGCGTACCTTCTTTAACATTTTCTGGGTCAACAAATCCCGAGGGCAATTTAGGGAAGAGATTTCGTTTTCTTGATTGATTTAGAACAGGATTTAGACTATGACAACTAGCACAGGATTGATTTCTGTTCCAGGATAAGTTTTCATCTTTATATAAGAGCTCTCCAAGCTGCTGCTCACCTGTAAGCGTTTCTCCAGCTTTAACAACAAAACTCAAGCACAGCATCAGTATGAGTACAGCAGATTTTTTTTGCATCATCAAAATACCCTCTATGTGAAATGCCCGGGGTAAATGTCGACAAATTGGTATAGACATCAAAACCCAGTTAATAATAACAATAATTATTCTTGTTATTATTAACTTTCCCATAAAAAACTGCAAGTTATTTTGAATGACACAAATAGTAATCACTGATAAAAAACTTCGCTCTGATCAAATCAGGATGGGAAGTGTGAAACAAAGCTGAGCCAAGAGAGAATTCAACATGGGCAGTTCCTGTCTGTATTTCAAATCGATCTCGCCACCCATTTTGAAATACTCCAAGTTCCTCAGAATTAATCACAAGTTATCTGCACAGACTTTTAACAAACTCGCATCTAAAAATGGCAGCCGAAAGTGTGTGGCAAGGTTTTTGGGTATTTGAGAGGAAATAATTATGACCGCTTACACGCTCGATGAACCGGCTGGCGTTATTAACATGCGCCCTATATCACATTTCGGCAAGAATGATTTAAAAACGAACAGTACGAAGCTGGGAGCTATTCGTGCAGCATTTAAAGTTGACGAGGTTTAATCATGTCCACATCACGGACAACAAAATTCTCTCGACAACTATCGTTGCGCCATCGTATGAGCGCAGCACTCTCCCGAAAAAACCACAGCCGACAATCCTCACACCGAGGCACTCAGCTTGGCATTCAACGCTAATCCGTGCCATGACAGATCTACTCCTCACCCCATCTAAAACCACAAAACCGCAAGCGCATCATCAAGAGGAAGAGAAACTGAAGTTCTTGTTCGCACTTTATCTTGATAATTTACGTCAAAACAAGCAATTTGCACCGCGCAATAATGTGCGTTGTGGTAGGGTATATACCCTACCAAAAAAGGTGACCAAGTGACAAGATTGCGAACACAGTCAGACAAACTGAATAGTTTGCTTAAGACTTGGGCGGTACAAATACTATGCTCAACAGTTATAACACTGTTAAGTTTAAACATTACGGGGTGCACCCTCTCGAAACCAATCCCGGTTGTTACAACCGCCCCAATTCCGCCGCATGAACCCAACGATTTACTGCAACGTGAAATCGAGCGCCTGCAACAACAGCTAGCGGAAAAAGAGGTGCAAATCCGAAACTTGAATGCTCGTCAACAGGGCCATGCCAAAGCATTACAAGAAACCACCAGTCAAGTCACTCGCGAACAGGTGAGGCTACGGCGGCTAGCCACACAACCTGGTGCCGCTTCATCTATCGCGGAAGTAGAAGTCGCTCTGGCAAATTTAAAGTCATCCCAGATCACAACGCCCGGACAAATACTGCAAGCACAACGCCTCCTTGATGCCGCTACGACTTCCTACGCCAAAGGGAACTACGGCACAACCATGGATCATACCGCGCAAACACGAGAATTTATCGACATGGTGATGGATAACCGCACCCGTAAAGCATCAGATCCACGCCTTGTAATGATACCGTTCAACGTTCCCATTCCGTTACGCGCCAAGAGCAACATCCATCTGCGCCGAGAACCATCCGGCAGTACCGTTAAGCTTGGTGCACTAAAGAAAGGTGCCGCGCTAACTGCGCACGCCTATCTGGGTGATTGGCTACACGTTCAGACCGACAATGAACGTTCTGGATGGATACTGAATACGCTGGTGGAAGTACACGTGAACGACCTTAATCACTAATTTACTATGACGTGGCTGACATTTAGGTCATGGTTTAACACTATGGCCTAACGCATCTGCTCCAAGACAATTTGGAACTTGATCGCAATGCAATCTCTTCTTCCTAAAGATTTACTCTAGAAAGCCGAGATATTCGACAGATTAGTAATGGTAAGGGAATATTATGCAACCTCAGAAAAGGTGGGAACTGGCCGAGTGGGTGGATTTTCTCAGCCAAGTCGATATTCCGATATTAAAACAAACCGCACGCAACCTGTCTGCATTACGCCAACATGAAAAAAACCTCAGTGCGCGAGGTGTTGCCCATATTATCAATTTCGACCCAATGATGACGGTTAAGCTGCTGCGCCATCTGCAGCAGCAAAAGCACGCCAGTCAAAACCATGAAGTGATGCAGGTGGACCAAGCATTAATAATGTTGGGTCTCGATACGTTTTTTAAAAAAGTACCAGCAGAGCCGCTGGCGGAAACAGTTCTAAGCGGACAAATGGATGCCTTAAGTAGTTTATTGCGAGTAGTACATCGTTCAAACCGCGCATCCACTTTCGCTGTAGATTGGGCAGTGCGCTTGAGTGATTTGCATTTTGAAGAAGTTCGCATCGCCGCATTATTATTTGATATTGCCGAACTGCTAATGTGGTGTTTTGCACCCGTAGATATGCTAAAAATCCGTGCTATGCAACAACAGGATAAAACATTGCGTAGCAATATTGCACAGGAACAAGTGCTGGGCTTTGCATTGTTTAGTTTGCAATCTGCATTGGCATCCAGATGGTCACTACCCAAACTACTGATCACGCTGATGGATGGCGAGTGTGCCGATCAACAGCGCGTACGTAACGTCTTTCTTGCCGTTAAACTTGCGCGCCATTCTGCCAATGGCTGGAACAATGCAGCTCTGCCCGACGATTATGCTGATATCGGCAAGCTCCTACACATACAGCCGGAAGAAGTGAAGGTTATAGTCGGTGCACAAGAGTAAAAACTAATACGCTCCCAACACACCGGGCTCCTGATTTCTTTCAATACAAAATTTTTCACTTAGCCAGTAGATTAAATCTTCTGTAGCTGCCGTACGGCAGCGATTACTTGCCGCGCCAGATTAGAGGCTAAGCAATCAAATTCCATGATTTCCGGCATACCTCTCAGCCAGGTAAGTTGTCGTTTAGCCAGTTGGCGCGTGGCGGCAATGCCTTTGTCTAATAACTCTGTTTCATTTATTTCAGCAGCGAGAAATTCCCATGCCTGACGATAACCAACGCAGCGCATGGAAGGCAGATCGGGATGCAACGAGTACTTTTCTTTAAGTGCGAGCAATTCTTCTACCAAGCCGAGTTTAAGCATGGCAACAAATCGTGTGGCGATACGTGCATGCAGCTTGCTACGCTCACTTGGAATGAGTGCAATCTGCATAACATGATAAGGCAGCGGATATTTGTTTTGCTGCTTGAATAGCGCGGACATCGGTTGACCGGAGAGTTGATACACTTCCAGCGCACGCTGAATACGTTGCGCATCGTTTGGCTTTAGAAGTGCCGCCGTTTCCGGATCAACCTGGGCTAATTCGGCATGCAATGCAGGCCAACCAATACGGTCTGATTTCTCGTCCAAAGCGGCACGCACTTTGGAGTCGGCTTGCGGTAGTTCATTCAGACCAAAACGCAAGGCACGGAAATACAACATGGTACCGCCCACCAGCAAAGGAATGCGTCCGCGTTGGGTGATGTCATTCATCAAGCACAGTGCGTCCTGACGAAAAGCGGCGGCGGAATAGGCATCGGTTGGATCAATTATATTGATCAAGTGATGCGGCGCATAAGCAAGCACGGCAACCTCGGGTTTGGCAGTACCGATATTCATATCCCGATATACCAGCGCGGAGTCAACGCTAATAATTTCTACCGGAAGCTGTTGGGCCAGTTCTACAGCCACCTGCGTCTTTCCGCTGGCGGTAGGCCCCATAAGAAAAAGAGCGGGGGGCAGTGAATTCATTTTCCTCGCATGAACAGCGTATCCAATTCTGCAATACTCATCTGAAACCAAGTCGGACGACCATGGTTACACTGGCCGGATCGTTCTGTACGTTCCATTTCACGCAGAATATTATTCATCTCGGGCACGCCAAGGATTTGATTGGCCCGTACTGCGGAATGGCAAGCCAGCGTGGATAATAGTTCATTGCGTCGTTCGGTCAATACTCGAGTAGCGCCGTATTCACGCATTTCGTGCAATACATCACGCGCAGCGGCTTCAGCGTGAGTTTGTTTTAGCATAGCAGGCATGGCCCGCACTGCCAGTGTTGTCGGCGACAAGGGCGCAATATCAAAACCGAGTTGCGTAATGGCTACGCTCTCTTCCTCGGCTGTGGCAATATCCAATGCCTCGGCAGCAAAACTCACCGGAATGAGTAACGGCTGCATGGGGATTTGTTGCCCGTCAAGTGCCGTTTTAAGTCTTTCGTATACGATACGTTCGTGGGCGGCGTGCATATCCACCACCACCAGCCCATGTACGTTTTGCGCCAAAATATAAATGCCGGCTAGCTGTGCTAGCGCAAAACCAAGCGGTGGAACTTCGGTTTCTGCTAAAGAAGATTGAGAGTGAGCATTTAACAAGAGTGCGTCATTTAATTTTTCATCCTCCCCCCCCCTGCTTTCCTTCTTTCCAAAAAGAGCATCGTAAAAAGCCAGCGGCTGTGATGCCATGGGCAAGCGCAAAGACTGCTGCATTGGCTGTTGCATCGATGTAGTTCGTTGCACGGATGAAATCTGAGCTAGTTGATTTGATAATTCAGACACATTTTCTGTCAAAGCTACGGGCGTGCTCAGCACTTGTTGCAGCGCATGGAACACGAACTGATGAATGGCCTGGCTCTCACGAAAGCGCACTTCGCTTTTGGCCGGATGTACATTCACGTCCACCAATTCTGGCGGCATATCTAAAAACAGCACAAAGGCGGGATGACGTTGGTGATGCAGGATATCCTGATAGGCTTGTCGGATGGCATGAGCAACGACCTTGTCGCGAACGAAACGTCCATTCACAAAAAAATATTGAGCTTCGCGTGATGCTTTCGAATAAGCCGGCAAAGAAGCCATACCATATAAATGCAAACCAGCTGCCTTACGTGAGACAGGCACCGCACTTTGCCCAAACTCTTTACTTAATAAAGCTTCAAGGCGCTTTGGCAATGCATCTCCCATTTCTTCCCAATTTACTTCAGGAAACTGAGAGATCGATGCATAACTTGAGCGAGGTAGCGTGGGTAATTGCCACATCATGCGGTTATTGTGTTGCAGGCTGAAGGCGACATCCGGACGCGACAGTGCGATGCGCTTGAAAGTTTCCTCACAATAAGCGAGCTCGGTGGCTTCGGATTTAAGAAATTTGCGTCGCGCCGGGGTGTTGAAATACAGTTCGCGTATTTCCACGCTGGTGCCCTGAGCGTGTGCAGCAGGGATAACTTCGCTCTGTGTGCCATCCCCGGATTGAATCTGCCAAGCATGTGAATTTTCCGTCTTGCGGCTGGTAAGCGTTATCTGCGCTACTGCCGCCATACTGGCTAAAGCTTCGCCGCGAAAACCCATGCTGGCGACGCGCTGCAAATCGGCTAATGAGGCAATCTTACTGGTCGCATGGCGCATCAGGGCAAACGGTAACTCTTCTGGCGCGATACCATTACCATTGTCGCGCACACGCAGCAGCTTTACGCCGCCACCTTCCAGCTGCACGATGATTTCAGTGGCACCCGCATCCAAACTGTTCTCTAACATCTCCTTAAGTGCGGCAGCAGGGCGTTCGATAACTTCGCCTGCAGCAATTTGGTTGATAAGCAAATCAGGTAATCGTTGTATGGCGGGCATATAAAACAATTCAGGTTACAGACAATGAATTATAACTTTTTCATGCTATGGCAGTGCGGTGCCGAAGATAAAATCGTATAATCCTAGGCTAATAAAATCGTATAATTATAAGTTGATATAAATTATTATTGCCCGGTATAACCGGGCATTTTTAATATGCTTGGGGCTGGAGCGCAGGCGTTTTGTCCGCATGTAAGCAAGATATCTTGCCTACAATTGGGTGAGCGACCTCCTCACTTTAAAGTTCATAGCGCATATAAATTTAGGAGTTTGCACTGCATGGAAAGCTTAAATTCTGAGCAACGTATCACAGATACTGATAAAGGTATCGTTCCGCCCCCAGTTTTAAAACTGGGATTTGGAATGAACTTTGAAGATCTCTACAGCTACGATGGATTGCCTCGCATCGACTCGTACTTTTTGGCCGAACTCGCTAAAGGCGAACCATTGCTGGCAGAAAAATTGGCGGCGGCACGTAATGCACCGGATCATTTAACACATCTGGAAGAATCGCAACTCATTATTGATCTGGCCCCCCATCTGGAAGATTTTCTTGGTCAATTATTTAATATTCAGGTTGCGGTACGCGAATTGGCGGAACAGCACCATGAGCTGGCACCACTATTTCACTGCAAACGTATTTTTGTGCAGCGTAAAGCCATACACAAGTATAAGGCAGCCGATGCCGCGGCTTTCGATGGAGACATCCTCGCGGCAGCTTTGTTACAAGCTTTCGGCGATGCGACCGATGAGATGAATGAATTACTATTTGCCCGTCACGTTAATGGTTGGCTCGATGCCGAAGCAGAAAATATAGACAAACTTGATACCGCCATGCGTTACGCGGCTTGGGCGGCGCTTTCCACGGCCGGGAAAAAACGCCACGGGCATGGCGTGTTGTTCAAGCTACCTGCCAAACTCGACTTTCAGCGTCTGGTACCTATCATCCCCGTTGAAAATATTTCATATACTGCGCATCGCCTTGCAGATAGCCATTTGCGTCAGCGCGAGGGGTTCGCCCTGACAGATAACGGCACGAACTTGGCGGGTGCCTTGGGTGAAGCTAATTACTGCATTTGGTGCCATGAACAAGGCAAAGACTCATGCTCGATCGGGCTGCGAGAAAAAGAAAGCGTTGCGGACGTTCCCCCTCCGTTCAAGAAAAGCACTTTCGGTATTCCGCTGGCGGGTTGTCCTGTAGATGAGAAAATATCAGAATTTCATAAAGTTAAAGCTTCCGGTCTGGCGCTGGGTGCCTTAGCTGTTATTGCTGTCGATAATCCAATGTGCGCCGCAACCGGTCATCGTATTTGCAATGACTGCATGAAATCCTGTATCTATCAAAAGCAAGAGCCGGTCAATATTCCACAGTCTGAAACGCGATCATTGAAGGACGTTCTAGAGCTGCCATGGGGCTTTGAAATCTACAGCCTGCTCACCCGATGGAATCCGCTTAATATTCGCCGCCCCTATCCGCGTGCCAGCACTGGTAAGCGTGTACTTGTGGTCGGCATGGGTCCTGCCGGTTTTACGCTAGCACATCATTTAATGAACGACGGCCATATTGTTGCCGGTATTGACGGATTAAAAATCGAACCCTTGCCGGGCGATTTATCCGGTGTAGATGCCGGTGGTAATCGAGTGCCATTTAGCCCGATCTATGATGCAAGTGCATTGAAAGAACCACTGGATAATAGAGTGATGGCCGGTTTTGGCGGAGTGGCCGAGTATGGCATTACGGTTCGATGGGATAAGAATTTTCTTAAAATTATCCGCCTGCTGCTGGAACGGCGCGCAGAGTTCGCGCTATTCGGCGGTGTGCGTTTTGGTGGAACAATTACTGCTGAAAGTGCTTTTGAGCTGGGCTTCGATCATATTGCACTGGCCGCTGGTGCTGGCCGTCCGACATTGCTCGACATACCAAACGGCATGGCATGCGGTGTTCGCACTGCGTCGGATTTTCTGATGGCGTTGCAATTGACAGGTGCCGCCAAGCCCGACTCCATCGCCAACATGCAAGTTCGCTTGCCGGTTGTAGTCATCGGCGGGGGCTTAACCGCTATTGACACCGCCACTGAATCTCTCGCCTATTACCCGGTACAGGTTGAGAAATTTCTTTGCCGCTACGAAATGTTGACGGCAGAAAAAGGTGAGGCGGCATTGCGCCGCATGTGGTCGGCGACTGAAGCAATTATAGGCGACGAATTTTTGAGTCATGCCCGGGCTATACGCGCGGAGCGAGCTCTGGCTTCGATCGAGGGACGTGATCCCAATATTCTTCAGCTTATCAAATCATGGGGTGGCGTCACTTTGGCCTATCGCAAGCGGCTGGTCGACAGCCCATCCTATACCCTCAATCATGAGGAAGTGGAAAAGGCTCTGGAGGAAGGAATTTATTTTGCCGAAGGTTTGACTCCAGTGCGTGTAGAGATAGATGAAAATGGTGATGCGACCGCCATGGTGGTGATGAACCAGAAATTGGATGCCGATGGCGCTTGGCAAAAAGCCGGGCAAATACATCTGCCTGCGCGCACCATTTTTGTGGCTGCGGGCACCCAACCGAATACCGTGCTGGCACGGGAGTTTCCAGAACAGTTCAAGCTTGATGGACGTTACTTCCAGGCATGTGACGAACAGGGAGAGCCAGTCAGGCCAGAACGTAGCAATGCCAAGCCGGCCAAGGCACACGTGCTTCAGTACAAATACCATGATGGTCGTTTCGTCAGCTTTTTCGGTGACCTGCATCCTTCATATTCCGGTAACGTAGTCAAGGCTATGGGCAGTGCGAAACAGGGTTATCCGGTGCTGAGCAAAGTGCTGTCACAGGTTACCGCTGCAGCTAAAGAGAATAATCAGGAATTTCTTGCTCGCTTGGGCAACGATCTGCGTGCCACCATACATCAAGTGGTCCGTCTTACTCCCAATATTGTCGAGGTGATCGTCAAAGCCCCTGCCGCAGCGCGCAACTTTCAACCGGGGCAGTTCTATCGCCTGCAGAATTACGAAACTCATGCTGCACAAATCGATGGTACGCGCATGGTCATGGAAGGGTTAGCCCTGACCGGCGCCTGGGTTGATGCCGAGCAAGGTTTGCTCTCTACGATTGTGCTGGAAATGGGCGGCTCCTCGCAATTATGTGCCAAACTGAAGCCCGGTGAACCGGTAGTGCTTATGGGGCCAACGGGTACGCCCACTGAGATCGCGCCGGGGGAAACAGTGTTGCTGGTTGGTGGAGGTTTAGGTAATGCCGTACTGTTCTCCATCGGCAAGGCATTCCGTAGCGCGGGCTCTAAAGTTTTATACTTTGCCGGCTACAAAAAAATGATCGATCGCTACAAGGTGGAAGACATCGAAATGGCCGCCGATGTGGTGATTTGGTGCAGTGATGAAGCGCCCGGATTTATACCGGATCGTCCCCAAGACCGAACATATGTAGGTAACATCGTGCAAGCCATCAAAGCCTACGCCAGCGGCGAATTGGGCCAGCCAGACATCGCGATGAATCAGGTCGACCGGATCATTGCAATTGGTTCGGACAGGATGATGGCCGCGGTTGCGGCGGCCCGCCATAACGAACTGAAACCTTATATGAAACCGGATCACCACGCCTTTGGTTCCATCAATTCACCCATGCAATGCATGATGAAAGAGATTTGCGGGCAGTGCATTCAAGAGCACTTCGATATTTCAACCGGAGAAAAAACCTATGTATTCTCCTGTTTTAATCAGGATCAGCGACTGGATTGCGTAAGCTTCCCCGGGTTGAATGCACGACTCAAGCAAAATACCGTGCAGGAAAAACTGACCGCACAGTGGATAGCGCATTGCATAGAACAAGATGACATATTGACAGGCACATCTTGATGATAAAATTATTTAATTATGGGTTCATGTGCCCGGTGTGCCCGGGCATTTTTAAAAGGGGAAATGTTTCATGCGTATAGGCATTCCTACGGAAACGCACGCAGGTGAAACACGTGTCGCTGCAACACCCGAAACGGTAAAAAAAATGTTGGCCGCCGGTCATGCGGTCATAGTGCAACAGGGTGCCGGAGCAGGCGCGAGTATTCCCGATGCAGACTATCAGGCAGCAGGTGCCACCTTGGTCAGCGCCGCGGAAGTTTATGCACAAGCGGAAATCATGCTTAAAGTGAGAGCCCCAACTGAAGACGAGCTGGCGAAGTTGGCCGCCAAAACGATACTAATTGGCTTGCTTTCACCTTCCCAGACGAACTTGGTTGCAGCCTACGCCAAGCAAGGTGTCATCGCTTTTGCCATGGAAAAGCTGCCGCGCACGTCACGCGCGCAAGCTATGGATGTTTTGTCTTCGCAAGCTAACATTGCCGGGTATAAGGCAGTGCTGGTAGCGGCTAATTTATATAAACGGTTTATGCCGATGTTAATGACGGCTGCCGGAACGGTGAAGGCTGCACGCGTAGTGATATTAGGTGTGGGTGTGGCCGGGTTGCAAGCTATCGCTACCGCCAAGCGCATGGGAGCGATAATTGAGGCCTCCGATGTGCGTCCTGCGGTAAAAGAACAAGTGGAATCCCTGGGCGCCAAATTCATTGATGTATCTTATGAAACGGATGAGGAACGTGAGATTGCCCAAGGCGTTGGCGGCTATGCCCGCCCCATGCCCGCCAGTTGGATGGCTCGTCAAAAGGTGGAGGTTGCCAAACGTGTGGCGCAAGCCGATATTGTCATTACCACTGCATTGATCCCCGGTAAAACCGCACCAGTGCTGGTAACAGAGGATATGGTCAAATCCATGAAGCCAGGTTCCGTGATCGTGGATATGGCTGTTGAAGCAGGCGGCAATTGCCCATTGTCCGAATTAGGAAAAACGGTGGTTAAGCATGGCATCACGTTGGTGGGTGAAGACAACTTACCTGCTTTGGTTGCTGCAGATGCCAGTGCTTTATATGCACGCAATCTATTGAATTTCTTAAATTTACTATGCGATCCCAAGAATGGCGGAAAGACGAACATTAATCGCACTGATGACATTATCGCCGGATCGCTGTTGTGTATCGACGGAGAAGTGATTATTAAATAAATACATTAACCTCTCCCCTTAGAAAATGAGCTGGGAAGGTTAAGACTTGCCAATCTCAACCTAGGAGTTTTGAAATGAGTAGTGCAATTGATCCTGTCATTATCAATCTGACCGTATTCGTATTGGCCGTAGTGGTTGGCTATCACGTGGTATGGAATGTCACGCCTGCGTTACATACACCGCTCATGGCAGTGACCAACGCAATTAGCGGCATTATCATCGTTGGCGCCATGCTGGCGGCGGGACCCGAGCAACTCGACGCCGGCACAGTCATGGGCTTAATTGCAGTTATGTTGGCGGCAATTAACGTATTCGGTGGTTTTCTGGTAACACAGCGCATGTTGAGCATGTTCAAAAAGAAAAATAAATAAATCCGGGACGTTGATGCTCAGACGCAAAGAGGCACAGCAGAGCAATATCAACCATTAATTTGGAATGACTCTCTACTTTTTTTGAGCATCACTATACTTCACCTGATTTGCGAGGTGAAGCAGTTACAAAAAATAATCAAGGAAAAATCATGTCGGCAAATTTTGTTGCATTAGCCTATTTAATCGCCGCAGTTCTATTTATCCTGGCGCTGAAAGGCTTAAGTTCTCCCGTTTCAGCACGGCGCGGAAACATGTTTGGCATAATAGGTATGACTATTGCGGTGCTCACCACACTGACTATCACCCAAAACCTGATTTATATTGCGCTTGCCATCATCGTGGGCGGAGCGATAGGCGCGGTAGTCGCCCGGCGCATTCAAATGACTGCCATGCCGGAATTGGTAGCGGCAATGCATTCACTGGTCGGTCTGGCAGCGGTGCTGGTCGCCATGTCCGCGTTTTATAATCCCGTCGCCTACGGCATCTCGCCGCTGCACGCCAGCAATCTGATTGAGTTATTCATCGGCACGTTTGTTGGTGCAATTACATTCACCGGCTCTATCATCGCTTTCGGAAAACTGTCCGGCAAACTCGGCAGCAAGCCGCTGCATTTTGCTGGACAGCACTGGTTCAACCTGTTTCTGGGTATTGTGATGATCGCCTTCGGCATCATGTTCATTTTCACGCAAAGCTGGGTGCCATTCCTGATCATGATTGCTCTGGCGCTGTCGCTGGGTGTATTGCTGATTTTGCCGATTGGCGGAGCAGACATGCCCGTCGTGGTATCCATGCTTAACTCGTATTCCGGATGGGCGGCGGCCGGCATCGGCTTTACTCTGAACAATAATATGCTGATTATTGCCGGTTCGTTAGTCGGCAGCTCTGGTGCGATTCTTTCTTACATTATGTGCAAGGCAATGAACCGCTCCTTCTTCAATGTAATTCTTGGTGGCTTTGGCGGTGGCGAAGGTGCCGTGGAAGCAGGAAAAGTCGAGCAGCGGCCAGTACGTAGCGGCAGCGCGGATGATGCTGCATTCCTGATGGGCAATGCGAATAGCGTCATCATCGTGCCGGGCTATGGCTTGGCAGTAGCGCGGGCACAGCATGCAATTAACGAAATGGCCGACCATTTGATCAAGAATGGCGTCAAAGTACGTTATGCCATCCATCCTGTGGCCGGACGCATGCCGGGTCATATGAACGTATTGCTGGCCGAGGCTGAAGTACCTTACGATCAAGTATTTGAAATGGACGAGATCAATAACGAATTTGCCGATACGGATGTAGTACTCGTCATCGGTGCCAACGACGTGGTCAATCCTGCGGCCAAAACCGACCCTAACTCCCCTATTTATGGCATGCCGATCATTGAGGCACACAAGGCGCGTACTGTTATGGTAGTCAAACGTAGTATGGCTGTCGGCTATGCTGGACTGGACAATGATCTATTCTATTTAGACAAAACCATGATGGTGTTTGGAGATGCCAAAAAAGTAGTCGAGGATATAATTAAGGCGTTGCAGCATTAGTTGCTGCACTTCGAACTCGAATCCGCCAAATAAATGGCGTGTTTTAAGTTGGCGTTAAACCCCTTTTCCCAGTTTAACTCAGGGCTGTCTCTGGACGGATAGAATAATTCAATTTTGTTTGTATGCTCCCCCCCATTTTTTGATCGGCTTTTGTGGAGTAATTCCCCAACGTTTGAGGTCGAAGTAGTTGCCAACACTCCGTACCAACAGCCCTTTGTGCTTCTCAAAAAATGTTGACAATGTAACTTCTCAGCCAATAGTCACCAACTACACTTTAGCAGGATCTCTTCTCTAACTTTCTATATTGTTGAGCTAACCTGACTGACTCAATTAAGTATTTCTTATTGTCCACAAATACTGTGGATAACAATGTGAGTAATTTCACTATAACTAGTCTAACTATTAATTTTATATACAGTTTTGCCCCACTGCTCATTTCATAGGCATAAATTATCTTCAATTAAAACAATAATTTAATTATTATCACTCAATTACATCTTAAAAACATTCCGCATTGCGCGGGTACGGCAATACCTTGTGAATAACCAGCATAATGTCAAGTACTTTTGTTAAGATTTATGCAAAAATTGCATCAGGGATAGCATTGCATGATGCTGGTCTCCACATTAAGGAATGATCTGTTTTACCAATTGAAAAATGAGCTCGATAATGCAAGGATTACGGTAGTATAAAAATTTACCATTTACTGACTCCCTGCCTTTAGTAGTACAACTGGAAAATAACTTAACTATGTGTCGCTATATTTTAAGCACGTCCATAATTTTCGTTTTAACAAATGGTAAATAATTAAAAAATTATGCTAAATCACAAGGAACTGATGATGAAAAACCTAATAAATGGAATTCTTATAAGTACCTTTGGATTAGGTGTCGCGCCCGCCTATTCTCAAGATCCAGGAGCCAATAATATAAAAATTAACAATCATAATGAACACAATATTAATATGCTTCAATGCGTTAGAACTGCTCTTGAAAAGCATTCTGGCGCTGTAATCGAGGCAGAATTTGAAAAAACAGAGGATAAGTTAATATTTGAAGTTGAAATACAAGGAAAAGATGGGAAAAATTGGGAAATAATATGTGATGCCATTACGGGTGATGTTATAAAAGACGAGGAAGATAAAGAAGACAAGAAGGAAGGCGAAAAAAATAAACAATAGTACTTCAAAATGGATCCCAGCTAATTTATACGCCCCGACCTCTCCAGCTCAATTGGTATCCATTCGTAGTATCGCTCAATGCCGGTTTGTAAGGAATTATTCGTGATTCATGGAATAAATTTGCTTCCGAAACGACTTGTTTTTTATTCAAAAAATTAGAAAACAGATAACGTACTCAACAATAACGTATTCAACAATAAGAAGCGCTCTTAAACTTACAGTGTTTATAACAACCTATAAAGATTTCCAAACAACATTAAAAGCTGTATTGAGTGCGGAAAGAAATGACAGACGGACTGTCCGTGCGATCCGGGGTGCCGCCCCCGGCATTACCAATATCAGCTTCAGCAAGGTAGTAATTCAGCATGACACGTGCATTCGGTTTGACATACCAATTGACACCTAATGTAATTGATTGTACTTGGCATTTCGACGTATCCGTAGCACAAGGATTAGCAACCAAGCTCTGATCTTTATTCTCTACGAAGTTATAGCGTGCGGCGACTTCCACTGCGCCCCATTTTCCGATTTTTTTGGGTTTGCTGAATGCGCCACGGTCCTTCTGATAAAGTGTTTTTTCACCCGTTACAAACCAACTGGCCTGTAAGTAATAGGCCTGCAGTTCAGAATCTTGCTGTTCACCCGCAACCAAATGTGTGTTATCGAGTTTCACGGTTGCGTATTCTGCTTGTAACGTAACCGGGCCGATTGCATAAGCTGTTTCTACTGCAAAAATGGTCTCACTGTTTTCGTAAGACGATCCCATGCCCATACCGGCAGTACCAAATGATTTTTTAATGCCGCGACGTCCGCCATAAATCGCAACCGGGTTTGCAGGAATCGATCTCGCGTCGGGATTGTCCACGCTATAAGAAAGACCCAAATGAAGCGTGTTACCTTCTTCAGAAATCGGCACCCAAAATACTCTACCGCCATAAGTTAAACCGTTTAGAGGGAGTCCCACATGAGCCAGTTTCATGATATCCACTGCATAGCCAAATTGGTTTGCAATGATTCCTTTATATCCTACACCCATCAAAAATTGCCGAGCGTTAAAAATACCAGTGGATGACGTCGACGGACGTTCCATCATGGTAATTTCATTTGAGCTAGTTAGTTCTTCCATACCGCGATAGGGCTTAAATTGCCCGATCACAAGATCACCTCGTCCCAGTGGGGTTGAAACCCACATTTCACGTGTGCTGTCGGGATAAGTACCGGCTGAAAAATCATTTTCAAACTTATATTTCCAGCCATAAAACTTACCTGATAGTGTTAAGTAGGTACGACGTAAATTGAAGCCGTTGCGATCATCAATAGTTGGTAGTTGACTCCCAAACGCTGGAAATGCGGTATCCCTATTATCCTTGTTGAACAGATGCGCATCCAAATGGACACGTCCACCTATCGCCATCTCAAAACGGCCTTCTTCCTTTTTAATTTCCAAACTATCCTTAATATTGCCAGACTCTGCATTAACTGAAGTTATACGAACTCCCAACAACACTATCCATACAAGATATTTCAGAACAATATGTATGTTGATTTTCACAATTAAAATAACCTAGAGCTTGCCAAAACAATTTGGGTAATTAAGAGGTAGCAACGGGCGGGCGATAGGTTGAGCAGCTAAAAATGAATTCCTCATAATCATATATGCTATATTTTTAAAATAACGTGAAAAATGCAGATCACCGCCTACCTGTACCACTTAATATTGCCACAGCCCAATCAGGATATTTATTTATACCTTGCTTGCAGCCGATCTTGTAACATGACTTGCTCTTCTGTAAAGAAGTGACTGCCGTTATCATCCGCACGTACCTCATATATCCTGAGAGCATCTCTCATGATATATCGATCGAAATGCTTAAAAAATAGTGAATTGAATGATGACACACCAATACAAATCCGTTCGGGGCTAGCTGTAAAAATAACCCTCAGTTTTATTGTATCCCCATGCACGAATCATCGAATAAAAATGCATTTAAATAAATGATTTTATAATGTAAAATTTAAAAATACAGTCCTTTTAACTTGAATAAAGCTGGCTCATATTGATATAGTTAAATTTCAAGTTAATGCTTGAGTCGAAAAAGATACGACCCAAAAATGCTGAGCCTAGCTGAAACCAATGGTAGTGAGCTAAGCGGAATACCCACTGCAAGAGGATGACACATCCCATGCATGTGGACGGTTGTGTTAAAGATTGCACACTTACTATAGAACTGAAAAAATACGGTACAGCGCATCATCTGTGATAAACGCCCCGAGCAGTTGAGAAGGGAGTGACTGTAAAATCAGATAATTAAAAGTCACACTTTAAAAATAAACAATTCGGAGACGATAAAAATGACACAACGATCCCTGCCGTACTACTTTCGGCACCTAAAAGATGATTTACCCGCGGGTATCGTAGTATTTTTAGTAGCGCTTCCGCTATGTCTTGGCGTTGCCCTCGCCTCTGGCGCGCCGTTGTTCGCAGGGTTGATAGCAGGAATGGTTGGTGGTCTGGTTGTTTCCTGGTTAAGCGGTTCACAACTTAGTGTCTCTGGTCCTGCAGCCGGATTAACAGTAATTATTTACAATGCGATCGAAACATTAGGTAGTTTCCAGGGATTTTTAGTTGCAGTGGTCATTGCAGGTATGATGCAATTGATAGCAGGCTTTCTCAAAGCAGGCGTGATCGGAGCCTTTTTTCCTTCTTCTGTTATCAAAGGGATGTTAGCTGCTATTGGCTTGATTCTTATAATCAAACAGATTCCTCATGCGACTGGGTACAATGAAGATTTTGTAGGTCCTTTAGGCTATAAAAATGAAGATATGCATGAGTTTTTTTTCCCGATAATTGATGCATTCAGTTCCATCTCACATGGTGTCGTACTTATAACCACCGTTGCTTTACTCATACTAATAATTTGGGAAAGGCCATGGTTTAAAAACCATAAATTTTTAAAGCTAATTCCTGGCCCATTGGTCGCTGTAATATGGGGCGTTCTCTATAATTTAGCCGCTGAACGATGGGCACCGGATTGGGCGGTCAGCGCAATTCATATCGTAAACGTTCCCGTATCAAATAATGTCAGCGAATTTTTAAATAACTTCACATTTCCAGACTACAGTTTTTGGACTAATCCTCAGGTTTATCTTATTGCAGCAACGCTCGCTATCATAGGCAGCCTTGAAACATTATTAAGTCTTGAGGCAGTAGATAAACTGGATCCTTTAAGACGCACTTCACCAACTAACAGAGAACTGAAAGCACAAGGGGTTGGAAATATTCTTAGCGGATTAATTGGAGGGCTTCCGATTACTGCTGTCATTGTACGCAGTGCAAGCAACATTGCCGCGGGTGGTAAAACCCCGTTATCCTGTTTTATTCACGGCTTATGTATATTGCTGAGCGTAATGTTCTTCGCGAAATACATAAATCATGTCCCACTAGGGTGTCTGTCTGCCATTTTGCTGCATATTGGCTTCAAACTGGCCAAGCCAGCGTTGTTTAAGGAATTTTACCGGAAGGGCTTAAGTCAACTATTGCCTTTTGTTATCACAATAATTGCGATTCTAGCCACCGATTTATTAATAGGCATGACCATTGGTATGGTCGTTGGTTTATTTTTTGTAATAAAAGCAAATTACCGTGCTGCTATTACCATGACTCAAGATAAATCGTTTTATCTATTAACGTTTAACAAAGATGCCGGTTTTCTAAATAAATATCTATTAAGAAAACTTCTTTCGCATGTTAAATCAAACAGTACGCTCACAATTGATGCCAGCAAATCCCAGGTTATTGATCCTGACATTATCGAAACAATAGATGATTTTTTAATAACAGCTCCAAATCATAATATTTCCGTTGAAATTTATGAACTTTACGGTAAAGAAAAATTAAAGGAACATGAAGAATTCATCATATTAAAAGACCACTATGATAAAAGTACTTCAGGTAATAACCCGACTATAAAGAATGAGATTATGGGGCTATGAAAAAATTATCTGATTAGCTACGAAACTCTACAGGCTCATCAGATGAGCCTGTAGAGACGAATAACAAGCACATATCAACAAGAAGAGAGGCACGAAATTCGTGTCTGCAAGTCCACGAATTTCCGGTAAAAGCTTTTCATAACATATCCAAAAACTGTAGGTCTTTGTGTTTCAAAGGTTTCTCATTTTTCTGGCGCAATGCTCATCAAGTGCCGTGTTCATGAGGCAATCTGACTTTCCTGCATTTGAATCAATTTTAATTTGCTTTGTCCGATCTTGATTGATCGAATTCAAATAACCAAAAAGTTCGGCACATGCAGATATAAAAAGTCTTCTAAAAACAAGGTTATTCCGTAGCTAGAATATAAATTCAGGGAAATGGGTATCCACTTTACGCACGTAACAGATCATTGCATCAAGATCACAAGACGTCGTTGGGCCAGAGCTTGTCGAAAGCCAATACTAGCGCGGGACCAACGGTCCGACAAGCTCACCGTGAACGATAGCAAGTTTGCTCAAACGTAATGCTACGTGCGTTGAGCAGGTATCCATTTCAGGATTGTTAAGAGATTGTCCTGAAAACAAGAAAGGGCAGTAATGGTTATATTAACTTTGCTAGGAATGCTGGGCGTCATGATTTTGTTGGCGTTCTTTCGATCCTCCATCTGGGGGTGGCTGTTGGCGATGGTAGTCTTTGTTTTCATCGCGGCTATTCAAAGCAAACTTTCTGCTGATCTGTTTCAAGTTGCGATAATCGTGCTGGCTGTAGTTGTTGCAGTGCTGGGCGTTCCTTCTCTGCGTCGCCTGCTGGTGAGCAGTCAAATTCTAAAAATCTTCCGCAAGTCACTCCCCCACATTTCGCAGACGGAGCAGGAGGCGCTCGATGCGGGTACGGTTTGGTGGGACGGCGATCTCTTTACTGGCCATCCTGACTGGCGCAAATTGTTGAATTATCCCAAGCCTACACTCAGTGCAGCAGAGCAATCCTTTCTCGATAACCAAACCGAAACGTTGTGCGCCATGCTGGATGATTGGGACATTACTCATGTGCGCCAGGATTTGCCGCCGCAAGTTTGGCAGTACATCAAAGACAACGGGTTTTTCGGCATGGTTATTCCCAAGGAATACGGCGGGCTGGAATTTTCTGCCCTTGCGCATTCTGCCGTAGTGGCCAAGCTTGCTTCGCGTAGCATTACTGCATCCGTAACCGTGATGGTGCCGAATTCATTGGGGCCGGCAGAATTGCTTATACGCTATGGCACGTCGACGCAAAAAGAGAAGTATTTGCGTCGGTTGGCACAGGGTAAAGAGGTCCCTTGTTTTGCCTTGACCGGGCCATTCGCTGGCTCCGATGCAGGATCGATTCCCGATTACGGCATCGTGTGCCACGGTGAATTTAATGGCCAATCAAATGTGCTCGGCATGCGGGTAACGTGGGAAAAACGTTACATCACACTGGCGCCGGTTGCGACGTTAATTGGCCTCGCTTTTAAGTTATATGATCCGGATCACTTACTGGGTGAACAAGCAAAACTCGGCATCACCCTTGCGCTGATTCCTGCAAATACGCCCGGCGTACAGGTCGGGCGTCGTCATTTCCCGCTTAATTCGGTATTTCAGAACGGCCCCACTTCGGGCCAGGGTGTGTTCATCCCGATGGAATATATTATTGGGGGAATGGATCGTATCGGGCAGGGTTGGCGCATGCTGATGGAATGCTTGGCAGCGGGACGGTCAATCTCATTGCCGGCCAGTGCTATCGGCGGAGTGAAATTGGCGGTGCGAACGTGTGGCGCCTATAGCCGGGTACGCAAGCAATTCAAACTACCGATCGGTAAATTTGAAGGTGTAGAAGAAGCGCTGGCGCGCATGGGCGGGAATGCCTATTTGATGGACGCGGCACGCGTACTAACGGCAGCAGCGGTGGACATGGGTGAGAGGCCGTCGGTGATTTCGGCCATCGTTAAGTACCATTGCACCGAGCGAGCGCGCATGGTGGTTAATGATGCAATGGATGTGCATGGTGGCAAGGGGATTTGCCTGGGGCCGAGCAATTATTTGGGGCGCTCTCACCAGCAGAATCCCATCGCCATTACGGTGGAAGGCGCGAATATTCTGACGCGCAGCCTGCTCATTTTTGGGCAGGGCGCGCTCCGTTCTCATCCCTATGTGTTAAAAGAAATTCAGGCGGCGCAAGATAATGATAAGCAACGTGCCCTACGAAATTTTGATGCTGCCCTGCTTGGCCACATTAGTTTGAGCCTGAGTAATGCGCTACGCGCGTGCTTTTTTGGTCTGACCGGTGGACGCGGGCTTTCAGTGCCGCCCGGTGAGGAAACAAAACGTTATTACCAGCAATTGACGCGCTGTTCCGCTGCATTCGCGCTGGCGGCAGATGTGTCCATGCTGATACTGGGCGGAAATCTTAAACGGAGGGAGAAAATTTCTGCCCGATTGGGCGATGTGCTGAGCCAGTTGTATCTGTGCTCGGCTACGCTCAAACGCTTCAAGGATGATGGCCGTCCCGCTGAAGATCTGCCGTTGCTGCATTGGGCGCTACAGGATGCTCTGTACAAGATTCAGATAGCGTTCGACGGCTTGCTGCAAAATTTTCCCTGCCGTTTTTCTGCACTGCTTTTGCGCGCGCTTATTTTTCCGAGGGGGAAATATCTGACACCACCGTCGGATAAGTTGGGGCATCAAGTAGCCGTATTGTTGCTACAACCGGGAGGTACGCGTGACCGACTGACAACGGGCATGTATTTGCCCAACAATGAAAATGACGCGGTTGGTGCACTGGAAGCTGCGTTACACAGCACGTTGCGGTGCGAACCCGTGCAAGCAAGAGTAAATGCGGCACACAAGGCCGGACAGCTCAAGGTTATGAATGAATTGATGCGCATTGCAGAAGCACATCATAAAGGCTTCATCAATGCCGAAGAAACACATCTGCTGGAGCGTGACTACGAGCTACAACGCAAAGTTATCATGGTGGATGATTTTGCACCGAAGCAACTGATGACAGAATCGAATGTTATTTGAGCGAGTGCGAGGCAATCATGTCGAACAACCAAGACCACATTATCCTGCCGGAAGAGGCAGTCACCTTGCATGGATTGTTTGCCGAGCGTGTAAAACGCACGCCTGACACGATTGCTTATCGTTATTTCGACACGAATGAAAATACTTGGCTGTCGCTGACATGGGCGCAGGCGCGTGATCAAATGGCACGCTGGCAGGCGGCGCTGATACGTGAGGGATTGGCCGTGGGCGACCGCGTCAGTATCATGCTGCGCAATTGCCCACAATGGGTATTGTTTGATCAGGCGGCGTTATCACTCGGTCTTGTGACGGTGCCACTATACACTGAGGACAGGCAAGATAGCGTGGCCTATATCATCAACGATGCGGGCGTGAAAGTACTACTATTTGAGAGCGCAGAACAATGGCAAGCATTGCGCGATGTGTGCGCACAGCTTCCTTGCATACAGCGCATGATCAGCCTGGACAGGATAGCCGGGCATAATGAAGCACGGTTGCAATGGGCAGAGGAGTGGCTGCCCGCGCAAGCCGTATTGATCGACAAACAAGTGCACGAGCCTGATGCACTGGCCACAATCATGTACACCTCGGGTACCACGGGCCGCCCCAAGGGAGTGATGCTATCGCACCGCAATATTGTGTTTGACGCCCATGCGGCCTTGTGGACCTGCCCCATTTCCGGAGCGGACACGATGTTGTCTTTTTTGCCGCTTTCCCATGCTTTTGAGCGTACGGTGGGTTATTACATCTGCGTGATGGCGGGCGTCACGGTTGCCTATGCACGTTCCGTTCAGTTGTTGTCGGAAGATTTGCAAATCATTCGCCCAACTATTCTGGTTTCTGTGCCCCGTATTTTTGAGCGTGTGTACGGGGCGATTAGCGCCAAGCTGGAGGAGGCGCCGCCGTTGCGGCGCAAACTATTTGCTTTGGCGGTCAATGTAGGTTGGCACCGCTTTGAGCATGAACAGAGACGCGTTGGCTGGCATCCAATTTTATTGCTATGGCCATTGCTTAATCACTTGGTGGCGAGCAAGGTAATGGCGCGTTTAGGTGGACGGCTTCGCCTGACTTTGTGTGGCGGAGCGGCTTTGCAGTCGGAAATTTCACGTGTATTTATTGCACTCGGTTTGCCTATTTTGCAAGGCTATGGTTTGACAGAAACCAGCCCGATTGTTTGCGCTAATCGTTTGAATAGCAATTTTCCGTCCAGTGTAGGTCTTCCTTTGCCGGGTGTAGAGGTGCGCATCAACGACCAGGGGGCATTACTGGTTAAAGGGCAAAATGTGATGTTAGGTTATTGGAATAATGCCGAGGCAACCCGCGCCATGATAGATGCGGATGGCTGGCTGAACAGCGGCGATATTGCCTCCATTAGCGAATCAGGACATATCACTATCACGGGGCGATTGAAGGAAATTATCGTGATGTCCAACGGTGAAAAGATTTCTCCGGCGGATATGGAGCAGGCCATTCTGCGCGACCGTTTATTCGAACTGGTGATGGTATACGGTGAGGGACGTCCCTATCTCACTGCGCTCGCAGTAGTAAATGCGGCAGGCTGGGCACACTTGGCACAAGCGCTCGGCGTGCATACGGACACACCGGAATCGTTGCATGACCCTCGTATCGAACCTCAAGTATTGCAGCGTATCGCCGATCAGATAAAGGAGTTCCCAGGTTATGCCAAAGTACACCGGGTATTATTGTTGACCGAGCCGTGGAGTGTGGATAACGGACTGCTGACACCCACCCTGAAGGTTAAACGTGGAACTGTGGTGAAACACTTTGCAAAAGAAATTGAACAGCTTTATCAAGGACACTGAAAGATGGATGAACCAGTTTTGACCCGCTTGCCGCAACGTGAGCCTACCCTGCGTATGGTGGCCATGCCATCCGACAGTAATTACACGGGGGATGTTTTTGGCGGTTGGGTAATGGCGCAAGTTGACATTGCCGGAAGCATACCCGCTGTCCTTCGTGCGCGCGGACGCGTGGTGACGGTAGCGGTGAATTCATTTGTGTTCAAGCAGCCCTTGTTTATGGGCGATGTGGTGAGCTTTTATGCTGAGCTTATGAAGGTAGGACGTACTTCCATTACTGTCAAGGTCGAAGTGTATGTGCAACGCGACCCAGTTAAGCCGGTCTGCGCCAAAGTAACCGAGGCCATATTGACCTATGTGGCGGTGGGAGAGGATCGTAGGCCACGTATTGTGCCAATTGAAGAATGAGCGCATTATTTTGCTGCGAAGTGGTCGGTTGAAATAATTTTTTATACATAATGCATTCAAATAACGTATGGGTTCGAATATGTGTAAGGAAAACAATTATACAAGTCTGGGAACAGCACTGATTTGGGCTATTGGCGCTGTCCTCGCGGGGGTATCCGGAAGCGTAGCGGCGTCGGGCTTTGCACTGATTGAACAAAATGCGAGCGGCTTGGGTAATGCCTATGCGGGTGGCGCGGCTGTCGCCGAGGATGCCAGTACTATATTTTTCAATCCGGCAGGCATGAGCCGTTTGTCGGGTAAGCAAATTGTAGTCGCAGCGCACGCGATTCAGCCTTCTGCAAAATTTATCGATTCCGCCTCTATCCCTCCGTCTCCTGTGGCTCTCCATCCGACATCATCGGCACCTGGCGATGCGGGCAGTTGGCAGGCGGTGCCTAATGGTTATTTCACCATGGAAATTAATCCTCAGATGAGATTCGGTCTTGGGGTGAACGCGCCATTCGGAATGAGAACGGAATATCCAGCGGGTTGGGTCGGACGCTTTCAAGCGCTCGAATCAAGCGTGAGGACAATTAACGTGAATCCTTCGTTATCTTATCGGGTGAATGAAAATTTTTCCATCGGTGCCGGATTGAATTATCAGCATATTACTGCTTACCTTTCCAATGCCCTGAATTTAGGTACGACCGAAGGAATGACAGCAGTTTCCGGCAACGATTCGGCCTGGGGTTACAACCTTGGTGGCCTGTATGAAATAAGCAGCAGCACACGCATTGGTGTGGCCTACCGCTCTTCACTCAAGTACAAACTCAATGGAACTGCACTGATTACCGATGCTGCCGGAGGCGCATTACCGACCTATCCAACCGGCGTGACGGCTAATATTAAGACACCTGATACCTTGTCTGTCAGTTTTTTCAGTAAGCTTGATTCGCATTGGGATGTGATGGCAGATATCAGCCGTACCAGCTGGAATAAGTTTTCCGAGTTACGTGTCGTCAAAAATACGGGTGCATTGTTGGGTGTTGCGCCGGAAAACTGGAGTAACACTTGGCGTGCCGCGGTAGGCGGGAACTACCATTTCAACGAACACTGGACCGTTCGCGGTGGTGTTGCGTATGACCAATCGCCTATATCTGATGCCTTCCGCACAGCACGTATTCCTGGCAACGACCGTACCTGGCTGTCAGTGGGTGGACAATACAAACCAGGCAAAGATACTGCATTCGATTTTGGGTATGCACACTTGTTTTTGGATAACGCTAGTATAAATAATAATACTGGGGCAGCCGGTACGCCTTCCACCGCGACTGTGGGTAATCTGGTTGGTGCATACAATAGCAGCGTAAACATTCTAAGCGTGCAATATACACATAGCTTTTAAAGCGTACGCGGGGATGGGAAGTCCCATGCCTTCTTTAATTGTTTTGAGAATGATATGCCTAAAAATTTGATTATTCGTAAGGTCGCTGTATTGGGCGCAGGGGTAATGGGCGCGCAGATTGCCGCGCATTTGGTCAACGCCAATGTGGAAACGCTGCTGTTTGAATTGCCTGCTAAAGAGGGTGACCCTAATGGCAACGTAACCAAAGCGCTGGAAGGCTTGAAGAAGCTCGAACCCAGCCCATTGGCATCCCCTGCCAAACTGACCTATATTCAACCTGCAAATTACGAGCAGCACCTCGAATTGCTGCGCGGTTGTGATCTGGTGATTGAGGCGATTGCCGAACGCATCGACTGGAAGTCAGATCTTTACCACAAAGTCGCCTCCTATCTTGGGACAGACTGCATTTTCGCCAGCAATACTTCCGGGCTATCTATCAATAAACTGGCTCAAGCATTTCCAGAAACACAGCGCCATCGATTTTGCGGCATTCATTTTTTTAACCCTCCGCGCTACATGCATCTGGTCGAGTTGATTCCCTGTGCCAGTACCGACGCTGCGCTGCTGGACAAGCTGGAAGCATTTCTTGTTTCCACGCTGGGCAAGGGTGTGGTGCGCGCCAAGGACACGCCCAATTTTATCGCCAACCGCATCGGTGTATTTTCTTTGCTGGCCACGCTGCATCATGCGCGTCGGCTAGGGCTGAACTTTGATACCGTGGATGCTTTAACCGGCCGCTATCTGGGACGCCCCAAGAGCGCTACTTTCCGTACTCTGGACGTGGTTGGGCTGGATGTATTCGCACGCGTGGTCGACACCATGCACAATAATCTTGCGGACGATCCCTGGCATACCTATTTTATGCTGCCAGACTGGTTGAACAAACTGATAACGGAAGGCGCGCTGGGGCAAAAAACCAAGCGCGGTGTGTATCAAAAAATCGGTAGTAAAATTCATGTTTTCGATCTGGGTTTGCAGACCTATCGCTTGTCGGAAGACAAATTGGATGACGCGGTAAAGGACATATTACGCGAACGCGATTGGGCGAAAAAACTTGCCGCCCTGCACGCCAACCCCCGTCCACAAGCGCAATTCCTGTGGGCGCTGTTTTGTGACTTATTTCACTATTGTGCGGTACAACTGGAAAGCATCGCCAGCAATGCACACGATCTGGATTTTGCTGTGCGCTGGGGTTTCGGTTGGGACAGAGGGCCCTTCGAAATCTGGCAGATGGCAGGCTGGCAACAGGTAGTCGGTTGGATTAACGAAGATATCGCAGCGGGCAGGACAATGTCGTCAGCACCGCTGCCAGGTTGGGTGACGGATAAAACCCGTAATGAAGTGCATCGGGCGCAGGGTTCATATTCGCCAGGCAGCAATCAGTATCAAGCGCGCTCGACGTTACCGGTGTACAGCCGGCAAGAGTTTCCAGACCGATTATCAGGTGAGGCAATACAATATGGCGAAACAATTTTTGAGACCGAATCAGTACGTATGTGGCACAGCGATAAAAATATCGCTATCCTGAGTTTCAAAACCAAGATGCATATCATCAGCAGTGAATTACTGGATGACATTTTGCGCGCACTGGACGAAGCCGAGGAAAACTGGCTTGCACTCATTATTTGGCAGACCGAACCGCCATTCTCTGCCGGTGCCAATTTACTGCAATTGATGCAAGGGGTGCAGCAAGTTGATGAAGAACAACCTGCCGGGTTTTTCGGCAAGTTTAAAGGCGCGGTACAGCGCGTCAAATATACCGTGGCGGGAGGCGGTGGATTAAGTGAAATTGTCAATGCGGCAACCGGTAATGTCCCCCGAGTAGAAGACGTAATCGTCAAATTCCAACGGGTGTCGCAGCGCCTGAAATATGCGCTGGTGCCTACTGTTGCGGCGGTAGACGGTCTCGCACTGGGTGGGGGGTGCGAAATTTCGATTCATTGCACGCGTATTGTTGCTGTGTTGGAAAGTTATATCGGACTGGTGGAAACAGGCGTCGGTCTGCTGCCTTCCGGAGGCGGCTGTAAGGAAATGACGCAGCGCGCGGCAGCGGAAGCAAAAGGCGGCGATATTTTTCCGTTTCTACGGCGCTATTTTCAGAATATCGCCATGAGCGAAGTCTCCAAGAGCGCAGAGCTGGCACGCGAGATGGGTTATTTGCGGGCTTCGGATCGCATTGTAATGAATCACTTCGAATTGCTGCATGTAGCCAAGCAAGAAGCATTGGCGCTGATAGCCACGGCCTATCGTCCTCCCCTGATACAGCGTCAGATTCCGGTAGCAGGCAGGGCGGGCATTGCGTCCTTTAAAGTATCGATGGTGAATATGCTCGAAGGCGGGTTCATCTCGGAGCATGATTATGATATTGGCTGTCGCGTGGCCGAGGTAATGTGTGGTGGTGACGTGGAGGTCGGCAGCATGGTCGACGAGCAATGGCTACTTGATCTCGAACGGCGCAATTTTCTTGAGTTGCTGGCAATGGAAAAGACGCAGGAACGTATTGAGTACATGTTAAGAAATAACAAGCCATTGCGGAATTAGAGGGCACCTCTACAATTCCCCGCTCCTATCTTGCATTCCCTTGAAATCAGGACAGCGGCGATCTTCAAAATGAGGAGTATTCATGTCTAAACAAATTCAGGAAGCTTATATCGTTGCCGCCACCCGCACTCCGGTGGGTAAGGCACCGCGAGGCATGTTTCGCAACACTCGGCCGGATGATCTGCTGACACATGTGCTCAAAAGCGTGATGAAACAATGCCCCTCTCTTGACCCTGCCGCAGTGGGTGATGTCATCGCCGGTTGTGCCATGCCGGAAGCTGAGCAAGGCATGAACGTGGCGCGTATTGCATTACTGCTGGCAGGCTTGCCCAATTCGGTGCCCGGTCTGACCATTAACCGATTTTGTTCTTCCGGGTTGCAGGCTGTGGCACTTGCAGCAGACCGAATTCGTCTCGGCGAAGCTGACGTGATGATTGCGGCAGGTACCGAGAGCATGAGTATGGTGCCAATGATGGGAAATAAAATTGCGATGAATCCGGCCATTTTTGCGCACGATGAAAATATCACTATCGCTTACGGTATGGGGCTGACCGCGGAAAAAGTGGCAGAACGCTGGCAAATAAGCCGCGAAGCACAGGATGCCTTCGCCTATGAAAGTCACCGCCGTGCCTTGCAAGCGATTACGAATAATGAATTCAAGGAAGAAATTACACCGTATCAAATTCAAAGCCATGTGCCGGATTTATTACGTCGCGAGGTGACTATGCACACAAGCATGGCGAAACAAGACGAGGGTCCCCGTGCAGACACTTCGATGGAAGCGCTGACTAAACTCAAAGCCGTGTTTGCGCAGCATGGTTCAGTTACTGCCGGCAATAGTTCACAGATGTCGGATGGTGCGGGAGCAGTGTTGCTGGTTAGCGAGACCGCGTTGAAGCGCTACAATCTGACGCCCATAGGAAAATTTCTCGGTTTTGCAGTAGCGGGCGTGCCGCCAGAAATTATGGGCATCGGCCCGAAAGAAGCCATTCCACGTGTGCTGAATCAAGTCGGTTTGCAATTGGATGACATCGACTGGATTGAGCTCAACGAAGCATTTGCCGCGCAATCGCTGGCAGTAATAAAGGAAGTCGCCCTGGATCCCGCCAAAGTCAATCCATTGGGTGGAGCAATAGCGTTGGGGCACCCGCTGGGTGCCACCGGCGCGATCCGCACCGCAACCCTGCTGCATGGGTTGCGCAGACGCAAACAAAAATATGGCATGGTCACCATGTGTATCGGTACCGGCATGGGCGCTGCGGGAATTTTTGAGGCATTTTAGTCCAGACGTTTCGACGCCTCTTGTTGGCTGATTTTATTCTCTTTCAACCGCGCCAATACCTGTGCTTGCTTCCCTTCTTGTTGACTCATGAGTTTGTCCATTTTCAATATATCCGCCACTGTTATTAACAAGGGGGGGAACTTAATTACCAGCGAACATTACTACTTTGCGCTAATACTATTGGTAAGCGTTTGATGCACCCAGACTGAACTTGAGTTCTCTACGCTCAAGCCTCGCAATTCTAATGCGCAATAATTTAGCGAAAACGCCTGCTTCTGCTGGCTTCCATCAGGCCTTGTTCTAGCTAACTTGATTAATTCACGTTTAAATTCTGTCATAAAAGCACAGTGGGGAATGCATTTCATAAATTCTAGCAATCAGCTAAGGCTCTGCTAAGTTTTTGTCCCTAAACTCATGCCTATTCAGACATATGCATCCTTAAGAGGAAATTCATATGCTATTGCTATTACACATATATTTTCTTTAGAGAATCAGAGAAGCTTGTTCTGAACCACCACAGGAGAGCAATTGTGTCCACTGTGGCAGGGGCATAGTGACGGCCAAGCACCTTCATCATCACACTGGATTAGCCAGCCGTACTAAAACTGAGGTCGATTTAACCACGCCGTCACAAATATTGGAACGAGATATTCGGAAACAGCATTTGTCAGCGGAGATTTGTGAAAGAGATAGCGTCGCCGTGCTGGTTTGATAATTTGCACTGAGTCTACATTGAATATGTCCCATAAAAACATCAAATCAAACCTCGGAATCATTGCGTGAAAATAACGATTTCATTCGTTGTATGTGGATTGCTATCCGGCTGTGCGACTTATCATGCTCAACCGATCGAACCAACAGCACTGATTCAATCCTTTGAAGCACGCACACTGCATGATCCGGACCTGCAACGGTACGTGACTGCGCATCTCGATAGTGATGCCGGCTCTTGGTCTTCCGGTGTATGGAATTTTACGACGTTGACTCTGGCTGCATTCTATTTCAGTCCTGAACTGGATATCGCTCGTACCAAGCGAGGTACGAGCCAAGCTGCCATACTGACTGCTGCCCAGCGGCCCAATCCCATGCTACAGCTTCCGCTCAAATACACCACTAACCCGAAAGAAAGCGGATCTCCTTACGCCTCTCCTTACACCTTCGGTCTGGGGCTGGATATTCCGATAGAAACCGCGGGCAAGCGCGGATATCGGATTGAGCAGGCACAGCAATTTTCGCACGCTGCCCGACTTAATATTGGAAATGTAGCTTGGCAAATTCGAAGCCGGTTGCGTGGTCAAATGCTCAACCTCTATACCGCAATCCAAAAGACATTAATCCTGGAAAAACAGATCAACGCGCAGCAACAGATCGTCGCAATGTTGGAAAAACGATTGTCCGTCGGGGCAGCATCGGTGCCGGAAACCTATCAGGCGCGCATTACTCTTACCCAAAATCGTCTCGACCTGGAGAAGATGCAAAGACAGATCGTTGAATCGCGCACGCAAATGGCATCGACGATCGGGCTGCCGATTAGTGCGATAACCAACGCCGACATCCGTTTTGATACATTCGAGCGTATCTATTCTGATATCCCGTCCGATACGATTCGCCGTCATGCAATTTTGAATCGGTCCGATCTTTTGTCGGCACTTGCGGAATATGAGGCGAGGCAGGCAACGCTGCAATTAGAAATTGCCAAACAATATCCTGACATCTATATCGGGCCCGGTTACACATTCGATGCAGGGGCGCATAAATTCACGTTGCCGATTTTCGGCATGTCATTACCCATTTTCAACCAGAATCAGGGTCCTATCGCGGAAGCAATGGCGCGGCGTAAAGAAGTTGCTGTGCGGGTCAACGCGTTGCAAGCTCAAGCCGTCAATGATACGGAGCGCGGTGTTCAAGCGTACCGTGCTGCGTTGAAGAATCTGTACCTCTCCAAGCCTCTGTTATCTTTTGACGAGCGTCATTTGCAAGCGTTGCAAACAAGTTTCCGCGCAGGAGAGACGAACCGGTTGGCATTGACATTAGCCCAGCGCGAAACCTGTGTGAATACGCTTGTCTATCTGGATGCCCGGATACGGGTGCAAGAAAATATCGGTCAGCTGGAAGATGCGATGCAACGGCCGCTTTCAGCAACCGATCTGCATGTCATTCCCGAATAAAGGAGAGCCATAGTGAACTTGCGGTACAAGTCCGGGCGCCTCGTTCTACACATTCTGACGATCGGCCTGACAGTGATCACCACTATGGCGTTCACCTATTACAAGAGCGGGCTACCGGACAGGGAAGGAATCACACCGGTTCCGGCTGCAGTACCACAACGAGTGTCGATCGTGAATGGCTTGACCATGATCACGCTCGATACAGCGACCCAGGTGCAAAGCGGATTGCTCGTCGAGTCTCTGTCCACCACCACCCATCGTACGGAAACAACTGTCTATGGCACGGTGCTGGATTTGCAGCCGCTGTTCGATCTTCGCACCCGTTTTATGTCGACGCAGGCCGACGTCGATACAGCCAAGGCCGTAGTTGCCGTCTCGCGGCAGGAGTATGAACGCAATCGCATTCTGTATCAGGACAATCAAAATATTTCTCTCAAAACTTATCAGGCTGCACAGGCAGCGTATCTGGCCGATAAGGCCAAAGTGAATGCGGTCCAACGCATCAGCGAAAGTATTCGTGGTGCGGTGCGACAACAGTTTGGCGAGCCGCTTGGCCACTGGACGCTCGATCCCCATTCGCCCCAGTTCGAGAAGCTGTTAAATCGTCAGGAAGTATTGTTGCGTATTAGCTTGCCTGCCGGCGATCCTATTCAGGCCACTAACACTATTCAGATCGCTGCAAACAATACCCAGCGACTACCTGCCTACCTGGTTTCACCATCCCCTCAGAATGATCCCGTTATTCAAGGCAACGCTTTCATCTATCGCACAGCAGCGCCGATTGCCGCCGGAACTAATATTGTCGCGTATCTGCCGACGTCCCACGAAACCACGGAAGACATTTTTATTCCTGCCCGCGCAATTGTTTGGTACGGCGGCCAGCCTTGGGTCTATGTGCAAACAGCGCCGGATCGCTTTGCGCGCAGACCAATCGCCCGGCATGCGCCGCTGCAAGGCGGTTTTTTTGTGAACGAAAGCATTAAGGCGGGAGAGCGTGTCGTGGTGAGCGGAGCCCAATTACTGCTTTCCGAAGAGTTGCGGCCTCCGCCAGGCAGTTCGGCCTGTAAAGATCCCGAGTGCGACTGACCTTATGAATCATTGCGATTGCATTCGTCCATGTTGAGATCTCTGGTTCGTTTTTCAATCCGATTCCGTGGTGTCGTGATCAGCCTTGCCTGTTTGTTGGCAGGCTATGGCATCTATGCGCTCTATCAATCGAAGCTGGATGTATTCCCGGAATTCGCGCCGCCGCTCGCGGTTATCCAGACCGAAGCGCCAGGCCTGTCGAGTGAACAGGTCGAAGTATTAGTCACCAAGCCGCTCGAGAATGCGATGGGGGGTATCCTTGGATTGCAAACCATGCAGTCCAAATCGCTGCAGGGATTGTCGCTAGTGACAATCACCTTTAACAGCAACACGGACATCTACCGAGCTCGGCAATTGGTTGCCGAGCGTCTTGGTATGGCAGCGGGATGGTTGCCGCGCAATGTGAAGCCACCGACATTATTGCCACTAATTTCATCAACCGGGATAGCGATGGTGATCGGATTAACCTCCGACGCACGCTCTCAAATGGAGCTACGCAACATGGCGGACTGGGTTTTGCGGCCCCATCTCCTTAATCTTCCGGGCATCGCCGGTGTAATCGTCTTCGGTGGTGACGTGCAGCAACTGCAGATTCAGGTTAACCCGCAAAAACTGGTCCGTTACGGCTTGTCGCTACAGGACGTGCTTAATGCCGCGCAACGCGCCACCGGGGTACGCGGTGCCGGATTTTTGGAAAATGCGAATCAGCGCATTGTTCTCCATACGGAAGGTCAAGTGCTGACGCCTGAACAGCTGGCGCAAGTCGTGGTAACATATAAAAATGGAATCGGCATTCATCTAGGCGATGTAGCCAGCGTATTAAATGCCCCTGCTCCCGCAGTAGGTGCCGCCTCGATCGGTAACAAATCAGGCGTTATGCTGATCATTGAAAGCCAGTACGGCGCCGATACGATGATCGTCACCGAATCGGTTGAGAAAGCGCTGGAAGGATTGAAACCGGTACTGGTGGCCGATCAGGTGATGTTGCACCCGGACATTTTCCGTCCCGCCAATTTTATTATGACCGCTATCGGTCATCTCCGTACTGCGCTATTACTGGGCGGTGTCTTGGTAATCGCCGTTCTCTTTCTCTTTTTGCTCAATGTTAGAACGGCATTTATCTCGGCTACAGCGATTCCACTGTCATTACTGACAGCGGTGATTGTATTGCACTATTTAGATATCAGTTTGAACGCAATGACGCTTGGCGGGCTGGCGATCGCATTGGGAGAGGTGGTAGATGACGCCATCGTGGATGTTGAAAACATCATGCGGCGCCTTCGTGAAAACCAAGTGCTTGCCCAGCCCCTGCCTGCTACAGCTGTGGTATTCAAGGCATCGATCGAGGTGCGCAGTTCGGTGGTCTATGCGACTTTTATCGTCGCCCTGATATTTTTACCGGTACTCACCTTATCCGGTGTCGCTGGCAAATTATTTGCACCGCTCGGCATTGCATATATTCTGGCCATTTTGGCATCGCTTGGCGTTGCACTGACCCTGACTCCCGCACTGGCCTATGCCCTTCTGACGAAAAATTCACTGGAGACAGAAGATCCGCGCCTGGTGAAAGCATTGAAAGCGCGTTATGGCAGCCTGCTGGCCTGTGTCGAGCACCGTTCCGGTCTTATCATAGCGGTGATCTCTGGACTATGTGTCACGGCACTCGCGACACTACCATTCCTCGAAGGCAATTTTATTCCGGAATTGAAGGAAGGTCATTACACCGTTCACATGGCGGCAACTCCTGGCACTTCCTTGTCCGAATCCATGCGTGTTGGACGTCAAATTACCATGGCATTGAGCCAAATCCCCGGCGTGCGTCTGGTGGCCCAGCGGGCTGGACGGGCGACCGATGTAGTTGACCCGACCGGCGTCAATATCAGTGAATTCGAAGTAGATCTCAAACCCATGCCGGGCAAAGAACAAGAACAAACTTTGGCAAGAATTCGCACGACGATGGACAGTTTTCCGGGCTTGATTACCTCTGCCAATACCTTCCTTACCGAGAGAATCGATGAAACCATTTCTGGTTTTACGGCGCCGGTGATCGTGAATGTGTTCGGCAATGACCTGGATATTCTGGACAGCAAGGCACGGGAGATTTCCCAAACATTGAACCGGATACCAGGCGCTATCGGGGTGAGTATGCAATCACCTCCTGGTACGCCGCGGTTAGTAATTCGATTGCGGCAGGATCAATTAACGCGCTATGGATTTACGCCGGTCGATGTTCTGGATGCCGTTCAGGCAGCTTATGAAGGGATTAAGGTTGCCCAGATTTATGAAGGTAACCGGACTTATGATGTATCGGTGTTGCTCAATCCGGATAACCGACAAAGCCCGGCGGAAGTCGGTGCACTGCCTTTGCGCAACGGACAAGGAATAACGGTTCCACTAAAACAACTGGCCGATATTGATCAATCAATTGGACGCTACCAGATTCAGCACAGCGGCGGACAACGTTCACAGACTATCACATTCGGTGTGACAGGACGCGCAGTCAGTGAATTTACCGAAGAAGCACAAACGCGGATCAACAAGGAAATTGTTTTCCCAAAGGGAACGTATGTCGTATTTGCCGGGGAAGAGCAGGCACGGATGCAGGCGCAGTATGATTTGCTGGTCAACGCGATCATCGCTGGAATCGGCATTGTGTTGTTGCTCTTCATGGCGTTACAAAGCGCGCGGGCCTTGGTACTAGTGATGATTAATTTGCCTTTTGCCTTGGTGGGCGGCGTCATAATGGTGTTGATCACGGGGGGGAATTTGACGTTGGGTTCCTTGATTGGTTTCGTGACGTTATTTGGCATTACGTTACGTAATTCCATTATGCTCATTTCCCATTACGTGCATCTGGTGAACCATGAAGGTATGGTCTGGAGTGCAGAAGCGGCTAACCGTGGGGCGACCGAGCGTTTGGTGCCGATTCTCATGACAGCCTTGGTTACCGCGCTCGGGCTATTGCCGCTGGCGCTATACAGCGGGGAACCCGGCAACGAAATCGAAGGGCCGATGGCGATTGTTATCCTGGGCGGCCTGATAACATCGACGGTGCTTAATCTACTGGTGCTGCCGACACTGGCGTTGCGCTTTGGATGTTTTGAAAAAAAGACGGATCAAGTTGGATTCATACAGTTTTTTAAGTAAATTGAGTAACATGTTAACCAGCTTATTCTGTAGAGATTACGAATGCGTGTTCTGTTAGTAGAAGACGACAAAATGATCGGTGAGGCAATAAGCCAGGCGCTACACGATGCCGCCTATGCAGTCGATTGGGTGCAGGACGGGCACGTAGCGATGTCAGCAATCAAAATTCATACCTATGACATTGTGTTGCTTGATCTCGGCTTGCCGGGAAGAGACGGCTTGGAGGTGTTACGGCTGCTGCGCTTGGCTGGTAAACATTTGCCTGTATTGATTGTCACCGCTCGCGATGCGGTGCAAGACCGCATCAAAGGTTTAGACCTTGGCGCCGACGATTACCTGGTTAAACCATTCGAAACCGGCGAGTTGCTCGCGCGGATGCGAGCGGTGTTTAGGCGCAAGGGCGGCAATGCGATGACGGTTATGACCAATGGCGTATTGACGCTCGATCCCGCTACGCACGATGCCACTCATGCCGGCATGTCATACCGCCTGTCTGCTCGCGAATATGCACTGCTGCATACATTGCTACTACGACCCGGTGCGATCCTTTCGCGAACAGAATTGGAAGAACGTATCTATGGATGGAACGAAGAAGTCGAAAGCAACGCGGTCGAGTTCCTGATTCATGCCATTCGCAAGAAGCTCGGCGCAACCATTATCAAGAACGTACGAGGGGTCGGTTGGATGGTCGCCAAACACAAATCATGACTTCATTGCAACATCGATTATCACTCTGGATTTCGGTGCTTATCGTTGCGGTCAGTGTGATGGCTGGGGGATTTTCGTTTTGGCTGGCATTCGACGAAGCACATCAGTTGCAGGACGAGCAGCTACGGCAAGTGGCGGCCCTAATGGATGTACACGATCTATTACCCATGCCGGATCGCGATGGTCGCGCTGTTGACAATTACCCGGATGCGCGGGTATTCATCTTTCGATTAGGAACGCATACCAATGCCAAGCAAACCGAGCTGCAAATGGTCGGGTTACTGAATAATCTTGCCGATGGCATGCAGACTGTGTCCGATCGCAAGAGTGAATGGCGAGTCGTGATCAGAACACTGCCGAACGAAGACCGGATCGCAGTTGGGCAACGCACTGCTGTACGTGATGAAATTGCTCGGGATGGTGCCCTTCGCACCGTACTTCCAATGATCGGCTTGGTGCCACTGCTGATCCTGCTGATTGGATTCGTAATTCGCCATACCTTTAAATCCGTGATGCGCCTGTCAAAAGATCTTGATGAAAAAGGGGATGGCAACCTTGTTTCATTGTCCAACGATGGTATCCCCAAAGAAATTCTGCCGTTCGTGGCGTCGATTAACCGACTTCTCAAGCGGCTGACTTTGTCTATGGCACAACAACGGCGATTCATCGCCGATGCTGCACACGAGCTGCGTTCACCTATTACGGCACTGACACTTCAAGCAGAAAATATCGAACGCGCCGATATGTCGATCGAAGCTAGACAGCGGTTGGCGCCGCTCAAGTCGGGACTCATCCGTGCCCGCTCGCTCGTTGAACAACTGTTGAGTTTGGCGAGACACCAGTCGAATCAAACTACAGATTTTGAAATTGTGTCATTCGACATAATTGTTCGTGAAGTGATTAAAGAACTATATCCATTGGCGGAAGCGAAGCATATCGATTTGGGTATCGAGCGCGAAGAGCCGATACGATTACGGGGCGGCACGTTCGATTTTTTGACTTTAATCCGCAATGCTCTCGACAACGCGATCCGGTATACGCCCGTTAACGGCAAGATTGATGTCAGCTTCTTCCTCGAAGGCAATCAAATGATTTTCCGTGTAGAAGACAGCGGGCCAGGCATTCCGGAAGATGACCTCTTGCGGGTATTTGATCCCTTTTATCGAATCGCCACTTCCGGTGAAACGGGAACCGGCTTGGGATTGTCAATCGTGCGCGACATTGCCACGCATTTGAATGGAATTGCGACGCTATCCAATATTAATAATGCAGGCCGTTCAGGGATGCGATTCCAATATTCTCAGAGCAGTTGCCAGACTCATTTGAATTGTCGATTATTTTAAATAAAGTTATATAACCTCAGCAAAAAAGCCAGACGTCATTTATATTGACCATAATTAACACTATTCCCAGATTGAAAATCAGAGGGATGGCGATCCACGATGAAAGCGTATCAGAGTTGAAGCCTCACGAGACAGAGCTGTAAGTGCCACATAGTAGTATCTTGCAGAAGCGCAAGAGCGAATATTCGGAATGCTGCACCAGCACCTGGAGGATTCCAGGAGTTGACGAAGCACGAGGAAGCAGATAATAAAAGGACATTTGATGAGAGTTACATTCACATATGGATCAGCATACCGGCAAAACATGTGGTGTCGTGGGCTACATCAAGGCAAAAGTGCAATAGCGAGCAAGGCGTCTTGAAGGGCGAAAGCAGACAAATTTATAAAATATGCAGGCTGGGAAAGTGAAATTATTCCGTGAATATTGAAACTGCCAAAGAATTAAACAGCAATTGCCATTCCGCTATTGTGGATCGTGGCGCGCTGGAGCACACCCTGCATGAGCAGGGCGAGGTTTGGCACCACCGTGTCAATGAACGTTGCCCCCACCTGTTTGCTGCTGCTCCCTTATTTATTTCCAGCGGTGAAATGGAGCAAATGCACGCAGTTATCGGGGCCATCCAACAGGTTGTCGCGCTACCGGCGTGGCATGATGCCGTGTTGCAATACGCACCAGCCGTCGCTCGTTATGCGCCCCGTGCTAAAGGTGTATTTTTTGGCTACGATTTTCATCTGAATGCCGAAGGTGCGCATCTCATTGAGATCAACACAAATGCAGGTGGTGCGCTGTTTAACGCGTTACAACTGCATAGTCAGCGTGGTGTAGTTGCGCCGGGCAAGCCTGCGGCGATGGACAATTTGGAGCATGTTTTTCTCGACATGTTTCGCAATGAATGGTGCCTGGAACGGGGTGATGCGCCGCTGCAAACCATCGCTATCGTGGATGAACAGCCGCGCGAACAATATTTTTATCCAGAGTTTGTATTGATGCAGCAATTGTTTGAACGCGCGGGCATTACTGCGTATATCGCCGATCCGGCGGAACTGGAGGTGCGTGCGAATGGCCTGTATCTCCACGAACGCAAGATCGATCTGATTTACAACCGCCTGACCGACTTTTCCTTACAACAATACAGTGCCATAAACACAGCCTACCAGAGCAATCAAGTGGTGCTCACACCGCATCCGCATGTCTATGCGTTATATGCTGACAAACGCAATCTTGCCCTGTTAACTGCCCCCGACGGCCTGCGTGTGATGGGAGTGGCAGAAACGACCATCGCCGCTTTGATGAAGGGCATACCTCAAACCCGGTTAGTGGACGCGCAAGCGCACGAACATTGGCGGCAGCAACGCAAGCAATGGTTCTTCAAACCCGCCACCGGTTATGGTGGCAAAGGCACCTATCGTGGCGCCAATATTACCAACCGAGTATTCGCTGACATCATACAGGGCGGTTACATTGCACAGCGCATGGCGCCTCCCGGCGAACGTATGATATGCCTGGAAGGTGCGGAGCCGGTTGCACTTAAATCGGATGTGCGGTGTTATGTGTATGACGGCCAAGTGCAACTTATCGCCGCACGCCTCTATCAAGGGCAAACTACCAATTTCCGCACAGCGGGCGGCGGTTTTGCACCAGTCCGTGTCGTCGCTTAGAATGCGCGCATGACACTCTACGCCTTTATTGCAGTTGGTCTGGGCGGAGCCATCGGCTCATGGTTACGCTGGGGGCTGGGTTCGTGGCTTAATCCTGCGCTACCCGAGCTGGCGCTGGGTACACTGTGCGCAAATCTGATCGGCGGCTATATTATTGGCCTCGCTGTAGCCTTCTTTATGCAGCAACCGGAGCTGTCGCCTGAATGGCGCTTGTTCATCATCACCGGCTTTCTGGGCGGGCTAACGACCTTCTCCACCTTCTCTGCCGAAACCGTCACTTTGCTGGTACGCGGTCAATACGCCTGGGGTATTGCAATTATCGCCGCCCATCTTGGCGGTTCATTGTTGATGACTATGTTGGGTATGCAGACCTTTAAGTGGTTGCATCAGTAAACCTCTCCGTTCGGTATTTACCAAACTGCATATGGTGACTCTCGCCAGGTATTATCTGGATTCCCAAAAAAATGCCGCTTTCGGGGAGATCAGCGGCATAAGGGAAGTACTCTAAATTTTGCGATTACAAATAATTCTGTAACTCATCAGGCATTACTTTCGCGAGATTATTTTATAAATATATTATTTAAACTAACGTCTTACTTATATTCCATGATTCGAATATCATTGTGAACCGTAGTCACTCCTTTTGTATCGCGAGCAATTGAAACAGCCTTGTCCACTTCTATTTGACTGTGTGCCATACCGCTCAAAAATACAGCACCATTTTTATCTGTATCAACTTTAATCTCTTTCAAGCTGCTCAAATGGGTTTCAGCAGCCAATTTGGTCTTGATTTTTGTTGTTATAACGGAATCCTTGACAAATGCTACGGGGCCAGAGTGATCCGTATTCGAATCTGTGGTAAACCCTACGGCAGGTGCCAGCATCATGCCAATTGCAAGCCAAGTTGCAGCCAATTTTATTTTCATGATTCAAATCCTTTCATCAAATAAAGCTGGATACTAATGCTCCCGTGCAAACCCATCAGTACGCTACCGCTCATAAAGACGGAATTTAATGTAAACAACGTGGCAGGATGGTCTATGTAGTAGGTTAGAAATATTTTTTCTAACCGCTGTAGTACTCCAAAAGAAGGTTGTAGTTTTAGCAAACTCGTTTAGACCATTAAATATATTTTCTCAACAATTTTCATACCTATGAATCAATACAATTTTTTATATTGTATAAACTGTTTATAACTTTAATAATGTAAGATAATCAAGCAAATTATCACGAGTAACTACTTTTTAAATTCTCATTTAATTTGGAACAAGCTATGGCGACCAAGGTAAAAAATACTGTTAAAACCAAACCTGCTACCAAATCTAAAGCTGCTGCAAAGCCATTGCCAATAAAAGTATTAGCAAGCGACAGGTCAAAATCTGCCCCCACGGTTAAAGCCGTGCCTTCCGCGCAGGCGACGGCCAAAATTGCAAACAAAAATCCTGTCGCAAAAACTGAAGTAACTACTGCTAAAGTAGTGAAAGCAAGAAAGTTATCAAAGGCAAATAAACCTAAAAAAATTAAAATGGTGCGTGATAGTTTTAGTATGCCCGAAAATGAATATTCGCAATTCGCTGCATTAAAGATGAAGTGTCTGTCAACGGGTGTGCATGTGAAAAAGAGTGAATTACTGCGAGCCGGGTTGCTTTGCTTGTCAAAGCTGTCGGATTCTGAGTTGGTGAATATTGTGGGGCAAGTTGAAATATTGAAAACAGGCCGGCCAATTAAGCATTGATCGGTTGTTACGATAACGAGTGAATTTTGCCGCATTATTGCAAGTAGTGTAAAAAGTGTAGGCGGTGACAAAAAGCTATATATCCCACTGAATAGTGGCTAACCTTATGTTGATAGGTAATTACTGTGCAAGTTTACGATACCATTGCCGCAGTGGATTTGGGTTCCAATAGTTTCCGGCTGCAAATCGCACGAGTGGAGGAGGATCAAATATACCCACTCGATGTCTTAAAGGAAACGGTACGCTTGGCTGCAGGGCTAACGCAAGACAGAGTCTTGGATGACGAGTCCCAGCTGCGTGCCATTGCATGCCTCAAACGTTTTGGCGAGCGCTTACGAGGTTTGCCAAACCACGCTGTAAGGGTAGTTGGTACCAATACTTTCAGGCTGGCTAAAAATGCATCTGCTTTTCTTAAACAAGCAGAAGATGCCTTGGGTTTTCCGATCGAAGTCATCGCGGGTCGAGAGGAGGCACGACTGATCTATCTGGGTGTAGCACACTGCATGCCATTATCAAAAAATCATAGATTAGTGATTGATATCGGCGGTGGCTCTACCGAATGCGTGATTGGCGAGGGGCTGGAACCGCTTCAAGTGGAAAGCTTGTATATGGGGTGCGTCAGCTATAGCAAGCGTTTTTTTGGCGACGGTAAAATTACTAAAACTGCCATGCAGCAGGCGGAACTTGCTGCACGCATGGAGCTACAAACAATTCGTTTTAAATTTTCCGGCGAACATTGGCAAGAAGCGATCGGGTCATCTGGTACAGCACGTGCATTGGCCGATTTGTTAAAGCAAAACAATTGGAGTGATGAAGGTATAACCTCAGAGGGACTGGCGAAACTACGTTCCATGTTATTAAAAGCAGGAGAATGTAAGCGACTGGATACACTTGGGCTGAAGTCGGATCGTATTCCCGTCTTGCCTGGTGGATTCGCCATTATGTCGGCCGTTTTCACGGAATTGAATATTCAGTATATGAGCGTAGCGAGCGCCTCCCTCAAAGAAGGCGTCTTATATGACCTGTTGGGTCGTTTGCATCATCAGGATATGCGCGATGTTACTGTGAACCAGTTTATGCGACGCTATCATATTGATCCATTACAAGCCAAACGTGTGGAGGACTTATCGTTGTCGCTTTTCAAGCAAGTGGCACAAGGTTCAGACGTTGATATTGACACTGCACAGCAACAGTTGCAGTGGGTGGCCAGATTGCATGAAATCGGTGTTTCCATTGCTCATAGTGGTTATCACAAACATGCAGCTTACATTCTAGAAAATGCTGATATGCCCGGTTTTTCTAACTTGGAACAAGTTCAGCTTGGATTGCAAGCAAGGGCGCAACGTGGGTCGCTTTCCAAGGTACCAAAATTGTCAGAAACAATACGGGATTGGAGCGCCATATTAGCATTACGTCTGGCCGTTTTATTTTGTCGTAGCCGTACGGATGTGGTCTTGCCTAAAATGCAATTAAAAAGAAACGGCAATGAGTATCGTATCAAGCTTGATAAAAAATGGATTGAGCAAAATCCGCTCACAGAAAATGCGTTACAGACAGAAATTAAAGAATGGAAAGCCGTGGGAGTTAGTTTTTCAGTAGCCAGTTAATTTTTTACAAAACTATAATAAATATCCCCCGGCAAAACCGGAGTGTTTCCTAATTGAATATTAAACTGGCTAAGAGCAGCTTTTCAATTTCGATATTAGACAACAACATCCCACTACTGTTGTTTTTTTATGAGCTAATTACTTCGCTCGCGGTTAGGATGTTTTTGTAGTTTGCGTTGCAATGTGCGCCGATGCATATTAAGCGTACGTGCGGCAGCAGAAATGTTCCCGCCACAATCAGCAAGCGCTTTCTGCAAGTGTTCCCACTCCAGGCGATCCACAGACATTCGTTTCGTTATAATCGCAGCTTCAGTAATGCCTGGCTGATGATCAAAAGCCGCGACAATTTCATCCGCATCTGCGGGCTTGGCCAGATAGTATGTCGCCCCCAGCTTCACTGCCTCCACGGCAGTGGCTATGCTCGAATAGCCGGTCAACACCACAATGCGCGCATCAGAATTACGCTCCTTGAGATAGGCTACCAGTGTCAAACCGGACGGCCCGGGCATCTTTAAATCAATGACCGCGTGGGTGGGAAGATTTTGTGCAATCATTTGAATCGCTTCATTCACATCGTTTGCCACGCTTACCGCGAAACCACGCCGGGTAAGTGCCTGCGCCAACACCCTGCAATAGGTGACATCATCGTCCACCAGCAATAGCTTACGCGTGCACGGTAACGAGTTTTCCAATTCTGCCAAGGTCATATCGAATTCGTCACACGTAAACGAGCCAAGGGCAATGTCACGCGGGTACATACACCTCCGCCATCCCGATTTGACAACGAGAGCGCACCGCCAAACCGGCGTAGTGTGGCATTAACCAGAAATAATCCAAGCCCCTGCCCGCCTTCTTTGGTGGTAAAAAATAATTTTCCGGCATGAATTTCCGCAGAGGGCGTTAAACCTGTACCGCGATCGGAAACTTCAATCTTTAATTGCTCTATATTGCAACTGACTTCCACCTCAACACTGTGCTCCGAAGCATCGGCTGCATTGTTTAGAATATTGGTGATAACTTGACCCAACACTTGTTCCGCTACAATCTGCGGTGCGGGCGACGGACCCGTCCAGCGATAGCTTACCTGCGCCGAGGGACGCATACAGCGCCATTGCGCCAGCAAATCTGTCAGATAACTATCAAGCGCGATGCTGTAACCACTTTCCGCTCGCGCTTGTTCTGTCGACGAAAGCATATGGGAGAGCGTATTTTTACAGCGGGTAACTTGGTCACGCAACAAGTGCAACTCTTGCACCAATTCTGGCTGCATCGCATATTCATGTTCTAGTTCTTTAAGCACGACCGCCATCGTCCCCAGCGGTGTACCTAATTCGTGCGCCGCACCTACTGCCAGTGCGCCAAGTGCCACCAAATGCTCATCACGCAGCGCATTTTCACGCACTTCCGCTAACATGCACTCGCGTTCGCGCAAAGTATTACCCATCTTCACCACATAATAACCAACCAACCCTACGCCCAAAACAAAACCAAACCACATAAGCCAAGCACTTGAATCAAGACGGGCAACGTGGTCAATATGAAAATGCGGCAGCGGAATATAAACAAACATCAAGAACGTATAACAGGCCACAATGATCGCAGCCAACAACCAGGCATAGATAGCCAACAACGTAGCAGCGGCTATCGTGAGCGGCAACAATAGCAGCAACACAAATGGATTAGTGGTACCTCCGGCCAGATAGAGCAACGCACTAAGCAACAGAACATCCAACACCAACTGCCCGAATACCTCAATCTCTTGCACGGGCCATGGCAATTTGAACCGTACCCAAGTGAGTATATTCAGCACCAATAACACGGTGCCGATCACTGCAAATGGCAATGGCATCCCCATGCCTTTGGCAACCACCAACACCGCCAAAGTCAGACCAATCACAGCGATATTTTTGAGCACCAACACTCGCCGCAGGTTCACTGGCGACGACGTTGAAAAAGAAACAAATGGTTCCATTAATTAATCCGGTAATTCAACGCTTGATGTGGGAATAGTAGCAAAAAATCCAGGCCGAAGTCCCAATGGTGATTTAACTCCGATACTTACTACTAACCCGGCACGGTCACAAACTTAAATTTGCGACCCAGCCGCCGCCATCCAATGATCACTCCGGACAGGCTGAGCGCGGTACCGCACAGGCTGAGTAAAATAAGCACGATGTCCCACAAGGGGCGTCTTTCCAGCAATGGCAGCCAGTCCCAGCTATGTAACATCGCAAATAGCCAGCGGCTCAGGCGTTTCGTACTGTCTGTATGTCCGAGCACTGCGCCGGTCATTGGATCAATGTATACCCAAGTGGCGTGTGCATTGTCGAATACGACGCGCCACACCGGCAGAAATTTTTCCGGCCCCCCCGTCATCGTATGCGGCTCCCGTGAGTAATAGTACAAATCGTAGTCGGTCAATACCTCAATGCGTACAACGGGATCGGGAAGCAAGCGTGCAACATTGGTTTTCAATGCCTCGAAGTCAGGCACATAAATACTCGCCGACTCTGCATTAAATACAGCTGGCCGACCACCGCCACTCATACTCGCAAACACTAAAGTCTGGCCCGACGCGCGTATCCAATGAAGCTCCCGTACACCATTCGGCGCAGCCGCAAGCAATTGTTGCGCTGAAGCTTGCCGGCTGGAAATATCCAGCAGCCCTCCGTTCATCGCTACAGTATTTAAGGCTGGTGCGCCACTGTCAAAAATTTTCCAGGGGTTCATTGACATCAATCCGCTGAATACCCACGTCAACGTGATCAGTGCAAACAACAATCCTAGAATATGATGCCAACGCATCACAAAACCATGGTAGGGAGAATGTGAGCCTCGCCTGTAAACTCGTGTAAATCGCCAACGCATGATTCCGATTGCTGTGCCGGTGAGAACTAAACCAATACCAAGAATCGAGAGCCAGATGACGATATCGGTCCAATATGCGTTAAATATATTGCCACGAAAAGGATAGAGCCAGTGAATCCACGCACCAATATAATTCCAAAAACGCTCGATACGCGGGGCATCCCGCACTACTTCGCCAGTGGTACCTGAGATATACAGCAAAGTGGCATCAGCGTCAGCGAGTCGTACTCTATGTAGCGGACGATGTGCGTCCAATGCGCGCGAATGGGTGAAAGCGTCTTCGTCGATGCCCCCCTCATAATCGGTGGCAACTGCCAAACCGCCAAACACAGCGGCACTCGCCAACGCATGCGCGCGATCAACCTGCCGCAACACAACGCCTGTGCTGGCGTCTATCACCACCGTATCGCTGCCCGGTGCCACCCGACGCAGACTACTTGCCGAACCAGCATTCAGATCACGGGCCGGTACGGCCAAATAGACCGCACGACCCCCACTGGCCACCGCCAACCGAAGTTCGTGCAACGATCCCTTGATACCGGCTGCATCCAGCGCCTGTCTTGGCGTCAATGTTATGGTCGCAGTATTAAGCGGCGGCAGGTGCTGTATTCGTTCTGCAGCAGTTAGCTTCGGGTAGCCCACATACATCATGACTATCCCCGAGATGAACCACATCGCGAAAAAGATGCAGACAGCAATTCCAAGCCAGCGATGAATCAGGAACAGCCATCGTTTGGCATACGCCATCAGTAGCGCACCCTTAAAACGCCGCACTCAAAGTAATATCGGCTGTGCGCGGCGGCCCCAGATAAGCCATCGTACTACCGACATTCGCGGCATAAATACGATCCGTCACATTACGGACGCGGCCTATTAATGACACCGTCTTACTCATTTTCCAGCGCGCACCAAGATCAAATAGCGTGTAGGCAGACCAATTCATTGTGTTACCAGCGTCCGCATAAACTTTGCCGACGTGACGTACACCTGCACTGGCTTGCCAAGCTGGTGTGATGTCATACGAAGTCCATAAGTTAGCAACTGTCGATGGCGTGTTAATTGGTGTTTTACCGGCCAGTGAAACACCGTTCTGAACAAAATTCTCAAATTGCGCGTCGACATAGGTGATATTGCCCTGCATCGATAACTTGGAGGTGGGTTGCAGTCCGATAGCCAGCTCCACACCTTTAGCCGATTGCTCCCCGACCAAAACGGTGAGTGCGCTGTTGCCCAATACCGGAGTAGCAATATTTTTGCGGGTAATACTGTAGGCCGCAATCGTAGCCATCCCTTTGCCTTGCCAGAAATCAATTTTGCTGCCAATTTCTGCCTGCTTGCCTGTCGTAAGTGCGGTGTTATCACGCACAGCCGCAAAAGTGGCCGTAGTAAGAATGCCCGATGGAGGATCGGCCGCCGTTGAATATTGCGCGTATAAATTGGCGCCTGGCGCAACATCCCATACCAAGCCAATGCGACCGGTCGTTGGGTTGTATGTACGCGCGAGGGTAGCGGGATTAGACGCTGTCACCGCACGATGATTGGTCAGATCAAGCTCGATACGGTCATGGCGCAGCGCAGTGGTGAGGTTTAAAGTCGGCATGAGCGCCGTGCGGTTTTCAAGATACAGTGCGGCTGAAGTGACCTTGACTTCCCGATCAGGGTTAAAGCCTGGTGACATGCCGGGCACTTGAAAAAAACTTTCGGTAACAAAATTGTACGGATCGACTGTACTCACGACAGCAGGCAGGCTATTCGGGAATCGCGTTTGCTTGTTTACGCTCACATCCAGCCCAAAAGACCAATCACTTCTAAGGCCAGCGAGTTTCCCCTTGTATAGTCCGTTAACGCGATCACCAAAAACTTGATGGTCATGCCGCTGCAGAAAAGTATTCGAACGGATCACGGCTGTGTTGGCCGGATTGAAAACATACGTTTCAACATTACGGTAATCGCGCAATGCATCATAGGCATACGCAGTATTCTGGAATTGCAGCGTATCGGTCACACGCCAATCGGTCACCGAGCGCAACCATTGCACACGCTGGGCATAAATACTATCGGTGCTGTTGTAGTTTTTGAAGCGGGTGCCGGGATCAACGCGCAACGTGCCCGATGCCGGGTTGAGTACCGGTGTGCCCCAGTATGGCCGGTCAACATTCTCATCCTGGTATTCATAAGCCAATTTATGGGTCAATCCACCGCCAAAGTCCGACAACAGTGAAGCAGCGACTTGTGTGGCCTTGCTTTCAGTGCCATTGATCCAGCTACCCGCGTTACGGCGGTTAATATCGATACGCGCGTAGTGACTGCCTGCTCCGCCATCGCCAATGATGCGGCGATTTAATCCCAGAGACACTTCCTTGAGGTTATAAGCGCCCAGCCGCACTCTCGCTTCTGAAAAATCGTCTCTTTCTGCGGTTTTGGTGATGTAGTTAATAGAACCACCGATCGCACCTGAGCCATAAAGAAAACTGGATGGGCCACCGATGGCCTCGACGCGATCGTAAATCCAACTATCCACCGGACGGGCTGCAATCGAATATTGTACATTGATACCGTTGAATAATTGACTAAGTGACCCACTGCCAAAACCCCGATAAAAAACACCGATATTGCCTGGTGCATCGTGTGCAGTGACACCAGGAATTGCCCGAAGTATCTCCTGGGTGTTTTGCGCACCACGTGCATCAATAGTGGCGCGATTTACAACCGTAACCGAGGCCGGTGTCTCGCGCGGCGTCAACCCAAGGCGACTGCCGATTTCAGAAGGTTCGTCAAGATTAAGGCGGCCATTGGCGATGGGTGCTGTACTTACAACCTTAATTTGCGGCAACGTTGCTATTTCAGTTTCAGCACGACTAGGCGCAGACATCATCACAAAGATGGAAAAAACACTTATTGATAAAACCGTAGAAAAAATCGTTGATAAGCGGACGTACAGCAACCGTGCTGCTTTAAATACATTGGAACGCTGCATACGTACTTTGAATACGAACATATATGTGCGCCGAGTACGACACGCTAATTTCTTGGTCATAGAAACTTCCTTCTCGCTAGACCAATTTTGGCCAAAATAAATACCAACAGCTCTCATTTAGAGCGCTGTTCAAAACAGCTTTATTAATGATGGTTCTAACTTAAAACATTAAACGCACGAATCATAAGGAAGAAAAATACTCTTGGGAATGTGACAAATTGCCGCGCGACAATTTGTCGCACCACGACCAATCAGCCCTTACGGTGAGCTTAAGAAAATAAAAACAAATGTTTTTAAAAACTTAAAATATAGATGTCAAAATAACAAAATAGCTCGTAACGAACTTCGGGTCATTTTTAGCGAGCAAGGAATGATCAGGGGAGAGAGATTTACCCCGGAATGCCGCAATTCTGGCGGGCTAGCGAAATTAGCAGGCGTTAGGAAATCACACAAATACGCAGGAACTGGCGCATCCTTTGTCCGCAAGCAGCAACCGTCCAGCTTTGACCCGCTTCTTTGAAGTCTCGCTCAATCTTGTTTTTGTCATACCTGTATTCTTCAATATCGCTATTGAAGATATCACGCTTGAGGCGATCAATAGCTGTCATGAATTACGGAAGTATCAATAGGTACCAATGAATCAGGATTCACTCAAAAGGACGCCAATATCTTGACACTCATTTGAGCAAATTTTCCTGTTTGGAGCCTGAGCGTCTGCTGTGAAAACTTAGAACCGTCAGGCGTAACGCTCAATCTGACAGAAAGTAATCAACAGTGGATACCACTCTTATCTTCTTGATGTGGGGAGTGCTGCTGTCTCTATCTGAAATGGTGAACTGACCCTGATTAGCACTCTTGATTTTACCGAGTTTACTATTCGAATCAGCTGCGAATTGCTCAGCAACATGGCGTGCATTCCTCGTGGCTTCTTCTACCATAGAGGGTTTAACATCGTTTAGCTTAGTAAACAGGTATTCCGTTTTCTGTTCGTATTCTTCCCCGCCGAAGGCGATTCCTTTTTTTCCTAATTCACCGACGTTGTTTTTTGCGGAACGAGCAAGATCAATTTTAGTGGTGTAGACGGCAATGGTCTGCTTAGCCGTGTAGCGCAGACTTACATTTTGGCTGCCAAAATTCTGCGCGAGCTTATCTGTTATCACGGGAGCCGCAATAGTAATTTCGGAAGGAGAGAATCCTGCCGCTTCTAGAAATTTCGAGACTTGTTTAGCGTTTATCTCCATCGATGTATAAAGTGCGCTTAGATCATTGCCCGCTGCAGTAAATCGAATTGGCCATGCAGCGATATCAGCCGGAATTTCCCGCTCAGAAAGCCCTTTAACGGAAACACTCCGATCATACGACTTAAATTTAAGTGCGCTTTGTCCGAGGATATATCCAGCTACGATCAGTCCAATGCACAGCAGCGCGCCAAGCGTAAATGATGATTTCAGTTCGTTCGTCATATTAAATTGGGTAAGTTCCAATCGCGATTTAATCGGGATAGGAATGACCATCGCCTCTCTTAAAATTTTCGTCACATGTCAGTTAATCTCACAATTTCAATTTCTACCGTGAGTATAGATTACATGATGGTTCTCTTATTCTGAATCTAGCCATGGATGAGAGTTACCATGAGTCTAGAATGTTGAGCTGTCATTAATTCTGATATCCAACGTTTAAAATTATAGTGGCGGTTGCCATGTTCTTACAAAATAAGTTGAATTTAAAAATTAGCTACTATCAGTAGCAACCCAACGTTAACCGCCGAGTCGATTGTAATTGATTGAGGGAACGAAGATATTTCATGGTTAAGCCTGGTCTCGATTTGAATTTGGCAAGTAGTATTCGGGGTATTCCCAACCCGATTTCGAGGACTGTTAATGAACACGGGCAAACTTGTGTTTGCTCAAGTGATGTCGTACCTGCCGCTGACCACTTTCCGCAGATGTGTCGCCCGCTACAACGGAGAGCACAAGGTTAAACACTTCACTTTATTCCCGAAGCCGGGGCGTTCTACACCATGGATCGCGGCTATCTCGACTTAAGCCGACTGCATTACTTGCACCAAGCAGGCAGTTTCTTCGAGACACGAGCCAAGGCAAACTTGTGCTTCACTCGACGATACTCTTTGCCGACAGACCGCACGTCCGGCATTATCTGCGACCAGCTGGGTACGCTGACGAGCTTTTATTCTCAGCAATATTTCCCAACAACGATCAGACGCATAAAGATCAAAGATACCGAGGGCAAGACGCGGGGCTTTTTGACCAACTACCTCGATTTGCCGGCGCAGAGTATTACCGGCCTTTATCGCTGTCGTTGGTAAATCGAATTGTTCTTCAAATGGATTAAACAGCATCTGCGTATCAAGTCCTTTTTCGGTACTTCAGAGAACGCGGTCAAATCTCAAATCTGGATCGCCGTCTCGGTTTATGTGCTAGTCGCTATCATCAAGAAGCGTCTCAATCTGGACGCTTCGCTCACACTTTGTTACAGATTCTATCGGTCACGCTGTTCGAGAAAATGCCCATTCAATAAGCCTTGCAGGGCATCGACGGTCAGTCACAAAACAGCAGCTTCAGCAACTGACTGAATCTATTCGATTCTTAACCGGACACTAGTGAATCCAATATGATATTCAAAATTGTTAACCCATTGAGATATCTAACTCTCTATCGAATGGTAAATGGAAACTCTAAGCTGTTATATCTCACAGGCTCAACTTAATAGTTGAGCGAATAAAAAAGCCCTGCATCATTGCAAGGTTCTATGTTTGGCTTCCCGACCTAAACTCGAACGATGGATCTGCGGATTAACAGTTTGTTCCATTTCCCCTATGTTGGTATGGGCTTGGATATCAATTTAAAGTTATTTCCTATTGCAGCTCTAAAGAAAAAATAATTCATGTCGATTTATCTTTAACGAGTGGACATCATTGGGAAGGTGACATGCGATCATTCAGTGTGAATAGTGACGCTGTATTGGGCAGCTGGCATTCGTGTTAGTACGTAAAATTTCTCCCTAAGCAAAATTATAAATCTGGAGTTATCTTGGTATCCCCACGTCTGGCAGTAAAAATCGAATCGGAAGAATCAACTCTGCGGTTAGCGGTTCTAATTGACGCTGATAACGCCCAAGCTGCAGTCATAGAAGAGCTTCTCGCGGAAATCGCAAGATTTGGCGAAGCAACCGTGAAGCGCATCTACGGAGACTTTACTGCTCCAACAAGCTTGTCCTGGAAGAAGATGCTGCAGCGATACGCTATCAAGCCAGTTCAACAATTTGCGTATACGACCGGAAAAAATGCCACAGACAGTACGCTTATTATCGATGCAATGGATTTGTTGTATACGCGAAAATTCGATGGTTTTTGCTTGATAACAAGTGACAGTGATTTCACAGGACTTGCTATGCGATTGCGTGAAGAAGGACTCACTGTTCTTGGATTTGGGGAAAATAAAACACCGGAAGCATTCCGCAATGCCTGCCATCAATTCGTGTTCACTGAAGTTCTACGTCCTAGCATAGCAGTCGAACCGGTCAGCCAGCCGCTGGTAGCTAAGAGCGAACAGAAATCCGTTCTATCTCAGATACCCATCGTAGAAACAGAGACAAAATTGGAATTCCCAAAAAAATTCATTTTAACTGCACTTAAACAGTCTATTGACGACACCGGTTGGACAGGCCTCGGTGCATTCGGCAGTTACCTTACAAAATTACAACCAGATTTTGACTCCAGGCTCTACGGCTACAAAAAGCTCTCTGAGCTGGTCAAAGCAAAAACGGATCTTTTCGTGACAGAACAAAGGCAAAAATCTGGATCGAATCATAAAACTCTGTACCTTCGTGCTAAATAGTTTTTTCTCAAAACGCTTTCTTCTGCCAGCTGTAGCGCTGCTATAGCAACGCATGAGCCACTCTTTTCCTTAGTGAGAAAATGAAAATATTAAGGTGTATAAATGTATTTTAGTAAGAATCAACAGCATCTCAATACATATCGATTGCGAACATAAACCGCTCCAGCCTTATATCACGTCTTGCCAATCTTCCTGCTCAACTAAAAAATAGATATGCCGATAAAGTAATCAAGGCGATCTATGGATGTGATCGTCCAAGATGTTCCGACAAGATATCCAATACGTTTTGGAACGGTGTCTGGAAAACTTTAAAATGATTCAGGCAATAAAAAAGCCCTGCATCACTGCAAGGCTCTATATTTGGCTCCCCGACCTGGACTCGAACCAGGGACCTGCGGATTAACAGTCCGTCGCTCTACCGACTGAGCTATCAGGGAATTGACAAGGCCGCCATACTACTGGCTGTGAGCTTTTCAGTCAATAGATAGATGTTTTTATGCGGTTAGTTGCTGTGAAAATTAAGTGACGAGAATTAGATTATTTGGGTGTGGCGGATCGGCATGGATATAAAAATTATATTTATAAAAACCAGTAAAGGTGAAGACGAAAGTAAAAGGATAACTAACCATTTATCTAGTGATATTAAGCGTGCCTTAGGTTTGATTGATAATAAATCCACGGTGAAAGAGCTGATGAAACGGGCTGCGCCCAGTTTACGTGAATCGCTTGGCGATATGTTCCAAGAGTTGATTGATGGAGGTTTCATTCAAGATAAAGATAAGATAAATAGCGTTGTTAAAATGGCTATCCCCCGGGCGCCTGTTCAAAAAAACAACATACCTTCTCCCAAGTTTGAAAATTTTGGAGAGAGGCAGTCTATTAGCGATGTTATGCGTGTATCGGCCGTGGATACATTAGCAGCGGAAGAGGAGAAAGTAGAAACCGTACGTTTCAAAGCAGAACAAGAAGCGAAAAAAATTAAATTGGAATTGGAAAGCGCGCTGGTTAAGGCAAAAGAGGAAGCGGAAGCCCTAGCTAAAGCCCGATTCGAAGCCGAAGCGGCGCGCTTTAAGGCTGAGCAACAAGAAATTGCACAGGCCAAGGCAAAAGCGGATGCGGAAGCCAAGACGTATGCTGAAACCGAGGCTTTCCGCCTCAAGGCTGAGCAAGAAGCGGTAAAAGCCAGGACGGAACAGGAAGCAGTTTTAGTCAGGGCAAGAGCGGAAGCTGAAATGGCTCGTTTTAAAACAGAACAAGAAACGGAAAAAATCAGAGCGGAATTGGAAAGCGCGCTAGTCAAAGCAAAAGAGGAAGCGGAAGCCTTAGTCAAGGCTCGATTCGAAGTGGAAGCTGTACGATTTAAGGCTGAGCAAGAAGCGATAAAAATCAGGGCGGAACAGGAGGCTACTCGGGCAAAAGTGGAAGCAGAAGCTAAAGCGCGTGCAGTAGTTGAAGCTATGTACCTCAAGGCAGAGAAAGATGCCATAAAAATTAAAGTGAAACAGGAAGCTGAGCAGGCTAAAGCAAAAGAGGAAGTGGAAGCTGCAGTCAGTGCTCATGCCGCCGCCGAAATGGCTCGACTCAAGGCAGAGCAAGAAACATCAAAAATCAGATCTGAGCTGGCAGCCGAGCAAGCAAAATCACAAATGGAAGCGAAAGCCAAGGCCTGTGTTGAGGCTGAAACGGCACGTTTTAAGGAAGAGCAGGAAGCGGCAAGAATCAGAGCTGAACACGAGGCTACTCACGCAAAAAAACAAGTAGAAGCTATGCGACTCACCGCAGAGCAGGAAATATCAAAAGCCAGATCTGAACTGCAAGCCGAACAAGCCAAGTTACAAATAGAAGCAAAAGCCAAGGCCC
>NZ_CAKMAA020000060.1 GCF_924101635.2 Candidatus Nitrotoga sp. HW29 | reverse complement strand
TACATGAGCTTGTGCGTAGAAAATTGCATCCAACTGAGGCATGTAACTAATCAGGTAAATTTATTGTGTGCGATGGCGCTTGGATTTTCGGTACGCTGCCTGCATAGACTGTCGATACCGGCGTTGAATACCGCTGTTTTATTAAGTGCGGATACTTTTTCGTCACGACCGTCATATAGAATACCCACGTCAACACCACGATCCTTTGCCGACTTCAACGCCTTTAAAACCGTTTCGTTAGTGAACTGGTAAGCGGCCACGCGCAACGCCCATTGACAATTCTTCGCACGTAGCAAAAACTCGAGCAGCGCTTCCATTAAACCGCGCGAAAGCCAATCGAAAGCTGGTTTACCCACTATTTCCGGACTCTTGTTGTGAAAGCGGCGGGCGTACTCCTGGCTGGCGGCGGCGCCGCGATTGAACCACACTTCGTGCAGGCCGTTATCTTCCTTTTCGGTTTGCACACGCACTTCGATCTCATCATCTTCGATCAAACTTCTGGGCGAGCCCTTCAGTGCCACTACACGATAGGTATAATCGTAGCCCGGTTTGGCCGTGAAATCGGACCACGTGAAACCCTGCACCGGATGGTAACGCAACGAGGCCTTATCCGTACCTGGATCAGTTTCGGCGAATACCTTTATACCCTCCAGCCAATAGGCCTCACCCTCGATATGGTCCGTACGATGAACAGCAAATCCCAGCACGCGGCGCGAATCGGCTTTCGTCATGCTCCAACCAAGTAGTACCACATGCGTACCAGCAACTGCCTGCACCGTCAATTTGCCCAGCTTTTTGCCAATACGCATAACACACTCCTAAAAGACAATTGTCCAATCGGGTTAACTGGCTTATTCCTTGGTGTAAAAAACGTCATGCACCTTCAAACCATTCTGATTCACAAAGTAATGATACCCCCTTAGTAGACAATACATGGGTGAACGCACCTCGACGCGCAACATGGCACTGGCGTCAGGAGTACCACTCAAAGGAATTTTCGCTTTCTACTTAAGGAGTTGTTACGTGTAGTGGCTTACGATGCCGGAACAGTTTCATGCGATGCAAGCCAGGCATGCACCTGGGCTACCACTGCTGCGCCTTCACCCACTGCGGCGGCGACACGTTTAGTTGAGCTGGCACGTACATCACCAATCGCAAATACTCCCGATACCGACGTCTCGAGCGGTAGGGGAGGATGATCATTTTTCAGGTGCGTCGAACCCGCGGCGTCAACCGGCGGCAAATCAATCCCGGTGCAAACGAATCCCTTATCATTGACATTCACGCCACAATTATCGAGCCAATCAGTATTCGGATCAGCACCCACGAACAGAAAAATACGCCGAATGGATTTAGTCTGTTTGCTGCCGTCTTTGCGGTTGTACCACTGCACGCCGTTCACGCCTTCATCGCAACCCTCGATTGCCACAATCTCTGATTCCGTATGCAGCGTAACGTTCGACAGCATTCCAATACGGTCGATAAGATATTTCGACATGTTTTTTGCAAGATCAGAGCCGCGAATCAAATGATGAACATGCGCCGCGTGGCTGGCCAGGAATACAATTGCCTGACCGGCTGAATTACCACCACCCACGAGCACGATTTCCTCCTGCCCGCACAGCGCGGCCTCGATCGGCGAGGCCCAGTAATAGACGCCGCGACCTTCATATTTTTCAAGTTCGGGTATACCGGGACGCCGATATTTTGCGCCTGTCGCGATAACCACGGTTTTTGCCAAAACCTGTGCGCCACAATCAAGTTGGAGGGCGCGAGGGAAACGTGCGCAATCGAGCGACATCACCTCAACGGGCACCACCATCTCAGCACCGAACTTCAGCGCCTGAACATAAGCGCGTCCGGCCAGCGCCTGACCAGAAATTCCGGTCGGAAAACCGAGGTAATTTTCGATTCTCGCGCTCGTCCCTGCCTGGCCGCCAAACGCATGAGTGTCCAATACAAGTACGGATAGACCTTCCGATGCCGCATAAACCGCGCAAGCAAGGCCAGCAGGGCCAGCGCCAACAATCGCAACATCGTAGACATGGTCAAGGCTCAATTCGACATACAAGCCGAGACAGCGTGCAAGCTCCCTTTCGGTGGGACACTTAAGAACTACTCCATCAGAGCAAACAACCAGCGGCAATTCATCCGGATGGGGTTGATGAAGCTTTACCACATCTTCCGCGACGCTATCCAATACCGGATCCAACACAAGATAAGGATGGCCGTTCCTTGAAAGGAATCCCTGCAATCGCACCATATCCGCGCTGCCGGGGGTGCCAATCAGTAACGGGCCGCCTCCGCCGGTTTCGATCAACCCCACACGCCGCAGGATCATAGCTCTCATGATACGTTCCCCGAGCTCGGCCTCAGCCACGATCACTGCGCGCAAGGAAGGCGGATCTATCACCAGCGCTTCAACTACTTCAAGGGCGCGGCCAGTAGCAAGCGGGGGACGGCCCGAAAGCTGGCCGACTTCTCCCGCGAAGTTACCCGGCCTACTTTCAACGATGGGAATCTCAACACCCAAACCATTTTTGCGTGTCGTCAAGATGCGTCCGCTCAAAAAAACGAACATGCCCACTTCACGCATACTGGGATCAAACAATATTTCGCCGGGCTGCCAAGTGCACACCGTGCCAAAACGCCGTAACCGGTTAATTTCTACAGGGGTAAACGTGGGAAACATCTGCTCACGACGCGATGCCAAGCTTGAAGGCAAGGGCGCATCTACTGCGTTGACTGAAACGTCGTCCGCTTGACCAGACGCTGATGAAAGCAAACCGTCAGTAACTTTGTTTATCACCGCTTGCGATCCTTGAAAGAAACCGATGAAGAGTGGCGGTGTGCGGTCTGATTTCCGTTGAAATCGAGCATCACCTGGTCGATGTAGCACCAGCCCCATGGATCCGGAGGATCGTAGGATTCCATAATCGGATGACCGGTTGCATGATAATGCTTGGTCGCATGTTTATTTTTCGAACTATCACAGCAACCGACGTGACCACACTGGCGACATAGGCGAAGGTGCACCCATGAATCCCCCGTCTTCAGACAATCCTCACAGCCCTCCGCAGAGGGTGTAACTTCGTGAATGCTATCGAAATGTGTACAAGCCATGCAACCTCCTAAATCCCTTTTAGAGAATAAGGAATTCAACCGCGCAAGTCAACACACCTCAACCAAACAACTATGTACCCACTTTAGGGCACCTCTAAAAATTAAGAGTTTTAAACAAGACTAGGCGCGAATAAAAAGTGTTGACGCAGCATATAATTGATATGTAAGGAAACATTTTTTGTAAGCAACAACGTATTGTGACGAGATGGGTTAAGCAGGCAATCCCCGAAGGGGATGCTCGCAAATCTGAATTTTTAGAGGTGCCCTTTAATTATTAGGTATCCCCTTTGCCAAGCCGTAAGAAGCATGCATCGTACCCTTTACTTACTGACAAGTTGATTAACTGCTAACGCAACATTGCTTACCCCTTTTCCTATTTCTTGCATTCCGACAGATACTTCTGTGATTTTCTGCTGACCTTCTAATGCTAGTTGACTTACCTGATCCATCTGCTCACGGATGGCAAGCGTCAACTCACAGTTAGAGTGAACGACGGTTCCAATCTCAACGGTCGCTTCATTCGTTCTTGCAGCCAATTTTCTAACCTCATCCGCTACCACAGCGAATCCACGCCCCTGTTCTCCTGCACGGGCAGCTTCGATTGCCGCGTTCAGCGCGAGTAGATTAGTTTGATTGGCAATCGCTTGGATATCTTCCACTATCTTGTTAATACTTTGGGCATGGCCGTTTAGCTGATCGATAACGCCCGCCGCACGACTTACTTGCTCCGAGATATTGCCAGAAGTCGCTACCGCGTCTTTTAAAACCAATATTGCGTTTGCAGCTATTTTGCTGGCCTGCTCTGAAGTTGAAGCAGCGACCTCGGCAGCGGCACGGGTAGTATTTATCCTACCCGTGATGTCGCTGGCGAACTTAATGATTTTATACACTTTTCCGGTGTTATCAAAAATGGGGTTATACGTAGCCTCCAGCCAGACCGTATCCCCTGAAGAGTTTTTTCGTTCGAACTGTCCCGATTGAAAATTTCCACTGGCGAGCCGCGCCCAAAAATGGGGATTCAGCTGATAAAAGCTGTCATAACAAAATATTCGATGATGCTTACCAACCACATCGTCGAGCTTATAGCCTACCGTGTTAAGAAAATTTTGATTGGCTGTTAAAATATTTCCAAATGGATCGAATTCGATTACAGCCAATGATTTATCAAGCGCAGTGAACATTGCATTTTTATCTAAAAGTGCATTTCTATCATTTTCTAAAAGCTGACATCTAGCATAAGCATCCGCAAGTTCACTTTTTAATTTCTTTATCGTACTAAACATTAATATCCTCCAGTGGTTCGAATTATTTCCCTATATCAAGTAAAAATTGGCAAATTACGAACCCTTTATTGGCTGGTAAATTTTGCAATTTAAATTTTTTACATGAAAATCAAGGCATTTGCACTTTTATCGTCACAAATTAACGATTCTTAAAAATGCAAAAAATTTGATTACGCTAAGCTTTATCGCCAAAAACGGCGATAAATGAAGGATAACTCGGCAAAATATGGTAGAAATAATCGATATTTCGTCAAAAATTAAGAGTGAGCTGTTTCCTCTATAAAATAAATAAAGGGCACCCCTAAAGCGAACACAACCAGCAAAATAGCACCCAAAGACTCAAATAAATAGTAAGTATCGATTCAGTCATTTATTAAAATACAAACAAACTTGCGAAGGGATAAAAAGTGAAAAATTGAAAATTCAACCGCGCAAATCAAACTCGCCCTACTTCTCCTTGGTAATTCCCGTGATACGCATCGGTCACGTCAATACCAAAAATGGCAAACTGTTGTCCATTGGTTGTTAGGGAATTCGTCTTGCATCAGACATGATAAAATCAACCCTCATTTTTAAGTCTGACACTATGAACCGCACACCCCACCTTATTGAACGTTTGCTGGAACAACGCATCCTTATTTTGGACGGTGCGATGGGAACGATGATTCAGCAATACAAGCTGACCGAGGAACACTACCGCGGCATCGTCGCGCATGAGGGCGATACCGAACCTCGCCAGAATTTCGCCGACCATCCGCTCGACCTCAAGGGTAACAATGATCTGCTGTTGCTGACGCAGCCGCAGATCATTCGCGGCATCCATGCAGAATACCTGGAAGCGGGTGCGGATATTCTTGAAACCAACACTTTCAACGCCAACGCTGTATCGATGGCGGATTACCAGATGGAACATCTGGTATATGAGTTGAACGTGGCAGGCGCAAAGCTGGCGCGTGATGTGTGCGACGAATACGAAATCCAAGTACCGGGCAAGCCGCGCTTTGTGGCGGGCGTATTGGGGCCCACTACACGTACCGCATCCATCTCACCGGACGTCAACGATCCCGGTTTCCGTAACATCAATTTCGATCAGCTGGTGGAAGGCTATACCGAAGCCATACGCGGCCTGCTGGATGGCGGCGCGGATCTGCTGATGGTGGAAACCATTTTTGATACGCTGAACGCCAAGGCCGCCCTGTTCGCCATTGAGCAGTATTTCGATCGCCATAACGTGCGCGTTCCGATCATGATTTCCGGCACCATCACCGACGCATCCGGGCGCACCTTGTCGGGCCAAACGACTGAAGCATTCTGGAATTCGCTGTCGCATTCCAAACCGTTATCCATTGGCCTGAATTGCGCGCTGGGGGCGGAACTGATGCGCCCTTACGTCGAAGAAATGTCGCGTGTCGCGACCACTTATGTCAGTGCGCATCCCAATGCCGGTTTGCCCAATCCTCTGTCGGAAACCGGCTACGACGAATCGCCGCAATATACCGCCATGCTGGTCAAAGAATTTGCCACCAGCGGCTTCCTCAACATCGCGGGCGGCTGCTGCGGTACCACGCCAGCGCACATCAAAGCGATTGCCGAAGCATTAAAAGGTATCCCCCCGCGCCGCATTCCAGAGCTTGAAAAGAAGTGTCGGCTATCCGGTCTGGAACCATTCAACATCGGCGATGATTCCCTGTTCGTGAACGTCGGAGAGCGCACCAACGTTACCGGCTCCAAGATGTTTGCGCGCCTCATCCTCGCCGGCGATTACCCGACCGCCATCAACATAGCGCGGCAACAAGTCGAAAACGGCGCGCAGGTCATCGATATCAACATGGACGAAGCGATGCTGGATTCGCAACTCGCCATGACGAAGTACCTCAACCTGATCGCATCGGAGCCGGATATTTCGCGTGTGCCGCTGATGATAGATTCGTCCAAGTGGTCGGTGATCGAAGCTGGGCTGAAATGCGTACAAGGCAAGGCCATCGTCAACTCCATCAGCATGAAAGAGGGCGAAGCCGAGTTCATCAAATATGCCAAGCTGGTGCGCCGCTATGGTGCAGCGGCAGTCGTGATGGCATTTGATGAAAAAGGGCAGGCCGATACGCAACAGCGCAAGATCGAAATTTGCCAGCGCAGCTATGACATTCTGGTGAATCAGGTCGGCTTCCCGCCGGAAGATATTATTTTCGACCCGAACATTTTCGCCATTGCCACCGGCATAGAAGAACACAACAACTACGCGGTGGATTTCATTGAAGCCACGCGCTGGATCAGAAAAAATCTGCCTTACGCAAAGATTAGCGGCGGCGTATCCAATGTGTCGTTTTCATTCCGTGGTAACGACGCAATGCGCGAGGCTATCCACACCGTGTTTCTTTATCATGCGGTGCAAGCGGGCATGAACATGGGCATCGTCAATGCCGGTCAACTCGGCGTATACGATGAAATCCCGGCAGATTTGCGCGAGGCGGTGGAAGACGTCGTGCTGAACCGCCGTCCCGATGCGGGCGAGCGGCTGGTAGTAGTGGCAGAAAATGTGACCGGCGGCGCCAAGGTGCAGGTGGAAGATCTGGCATGGCGACAAGGCACGGTGCAGGAACGCCTGACCCACGCGCTGGTGCGCGGCATTAACACCTATGTCGTGGAAGATACCGAGGAAGCGCGGTTACAAGCGACTTACCCGGTTGAGGTAATCGAAGGCGCCCTGATGACCGGCATGAACGTGGTCGGTGACCTATTCGGCGCGGGCAAAATGTTCTTGCCACAAGTGGTGAAATCCGCGCGCGTAATGAAGCAGGCAGTGGCCCATCTGGTGCCTTTCATAGAAGCGGAAAAATCACGCTCGGGCGACAACAAACCCAAGGGCAAGATCGTCATCGCCACGGTCAAGGGTGATGTGCATGACATCGGCAAGAACATCGTCACGGTGGTGTTGCAGTGCAACAATTTCGAAGTGATCAACATGGGCGTGATGGTGCCGTGCCAGAAAATTTTGGACACAGCGCGCGAGCACAACGCCGATATGATCGGCCTGTCCGGATTGATTACGCCCTCGCTGGAGGAGATGGCGTATGTCGCCAAGGAAATGCAGCGCCAGGGATTCACCATCCCGTTGCTGATCGGCGGCGCGACCACTTCACGCATGCATACGGCGGTGAAAATCGAGCCCAACTATACCAGCGGCGTCACCGTTTATGTAACGGACGCGTCGCGTGCGGTGGGGGTATGCAACAACCTGTTGAGCGACACTTTGCACGACAATTATGTGGCTGGCATAAAGGCCGACTATGCCAAGACACGCGAACTGCATGCCAACAAAAAACCTCAGGGTGCCCGTTACAAACTGGCAGACGCGCGCGCGCATGGCCTGAAAACCGATTGGACCAACTATACGCCGCCCAAGCCCGGCTTTATCGGTGTGCAGACGCTCAGCGACTACTCGCTGGCAGAGATCAGCCCCTACATCGACTGGACGCCATTCTTCCAGACTTGGGAACTGTCCGGGCGCTACCCGAAAATTCTCAACGATGAAGTAATCGGCGAAGCAGCACGCAATTTATTCCACGATGCACAGGCCATGCTCAAGCGCATCATCGACGAGAAGTGGTTAGGCGCAAACGCAGTGTTTGGCCTGTTTCCGGCCAACAGTGTCAATAGCGACGACATTGAGATTTACACGGATGAATCACGCAGCCAGGTAGCGATGACCTGGCACAACCTGCGCCAGCAAATGGTAAAGCCGGAAGACAAGCCTAACTTGAGCCTCGGCGATTTCATCGCGCCCAAAGAAAGCGGCGTGGCCGATTATATTGGCGCGTTTGCGGTTACGGCCGGCATCGGTATTGACGAGCGCGTGGCGGAATTCGAGAGCAAGCATGACGACTACAACAGCATTCTGCTGAAAGCCCTGGCCGACCGTCTGGCCGAAGCCTTCGCCGAACTGCTGCACGCCCGTGTTCGACGTGAATTCTGGGGCTACGCCGCCGACGAACAAGCCAGCGCCGAAGATTTAATCGATGAGAAATATCGCGGCATCCGCCCTGCCCCCGGCTACCCGGCTTGCCCTGACCACACTGAAAAACGCGCACTGTTTGAACTACTGGACGCACCCAACAAGGCCGGTATTACACTGACCGAAAGTTTTGCCATGCTGCCGACTGCTGCGGTGAGCGGTTTTTATTTTTCGCATCCAAAATCGCAGTATTTTGCCACGGCAAAAGCAGACAAAGATCAGATTGAGGACTACGCACAACGCAAGGGACTAAGCCTTGAAGAAACCGAACGCTGGTTAGCGCCCGTGTTAAATTATGATGCATAAAAAAGCGGCTTCAGCAACCCTGTTGTTTAAACTGCGCTAAGGAAATACTGATTAATTCACAATCGTCGTTCCCGCGAAAGCGGGAACCCAGTTAAATCAATAAGCTGGATCCCCGCTTTCGCGGGGATGACAAATTAATCAGCGTGTTCTCTAAACAAGTCCGTTCACGTTGAGCCTGTCGAAACGTAGCAATTGCGAATCAAGAAGTTACAAAAGGCTTCGACAGGCTCAGCCCGAACAGACTTTTTCAACATTACCTTAATTATTAAAATGACCACACCCGTGCCATGCCACATCCACTGTTGCTAACCACACTCCTACTGATTGTTTCAAACGTGTTCATGACTTTTGCCTGGTACGGGCACCTCAAAAATTTTACCCAGTCGCCGTGGTACGTTGCGGCACTGGTGAGTTGGGGCATCGCACTATTTGAATACCTGCTGCAAGTACCCGCCAACCGCATCGGCTATACCGAGCTCAATCTGGGACAACTTAAAATTTTGCAGGAAGTCATCACTCTGTCGGTATTCGTTCCTTTCGCCGTGCTATACATGGGCCAGCCGCTGAAGCTGGATTACCTGTATGCCGCGCTGTGTCTAATGGGCGCGGTGTTTTTTATTTTCAGGGCATAACATGCACATTCATATACTCGGTATCTGCGGCACCTTCATGGGCGGCATTGCAGTGCTGGCCAAGCAAGCGGGACATCGCGTCACCGGCTGCGACGCCAACGTTTACCCGCCGATGAGCACCCAACTTGAAGCGCAAGGAATAGAACTGATTGAAGGCTTCGGCCCGGAACAGATCAACCTTCAGCCGGAAATTTTTGTTATCGGCAATGTGGTCTCGCGCGGAAATCCGCTTATGGAAGAAATCCTCAATCGCAACCTGCCCTACATCTCCGGCCCGCAGTGGCTGGCGCAAAATCTGCTGCATGACAAATGGGTGCTGTCGGTCGCGGGTACTCATGGCAAAACCACCACCACCTCGATGCTGGCGTGGATACTGGAATATGCGGGCTTGAACCCGGGTTTCCTGATCGGCGGTGTACCGCAGAATTTTGGACTCTCTGCACGCTTAACCGATACGCCTTTCTTCGTCATTGAAGCAGATGAATATGACACCGCCTTCTTCGACAAACGCTCCAAGTTTATTCATTATCGTCCGCGTACCATCATCCTCAACAATCTGGAGTTCGATCACGCTGACATCTTTACCGACCTCGCCGCCATCGAAATGCAATTCCATCATCTGGTGCGTACTGTGCCCGGCAACGGTCTGATAATCAGCAACGGCCAGGCTGATTCATTAAAGCGCGTAATCAATCGTGGCTGCTGGACACCCGTGGAATTATTTGCCTGTGCTGACGGCTGGAATATCGACGCAGATAATCGCGTGACCTTTAATGGCGAAGCACACGGTGAACTGAAATGGGAATTGATGGGTGAACACAACCGCCTGAACGCCCTCGCCGCACTTGCCGCCGCGCGTCATGCCGGTGTGCCCGTAACGCAAGGCTTGGCGGCATTGAGCGAATTTAAAAACGTCAAACGGCGCATGGAAGTACGCGGCGTGGTAAACGGTATCACCGTGTATGACGACTTCGCGCATCACCCCACTGCGATTGCTACCACCGTGTCAGGGCTGCGCGCCAAAGCAGGCAGCGCGCGCATCCTGGCGGTGCTGGAGCCGCGTTCCAATACCATGAAACTCGGCGTGATGAAAAACGCCCTGCCCAACAGTCTCAAGGATGCCGACCTGGTTTTTTGCTACGACTTCAATCTAGGTTGGGATGCCCGCGCGGCTCTCGCTCCGCTGGGAGAAAGGGCTGTCATAAAAGATAATCTGGACGAATTGATTGCTGCTATTGTGGCCGCCGCTCGTCCAGGCGATAACGTTCTGATCATGAGTAACGGCGGATTTGGCGGGGTCCATGGAAAGTTGTTGCAGGAGTTGAATGGTTTGTAACGGGCGCCTATCACAATTCAGAGTTCATCCAAATCTAAATGCAGAGGCAATCGTGCGACAAATTCTCGTAAATCTTGATTTTTAGAGGTCACCTTCCACGAGTATCAGCTTTACACAAATTTATAGCTCTCTTCCGATTGTCATCCTTAAGTTTTATAATTCCTGTCATATTTATAAACTACCTAAACTACCTAAACTACCTAAACTACCTAAACTACCTAAACTACCTAAACTACCCCTATAACATTTTTAGGGTTTTATTAGAGTCTGCTTTGCGTTAATACTCACCAATGACCTTCGACAATCACGCGCTTAATCTTGGGAAGCTGGTAGGAAATTTGCATTCGCTTGAGTTCATCTTGCGCGCATTTCTTCAAAAACTGCCAGATGCCCGACCAACCGGGGTAGCATGGGGAGTCGATATTTATTTGTTTCCAATCGACACCGAATTAGCCGAAAGCGAACTCACCAGCTTTGACTCTCTTGACGATTTAATTAAGAAGGTCAACAAGAAGCTATCGCATCAAAAAATGCCAGCACAGATTGATCGTACTCTAGTTGAATTGCGGGACGCGTTGGCTCACGGACGAGTTTCTACAGTCGTAGAAGGCGATCCACTGAGGATACTGAAATTCAGCAAACCAAATCATGATGGTCGCGTCCGGATTACCTACAATCAAGTGATGTCCGAGGAGTGGTTCTCCGAACAGCGTGAGCGTGTATTTCAATCAATAAAAATTGTCGCCAACGCCATTGAAGCTATGGAAAGTTTCAAAGACCCATCGAAGATCGATCCTTTGTCGCTGGATGAGTAGCCGATGCGTCACCCGAATAGAGATCAGGCAATATCAGGCTACCTATCCGATGCTCATACGATGGCAGAATCGAGTGCCATTTCGGAGTACATCATATGACAGTAAGTCGCGCAGTGTGGAAGTTTGAAGAAGACCGAAAAAAATGTTGTAATGTTAAAAGTTACTTTGCGTTTTTTCGACGCACATAGAAGTCTGTATACGCGGTGGCCGTCGGCTTGAAATTCCCCCCAGATGAATTGGTCTTTCCGCAGCGTGCACTGCAAGACTTCGACTTCGAGCTAGGTGAGGCCTAAGCTGTTGTTCCAACCGATCCGCCTTCGACGGCAGCTGAACGCAACGTTGGGCCTATTGCTTTTGAAACAAACTCTACTCCAAACCCTCTCAAAGAAAATTTCATGAAGACATACAAAAAATCCGATGCTGCCATCGCCAACCTGACACCGGAACAACGCCGCGTAACCCAGCACGGCGGGACGGAACATCCAGGAACGGGGGCGTATCTTCACAATGACGAACCGGGCATCTATGTGGATATCGTGTCGGGGGAGCCGCTGTTTACGTCGTCGGACAAATTCGAATCGGGCTGCGGCTGGCCCAACTTCACCAAACCCATCGAACCCGCGTATATCAACGAACTGCGCGATACCAGTCACAACATGATCCGTACCGAAGTCCGCTCGGTTCACGGCGAGAGTCATCTGGGGCATGTGTTCCCGGACGGCCCGCAGGATCGCGGTGGCTTGCGCTACTGCATCAATTCAGCCTCATTGCGCTTTATCCACCGGGATGACATGGAGGCAGAAGGCTATGGCGAATATCTTAACCAGGTGGAGGATAAGTAATGGCACAGGAACGCGCAGTGCTGGCAGGGGGCTGCTTTTGGGGTATGCAGGATCTGATCCGCAAGCTGCCGGGCGTGGAGAAAACGCGGGTGGGCTATACCGGCGGCGATGTGCGCAACGCCACCTACCGCAATCACGGCACGCATGCCGAAGGTATCGAAATCTTCTTTAACCCAGCGGAAATTTCTTACCGCCGCATCCTGGAATTTTTCTTCCAGATACACGATCCGACGACCGCCAATCGGCAGGGCAATGACCAGGGTCCGTCCTACCGCTCGGCGATTTATTACGTCAACGGCGTGCAGAAGCAGATCGCGCTGGATACGATTGCCGACGTGAACGCCTCAGGCTTGTGGCCGGGTAAGGTGGTTACCGAGGTGGCACCTGCCGGTGATTTCTGGGAAGCTGAGCCTGAGCATCAGGATTATCTGGAGCGTTTCCCCGATGGCTATACCTGCCATTACCCGCGCCCGAATTGGATATTGCCAAAACGAACGGACCAATAATGGCCATGCTGGAGCCAGCACAAACGCACAGCCATTACGTTCGACCCCACTTTCATGCGGCAGCTTATTATGTATTTGTACATACAAAAAACATTGACGCCTTACCTATTTGTGCATACACTCATGGCTCATGAAAGTCGACTTTGACCTGATCAAGAATGAGAGAAACATCAAAGAGCGCCAGCTCTCGTTCGAACGAGCGGCAGAAGTCGATTTCAATACTGCGCTGGTGTTTTCTGACACCCGAAAAGCATATGGCGAAACCCGTTACATCGCGCTGTGCTACCTGGATCGCCGGCTGCATGTTCTGTGCTTTACTGAGACCGAGACGGGCATTCGGGTAATCAGTTTCCGTAAGGCAAATACGAGAGAGGCAAATAGATATGGCAAGCCGCAAACCCTTGATTGACGCAGACGGCGAGGTCCGCGAACTAACCGCCGAAGATATGGCGAAATTTAGGCCAGCCGCTGAAGTATTGCCACTGTCCCTTAGAAAGAAACTAGGTGTGCGTGGCCCTCAGAAAACACCGATTAAAGAGCGCATCACTATTCGGTTGTCGCGAGAAGTGGTCGAGCAATTCCGCGCAAGCGGCGAAGGCTGGCAAACCCGAGTAGACGCAGCCTTGCGTGAGTGGCTCAAGAGTCATTCACCAACGTCAGCCATTGCCTCGTTCACACGCAAAAAATAGGGTCAGCCGGGCTCAAATATCTCCTTTGGCTGGGCAGTTTTTGCGGCATTTTGGTGTTGCCAGCAAGCGTAGGTTAAGCTGCATGAAATGAAGCCCAGCATCTCACCGCTCCCCTCTTTTCAATTTAATGCCCGTTATCCTTGCGGACTATCGGTCACCTGGCCGCAATATTTCTCAAGACTTTCAGGCAGATGATCCGGGCAAACGCCGCATCGTTTGTTTCCCGGCACTGCAAAATCAATGAACTTAGGGTAGGGTAAATTAAGGTTCGCCATAATATCTTTGAATTGCGCCAGCGTGAGCTCTCCACCCAGGCGAGGATTACGTTTCTTTTCCTGGGCAATAGAAGAAACACGCCTGTCTTTGTAATCATGAGCGGGATAAACAAGACAATCGTCCGGCAACGTAAACAGCTTTTCTCTGACGCTTTTGTATAGCGCATCCGCGTCACCATTCTGAAAATCGGTACGGCCGCATCCGTCGATTAGCAATGAGTCACCGGTGAATATTCGATCACCCATCAGATAGGAAAAATGCCCGTCAGTATGGCCAGGCGTATGCAACGGCTGCAATTGGATGCTACCCACGTTAAACGGCGTTCCCTCTTCAATTCCCACATCTGCACACGGCAGTCGATCAAAAGCCGGCATCGCGATTTTGCTTCCTGCTTTTAATTTTAATTCGCGAGCGGCGGTGATGTGATCTGCATGAATGTGGGTATCCAGACTATAGGCCAGCGTCAATCCAAGCCGACTGATTTCGGCAAGATCACGGTCGACCGTGACGATAACTGGATCAATGAGGACAGCTTGCCTCGTTTCCTCACAACCCAGCAAATAGGTATAGGTATTTGATAACGGCTCAAACAACTGACGAAAGATCATGGCGGCGCCTCAATTCAAATTTCTCACAAACAGTCTCGCCACAAATACGTGACTTGCTCTGGTTTGATCAACCGTTTTGGTTTCGTGAAGTTTCGTAGATTGTATAAATTTTATCGGGAATGCAGTACGACACTAATCTGTGGCAAATTTTGCACCGGTAGTCTCTACTGCCAGAACCGTCGGCTGCTTGGTAAGTAACGTAATGAGCGTAGCGAGCTGATCGCGCATTTGGCGGCGATCCACAATCATGTCTATCGCGCCATGTTGCATCAAAAATTCCGCACGCTGGAAGCCATCCGGTAACGTCTCGCGCACCGTCTGCTGAATTACCCGCGCACCGGCAAAGCCGATCATTGCGCCGGGCTCAGCAATGACCACATCACCCATGAAAGCAAAACTGGCGGATACACCGCCCATGGTCGGATCGGTCAGTACCGAAATGAATGGCAATTTTTCTGCAGTTAATTGGGTTAACGCGGCGCAGGTTTTTGCCATTTGCATCAACGACAACAATCCCTCTTGCATACGTGCCCCTCCACTGGCGGCGAAACACACGAAAGGTGCTTTTTGTTCGGTCGCGAGCTGCACACCGCGCACGAAGCGTTCACCCACTACCGAGCCCATAGAGCCGCCCATAAAGCTGAATTCGAATACTGCCGTCACTAGCGGAATGGCATGCACGCTTCCCTGCATTACCACCAGCGCATCACTCTCACCCGTGTCACGCTGCGCCGCCGTCAGGCGTTCGCTGTATTTTTTGCTGTCTTTAAATTTCAGCGTATCCAGCGGCAGTACTTCAGCACCAATCTCGAAACGCCCCTCCGCATCTAATAACCAGTTTAGCCGAGTGCGCGCAGTAACACGATGATGGAAATTGCACTTGGGGCAAACACTTTTGTTTTTTTCCAAATCAGAGTAATACAATACCCCATGACATGATGGACATTTATGCCATAGTCCTTCCGGCACATTTTTCTTACTCTCTTCCCCCAACTCCCTGCGCTTAATTTTCGGGGGCAATAATTTCTGAAACCAACTCATGCAATCCTCCTTAAATCTTTAACGCGAACGTTGCATTTGTCGCATGATGATTGCGCATAATTTACACGAGCCGGGCAAGTGCCCAAGCTTACAAACTTTATTTCTTTGATACGCATTAATGTGGAGAAAACCGTGCAGTTACGCATACACTCAACAGAAAAAATCTTGTGCTCTACAGCTCAACGAGGGCGCACGCAATATTAAACATTCAAAATAATTAGATTGCGTCTCAAAATTCCTTCGTGAGCAGCATTTTCTTCTGACCGCTTAAATCACTTCATTCAGCGATTTTGTAACTTTAAGTCTCAAAAACACGACCCTAGTCCTCATTTATTGCCAGGTGCAATTCTTTAACCAGCCTTGAAACATTGGAGATTACAGATTCTTCATTCGAGCCCTCAATTTCCTGCACGATGCGGCTGCCAACTACTACGCCGTCGCACAGCTTTGAGACCGCCCGTGCTGTATCTGCATCCCGGATACCAAAGCCCACACCAATAGGCAGGCCAATGTACTGCCGAATGCGCGGAATTTTCTGTGCTACGGCTGATAAGTCCAGATGCCCCGCCCCGGTCACACCCTTAAGCGACACGTAATACACGTAACCGCGTGCCAGTTTGGCTACCTGCTCGATACGCGCATCAGATGTAGTGGGCGCAAGCAAAAAAATGGGATCGATGCCATGACGATGCAGGTGACTGAACGCCTCGTGGCTTTCTTCCGGCGGAAAATCCACCGTCAATACACCATCCACCCCCACTTGCGCACAGCGCGTAGCAAAACGTTCCCACCCCATTGCCTCGATAGGATTGCCATAGCCCATCAGTACTATGGGCGTGCTTGTATCCGTGGTGCGAAATGTCGCCACCATATCTAGTACATCATGCAAGGCTACCCCATGCTTGAGTGCTCGCTCCGAAGAGCGCTGTATCGTTGGACCATCCGCCATTGGATCGGAAAATGGCACGCCAATTTCAATGATGTCTGCCCCCACTTCTGCCAGTGCATGCATCAGCGGAACAGTAATTTGCGGATTAGGATCACCCGCCGTAACAAAGGGAATCAGCGCCTTACCGCCGCGCTGCTTAATTTTTTCAAAAGTGAGCTGAATGCGTGACATGAGATACCTGCAAAGTAATTCCAGGAAAAGTTACAGTTCAATACCAGAAACCCGCGCTACGGTCGCCATATCCTTGTCGCCGCGTCCGGACAGGTTGACCAGCAAGACTTTATCTTGCCCCATCGTCGGTGCAATCTTGGCCGCATAAGCCAAAGCATGGCTGGATTCCAACGCCGGAATAATACCTTCATAATGACATAGATCATGGAAAGCCTGTAGCGCCTCACTATCCTCAATCGCTACATATTGCGCGCGCCCACTGTCTTTAAGCCATGCATGCTCCGGGCCGACACCGGGATAATCGAGCCCGGCGGAAATAGAGTGTGTTTCAATAATTTGGCCGTTCTCATCCTGCAACAAATAAGTACGATTACCGTGCAGCACGCCCGGCTTGCCCGCGGTCAGTGCGGCTGCATGCTGGCCGCTGGCAAGGCCGCTGCCTGCTGCTTCCACACCGATAAGCTGCACACCGGGCACTTCGATGTAAGAATGAAAAATACCCATCGCGTTCGACCCTCCGCCCACACAGGCGATCACCGCATCCGGCTGACGTCCTGCCAGTTCCGGCATTTGAACCATGCATTCCTTGCTTACCACTGAATTAAAATCGCGCACCATCATCGGATACGGATGCGGCCCAGCCACAGTGCCGATAATGTAGAAAGTATTTTCGATGTTGGTGACCCAATCGCGCATCGCCTCGTTGAGCGCATCTTTAAGTGTTTTGGAGCCGCTCTCTACTGGCACGACGGTGGCACCCAGAAGTTTCATGCGGTATACATTAGTGGCTTGACGTTTAACGTCCTCCGCGCCCATATACACCACACATTCCATGCCATAACGTGCCGCCACGGTGGCCGTTGCTACGCCGTGCTGCCCCGCGCCGGTCTCGGCGATAACACGCGGTTTACCCATGCGCTTAGCCAGTAGCGCCTGACCTACGGTGTTATTCACCTTATGCGCGCCGGTATGATTAAGATCTTCACGCTTCAGATAAATCTGCGCGCCATTCAGCCGTTTTGACCAGTGCCGCGCATGATAAATCGGGCTGGGACGCCCGACGTAATGCTTTAATTCATAAGCCAGCTCGGCTTGAAACTCGGGGTCAACAGAATAATGCTCATAAGCGACACGTAGCTCATCCAGCGCACCCATTAAAGTTTCGGCAACGTATATACCGCCGTATGGTCCAAAATGACCCGTACTGTCAGGATAGTTGTAAGTCAATTTTCTTAACCTCATTGATGAATGCAGCGATTTTCACTGCATCCTTAATTCCTTTCGCTGCTTCCACACCGCTGGAAACATCCACGGCCCAAGGCCGCACTTGCTGAATTGCATTCGCCACATTATTCACGTACAAACCTCCGGATAAAACGACAGGACGGGGCAAATTGTGCGGAATCAGTGTCCAATCGAACGATACCCCCGTACCACCATGCGTACCTTCGATAAATGCATCCAGTAACAAACCCTGTGCATCTTTATAACGTGCCGCACATTGTACCAAATCCACCCCCTTTTTGACTCGCACCGCCTTCAAATAAGGGCGATCAAACTGCGCGCAGAATTTTTGTTCTTCCTCCCCATGAAATTGCAACACATCTAACGGTACCCGCTGCAATATTTCATGCACCGCGTCTGCGCTGGGGTTCACGAACAATCCTACCAACGTTACAAACGGCGGAATCACAGCCGCCAACTGAGCAGCCTGCTTCAGCGTTACATAGCGCGGACTTTTATCATAGAACACCAGTCCAAGCGCATCTGCGCCGCTGTACGCGGCGGCCAGCGCATCTTCCACACGCGTGATACCGCAAATCTTAATACGGGTCATAGTAGCAAAACAGGCTGACAACAAATTGAGGCAGTATTGTAATGCATTCAAGCCATTGACTAGATTTCAATCCAAATATTTTTAATTTACGATCCCGAGCGGGTTAACAAGCGAGAGTCCCCAGCTCTGATTAGCGCTTTAATGTATGAGCAAACATTGATACACCATTCAATTTTTTTACAAAACGAAATTAAGGTAATCATCTCACCACGATCAAAGTGGCATTTGGATAGAGCATGCAAACGTACTCTATTTAAGTTGTGGCAATCCCCATTTCGCATCGAAAGTAACCCGGTGCAGATACAAGCCATCTGGTGCAAAAGTAGGGGCGGCAAGACTACGCTCTTTACCCTCCAATACCTCACGCATCCACTGCGGCGGGTGCTTACCCTTTCCAACATATACCAGACAACCAACAATATTGCGCACCATATGGTGCAGGAAAGCATTGGCGCTAAGATCAAAAATTATGGTATCGCCTTGCTTTTGAATATCGAGTTGTACCAAGTTCTTGATGGGTGATTTGGCTTGGCATTCCGCGGCACGCAGGGCACTGAAATCATGCTCCCCCAATAAATACTGAGCGGCCTCACACATCTTTTCTACATTCAGCGGCGCATGAAACCAGCCTGCTTTACCATGCCGCATGGCGTTACGCACTGAACGGTTAATAAGTAAATAGCGGTAGCTACGTGCCTGGGCAGAAAAACGTGCATGAAATTCTTCCGGCACAGGATGTGCCCACAATACAGCGATGCTGTTCGGCAACAAGGCATTGACGCCGCGTACCCAAGCAGTCAGTGGCCTTTCTACGTTGGTATCAAAGTGCACTATTTGTTCCAGTGCGTGCACACCCGTATCGGTACGACCAGCTGCGATGACTGAAACAAATTCGTTGGCGATACCGCTCAAAGCAACTTGCAATGCATCTTGCACCGTATGGCCGTTAGCTTGACTTTGCCAACCAAAATACTGGCTGCCGTCGTATTCAACACCGAGTGCAATTCTCACAAAAGCGTCAACACAAGTAGGGCGCAAAATAGGCTTAGTATCATGCCCTCATGCGTGGTCAATAATGGAACAACAGTAACACAATCGAGAACCTGCTGGCGTAACAGTGTATTCAAGCGAGTAGCAAACAAAATGAAAACCACTGCTAACAGCGAAAAAGCTGCAAGCAGCAATCCTGTAATTTGTAATGATTGAATAAAAATTCCGAGACAGACTCCAGTTAGAATATGCACGACAGATAGCGAACCATATAAATCCATTTAGCGTTAAGAATAATAATGGGCGCGTCTAGAAAGCCGAATTTTAAAATCAATCGCGCAGATTATCTGCTGAAGTTAATTTAATTCAACTGAACGGTAATGCAGATGACGATCAGTAAAAAACTCAAAACACGGATGGCCGCAATCTCACCGCTAAGGTCGATTCAATAAAAACGGCAGCCGTAAATGCGGGCTGCCGTTCAATTTTCCTATATCAAACTATACAGGTAGTTGGCGTAGCAATGCCTCAGCAGCCATACGGTGCTGCTCATTCCCTTCGCGTACAACCTCTTCTAAAATTTCACGTGCGCCTGCAGCATCACCCATTTCCTGATAAGCCTTGGCGAGATCAAGCTTGGTGGCAGCGTCGTGCCATTGCGCATCTCTTTCTTCCACTGACAAAGCAGGAGCAGGAACAACAGGTTTATCCAGATTCAAACTGATATCACCCAGACCGATATCCATTATTTCCTTGGGTACCGTTTTCACGGGCGAAGCCTCAAACTTATCCGTACTTTTATCTACCGAAGGGAAGTCCAGCGTAAAATCAATAGATTCATTGATATTCGTCGGAGCAGCCATTGCCGGAGTTACAGCAGGATTAGCTGTCACATCTAAAATTAAATCATCCAAGTTTATTGGCGTAGCTCCAACTTTATCAGTGCTCGACGCAGGCAACTTTTCATGACTGGCGGTCACATCAAAATCCATCGTTGTATTCTTTGAGACAGTGCTCGACTTACTTGTCTCAGTGCTGTCTGTTGATGCTTTCGGTGCATCAAAATCAAGACCGAGGTCAAAATCCAAAGAAGATGGTGTTTTTACTGTCCCACCCTCATTAAACATGACATCAGGAGAGTGAGTGGCAACGAATGATCCCTCTTCTTCCACACTTGCATTACCACCATACATTGGGTTGTTGGGTTCAAGCTTGATACCCATTATGACTGCTTGTTCCCAAGCAAGCGTATCGCCTGAATCCCGCAACTGACGCGCAATGGTAGCGAATGAACCCACGTCTTTACGGTTCGCATAAATAGATAACAGTTTCAGATGAATCTGATGATTAGCCGGATTTTTGATCAGTGCCTCTTTCAGAATTTTTTCCGCTTGCTCATCACGACCAAAACTCAAGAATAAGTCTGCTCCGCTGATCGGATCGAAATCATCAGCCTGCGCTTGACTAATACCGCTAGTCGTAGCAATGGCATTAGTAACATCATCTGCTTTCGGGGAAGCGGCTGTGGGCGTCAGAGTTTGATTGGAAGATCCCATCGTATGCTCGACCGGCTTATCGCTCAGCTTAGCTTTTTTCCCGTTGTCCTTACTACGCCGTTTCACCAAGTAGCCAAGGCCAATTAACCCCAGCAGCACTGCCGCTCCACCAGCCATGTAAAGCGGTTGACCACGTATCACTTCCAACAGGGAGGGCTGCGTAACAACCACTTTGGGTTTGGTTATTGGCTTAATTGGCTTGACTTGTTGCACCGGACTGACGGTCGCAACTGCGCTGACAGCTGCAACCTCAGAAGCAACATTAGCTACTTGTGAAGCAACCGCAGGGACTTGTGACATAGCTCCAAGTTGGTCTTCATTCGATTTAGTTACAGGCTGTCCTTCAACCGGATTCTGAACAGATTTCCCTTGCGCTGCGGGGGGTTGCCCTTTCAAATCGATCAGACGCTGTAAATCTTGAACATTTTTTTCTAGCGCTAAAACACGTTCATTACTTTCTTGGAGTGCCTTGTTCTTGGAGATCGCTTCTTCTTCCAGTGCATGAAGCTTGTTCTGCAAAGTTTTTGCATTACCGCCTGCAGAGGTTTTATCACCAGGTGCTTCACCCTTGGACAACCGCACCACTTCCTTCGCAGATTCTCTGGCTGCGGGGGCGTTATCAGAGATAGTGGTACTAATTTTACCGGAAGCTTCCTGCTTGGATTCATCCCCGGTCACAGGCCCGCTGGCGGCTGCAAGCTTTTGACGATAGGCATGCCAATCATCGGCTTGTGCGCGAATTTCTTTTACAGCTTTCATCTGTGACAGATCATCCAGCTCGGATTGCTCCGGTATCTGAAGGATTTTACCTATTTTCAGACGATTCATATTTTTGCCATCAAATGCGTCCGCATTAGTGTGATACAAAGCAACCAACGCACGCTCCAGACTCACATCGGGAGACTTTATTTGAAGTGCAAGCTTGCTCAAAGTATCACCGCGTTTCACCTTGATCGCACCAGAAGTAGCGTTACTACTTTCATTGGGTTTATTAACGGCAACAGGCATTTCGTTAACAACTTGCCTTTCATCCGCCATTAATGGAGTGCTTGGCAACGGAGATTCAATTATCTCTTCCTTGCCTTTGGGTTCAAGCTCGGACACATCAACGATGCTCGGCTCTACTGGTTTTACTTCTGCTGGTTGAGGTTGTACTGGGACATAACCTGGCGGATCAAGCAAGAAAGTATATTCTCGCAACAGCTTGCCCGACGACCAAGTCAATTCCACCAACAAATTAACGAATGGCTCGTTGATCGGTTGCGCTGAAGTTATTTTGATATAAGATTCACCATTAGCATTCGTCTCAATTTTGAAGTTCAAAGGAGGCAACCCGGATGGATAATCCAATCCCGCATTCTTGAATATTTCGGGCGAAGCTAAGTGCGCAGACAGGCTGCTTATTTCATCTTTACTGGCCGTCCCTAGCTCTATCAACACATTCATGGGCTCACCCAAAGTGTTGGTCACATTAATATCGCCCATGCTAATCGCATAAGAAAAACCAGACAAAACCAAACCGATAGCTAGACCTATTGCCTTGACAAGTGATTTCAGCACGCTGCCACCTTTATAAAAATTTTATTTAACATGAACAACATAACATCATGGAGTTATCAGTGCAAGCTAAAAGCTTACGCTAAATACGTCTCAATCAAAATCTCGGCAATTTGCACACTGTTAAGTGCCGCGCCCTTACGTACATTATCGCTCACCACCCACAGATTAAGACCACGCGGATGTGATATATCCTCACGGATACGCCCTACTAGAGTCGCATCCTGTCCTGCTGCTTCGATGGCAGTGGGATAACCACCAGGCTCACGCCTATCCATCACCTGCACGCCTGGCGCTTTTTCCAACAAAGCGCACGCTTCGTCTGCCGTAATTTTCTTGTGTGTTTCAATATGTACCGCCTCTGAATGACCATAGAACACCGGCACTCGCACGGCAGTCGCATTCACCATAATAGTGTCATCTTCCATGATCTTGCGAGTCTCCCACACCATCTTCATCTCTTCTTTGGTGTAACCGTTATCCATGAATACATCAATGTGCGGCAGCACGTTAAATGCGATGCGTTTAGAATAAACCTCTGTCTTCACTTCTTGATGGTTAAACAAAGCCCGTGTCTGCTCCGCTAACTCCTCAATGGCTTCCTTGCCGGTGCCAGACACAGCTTGATACGTAGCAACATTAATGCGCTCTATACCTACTGCATCATGGATAGGCTTCAACGCCACCAACATTTGAATGGTGGAACAGTTCGGATTGGCAATAATGCCCCGATTCTTGTATTGCGCAATAGCATGCGGATTCACTTCCGGCACCACAAGTGGAATTTCGTCTTCGTAACGAAATTGCGCAGTATTGTCGATCACCACACAACCCGCTGCCGCAGCAATTGGCGCATATTTTTCCGACACACTACTACCCGCGGAAAATAAGCCAATTTGCACCTGCGAAAAATCAAAACCTTCCACATCCTGAACCGTAATTTCCTGATCGCGAAATGTCACTGTAGAACCGGCAGAACGACTGGAAGCCAGAGGAAACAACTGACCGACCGGAAAGTTACGCTGCTCCAGAATTGACAACATTGCCTCGCCAACAGCACCTGTCGCGCCCAATATCGCGACATCGTATTTCTTGTTCATGCTCCCATCCTCTTGATAATTATTTCCAGCACAACCCGCGGTCTATTACGGAATCAGATCAAAAGTGCTGGTATTCCATGTGCTGTCCAAATATCGCTCACCTCTGAATCTTGGAAATAAAAACTACATGATATTTACAGTCCCATCTCATATGACTCAAACTCCAAATACGCTGTTCATTAAGTAATTCCTTTGATCAAACCAGTGGCTACTACCATTAAATTACCTAATTAGTTACATACCTCAGCCGCGCGTATAGTAATTTCAGGGCATGGGGTGG
>NZ_CAKMAA020000059.1 GCF_924101635.2 Candidatus Nitrotoga sp. HW29 | reverse complement strand
CCTGCTGGGTGTGCGTGCCAATTTCTGAGTTATAGGTATATCGAGATTCATTCGACGGCATGAATATGATGATGTCGCATCCAACAGGGTGCGACAATTTGTCGCATTCTCATATTACGGCCTGCCCCCTATAATTATTTAATTGAAATTTTCATTCTGAGTTACGGCCCTTAACGTCACGATTGTTGTTATGTGTTGCCGAATTGGTGGCTTGCATCATGAATAATACAAATAGAGAGAAGCTTTGGCGTCAGCGCTTGGGCACACGGCTGCTTGATTATGGCCGTAAGATCGGTTTGATTTCCTGTCTGGCGATCAATGGAATGTGTGTAGCCGCAGACCATTCAGGTCATGGCTCTACGCAGCCTCAAGATAGAGAGAAAATATGGAAAACCGCACTTGCCCGCCAACCGCTTGCGGTCACCGCCACGTTTGATGCAAGCGGCAAACTGTGGCAGGCATTCGTGAAAGAAGGCCATGTGATGGTGAGTCAGTCTGATAATCAGGGGAAAACCTTCAGCACGCCTGTTTTGGTTAATCCAAAACCCGAGTTGGTGGCCGCGGTAGGCGAGAACCGTCCAAAAATTCTGGTCGGGAGCAATGGCAATATCTATGTTTCTTACACCCGAAACCTGGAGACACCTTTTGCCGGCAATATTCGTTTCAGCCGCTCGGTAGATGGAGGAAAGAGTTTTTCCGCACCCATTACGATCAATAATAATCTGGATCCTATAACCCACAGTTTCGACGCAATGGGTATAAACAAACGTGGCCAGATTTATATCGCCTGGCTGGACAAACGCGATATATCAATTGCCGCAAAGAAAGGGGAAAAGTACAGTGGGCTAGCGATCTACTACGCCCTTTCTGATGATGAAGGCAAAACTTTTCATACCGACACCAAAGCCGTCGATCATTCCTGCGAATGTTGCCGCGTGGCGATGGCAATGGATGATGACACCCCGATTATCGTGTGGCGGCATATTTTCGGAAAAAACATACGTGACCATGCCATGCTGCGGCTTGATGGTAAATCTCAACCCATTCGCCTAAGTTATGGAAATTGGGAAGTTGATGCCTGTCCTCATCATGGCCCAGCAATATCCATAGCTAACGACGGTAATTATCACTTCGTTTGGTTCAGTAACTCGCTGGAACAGCACGGGTTGTTCTATTCTTATTCTTCCGACCAAGGCAAGCATTTTTCTCGACCACTAAATTTTGGAAACTTCCAGGCTCAAGCCGCACACCCCTATGTTTTGAGTCTGGGGCAACGTGTTTTTATCGCCTGGAAAGAATTTGATGGCATGGCTACCGGCATCTATTTAATGCATTCTGTTGATGGAGGTAATCTTTGGTCGTCTCCCAAAAAAATTGCATCTACCATTGGTAATTCAGATTATCCATTTCTGATGAGTGATGGCAATAAAAACTACCTCTCCTGGAATACCGACAAAGAAGGCTATCGACTTATTAATTTAGCTGAAACCGCACAATGAAATCCGGTGGCACAATAGCCCAATGTCTGCTCGGCTTATTGTTGTGCTTAAGTTCTGCTTGCGCTTCGGCTGCACAAATTGTCAAACATTTTGTGCACGGCAGTTATCAGCAAATTGTTTCGGCCCGTGCGGGTAAACCGTTCATTATCAGTTTATGGTCTCTCGATTGCACATACTGCCGCGATGATATGGTGTTGTTCGGCAAGTTATCAAAAAAATTCCCTGACCTCGATTTGGTACTGATCTCCACTGATACCCCAGATCAAACAAAGGAAATTGCGCGCACGCTACAAAAATATCCTTTGAAAAAAGCTGAATCCTGGGTTTTTGCCGACAGTTTCGTTGAGCGCTTGCGTTACGAAGTGGATACACAATGGTATGGAGAGCTGCCTCGCACCTATTTTTACGATGCGCAGGGACATGTCTTGGCGTTAAGCGGGAGGTTGGATTATGCCCAAATTGAGCGATGGATACGCGCAAGTAAAAAGAACGAGTAACAACCCAATACAGAATTTTATCTGTCACCAATCATGCCTCAAGTCTTATAGGCCGCATATTAGCGGGCCTATTAACCAAATTCTGGCAGTTGATACTGCTGAATTACGCTAGTTTCTACAGTATCTTTGCGGATAAACCTGCATTTATCGTTGTGTTGAGCTTTACCCCGAAATGGGTGTGGTGTGAATAACACGAACATGCGCAACAGTAAGTTTTGTGTCTAAAGGCGGTAACTACGAATTGCCTGTTTCCTATTTAGCCCCCCCGCGAATTAGTAATGGACATTCTATAAAGATGGCTACAGAGTTGAATTTGCCCATTGAATATCTAAAAAATACGTGGAGATATTACCGCTAAAATAGTTTTAACTAGCTCATGCTATGAGCTAGTGGGGGTGTTAGCATACCTGGCATGAACGATAAACAAGAAAATTTGGCGCTTGCACATGTTCGCCAAGGCGATGATGGTGTATGGCGCGAACATTTGCTAGACAAACATTTGCGCGATGTGGCCAAGTTGGCTGCTGATTTTGCCGTTGGCTTTGATTCCAGTGACTGGGCGAGTATCGCCGGGTTATGGCATGACATTGGCAAGTACAGTACGGAGTTTCAACGGTATATCAAAACCGTAAGTGGATATGACAGGGCAAATGCTCATATTGAAGGTGGTGCGCCCGGCCGGGTTGACCACTCCACTGCTGGCGCGATACACGCTGTTCGACAATTCGGTGCGCATGGTCGCATTTTGGCTTATCTGATCGCGGGGCATCATGCGGGATTACCCGATTGGCATGCGGCAGAAACGGGAGGCAAAGCACTCTCCATTCGATTAGGGGCAGAACAAAACTACTTGCTTGACCGTATACCAGCGCAAGCCATTCCACAAGAAATTCTCACGCAACCCACGCCAACTGCCAAGCTGCGCGGTGGTACTGCGGGTTTGCATCTGTGGCTGCGAATGCTGTTTTCCTGTTTGGTGGACGCGGATTTTCTCGACACTGAAACTTTCATGGATAGTGACAAAGTGGCTGCCCGGTCTGGCTATCGTGATATGGCCGATCTGATGGATTGTTTTGATAATCACATGGCAGCTTTTGCACTGAACGTAGACGATACGCCAGTCAATGTTATTCGTGCCGATATTTTGTGCCAGTGTCGTGAGAAAGCTGCGCTTGCTCCGGGATTGTTCTCACTCACCGTGCCGACTGGTGGTGGCAAAACTTTATCCGGTATGGCCTTTGCTTTACGACATGCCGTACGCCACAAAAAACAGCGCATCATTTACGTCATTCCCTACACCAGTATTATCGAACAAACAGCGGGTATATTCCGCGAGATATTCAGCGACAACGTGATTGAACACCACGCTAACCTTGATCCCGGAAAAGAGGGGGACAAAGAAGATGCACGTTCACGTTTGGCAACGGAGAACTGGGACGCGCCCATCATCGTCACCACTAACGTACAGTTTTTTGAATCGCTGTTTGCCGCGCGTACCAGTCGTTGTCGCAAACTGCACAACATCGTCAATAGCGTAGTAGTGTTGGACGAGGCGCAGTTGCTGCCGCCGGAATTTCTACAACCAATTGCCGATGTGATAAACCAATTGGCAAGCCATTACGGGGTGACGTTTGTGCTTTCCACCGCCACCCAGCCTGCGCTTGGTTCGTTTCAAACCTTTGGCAGTAAAGCTTTTCGCGGACTAGATAACGTGCACGAAATCATGGACGACCCAGATGTGTTGTACCAGCAGTTGGAGCGCGTGAAAGTTAACGTTCCGGACGATTTGCAAACAGCCCGCGATTGGCAAAGCATCGCTGACGAACTGCTCCAGCATCCGTCCGTGTTATGCATCGTCAGCCGGCGCGACGATGCGCGTGAGCTGCATCGCCTGATGACAGCGTCGGAGCAAGGCAAGGATACCTTGCATCTATCCGCGCTGATGTGCGGCGAACACAGAAGCCTTGTTATTGCTGACATTAAGGCTCGATTGAAACGCAACGAACCTGTGCGCGTTGTCAGCACCCAACTGGTGGAAGCCGGGGTGGATTTGGATTTCCCCGTGGTGTATCGCACACTGGCTGGGCTGGATTCGATTGCACAAGCGGCGGGACGCTGCAACCGTGAAGGCAAGCTGGAGAGTTTGGGGCGAGTAGTGGTTTTTGTACCGCCGAAACTGGCGCCTCCGGGCTTGTTGCGGCAAGCGGCGCAAATTTCAGTGAGCTTGCTGTCCGGAAGCATAAGCAATGTATTGGGTCGCGATCTTGCCAAGCAATTTTTCGAGCATCTTTATATGCGTGCACCATCACTCGATAAATACGGCATTCATGAATTACTCACGCAAGACGCGCGTGATTGCCAGATTCAATTCCGCACCGTAGCGGAAAAATTCAAGCTGATAGATGACAGTGCCTACCAGACTATATTGGTTCGCTATGGTGACAACGGTATGTTGCTTGGAAAGCTGGAAAAAGAAGGTCCGCAACGCTGGTTGATGCGTAAACTGCAACGCTACTCGGTTAACATCCCCAAGCGATTATTTGCACAGCTCGCTAAGCAAGGCGATGTGCGCGAGATAGGGCAAGGTCTTTATGTACAAGTTGGCGACACTCTATACGACAAGACGCTTGGTGTAGTGATTGATGGCAATATCGCCCCAGATGATCTAACTGTGTAAAGGCAAGTGCAAGAGTCCGTCATTCCCGCGAAGGCGGGAATCCAGCGCTTTAATGACTGGGTTCCCGTTTTCACGGGAACGACAAAACAGAAATACTTGGAATCAGGGAAGAAAAACATGAAGACATTCTGCTTGGAAGTAACCGGCGATTTCGCCTGCTTCACCCGGCCTGAAATGAAGGTTGAGCGCGTCAGCTATGACGTGATGACGCCTTCCGCTGCCCGTGCCGTGTTCGAGGCCATCCTATGGAAACCTGCTATTCGCTGGCAAGTGACCAAGATTGAAGTACTGAAGCCGATCAAATGGATCACCCTGCGGCGCAACGAAGTAGGTGCAGTGATTTCATCACGCAATGTACAGACCGCGATGAATAATGGCAGTGGCGACCTTGGCCTTTACATCGAAGACGAGCGCCAGCAGCGCGCTGGTCTGTTTCTGCGTGATGTCGCTTACCGTATCCATGCAGGATTTGAGCTAAGCGATGCTGTGAAGCACAAACCCAACTTCCCGCATCTTTCCAAACATCGCATTAACGATGCCGACGAACAGCGCGCCGCCGATGAAGTTAACTCGCCCGCCAAATTTCTGAACATGTTCGAGCGCCGCGCGAGCAAAGGTCAGTGTGTGAACCAGCCTTATCTGGGTTGCCGGGAATTCGCGGCCAGCTTTCGTTTGGTTAAAGACCTTGCCGCCGAACCCGTACCAATAGCCGAAACACTCGACTTGGGCTGGATGCTGCACGATATGGACTACAGTAACCTCGACAGCCCCAGTCCGCGCTTTTTCCGCGCCGAGCTGAAAAAAGGTGTACTGGATTTAGCCAATGTGGAGGTGCGAGGATGATTCTTCAGGAACTCGCTCGTTACTATCAGCGCGTGGCCGAATCGGGAGATGGAGCTATCGCCCCGGAAGGTTGGATTCGCCGTCCTGTTGATTACTTCATTGTTCTTGCGCCTGGTGGAAGTTGCATTTCAATTGCAAACAATTGGTGGATGGAGGGCAAAAGACGAATTGCTCGCGGAGAGCTTGTACCTGCTATAGGCAAGCAGGCTCTCAAACATACCAATAGCGGCAAAGATCCGAATCTTCTTTGGGATAACGCGGCATTCATTCTTGGCTTGGGTAATAAAGGTGCGCTGAAAGCCAGCAGCTTCGACGCCGAGATAGAGAAATGGTTTGATGGTATCGAAGACCCGGCACTGTCCGACCTCAAGCTATTCCTTCGGTCAATGCGTAAAGAAGGAGCATCCAAAGCGCTCATCGAACGGTTTGGCCTGGTAGATGAATTCGAGCAACGAGACCCAATTTTGGCCTTTCAATGGCAACCTGATGGGCCTATGCCAATTCATCATCGCGCATTCGTCAGGGCAGAATATGAACGCAAGTGTGCTCTTGAGGATGATGGAGTAAAAGGCAACTGTTTAATGACCGGAGCAATTGGCGTTCCCATTGCCGCGAATGAAACGGTTATCAAAGGTGTATGGGGTGCGCAGACATCGGGTGCCAATATTGTCTCCTTTAACTACCGCTCTTTTGAGTCATACGGCAAGCGCGAGAAAGGCGGTGAGAATTCGCCTATCAGCAAGCAAGCTTCTTTTGCATATACCACAGCGCTCAATTATTTATTGGGCAGCAAGCAGCGAATTCAGGTCGGTGACGCATCCACAGTATTTTGGTCAGAAAAGCATACCGGCTTAGAGGGCTCCTTTGCAGACTTGTTTGAAGAGCCATCGAAAAACGATGACCCTGCACGACATACCAATGCAGTTAAAGCCTTGTTGAATTCACCTAACAACGGCGTTTATTCCGAGGAAGAGCGCGGCATTAAATTCTTTGTTCTTGGACTGGCAGCTCCCGCAAAGGCTCGTCTATCAATTCGCTTCTGGTATCCCGGCACTGTGGGTGAAGTGGCAGAGCGAATTCGAAGCTATTTTCTTGATCTCGCTATTGTTCATGCAGATTACGAAAAGCCGTACCTTTCGTTTTTCCATCTGCTGGTTTCCACTGCTTCGCTTGGCAAGTCTGAAAATATTCCGCCCAATCTCGCGGGTGAATTCATGCGCTCCATTCTTACCGGACTGCCATATCCGCAAACGCTGTTGCAAGCCGCAGTGCGCCGCATACGCGCCGAGCAATCCAAGAAGGACGAACGTACTGGGAAGCCTGTTCAGAATGTTAGTTATCCACGCGCCGCGCTCATTAAGGCGTGCATCAATCGAAGTGCTAAAAAGGAGGAACTCAAAGTGTCATTAGATGAAAGCAATACTAATCGCGCCTATCGTTTGGGTAGGCTGTTCGCCGCACTGGAGCGTGTGCAAGAGCACGCTAATCCGAGCATCAACACCACTATCCGCGAGCGTTTTTATGGTGCGGCATCTGGAACGCCAGTGACAGTGTTCCCGACCTTGCTAAAACTAAAAAACCACCATATCGCCAAGCTAAATAAGGGTGAAGCTGTGAATCAGGAAAAGTTAATTGGCGCAATTCTGGACGGCGTAAATGAATTTCCTGCGCAACTTAATTTGCAAGACCAAGGACGTTTCGCCATCGGCTACTACCACCAGCGACAAGCCTTCTTCAACAAATCTTAATCTACTACTAAGGGAGAATAAACATCATGGCACTGACTAATCGTTACGACTTCGTTCTGCTGTTCGACGTAAAAGACGGCAACCCAAACGGCGATCCTGATGCGGGCAACCTGCCACGCGTGGATGCGGAAACCGGGAAAGGACTGGTTACCGATGTTTGCATCAAACGCAAGGTGCGTAATTTTGTTGGTCTGGTGAAAGACTTCAAAGCTCCCTTCGATATTTATGTCAAAGAGAAAGCTGTTCTCGGAAGAGCGCACAATGAAGCATTTGCCGCATTAAAAATTTCTTTAGGTGAAGAATCCCGTGTTTTGATCCCTGAATCTCTTCGCGATGATTTGGAAGATTTCGTATTACCGGAAGGATTGGAGTTTGGTGAGAATGATGAAGAACAACCTGTCATCGTTGTTGCTGCGGATGCAGATGTGAAAGCAATCAAGGCAGCGCTTAAGGAAGCCAAGCCTGCAAAGGCAATAAAAGATTTTCTCGAATTATGTTTGAAGGGTGTTAAAGCCCGCAAACCCAAAGCTGATGAAATTAGTAGTGGTAGAGATTGGATGTGCCAGCGATTTTTTGACATCCGAACATTTGGCGCAGTTATGTCGCTTAAGTCAGCGCCGAATTGCGGCCAAGTGCGCGGCCCAATACAGCTAACCTTTGCCCGCTCCATTGATCCAGTTGTGGCATCAGAGCATTCCATCACCCGCATGGCCGTAGCCACAGAAGCGGAAGCCGAAAAACAATCTGGCGACAACCGCACCATGGGGCGCAAGTTCACCGTCCCTTATGGACTGTATGCTGCCCACGGCTTTGTGTCTTCCTTCCTCGCCAAGCAAACCGGCTTCGACGAAAACGATCTGGAATTGCTTTGGCAGGCACTGGCACAGATGTTCGAGCATGACCGTTCTGCTGCTAGAGGTGAGATGAATACGCGCGGGCTGTACGTTTTCAAGCATGACAGCGAATTGGGCAACGCTCCAGCGCACAAGTTATTCGAGTTGATTCAGGCAAAGAAAAACTCAGATGAACCTGCGCGCGACTTTGCTGATTACACCGTTTCAGTGAAAGAAGCGGCTATACCTGCAGGAGTTATATTGCAGCGGAAAGTCGGTTGATTGCGATTGTGTGAGGTTGTGCATGATCATGATCGAAAACAATACCGGAATCTCAACGTCGCCCAACCCAATATCCGGGACGGCGGCTGTGGTGGGCAATGGCAATGACGCAAACAGTATTGTCTTGCAGTCGATAGATCAGAGAATAGGGGAAGCCATGAAGAGGCAACGACCGCGTGTTGTGCGCACCACTTTCACCCAATGTGGCGAACTGGTTGAGGGTTGAGCGCTCGATCAAGCTCATTGGTGAAATCTTCTGCCGCGATGAGCGCGCCTTCGCCGATATACCAATCGACCGCTGCATCGGCGTCAGCTTGCGCCTCGGCGCTAAGGTTGACTTGAACCGGTTTTGGCGGCATGGATTTTTGCGCGGAGCTGCGCCATCACTTCATCGGCGGGAATCCATTTTGTCCGCCCGGCTTCCATGTTGGCCACGCGCCGTGCAATTTCTTCATACCATGTTTTGGCGATGGTTTCCGGTGATTCTTCCGGCTCGCCTTCGAGGCTGACGATCAAACGATGGATCAATTCGCCACGCTCTTTGGGTGACAAGCGTAAAGCTTGATTTTCCAGTTCTTCCAAAATTGCTGTCATGATGTCCTCCATAAATACTTAAATAACGAATATTATGATAGCACCACTGCCATGAACGAAACAGCCGATCCCATTATGCTTTCCGCGCTCCAGCACTGGAGCTATTGCCCACGTCAGTGTGCGCTGATCCATGTCGAGCAGGTATTTGATGAGAATGTTTTCACCATGCGTGGCAATGCAGCGCATGAGCGGGTGGATGATCCGGGGTTTGAAACTTTTGAGGGTGTGCGCGCCGAACGTGCTTTGCCGGTGTGGTCGGATCGGTTGGGGCTGATCGGTAAATGTGACGTGGTGGAGTTTTATCCAGACGGGCGTATCTATCCGGTGGAATATAAACATAGCCGCAAGCGTGAAAAAATCCACGATGATCTCCAACTTGCTGCACAGGTAATGTGCTTGGAAGAAATGACTGGCAAGACCATCACGCATGGCGCGATTTATCATCACAGTTCGCGGCGCCGCCGTGAGGTGACGATTACACAAGAATTGCGCGATAAAGTGGAAAAAACTGTGAATGTTATTCGTGCCATTATGAATTCAGGCAATTTGCCGCCTCCGGTTAATGACGCGCGCTGCAAGGAGTGTTCGCTGATAGAAATTTGCCAGCCTCATGCGGTTGCCGAGCGTGCAGTGCAGCACAGTCTGCTCAAAACGTTATTCGAGCCGGAGGAGATATAAAAATGGCGCGTCAGTTGCTTAATACTCTTTATGTTATGACACCGAATTCTTATCTCCATCTGGAGAACGATACGGTGCGCGTGGAAGTGGAGCGCGAGAAGAAGCTACAGGTACCGCTGCATCATCTGGGTAGTGTGATATGTCTGGGTAATATCATGCTTTCACCCGCGTTGATGCATCGCTGTGCGGATGATGGCATCAGCCTGGTGTTGTTGAATAATCAGGGACGATTTAAGGCGCGTTTGGAAGGCTCGGTTTCCGGCAATATCTTGTTGCGGCAGGCGCAGCATCGCTTGGCACTAGACGCAAAATTTGCGCTGGGTATTGCTCAAAGTACGATTGCCGGAAAGTTGCGCAACGCCCGTCAAATTTTGCTGCGTGGTGCACGTGAAACAAGTGATGCTGAGGATAGCAGCGTACTCGCAGCGGCAACCGAAAGACTTTCCAATTCATTACGGAACCTGTCTCACGCATCTGATCTGGATGTTGTGCGTGGCATTGAAGGCGACGCGGCAAAAAATTATTTTGCCGCATTGTCGTTGTTGGTTAAGCGTGAGGTACGCGACAAGTTCACTATGGATGGGCGCACCCGTCGTCCACCGCGTGATCGATTTAATGCGCTACTTTCTTTTCTCTATTCCATGCTGATGAACGATTGCCGTTCTGCGCTGGAAGCGGTAGGTCTTGATCCTCAGCTTGGTTTTTTGCATACCGTTCGCCCGGGGCGTGCCGCACTCGCACTGGATTTGATGGAAGAGTTTCGTGCCATCTTTGCTGATCGGCTGGCCCTTACTTTGATTAATCGGGGGCAGATTGGCCCCAATGATTTTGCCGAACGTGAAGGTGGTGCGGTACTGCTCGAAGGCGAGGCACGCCGTACCGTGGTGGTTGCCTATCAAGAGCGCAAACAGGAAGAGGTGATGCATCCTTTGCTTGAAACCAAAGTGCCGATTGGTCTGATACCGTTGCTGCAAGCGCGCTTTATGGCGCGTACCATGCGCGGGGAAATGGAAGGCTATCTGCCGTTTCTTTACCGCTAAATATTATGCTGATTATTATTACTTATGATGTTTCAACTATCACCGCTGCCGGACGTAAACGGTTGCGTCGCGTCGCGAAAGTTTGCGAAAGCACCGGGCAACGCGTGCAAAATTCTGTGTTTGAGTGCAAAGTAAACCAGATGCAGCTTGAAGAATTAGAACGGCGACTGCTTGCCGAGATAGATGAAAAAGAAGATAGCCTGCGCTTATATCGCTTGACCGAACCGGTGGAATTGCACATCAAGGAATATGGGAATTTCCATGCTGTGGATTTTGAAGGAACGTTAGTAATATGACGCGCGAACCAGTAGCACCGACATAAACCCGGCAGGTTCGCGTTGTGGCTAATATATTGACGAAGGAGGATTTTTGTCTTCGTTTTTTGATTGCAGGGACTCTCTGCCGCTTGAAAACAGAGGGTTCGCGCAAAGTACGTTTTTCAACGTTAAAAGTCATGACGTTGTAGGCGGACTGTAGCGCCCGCTCTTCGGGGCGGGCGAGGATTGAAACTCAGGTAATGGTACCGGTTGCGGATGTGCCAAGAAGTAGCGCCCGCTCTTCGGGGCGGGCGAGGATTGAAACTAATTGCTGGTTTGATTTTCATGCCGTGCGCTGTGTAGCGCCCGCTCTTCGGGGCGGGCGAGGATTGAAACTGGTCAGTCTGCCACTCCACGAATGTGCTAAACAGGTAGCGCCCGCTCTTCGGGGCGGGCGAGGATTGAAACCAGCTTAAGCTACAAAAAGATCACCTTGCATACCGTAGCGCCCGCTCTTCGGGGCGGGCGAGGATTGAAACTACCTGCACTCGTCAAGAGCCGCATCAGGTCACGGTAGCGCCCGCTCTTCGGGGCGGGCGAGGATTGAAACTTAGTGCAAGAAATACACTTATGAGCACGCTTGGAGTAGCGCCCGCTCTTCGGGGCGGGCGAGGATTGAAACTCTTGAATTCAACAATAACGTTTTCGGCTCTGGGGTAGCGCCCGCTCTTCGGGGCGGGCGAGGATTGAAACAGGCCGACATAAAGGCTCAAGCGGTGAAGGCGATGTAGCGCCCGCTCTTCGGGGCGGGCGAGGATTGAAACCAAAAGCTACTTGGTACAGGAATTTAAAGCATCTGGTAGCGCCCGCTCTTCGGGGCGGGCGAGGATTGAAACATATAAAACCTCGCTCAAATAAAACGCCCCATTCAAGTAGCGCCCGCTCTTCGGGGCGGGCGAGGATTGAAACCAAGAGGTTATCGCTACGCTGTTAGCGGAACCATGCCGTAGCGCCCGCTCTTCGGGGCGGGCGAGGATTGAAACAGCGTAAAAGCAATGAACCGATACGCTGGGTGCCTGTAGCGCCCGCTCTTCGGGGCGGGCGAGGATTGAAACCCGTTGCTGGTCTCGCGCTTGGCGCTTTTTTCCTGTAGCGCCCGCTCTTCGGGGCGGGCGAGGATTGAAACATGTACCTCTCGCATTTTTTCGCGAATCGACGAAGTAGCGCCCGCTCTTCGGGGCGGGCGAGGATTGAAACATCCCGCCACAAACACCCCACCCAATCCGGGTGGTGTAGCGCCCGCTCTTCGGGGCGGGCGAGGATTGAAACCACTTGCTGTGAAAGTTCTGCGCTAAAAGCGGGCGTGTAGCGCCCGCTCTTCGGGGCGGGCGAGGATTGAAACGCGAGAACTCACTTTTTTATCGTCTGCGAGGGCCGTAGCGCCCGCTCTTCGGGGCGGGCGAGGATTGAAACAGCGGTAGGTAAATCACTAGACCGATGTTGAATTTGTAGCGCCCGCTCTTCGGGGCGGGCGAGGATTGAAACATATCTATGAATGAGTGATAACGAAAGCAGCACCGGTAGCGCCCGCTCTTCGGGGCGGGCGAGGATTGAAACATGAAGATAGTTATTGCAGATAGATGTACTTGCGGTAGCGCCCGCTCTTCGGGGCGGGCGAGGATTGAAACTCCTCGATAAATTTAATGTTGCAGGGCTGATACGGGGTAGCGCCCGCTCTTCGGGGCGGGCGAGGATTGAAACAGTGTGAGTTTGCCGCTTTTGCCGGAGGTATCTGTAGCGCCCGCTCTTCGGGGCGGGCGAGGATTGAAACGCACCAAGTACGAAGCATTGGTGGCAGCTCATAGCGTAGCGCCCGCTCTTCGGGGCGGGCGAGGATTGAAACACCCAATTTCCTAGACGGGTTTTGTCAGCAACCTGTAGCGCCCGCTCTTCGGGGCGGGCGAGGATTGAAACAAACCTTTTCGATTTTCCCACTCGTAGCTAAATCGTAGCGCCCGCTCTTCGGGGCGGGCGAGGATTGAAACTTGATCGCCAAGAAAATGAACAACGAAAAAAATACGAGTAGCGCCCGCTCTTCGGGGCGGGCGAGGATTGAAACAGCGCTTTATACTCATGCCCCTCACGCCTACCGCGTAGCGCCCGCTCTTCGGGGCGGGCGAGGATTGAAACTCGCCAAAGTCCCGATCTCTCGCCAGAGAGTCCAGTAGCGCCCGCTCTTCGGGGCGGGCGAGGATTGAAACCAATATGAGTTTGCCGCTTTTGCCGGTTGCATCGGTAGCGCCCGCTCTTCGGGGCGGGCGAGGATTGAAACTTCTGGATGCTTTTCCCAACGTTTAAACAGTGCTGCGTAGCGCCCGCTCTTCGGGGCGGGCGAGGATTGAAACATGAAATTCTTTAACGGCGTCAGCCGCTTTGTCATATGTAGCGCCCGCTCTTCGGGGCGGGCGAGGATTGAAACCAGTTTTACGACGTTGGATTGTCGCAAGCCGGTTTGTAGCGCCCGCTCTTCGGGGCGGGCGAGGATTGAAACTACTCCAAATTCCTGTCTTGCTGAGGGTAAAAGTGTAGCGCCCGCTCTTCGGGGCGGGCGAGGATTGAAACACCGGTTACACCGGTCGGAGCTGATGAGATAGTGGTAGCGCCCGCTCTTCGGGGCGGGCGAGGATTGAAACAGATGAAAACACTGAATAACGATCAGCGGGATAAATGTAGCGCCCGCTCTTCGGGGCGGGCGAGGATTGAAACAGCAATTTCAACGTATTGCCAGGCGAACATCCCTCGTAGCGCCCGCTCTTCGGGGCGGGCGAGGATTGAAACCCTGCTGTTTTAATTTGATCGTTATGCAACTTAAAGTAGCGCCCGCTCTTCGGGGCGGGCGAGGATTGAAACTCGTTTGTGCCACGCACCGACCGCGCTAGCTGGAGTAGCGCCCGCTCTTCGGGGCGGGCGAGGATTGAAACCAGTACTTTGTCCTGGCGAATTAGCTCGTAGAAAGTAGCGCCCGCTCTTCGGGGCGGGCGAGGATTGAAACCCGGCCAGATGCATGGCACAGTCATGGAGTTTCTCGTAGCGCCCGCTCTTCGGGGCGGGCGAGGATTGAAACAGCAATCGGTGGCCTACCATCCATTGCTTTCGCCGTAGCGCCCGCTCTTCGGGGCGGGCGAGGATTGAAACAGCAGCTAAATCAAAACCACCTATGCCACTAAATAGGTAGCGCCCGCTCTTCGGGGCGGGCGAGGATTGAAACAGTAGACCAAGGCTATTTTCTGAAGAAGTGCCAAAGTAGCGCCCGCTCTTCGGGGCGGGCGAGGATTGAAACGCTCCATCATCGGCAATAGCCAGCATATCAGCGGTAGCGCCCGCTCTTCGGGGCGGGCGAGGATTGAAACAAAATTTTGGGCATACTCATCCCGCTTGCAATCAGTAGCGCCCGCTCTTCGGGGCGGGCGAGGATTGAAACGATGAGTCGTGCGATTTGATTCTTCGGGTGGCTGAGTAGCGCCCGCTCTTCGGGGCGGGCGAGGATTGAAACCGAGATTTACCGGATTCTGCCGGTGCCGCCAGCTAGTAGCGCCCGCTCTTCGGGGCGGGCGAGGATTGAAACACGCTCCTTGGTTATTGCTGTAGCGTCCATGCGCGGTAGCGCCCGCTCTTCGGGGCGGGCGAGGATTGAAACTTGTTAAATGAGCAAATCCCCCGAAAAAACAGCCGCCGTAGCGCCCGCTCTTCGGGGCGGGCGAGGATTGAAACGTCTTTTAGGTAGGCAATTGTCTGGGTGATTTTTGTAGCGCCCATCCCTCTTGACGCCTGCTGCCACTATTAAATCAGGTTTCGATCTCACTTTCCTCTCTGAGTAAGCGTTGAGCGTTTGAGTAATTAATTTTGTGACTGTTTAAAAATGGAGGGGTCGAGCTGATGCCTCTGGAGTAATTTATAGAACTCGGTTCGGTTGCGTTTGGCTAAACCTGCAGCTTTGGTTACATTACCTGCCGTAATTTTTAGCACACGTACTAGATAATCTCTTTCGAAGTGCTTGCGCGCGTCTTCGAACGAAACTAACCCTTCTTCTTCTTTTTGCATGGCGTCGTAGATCAGTACGGGAGAAATGAGGGGGGCGGTGCCTAACACAACGCATTGCTCGACAATATTCATCAGTTGGCGCACGTTGCCAGGCCATGAGGCGCGAACCAGCATTTCCATTGCATCGGGGGAAAATCCATTAATTTCTTTATCGTATTTTGTGCAAAGCACACTGAGAAAATGATTAGCCAGCAGAGGGATATCCTCTCGCCGTTGTGACAATGCTGGGATTGTCAGCGCTACAACTTTGAGTCGGTAATAGAGATCTTCGCGAAAGCTGCCTGTGCTGATTTCAACCAGAAGGTCTCGGTGAGTAGCAGAAATAATGCGTACATCCACCGGAATCGTCTGCACTGATCCTACCGGGCGTACTTGTCTTTCTTGGAGAACTCGTAACAATTTGACCTGGAGTGGAAGTGGCATATCGCCAATTTCATCCAGGAGGAGCGTGCCGCCCTCTGCCAATTGAAATAAGCCTTTGTGATCTCGAACTGCGCCGGTGAATGCGCCTTTGACGTGTCCGAATAATTCTGATTCCAATAGCTGTTCGGGAATTGCAGCGCAATTGACAGCTACAAATGGCCGATCACGGCGTTTGGATGCGTCATGAATGGCATGGGCAAATAATTCCTTGCCAGCGCCGCTTTCTCCGTAAATCAGTACACTTGCATCGCCTTTTGCGACGAGTTCTGCTTTTGTGAGGATGTCTTCCATCATGGCACTTTGGGTGATGATGTCTTTGCGCCACGGTGTTTGAGCTTCTTCTTTTGGAAGCGTAGTGCCAGGTACGAGTCTAAGCGCTTGAACAACTTGGGCCAGTAAAATTTTACTATCGAAAGGCTTGGTCAGATAGCCGAATAGACCTTGTTGTGTCGCGGCAACCGCATCGGGTATTGTGCCATGTGCTGTCAGGATGATGACAGGCAAAGTAGGGATAGTGCGATGAATATGTTCGAACAGTTTCATTCCGTCCATGCCGCTCATTTGCATATCGCTAATAACCAGCTGCGGGCGTGACACGTCCAAGTAATTAAGGGCGATTTCGGCGCTTTGCGCGACTTCGGTTTTATATCCAGCGGCTGTCAAACGAATGGAAAGTAGTTCCAGGAGGTCTGTATCATCGTCGACGATGAGTATTTTTGGAGTAGATTCGGTCATTTTTTGTATACTCATGGTTTGTCTCTGAGGATGAGATTTTTTTCCATATTTTTGATGTTATCAATTTGATTTTTCAAGATTTCAGAGTATTTTTGCTCTTCTTTCAACTTTTGCGATAGCTCGTTCGCACTACCGTTAATACGCTGTTGTTCAGCTAGTAGTGTTGATAGTAAACTTTTGAAGCTACGCATGCTGGCCGACAATTTCCCCTCTTTCGGCAATTCGTTGAGCAGATTAAGCGCAGCGTTAGTATCGCGAAAAGACGTGTTGGGTAGTATAAGGAGCAGTGCTAATTCTGCTCGAGCAGTGTCACTCTTAGTCAATATTAGGTTTTGTTTTACTTTGTCATGCTCTTTGATTAACTCAGGGACAGGCATTTTTCGGATTGATTCAAAATATTGCATTAATACTTCCAGTTGGCTGGGTGGGATAACAATAGGTGGAGGAGGCAACGTTACGATTGGTGGTGGGCACTCTGATACGGTTGAGCAAGCGGTCAGGGTAACCAATAATATTGTTAGGGAAACCCATATTTTTTTAGGGGTCGTTTTCATGAGCGACTTTCTGGATCATGGATGGGCAAGGTAAGGCGAAAATAGGCGTTTGTTTTAGTTTGTTGCGTTGGATCGATCATGTGATCATGAGCGATGGAGTCACTTTCGTTCGATTGTTCAGTCGAGCGGTTTCCCATGAGTTCGATATTGCCACCATGAGCAAGTGCGTATTCACGCGCAATGGACAGTCCTAACCCTGTCCCTTTAACATGGCTTTCGGATATTCTTCGTCCCTGATAGAAAGGCTCGAATATTCGCTCTTGATCAATTGCATCTATACCCGGGCCGGTGTCTATTATGTCCAGTTGCACCGAATCGTTAATTTTGTTTGCCCATATTTTAATGCGGCCGCCGGGCGGGGAAAATTTCACGGCATTTGATAAAAGGTTGTCAATAATCATTCTGATTTTTTGTACGTCACAGTCGATCATTAATTCTGTGCAAGCTAGATCAATTTTCAGTTTTTTATTCATAATGGCGAGGTTTTGATCCTGTAACACGATACTCAAAATACTGGCCAAATTCGCCGGATGTTTGATAAGTGCGGATTTTTCAGTTTGTAATGCACTGTAATTTAATAAATCTTCGATGCGTTTTTGTAGTTGTATGCTGTTGTTATGAAGGATATTTGCGATTTGCTGTTGTTGGACAGACAATTCTCCTACCACTCCTTCTGCAAGCAAATCTGCACCTTCGCGCATTGATGTAAGGGGGGTTTTAAGTTCGTGAGAAACGTGTTGAAAAAACCGGGTTTTTTGCTCCTCCAGTTTGAGTAAGCGCCGACGCATCCAATCAAGACGTTCACCGAGGTATATTAGATCCTGCGGGCCATCGACACGTATTGTTTTTGATAATTCACCTTGTCCCATGTTGCGGATAGCTTCATCAATTTGACGAATAGGACGTGTAATCAATACAGAGAATCCAACTGCTAGTAATATCGCGAACGGGATCAATGCGAATAATTCCCAGACCATAACCGTGTGTGCATGCTCTGCCATACTTTGCATTTCTTCCACTTCTAGTTCAATTTGTGCATAACCAGCGGTAGAAAAATTACGCGTAGATTCCAGCAGTGGGGTGAAGCTTTGAACCAGCTCGCGTAGTTTGTCCGGAATTTGGCTTGCAGCCGATATCTGCTGAAAAATTGCGGTTTCAAGCGATTGCAGTTGCGCCAACATTTGTCTCTGTTCAGTACGTGATGAAAGTTCGAAAAGGTTTGCGGTAGTTTTTCCGAACTTCGTATGTGCTTTAAAATATCCCTCAAGCAAAGATTCATCACCAAGAATAAGCGTCTGCCGCACGCTTCGTTCCATTAAATTAATTTCATTTGTTAAAGTATGGCTGGCAAGTGTGATTTGCACTGCCTGATATACCGCTTTGCGACTTTGGTCTGCTAAATGGTCAATGGATATAGCACTATTAATAAGGGCAACAATGAGCGGCAGGCCAACAAGTGTAAATCCGAGCAAAATCAGCTTTAGAAGGGATTTTGGGTTGTGCCGAAATCGTCCTAAAGCGGTAGCAGCGTGCCCACCTTCCGTGCCTGCAGTATCAGCGGTTATGAAAAACCCCATTATTTATTCGGTATCTGTAAAATGACTATGATGGTATGAACGTATGACTGAAGATCGGTTAGAGAAGTGGTAAGTGCACTAAGTTTCAATTAACCTATTTCCCAAGCACTATTTCTTCTGCCAGTCCTTCATGTGAATTAAGGAAGCGCCAACTTCAAAATATTTTGTATCTTCATCTTTATAGATGTTGTATCAAGAAAAATAATTGGTTACTTTAGCCCTAAATTGTATTGAGTCGCAATAACTATTTGGATTGATCTAATTCACGATTCGCGCATTGCGCAGTGCATCAGCAAGCTGGTACACAGACATTGCGTAGAAGATGTTGTTGTTGTAAAGCATAATGACTTGAAAATTTTTGAATGCCAGCCAGAATTCCTTGCCATCAGATACAGTAAAGTCTAGTAGCCATGCAGATGTCAGGTCTGCTGTTGGTGTTACTGGAGTTACGCCTATTTCCGCCCAAGCTGTCATGTTGTGTGTTTCTTTGATATTTAATTCAGCCTTTTCGTTTAATTTGGCACGAACTGCTACAGGTTCGCCACTTTGCCAGCCATATTGTTTGAAATAATTTGCCACGCTACCGATGGAATCCTCCGGGTCATTAAATAAATTGATTTCTCCATTGTTGTCAAAATCTACCGCATGTTTGCGGTAGCTGCTCGGCATGAATTGTGGAATACCGATTGCACCGGCATAGGAGCCTTGTATTTTAAATGGTTCGATTTTTTGTTCACGTGCCAGTAACAGGTATTGCTCCAACTCGTTGCGGAAAAAATCGGCACGACGTGGATAGTCGAAAGCCAAGGTGGTCAGTGTATCCAATACATTGAATTTACCTGTGTTGCGGCCGTAGTTGGTTTCCACACCGATTACCGCGACAATTATTTCCTGCGGCACGCCGTATTCTTTTTCCGCGCGTTGTAGTGCGGTTATGTGATTTTGCCAAAACTTTAGTCCATTGCTTATGTGCTTATTGTTGGTGAAAGCGGCACGGTATTGTGGCCAAGGTTTGATAGTGGCCGGTGCGGAAATGAGATTGATAACCGCTGGGCGATATTGCGTGCGTTGAAATATTTGCTCTAATTCGTCACGCTTGAATTGGTGTTTTACCACCATTTCGTCAATGAATTGGGGGAGGCCGGGCATTTCCATCGCGCTCACGGATGGAATAGAAAGTAGTAGCAGAACGAAACAAAGCCAAGTCATCATATTGACGGTGTTTTAGACAGGCTGAAAATGGTGAAGCATAATGAGTAAAGCATTTTTATTCCTGTAACAAGTGTTTTATAAAAACATTGGTTTGTATTTTTTGGGTTCACAAGTAAAAAATGGAATCCAACAGAATCCGAGTTGAGTTAAGTTGAAAAAATCAAGTATTACAAACCCAGCCAATTTATTTGGCTTGTATTTTACCCTCGACAAAGGGATGTACCACTGTTAAATTTCGCCCCCTGATTGCATTGGACTGGAGAATTTTATTTTTATGGAAAAGCCAACACAGCATCACCGCCTACTTATTCTTGGTTCAGGCCCCGCAGGATATACCGCTGCAATCTATGCCGCGCGTGCCAACCTTAAGCCGATGTTAATAACCGGCATGGCGCAAGGGGGCCAACTGATGACGACGACCGATGTAGACAACTGGCCTGCAGATGCGATGGGTGTGGAAGGCCCCGAATTGATGACACGCTTTCAGCAACATGCGGAACGCTTTGAGACACAGATCGTTTTTGATCACATTCATACCGTTAAGTTGCAACAAAAACCATTCACTTTGATTGGCGATGCGGGTAGTTACACTTGTGATGCACTTATTATCGCCACGGGTGCTTCGGCACAGTATCTTGGTATACCTTCTGAAGAAAAGTTCATGGGTAAGGGTGTGTCTGCTTGCGCCACCTGTGATGGTTTCTTTTATCGCGGGCAGGATGTAGCAGTAATAGGGGGGGGTAATACTGCAGTGGAAGAAGCGCTGTATCTTTCTAAGATCACACGCCACGTCACGCTCGTGCATAGACGCGATAGCTTCCGCGCTGAACGCATCACAGTAGATCACCTAATGAAGCAGGTTGAGCAAGGCAAGATTACGCTACAGTTGCATCAAGTATTGGATGAAGTGTTAGGGGATGACAGTGGTGTGACGGGTATGCGTCTCAAACATGTGCAAACCGGTAACACGCAAAACATTTCGCTGGCCGGTGTATTCGTCGCTATTGGCCATAAACCCAATACGGGTATTTTCAACGGCCAGTTAGAAATGGAAAATGGCTACATAATCACGCGTGGGGGACTGAATGGAAATGCTACGGCCACCAGTATTCCGGGTGTATTTGCGGCCGGTGATGTACAGGATTATATTTATCGGCAAGCGATAACCAGCGCTGCTACCGGATGTATGGCTGCGTTGGATGCGGATAAATATTTGAGTGCACTGAGTCATTGAATGAGCAATGAAAAAAAAGGAGGATCAGCCTGCATCTATTGATGCTGAATTATTTCAGCAGGCATTGGATGGTGTTATTCCGTTACCGCCATCCGACCGTATTCCCTTAGTTCAACCATTACGTCGCGTGCTGTCACGTGGCACTGTAGTTTCTACCCGCTTGATTGAAGACACATTGTCCGACAATGATACCGGAGGTGATGTTCCGACCGAGTTTCTGCGTTCCGGTATGTCGCGCATGATCTTGCGTAAGCTGCGGCGTGGGCGATGGCCGATGCAAGATACCCTGGATTTACACGGATTTCATAGTGATGCCGCACGCAAGCGATTGCTTGAATTCTTGCGCGATGCGGTGCAGCATCGTTTGCGCTTTGTGTGCGTGATACACGGTAAAGGATGGCAGGCGGGTGGTAAAGAAGGCGTACTGAAAAGTCGTGTGCGCTATTGGTTACCCCAATATTCCGAAGTGCTGGCATTTTGCGAAGCACCGCTAAATGCGGGTGGTAGCGGTGCGGTTTGGGTATTGCTTAAGGCTGGTGGTCAAAGCAGCGATATTGTTGAGTAATATAATGCGGGCCAATTAAATTCTAATTTCAAGAAACAAATTAGATATGGTGGGGGAGTTTTAACATACTTGTGTACTATTCGTTGACGGTCGCCGTAATGCAAAGCGTTTTATTCAAATTACTGTCTCTGTATTTTATTCTGTTCGGACTTTCGATAAATATGTCCTGGGCCGATAGCCTGCAACTCGATAAATTGCGTCTTCCGCCTGGTTTTAAAATTGAATTGCTGACCGACGCCGTACCGAATGCGCGCCAAATGGTTCTGGGTCGATACGCGGACGGTCGGGGTGTGCTCTATGTGGGGAGTATGGCTGCCGGAAATGTTTATGCAGTTGAACTGAACCAGAATCGAGCTGCTGCAGTACATATTATCGCATCGGGTCTTACGAAGCCCGTAGGCGTGGCTTATCGAGAAGGCCAGCTATATGTATCCGCTGTATCCAGAATTTTTCGTTTGGATGGAATTGATGATCGATTAACCAATCCGCCCAAACCCATCGTGGTCACTGATCGTTTTCCCACTGAAACTCACCACGGTTGGAAATTCATTGCCTTCGGTCCCGATGGTTGGCTGTATGTGCCGGTTGGGGCGCCTTGCAATATATGTAATCCAGATGACCGTTTTGCCAATATCCAGCGCATGAAACCTGATGGTAGCGCGATGGAAGTGGTGGCCCGTGGTGTACGGAATTCAGTCGGTTTTGACTGGAGCCCGATTGATAGTTCGTTATGGTTCACCGATAATGGGCGGGACATGCTGGGAGACGATTTACCGAGCGATGAACTCAATCACGTCTTAAAGCCCGGTCAACATTTCGGCTATCCATACTGTCATCAAGGTGATACGCCGGACCCGGAATTTGGGGATCAGCGAAAATGTGAAGAGTTTGTATCGCCGGTAGCTAAGCTTGGAGCACACGTCGCATCCCTTGGAATGAGGTTTTATACTGGAAAGCAATTTCCGGATGCCTATCGGAATAACGTGTTCATTGCTGAACATGGTTCATGGAATAGAGGCCAAAAAGCGGGCTACCAGATTGTCAGGGTGATACTAGATAGCAAGGCTAGAGTCATTCGTCATGAATCCTTCATTAGCGGCTGGTTACAAAAGGATGCCAGCGGTAAAGAATCGGTTTGGGGCCGTCCCGTCGACGTATTGGTTATGCCTGACGGTTCATTGCTTATTAGTGATGACCTTGCAGGGGCAATTTACCGCGTGAGGTATACATTTTGAAAAGGGCAACATGAATATTGGTTGAGTTGATGTACTGGTGGTCAATGGGTTATTGGGACATCTGGTATAAATGGTATCAGAATTTGTGATGTGCTATATGGATGTACTTGGGTTGTTTTGCATATTTAAGAGTTCGTATGTTCTTCGAAGAGGTATCTGTTATTTATTGTCTCTTGACTGAGGGTATCACTTTACATAGACTGCGGCGGTTTTGACGGTCTTGTTGCTATTATTGAACTGTTCATTTTATTATTTTTAATGCTTTAAATTATCAAACAGGAAAAAATTATGCCCGCCATCGACGTTAATGGAAAAACCTATGAAACCGACGAAGAAAGTTATCTTGTCAATTTTGACGACTGGAATATGGACATCGCGAAATTTATTGCACAAGCCGAAGAATTGGAAATGACTGATAATCATTGGGAAATTATCAAATTTTTGCGCGCGTATTATAAACAACATCAAAGTACGCCCAATATTCGCGAATTAACCCAAGCGGTTAGTGAGGAGTTAGGCGAAGCAAAAGGTAAGAGCCCATATTTGTATGATCTGTTCCCTTCAGGTCCGGCGGAGCAGGGATGCAAGATTGCGGGGTTACCTAAACTTTATGTAGACCCTAATGCCCATACAGTTATCTAAGCTGATGTTTCACCGTAAAAATATGACAGTACCTGTCATAAGTTCTAAGTGTTAGCTAAAATTTAGGCTGATGCACTTTGATTAGAAGCTATGTCTAACTCTAATTATCCGGTATGAGGTATTTGCGTCAGACTCACTCCAACGCAAATACCTATTTTTCTACCCTATGCACATTAGCGTGCCGCATTGGCCAATGCGGCCAGCGTGTCGCCTCCCAAATCGGCACTATAGTAGCCTAAGTTTGCACCAGTCTCATCTATGCTCACCCTTGGCATCAATCCGGCGGCCAGTAGTGATTCATTTTTGGCGGCACGGTGTATGTCGTGAGGATCAACGCTAGGTTTGTTGTTATATCCGTTAGAAACTGTGCTGTTATCGTTCTTTTTCGTGTTGTCGTCCAGCGTGTATATGGCGTGCTGGTTTAAGAGGGATACAGCATAGGAATCATATTCATTAAGTAAGAAAACCAGAATATCTCTGCCTGTTGCTTCTTTTTTGTTAGTTGATTTTACATCCAGGATTGCGCTTTGGACTATACGGTGAAAGGCAAGTGTAGGCTGCGTATTAAGTCCGTCGCTCTCAGGCACAATAAGTGTGTTTTTATCAATAAAGTCAATTAATGAGATGCGTAATTCTTCAATATTGACCCCGCGGGACTGCAATATTTCTACCGCTGAAGTATTATCCAACATGGTTAGCAGTAAATGCTCTACTGAGAGGGCTTTATGCCGCTTCGCACGCGCGTCGACGATGGTTTGACGTAGGTTGGTTTCAAGTTCTTTTCCAAGCAGATCTGCCCGATAAAGTGTCCACATTGATGTTTCCTCCAGTAAGTTTATAGCGAATGTTATTGCTGTTTGGTATATGTCGAAACCTGTATAACATTTGATTTCGATAGATGATGGTATTTTAGTATATTACGAAAAATATGCGACGGGCAAATGAAATATCTGCTGCTAACATCAGCACAGCCACACCAAGTGTGCGGCCTCATCGAGCAGAATCGGATCGTGAAGTTTGATTGATCTTTCAAGTAACAAATTATGAGTAATTTAAGATGTGAGCACTTCTTTTATTGCATCATCAATTATGGTGCCATAGCTGGCGGATTCAACTCTGAAGTGCAACTTTTGTAAGCGAATTTAGGTGGCGAGCT
>NZ_CAKMAA020000058.1 GCF_924101635.2 Candidatus Nitrotoga sp. HW29 | reverse complement strand
ACTCCGCCAACGCAACCGTCTTGATCATGGCGTATACGACAAGCTCCTTGTGCAAGTCGAGCCGATCACATGACCAAGCAGTGATTTCAGCAAACAGATTTTGTCCTTCACTTAACCGTAAACCCAGCAGCACGTGCCCCTCGCGGGCGGGGTCGATACGTTGCACGGTCACGGGTAATACGTTCAACAGGCTGGTGTTCTCCGGTTTAGTGAGCGCGATCCCAACATCCTTTGCCAGGATACGCAAACGTTGTGACTTGCCAACGCTATCTGAATAAATAGGGGTGCTCAACCAAAAACAATCCTGGCCGACATAAAAAGAGGTTAGCCCGTGCTCCTTCTGCCCCAGCTGACCCTTAATGACAGATACCACACCATCATCATGAAATAGCGGAGAGTCCGACCGGGATAAAGTGTGTTTAAGCGTTTCAACACGGTCGATGCGCCCGCTCCGCAGAAATACCACCCGGTCTGCAAGACGCTCAACTTCGGCGGGCGCATGGGTCACATAGACAATCGGCACCTCCGCTTCTTCGACCAAACGCTCGAAATAGGGCAGGATATCCCGTTTGGTTTGTGTGTCGAGCGCCGACAGGGGTTCGTCCATTAGGAGCAGGCGGGGACTTGTCAACAGCGCACGCCCCAAGGCAACACGCTGACGTTCCCCGCCGGAAAGTTTATTAATATTGCGTTCAATCAGGTTTTCGATACCCAGCATACGAATCACTTCGTCCAGATGGAGTTTACGTTCCGCAACCGGGGTGCGTTTGTAGCCGTAAAGGAGGTTTTCGCGTACAGATAGATGGGGTAATAGGCTGGCTTCTTGAAAAACCATGGCGATCCGGCGCCGATGCAATGGAACCCAGCGGCGTCCATTCAGCCAAACTTCATGACGAAAGCTGACACGCGCGTCGTGCGGACGTTCCAGGCCGGCAATTAATCGCAGCAGTGTCGTTTTACCCGAGCCGGATCGTCCAAACAGAACGGTGACGCCTTCTGCGGGCCAATCCACATCGACATCAAAAACAAAGTTTGAACGGGTCATCCGGGCACGTACTGACAGGGTCATGGTTTGACCATTTCAAAACCCCGATTAAACCAGTACACCACAAACAGTACGATAAACGCGAGGATCAATAGCATCAAACTCAGTCTTCCCGCAGCAGCATACTGCATTCCTTCAGTATAGCCATAGATGGTGGTTGATAATACGTGGGTCACGCCCGGAATATTGCCACCCACCATCAGGACGACACCAAACTCGCCCATGGTGTGCGCGAAGGTGAGTGTCATGGCAACGATGAAGCCCCCTTTGGTCATCGGTAAAATGACGCTAAAGAAACAGTCTATCGGGCCCGCGCCGAGTGAAGCCGCTTCTTCAATCGGGCGTCGCCCCAGGTTGGTGAAGGCTTGTTGCAAGGGTTGCACGGCGAATGGCATGGAATACAGCATGGAGCCGATTAGTATGCCCTCGAACGTAAAGGCAAGATGATGGAGCCCCATGTTCTCCAGCGTTCCGCCGATGAAACCGCGCGGGCCAAGCGTGACCAGGAGATAAAATCCAAGCACGGTGGGCGGCAATACCAGCGGCAAGGCAACCACCGCTTGCACGGCGGTTCGACTGGCTGATCGTCCGCTCGTCAACCACCATGCAATCGGCGTGGCAATTACGATCAAAATCAAGGTGGTGTACAGGCAAAGCCGGAACGTAAGCCAGATTGCGGTCCAATCCTCTGCACTTAAACTCAGGCTTTGTCTTAAGTATTCCCATATCTGTACTCCCACATCCATTTTTCAACCTGTTATTTTTTAGGCACCACAAAACCATAGCTTTCCACAATTTTGCGCACCTCAGGCGTTTGGAAGTAAGCCGCAAATTGCCGGGCAAGGGCGCTGTCTTTGGCACGCTTGGTAATTACGAAGGCTTGGGC
>NZ_CAKMAA020000057.1 GCF_924101635.2 Candidatus Nitrotoga sp. HW29 | reverse complement strand
ATTTTTTCTTGCGCATTCGGTCATTATCTCGAATTTCAGCAAGATCGTGAACAGGCTCTAAGAGCACTGCCAGCTGATTTTAAATGATGTCGAAAATTTTTACATGGTTTGCAACGGTAACATGGGTTTATGTGTAACTAATTGTTTTATATTTTATAAATTAATTGGCATGAATAATGCTTGACATTTGCTACAGATGTCCTCTACTGTCATAATTAAGCTTGATTGTTTTTTATTTAACTTCCACAAGGAAATCAGCATGAGAATTCCATTCAGTTATTTTAGAAGTGCTCATAACGGTAGTTCTAGAAGTGCTCGTAACGGTAGTTCATTTAAGTTGGTGCTGGTACTGGCAGTGGTAGGTTTTTTTTGCGGCCCATTTTCGGTGTCGGCTGCACCGTTGTTGGGCTCAGCTTTGTCCAGTTTTGCAGCCCAAGGTAAAGCGGGGGTAACCAATGTTCCAAAAAGTAAGATTAGTGGAAATCTGAGCCCTGTCAAAAATATCTTTGTGAGTAAGGAGTACATCCCTGAAACATTCAGTTTGGTGCAGACTCTTATCAGCTTGGATTCATATCCAATGGATTACACCTTTGTTGGACCTGCTGCCGATGTTGGTTCGGGCTTTACTGGCTCGATCTTGCCGGCGACTGGGTTCGAAAGTAGTGAAAGTAGTGGTGGTATTGATCAAACAGCCAATATTCAATCGGTAGCAGCTGTTCCAGAACCTGCAACTTTAGCGTTGCTAGGACTCGGACTTGCGGGGCTTGGATTTGCTCGCCGTCAATCACGGCTGATTAACAGTTTTTTACGTTAGAGGTGTATACAATATAAATTTGGCATAGAAGCGATGTGCTCACTTGTTCACGGTATTGTACTTGATATTTTTGACTTCATTTTTTAGTGAATGCGTTTGTGGTTGATGTTGCTTAATCTTCTGTAAGCATGCTAGTGGCACGCGATCAGTCTTTTATTCAATTTCTAATTCAATAAAGCGCTAACAATCCATTCAAAAGTCACAATGGACTTGATCATTGGCACATTATTCTCGAAGAGGCGCAGGGCTACTTCGAGTTGATCCTCCAGTGCATCAAAACTATCGAAGACGCGGTTATGGAAGTACTTCTCACGCAATTCGTCCCACACATGTTCGACTGGATTGAGCTCGGGAGCATAGGGTGGCAAAGGTAACAACTTCATGTTCTGTGGCGGGTTGAGCAACCTACTGGAGTGCCAGCCGGCGCCATCGAGCACCATTACGATTTTGTCGCTGGGATGACGCGCACCCACCTCATCGAGAAACAACTGCATGCAGTCGGTATTGACGTACGGCAAGATCAAAGAATCGAGCTCCCCACTTTTGGCCTCTACTGCTGCGTAGGCGTAGGTGTACTCGTGGGTCAGCATAGCTTGGCATAGTGGTCGTATGGGTTTGGGAGCCCAGCAGCGACGCACGTCGTTGATGCGCCCAAAACGCGCTTCGTCCTGAAACATCAGTCGGATCGGTTCGTTTTTGGCCCAGTTCTGGCGGATTTCGGCAAGTGTTTCGGGGAGTTTTTTTCCAGTCTTCCTGTGCCACAGGATTACTTTGCGGAGGCCTTTTGTCAGGTGCGAGCTTGCGCCAGTTGTGTCGATGCAGCAATTTATATACTGATATCTCCCGTCCCAGCGCCATTTCGAGTTGAGGCTTGATCTGGCTGACCGCTAAAACGTCGCCGATACTGGCGGATTCCAGAAATGGTTTGAGTAATTCGGCTTCGCGCTCAGGGGTGAAGTGCTCCCTGTGCCGTCCTCCGCGCACTGACTTGCCTTTATCGCCTACCGCTCCGCCAGCAATGAACTGGTTACGTAAACGACATGCCCAACCTTTGGATAATCCGATGACCTGCGCCGTTTGCTCCAGGCTTATGCCGTATTGAAGTGGCAAGACAACCGCCTGTGCTTGTCGATTTGTCCACACCCATTTTTTCGGCAATCCGAGTTTGATTCAAACCCGTTCCTAATTAGTTACATACCTCAGCCGCGCGTATAGTAATTTCAGGGCATGGGGT
>NZ_CAKMAA020000056.1 GCF_924101635.2 Candidatus Nitrotoga sp. HW29 | reverse complement strand
TTTTCAATCGTTGGCGCAAGCCGGTTGAAGCTACTGGTAAGTTTGCTGATCGCATAAATATGTCCCAAATTTTATATAAACAGAATTTAATTAATGCAGCGGTATCCGTTCTTAACCTTAGATAATCGAACGATCAAGCACAGCTTCTCAGTCCGCATGGGCATCGCTCATTTTGCACTAAATATTTGTATATAAATATTTTTTATATTAATTTTTCATAACGCCTGATAAAAGAGTTTCAATCATGCCTTATCAGATGACAACAAGCCACGACCTATGGATTTCTCCCCCAAATCTATAGATCGCCTATTCAATCACACGGGTGATGTAAGTCATTCTTTGATTTTTAACAGCTAGTCCAAAGAACAACATGACTTATGTCCAACTTATTTACAAAAATGGCAAAAAAATCAAACTTACTTGTTAAACTTGTTCATGAACAAGTGAGGTTTGACCAAGATTTGATTTCTCTGGTTGTAAATCGTCGCTGTGATTGTGTTAAAATTATCAGCATCATCTATCTCGAAACTTTTTCCCGATTCTGAGGGGCGCTGCGACCTTGCATCAGACGAGGCCAGGCTTGGAACACTGGGGTACATCTGTAGCAACGGCGCTCATTCATTAACTTGAATGGAGAGAAGTATGAACGCCGTTACCAACACTGAATTTACCGACTACAAAATTGCCGACATCAATCTTGCTCCTTGGGGACGCAAGGAAATTGCTATTGCCGAAACTGAAATGCCAGGCTTGATGGCAATTCGCGAAGAGTATGCAGATGCACAACCATTGCGCGGCTCACGCATTGCCGGTTCGCTGCATATGACCATCCAGACTGCCGTATTGATTGAAACCCTAAAAGCCTTGGGAGCGGAGGTACGTTGGGCTTCCTGCAACATATACTCTACCCAAGATCATGCAGCATCAGCCATAGCCGCAGGCGGTACACCCGTATTTGCAATCAAAGGCGAATCACTTGAAGAGTATTGGGAATATACCCATCGTATCTTTGAATGGCCTAACGACAATCACGCCAACATGATTCTGGACGATGGTGGCGATGCGACTTTATTGTTGCATCTGGGTGCACGCGCCGAAATAGATGCGTCCCTTATCAGTAAGCCTACTTCAGAAGAAGAAACTTTTCTATATGCAGCTATCAAACAGCGCCTTGCTACGCAGCCTGGCTGGTATTCCAAACGCTTGGCGGCAATTAAAGGAGTGACGGAAGAAACCACAACTGGTGTGCATCGTCTGTACCAGATGCATGCGCGCGGCGAGCTAAAATTCCCCGGTATCAACGTCAACGATTCGGTTACCAAATCCAAATTTGACAACCTGTACGGTTGCAGAGAGTCGCTGGTAGATGGCATTAAACGTGCCACCGATGTAATGATTGCGGGAAAGATTGCTGTTATTGCCGGTTACGGAGATGTGGGGAAAGGTTCGGCACAAGCAATGCGTGCACTGTCAGCCCAAGTTTGGGTAACGGAAATTGATCCGATTTGCGCGCTACAAGCTGCCATGGAAGGCTATCGTGTGGTTACCATGGATTACGCTGCTGAACATGGTGACATTTTCGTGACCTGCACCGGTAACTACCATGTGATCACTCATGAGCATATGAAGAAAATGAAGAATCAGGCCATCGTGTGTAATATTGGGCATTTCGACAACGAAATCGACGTTGCCTCGCTTAAGGCATACACGTGGGATAACATCAAACCACAAGTCGATCACATCATTTTCCCCGCAGTAGATGGTCAACCCGCCAAGCGCATCATTCTGCTGGCCGAAGGCCGCTTGGTGAATCTGGGTTGTGGCACGGGCCACCCTTCCTATGTGATGAGCTCCTCATTTGCCAATCAGACCATCGCCCAAATCGAGCTGTGGAGCGAGTCAGCAAAGGGCACCGGTAAATATCCGGTCGGCGTGTATACCTTGCCCAAACATCTGGATGAAAAAGTTGCAATATTGCAACTGAAGAAGCTCAATGCACAACTGAGCACACTAACAGATCAACAAGCCGCTTACATCGGTGTACCTAAAGAAGGGCCTTACAAATCGGATCATTATCGCTACTAAAATATAATTTTTACACACTTGACAGTAACCTCGGAGACAACCTATGCGACTCCTTCTGATCTGGATTTTCAATGCAATAGCACTGCTGGCGGTCGCTTACCTGTTGCCTGGGATTCATGTGGCTGGTTTCATCTCCGCATTAATTGCTGCATTAGTACTGGGCCTCATTAATACACTTCTGCGGCCCTTACTGATTCTGCTTACCCTGCCGGTCACTGTTCTATCGCTTGGTCTATTCATCCTTGTCATTAACGGTTTGCTATTCTGGTTTGCCGGTTCAGTGCTGGAAGGCTTCGAAGTCGATGGCTTTTGGGCAAGTGTGACCGGTGCTTTATTATATAGTGTGCTCTCCTTCGTTCTATCACTGTTCCTGCAGCAAAAAATTTCATAACAGGAGCGGTGATCATCCATCATGACAAACTCTAAATCATTTAGTTTTGAATTTTTCCCACCACAAACACAAGAAGGTGCAAACAAACTCGCCGCCGCACGCAAACAATTAGCAGTACTCAAACCCGCATTTTTCTCGGTTACCTTTGGTGCGGGCGGCTCCACACGTGAACGCACCCTGGAGACAGTACAGCAGATTCAGACCGATGGCTATGAGGCCGCACCTCATTTGTCTTGCGTTGGCTCTACACGCGAAAATATTCGCGCAATTTTGCACACCTACAAAAACATGGGGATCAAGCGCATCGTAGCACTGCGTGGTGACTTGCCCTCCGGGATGGCCACTTCTGGCGAATTCCACTATGCCAATGAGTTGGTATCGTTCATTCGCGTCGAAACTGGCGAACACTTCCATATCGAGGTGGCAGCCTATCCGGAATTCCATCCGCAAGCAAAATCACCGCGCGATGATCTACTAAACTTTAAGCGCAAAGTAATGGCCGGAGCAAATTCTGCCATCACCCAATACTTCTATAATGCCGATGGTTACTTCCGTTTTGTTGAAGAATGCCGCAAAGCGGGAGTTACCCTTCCCATTGTGCCCGGCATAATGCCCATTATGAAATTTTCGCAATTAGCGCGCTTCTCCGATACATGCGGTGCAGAAATTCCACGCTCGATACGCAAAGTATTGGAAAGCTATGGCGATGACATCGAGTCTATCCAAGCATTCGGTCTTGATGTTGTCACGCAACTATGCGAACGTCTGCTCGCCGGTGGTGCGCCGGGCCTCCATTTCTATACGCTCAACCAATCTGCTCCTTCGTTGGAAATATGGAAACGCCTAGGCATTTAACGGTTCTATCGTAATTGGCTACCTTCTTTGCTCGGTACAATTATTCTCTTGACTTAAGAAGCTGCTTTATGGATTACAATAATAGCCATGCCGCAACTTGATTTCAGACATCACTTTCTCATTGCCATGCCAGCCATGGCAGATCCTTCTTTTGCCAAGACGCTTGTTTACATTTGTGAACACAATGAACAAGGTGCATTGGGCATTATAGTGAACCGCCCGACCAATCTCACACTCAACGAGTTGTTCGAGCAAACTAAAATTCCAATGGGTGAATTTGAATCAAGCAGCATGCCGGTGTATTTTGGCGGGCCGGTGCAAACTGACCGGGGATTTGTACTACATAAACCGGTGGGGCAATGGCAATCTACTCTGGTCATAAATGACAATCTCGGTTTGACAACCTCCAAAGACATTCTGCTAGCGGTAGGTGCAGGATTAGAACCCAAAAACCTGCTGCTAACCTTAGGCTATTCGGGTTGGGCACAGGGGCAATTAGAACATGAATTAACTCAAAACGCCTGGCTCACTGTCCCGGCTTCTGAGCATATTCTATTCGAATTACCTTCAGAGGAACGCTTACTTGCTGCAATGGCGCTGCTGGGGATAGATTATGCATCACTCTCAGAGTATGCGGGACATGCCTGACGAAGGCGCAGCTATCACGGCATCCGGTATTTTGCTGGGATTTGATTTTGGCACCAAACGCATCGGAGTAGCAGTGGGTAATTCAATTTCTTGCACCGCACGACCACTCATAACCTTGCATGGTGAACATAATGGACAGCGCTTTGCTGCCATCGGAGAGCTTATCCGTGAATGGGAACCATCTACACTCGTGGTGGGATTACCCTGTCATGATGATGGCACACCACACGAGCTAACGCGCTTATGTCGTCGCTTTGCTCAGCGCCTCAAGGGGCGCTTTAATTTGCCTACCATTTTGGTGGACGAACGGTATACCTCCACTACCGCAAGCTCGCAACTGACTGAAATGGGTGTATGGGGTATCAAACAAAAACCGTTGCTCGACCAGGTTGCAGCGCAGCAAATTTTGCAAGCCTATTTTAATGAGCCCGCAATAGAACAAATTCCATGAACAATCCACAACTCAATAAACATGGCGAACTGCAACACTTGCTCTCTACTGAAGGATTGCCCGCACCTATTTTACGCGGCATTCTAGACAGAGCATCTTCCTTCATGAATCTGGCCGAAGGTCGCGACATTAAAAAACTGCCCTTACTGCACGGCAAATCAATATTTAACATTTTTTTTGAGAATAGCACCCGTACCCGTACTACGTTCGAGATTGCTGCCAAACGTCTTTCGGCCGATGTAGTCAATTTGAACATTGGCTCTTCCGCCACCAGCAAAGGTGAAACTTTGCTTGATACGGTTGATAATTTATGCGCCATGCACGCCGATATGTTTGTAGTGCGCCACTCGCAAAGCGGCGCAGCTCATCTCATTGCCAAACATGTTGCGCCGGAAATCCATGTTATTAATGCCGGTGACGGGCGTCATGCACACCCAACACAAGCGCTACTCGACATGTTCACCATTCGTCATTACAAAAAAGAGTTTCATAACCTGCGGGTAGCAATCGTCGGCGATATATTGCATTCGCGCGTGGCGCGTTCGCAAATTCATGCGCTGACCACATTAGGTGTGCCGGAAGTTCGCGTCATTGCTCCCAAGACATTATTACCAAGCTGCGTCAATAAACTCGGGGTACAGGTATATCACGACATGACACAAGGCTTGCGTGATGTGGATGTGGTAATGATGTTACGCCTGCAGAACGAACGCATGCAGGATGCGGTATTGCCCAGCGCACAAGAATATTTCAAGTACTATGGTCTAACTCAGGAAAAATTGGTGCTAGCCAAAACGGATGCCATCGTGATGCACCCGGGGCCAATGAATCGTGGTGTGGAGATCGATTCCAGCGTTGCGGACGGAACACAATCCGTGATATTGCCACAAGTCACTTTTGGCATTGCAGTACGTATGGCGGTAATGAGCACCTTGGCGGGAGTTGGGCAATGAATATCCAGATTATCAATGGGCATTTGATTGACCCCAAAAATCAAATTGATGGCCTCTGCGATTTATTTATCGTAGCGGGTAAAGTGGCTGCTATTAGTAGCGCACCGGCAGATTTTGTGGCGCATCATGTGATTGATGCGACAGGTCTTGTGGTTGCCCCCGGCTTGATCGATCTTGCCGCACGTCTACGCGAACCGGGTTACGAATACAAGGCCACCCTTGAATCCGAGATGGATGCAGCTGTAGCAGGCGGTATCACGACACTTGCATGCCCGCCAGATACAGATCCGCCACTGGATGAACCGGGTCTGGTAGAGATGCTCAAGTATCGCGCTCGTGCATTGAATAAAGCGCGTGTTTACCCAGTGGGTGCGCTGACATATGGGCTGAAAGGTACTCAACTTACCGAGATGGCCGAGCTGGCCGATGCCGGTTGTATCGCCTTCAGTCAAGCCGATACTGCGCTTACCGACACGCGTGTGCTGATGCGCGCCATGCAATATGCCGCCACCTTTGGTTTCAGTGTTTGGCTACGCCCGCAAGACAGCTTTCTTGCACGCGACGGTGTAGCACACGATGGCGAAGTAGCAACACGTCTGGGTTTACCTGCCATTCCAGTGTGTGCAGAGACCATTGCACTCTCCACCATGTTGCAATTGGCACGTGAAACCGGCGTACGGCTACATATCTGCCGCATCTCCAGTGCAGAAGGAGTGGCGCTGGTACGTGCCGCCAAACAACAGGGATTAATGCTTACCTGCGATGTATCTGCCAACCATGTCCACCTGTCCGAAATGGATATCGGTTTCTTTGATGCCAACTGCTATTTGGTACCACCGTTACGCAGTCAGCGCGATCGCGATGCTTTGCATGCCGGCTTGCTCGATGGATCGATAGACGCAATTTGTTCCGATCACACGCCCGTGGACGATGATGCCAAGCAATTGCCTTTTGCCGAGGCCGAAGCAGGCGCGACCGGACTGGAATTGCTACTACCGCTGGCGCTCAAGTGGGCGAAACAGAGCCGTCTTACGCTCGCCGATGGACTCGCCAAAATTACACTACAACCTGCGCGTATATTAGGTCTCGACGCTGGACATCTGTCGGTCGGAGCCGTTGCCGATGTGTGCGTGTTCGACCCTGAAATATACTGGAAAATTGAACCTGCAGCATTGAAAAGCCAAGGTAAAAACACGCCATTCTTCGGTATGGAGTTGCAAGGCCGCGTGCGCTATACCCTGGTTGATGGCCAACTTGTCTACCAATCAAAAGCAGGGCAATTGCGTTGATTGTGCGGCAATTTGCAGATTTAAATTAGCCATTCAGTAATAGCCTTTTCCAGGCAGTTAAAGTTCGCTCAAAGCAAGGCGTGAAAAGTTTCACAGTGCTCTATATCTGAATCATTAGCATTTCTACATTTCGCTCGGACGGTTATGTAAAAATTGATTGATACTTATAAACAGTGTGTTAAGACATATCACAAATGCCTCACCGCTGCATATACCATTACCCTTGAAAAAACATGATTAAAAATTTAACCATTAAATCGCGTTTGATTGTTACTTTTTTTTTCATCGCAATCACCTTGTTAGGAATTGAATCGATCTCCCTATTTGGCATGAGCAAAGCGAGAAACAGTTTGAAAACTGTTTATGAGGATCGCATCATTGCACTCGATCAGTTGACGGACATTGAATCATTAATATTGCAAAACCGCATCGCCATAACGGCTAGCCTGATAGCGTCAACGCCCGAAGAAATCAACATTAATATTACAAAACTGAAAAAAAATGAAGCGGAGATTAACGAAATATGGAAAGCCTACATGGCTACCTATCTAACACCCGAAGAAAAAATACTGGCAGCAAAATTTTCCGACGACTACAAAAAATTTGTTACCCAGGGTCTCATCCCGGCAGCAATCGCTTTGCGAGCCCACGATTTAGATAAAACAAGCCGAATCATCGTGGAAAATATCCGCCCCCTCTATCAACCGGTTGGGAAAGGAATCAAGACACTTGGCAAGTTGCAATTACGTGTGACAAAGCAAGAGTATGAAGAGGTACAAAGACGCTACGACATCATTCGCAACATTATCGTCGCTACCGCAATCATTGGCTTGGGGTTGGCTATATGGATTGGATTTATACTTGTCCGCGCCATTTCTCGACCGCTGGAGGATGTAGTTAAGATTGCCCGGGGTGTTGCCGAAGGCAATTTGACGCAACAAATCAAAATCAGCTCAACAAATGAAATTGGCCAGCTGATGAAAGCCCTGAAAGAAATACACGATAACTTGGTGAAAGTGATCGGCCAAATACGCGACAGCGAAGCACGTACCCGTGCAGTGCTGGACAACGTGGATGAAGGCATCATTGCAATTAACGAAAGCGGTGTAATCGAAATCTTCAACCCGGCTGCGGAGCAGATTTTTGGCTACAAAGGAAATGAAATTATTGGTAGAAATGCCAGTTTACTGACGCGAGAGTCAACTCGGGACCGGCATAAAAGTTCGCTTGAGCAACCTCAACAGTTGAGCACACCCACCGCTCCTGGAGTAAGCAGGGAAATGGTGGGCGTGCGCAAAAATGGCACAAAATTTCCGCTGGAATTCAAAACGCGTGAAATCCGCTTTAATATAGGGCAGCTTCACATTGTGGTGACAAGAGATTTGACCGCAAGCAAGCAAGCAGAAGCAGAGCATAAAAAGCATGAGCAGGTACAACAGAGGAATGTTGAGTTGGAAGCGGCTAGCCGGATGAAATCGGAGTTTTTCTCTACGATGTCGCATGAACTCAGAACACCGCTTAACGCCATTATCGGTTTTTCTGAAGTGCTCAAAGATGGCCTGATGGGTGACCTGACTGATGAACAACGCGGCTATATAAGCGATATTTTAGAGAGCGGCCAACATCAGCTGGCTCTCATCAACGACATCCTGGATTTATCAAAAATGGAAGCCGGCAAGATGATCCTCCACTTGGAACCGATTAACCTGCCCTTACTATTCTCCAATAGTCTGTCTATGGTCAGAGAAAAAGCTGCTGCCCAGCACATCCATCTCAATTTGGATATCGCCGACGGGCTGGGCGATATCCAGGCAGACCTACGCAAGGTCAAGCAAATCGTTTATAACCTGCTATCTAATGCGGTCAAATTTACTCCTGCAGGCGGTAATATAACCATGCGGGCTCGCCGCGTGTCACGTGCCCAAGTTGGTCAGCTAACCAGTCAATGGGGGGGACTGAGCTTCCCTTGGAATAACCACAAAATTACGGATTTCATCGAAATTAGCGTTACCGACAGCGGCATCGGCATCGCTAATGAAAATTTTGAGCGGCTGTTCAAGCCCTTCAGCCAGATTGATAGCAGCCTGGCACGCAAATTCGAAGGAACGGGATTAGGCTTGGCGATAGTCAAGAGTCTCGTTGAACTACATGACGGTACAGTAGCGGTGGAAAGCGCCGAGGGCCAAGGTACCTGCTTTACTGTATGGCTACCACTATGGATGACCGAAGAAACAGTTACCGCCCTGACCGAAGAACCAGCCGATTCCGCTCTTCCATCACCATTAATGGCGCTCCGCCATTCAGGAGAGCGGTTCGCCTTGGTGGTGGAGGATGATGACCGGGCAGCCGAATTAATCCGTATTCAACTGGAATTGTTAGATATCAAAACCCTACGTGCCGTTAGTGCCGAAACTGCATTCAGCCTCGCCATGCAACAGCCACTGGCATTAATCACGTTGGACATTTTGCTGCCTAACATGATTGGCTGGGAGTTTCTCACTCGCATCAAAAAAATTCCTGCTCTGGCTCATATTCCGGTGGTGATCATTTCTACTATGGCAGATCGTTGCATGGGTCTATCTCTCGGTGCCTCGGCGATACTACAAAAGCCAATCAGCCGTGCGGATTTACATGATACGCTGACCGATCTTGGCCTGCACACAACATCATCAGCACAACCCAAACAACCGCTGACCATATTAATCGTAGATGACGATCTCATGGCAGTGGAAATCATTGCCCTTCATCTGCAGGATACAAGCTATACGGTAGTTAAGGCCCATGGCGGGCGTGAGGCAATCGAGATGGCGTACCGTTTATTGCCTGATCTGATCGTGCTCGACCTGTTGATGCCGGAAATAAATGGTTTTGACGTGGTGCTGGCACTTAAAAACAGCACTGACACTGCGCGTATCCCGATTCTGGTCGTTACCTCCAAGCAACTCACTGCCGAGGACCGTGCCGCACTTGACCCTCATGTAACAAAAATCATAAACAAAACAGTATTGAACCAAGACCAGTTTCTCAACGAGGTACGGTGGGCACTGATGATTCGCCGAGAGGAAGATTAACATGGCCAAAATACTGGTGGTCGAAGATAACCCCGCAAATATGAAACTGGCCATACTGCTTTTGCAAAAGGCAGGTTACAGTGTGCTCAGTGCCATGGATGCGGAAGCTGGCCTGACATTAGCGCAAACCGAACAACCCGACTTAATCCTGATGGATATCCAGTTGCCTTGCATGGACGGCCTGGTCGCTACAACACTACTCAAGCAAAACCTTGCTACGCATACCATTCCGGTCATCGCACTGACCGCCCTGGCAATGAAAGGGGATGAAGAACGCTGCCGTAACGCCGGTTGTGATGGATACATCGCTAAACCATTGCGCTATCAAATACTGTTGGCAGAGATCAAAACACAATTGGCGAAGCGTGATTGTTTGTTATATTCTTCAATAGCGCTGAATAGAGAAGAAAGTCCACCATGACTTCCCCTATAGCAACAATCCTGATTGTGGATGATGAGCCCAAAAACAGGAGCTTGCTGGAAGTTTTACTTAAGCCGGAAGGCTACCTTACCGTTACTGCCAACAGCGGAGAAGAAGCATTGACAATGGTGGCAAAGCAACCCCCGGATTTAATTCTGCTCGATGTCATGATGCCCGACATGGATGGCTACGATGTGGCGACCAAGCTCAAGGCCAATCCTGCCACTCGCAACCTTCCTATCATTATGCTTTCCGCGTTGGATGATCGCGATTCCAAGTTGGCCGGATTAAATGCCGGGGCAGAAGACTTTCTTACCAAGCCAATAGATCGTGCCGAGTTATGGGTGCGCGTGCGCAATCTATTACGCTTAAAAGAGTGCAATGACCTTCTCGCTGAGCATAACCAGCTCCTCGAACAAGCTGTACGGGGACGAAACGAAGAGATCGCGGAACGCAAACGCGCAGAAATTCAAATCATTCGGCTCAACCGCCTCTACGCAATTTTGAGCGGCATCAATGCGGCCATTGTGCATATTCGAAATCGGCAAGAGTTATATACTGAAGCTTGTCGTATCGCAGTAGAGCACGGCCATTTCAGGATGGCCTGGATCGGATCGGTGGACTCTCAAGGAACGGGGCTGACACCCTTGGCTTGGTCAGGCTTTGATGAAGGGTATCTTGACAAAATTACCTTGGCCATCAAGAACAATGACACCCATGCTTTAATGCTGGCAGTACAAGCGATACAGGAAAAAACACCTGTTATCTGCAACGACATCGATTCCGATCCCAAGCTTGCGCACTGGCATATCGATGCAAGGCAGCGTGGTTACCATTCCATGGGCATATTCCCCCTGATGGGAGATCATCAACCGGTTGGTTTATTCGTTCTCTATGCCTCAGAGCCAAATTTCTTCGATATGGAAGAAATAAAATTGCTCACCGAACTGACCGCAAATATTTCATACGCACTGGAATATATCCAAAAGGAAGAAAAGCTTAATTACTTGGCCTATAACGATGTCCTGACCGGACTGCCCAGTCGGGCTTTATTCCATGATCGACTCGTCCAGGCACTGACCAACTCGCATCGTCACGAAAATAGATTGGGGGTTCTGTTCATTGACCTGGATAATTTCAAGAACGTAAACGACAGCCTGGGCCATCATGCCGGCGATATGTTGTTGAAACAGGTTGCCGCCATGTTTTCCGCCTGTATGCGAGAGGGCGATACTGTGGCGCGCCTGGGCGGAGATGAGTTCGTGGTAATTCTGGACAGCATGACATCGGAAGATGATGCCTGGATGGTATCGCAGAAAATCCTCAAGCTTATGGCTAAACCACTCACTATTGAAGACCACGAACTACTTGTCACCTGCAGTATCGGCATCGCGCTCTATCCCAAAGATGGCGAGGACGCCAAGGCCCTGCTTCAAAGTGCCGATGGCGCTTTGTATCTGGCCAAGAACAAAGGCCGCAACAACGCCCAATTCTGCACCACCGAAATGAATGCCAAGGCACTAGAACGGCTAACGCTGGAAAATGACCTACGACAAGCAATTAATCGCCAGGAATTTGTACTCCATTATCAACCGCGAGTGGATTTAGCTAGCGGTGAAATCACCGGTATGGAAGCTTTGGTACGCTGGCAACATCCTACCCAAGGCTTACTTTATCCGATCAAGTTCATCCCCGTAGCGGAAGAATCCGGCCTGATCGTACCGCTCGGAGAATGGGTGTTGCGCACTGCCTGCGAACAAAATAGGACATGGCAGCTTGCCGGACTAAAGCCGGTAAGCATCGCCGTCAACCTTTCGGCACGCCAGTTCAAGCAGCAGGATCTGGTTGGAGTCGTTACCTGTATTTTGAAAGAGACTGAACTGGATCCTTCTTACCTTGAGCTGGAACTAACTGAGAGCATGGTCATGCAGCATGTAGAAGCGGCCATAGCCACGCTCTCTCAATTCCAGGCAATCGGGGTGAGACTCGCGATTGATGATTTCGGTATTGGCTATTCAAGCCTAAATTATCTCAAGCATTTTCCAATAAGCTTTCTTAAAATAGACCAATCATTCGTACGTGACATCACCACCAACAGGGATGACGCAATAATCGCCAAAATCATTATTTCCATGGCACATGATCTGGGACTCAAAGTAATTGCCGAAGGGGTCGAAACCGATGAGCAGAAATCTTTTCTGGGTTTGCATCGTTGTGACGAAATGCAAGGCTACCTTTTCAGTATACCGATCCCAGCTGAGGAATTCGAAATTCTGCTCAGGGAGAGATGCTGCTCGTCTATGACAAAACCGCGGTTACTTTAAGCTGGCACACTACTTTTCTTCATGACGGATCTGCTACGATCCGTACTTGAATCTGCCTGCTGGCAGGCCATTATGAAACATCAATGAAAGGTTGTTTTTAAGATGAATCCATTACTTTATTTTTCCGGTTTGCCCCGTTTTGAGGAAATTCGCTCCAAACACGTTGCGCCGGCGCTTGATCAGCTTTTAACTGAAAATCGTGAACTATGCGAGCGACTATTAGCCGATGTATCTGCCCCCACTTGGGATAATTTCATACAACCGTTAGCGGATGCCAACGAGCGATTGTCACGATCATGGGGACAGGTTTCACACTTGAATGCAGTGCTAAACTCAACTCCACTGCGCGAAGTATACAATGCCAATTTACCCAAAGTTACGCAGTATTACGCTGAACTGGCACAAAATCTGGCACTGTTCCAAAAGGTAAAGGCCGTACACGCCAGTGCAGAATTTGCAACTTTAAGTTCGGCACGCCAGAAAATTATTGAGAATCAGCTACGTGATTTTCGCCTTGGCGGGGCCGAATTGCCGGAAGCACAAAAGGCACGCTTTCTTACCATCCAAGAAGAGCTTTCCACCTTGTGTTCGCGTTTTTCCGATAATATTTTGGATGCTACTAACGCCTACACATGGCTGGTTGAAGATGAAACAGAGTTGTCCGGCATTCCAACAGACGAGCGTCAGGTTGCTGCCGAAGCAGCGCAACAGGAAGGCAAAACGGGATGGTTGTTCACCCTGAAAGCCCCTTCATATGGCCCGCTCATGCAATATGCGGATAACCGTGCGCTACGCGAGCGTATGTACACCGCAAACAGCACCCGCGCCAGCGAGCTTTCGTCGAGCGCCTCAGCCGAAGATCAAGTCAAGCCGGAATGGGATAACACACCGTTGATGAAGCAGATTTTAAAACTGCGCGACGAAGAAGCACATCTGCTGGGATTTTCCAATTTTGCAGAGTTATCACTGGCAACCAAGATGGCAAGCACGCCGCAACAGGTGCAGGATTTTTTGGGTGAATTAGCGCAACGCGCACGACCTTTCGCCGAACGAGATCTGGCAGAGTTGCGTGAATTTGCCCGTACGCAACTCCACATAACCGATATGCAGGCATGGGACGTCAGCTACGCCAGTGAACATTTACGCCAACAGCGCTATGCTTTTTCCGAACAGGAAGTGAAGCAATATTTCCCGGAAGATAGAGTGTTGGATGGCATGTTCAAATTGGTAGAAACGCTATACGGCTTAACCGTCCGCTCTGCGCCGGCGCCACTGTGGGATTTAACAGTGAGTTTTTACGACATCCTGGACGGTGATGGCAGATTAGTAGGTCAGTTTTATCTCGATTTATATGCACGCAGCAACAAACGCGGTGGCGCGTGGATGGATGATGCCATCTCGCGCCGCCGCATTGCGGCTGGTATCCAAACACCCGTTGCCTACCTCAATTGCAATTTTGCCGCACCGGTCGGAGACAAACGCGCGCTCTTCACCCATGATGAAGTCATTACCCTGTTCCATGAATTCGGTCATGGCCTGCATCATCTGCTAACGCAAGTGGAAGATCTCGGGGTATCCGGTATCAACGGCGTGGAATGGGACGCAGTGGAATTACCCAGCCAATTTATGGAAAATTTCTGCTGGGAATGGAATGTACTGCAAGACTTGACCAGGCATGTCGATACAGGGCAAAGATTACCGCGCGCATTATTTGACAAAATGCAGGCGGCGAAAAATTTTCAAAATGGCCTGCAAACATTGCGCCAGATAGAATTTTCTTTGTTCGACATGCGACTGCATGGCGACTTCGATCCACAGGGTGCGCTGACTATCCAGCAATTGCTGGACGAAGTGCGGAACAAAGTGGCGGTACTTATCCCGCCCGCTTTCAACCGGTTCCCTAACAGTTTTTCGCACATTTTTGCCGGTGGCTATGCGGCTGGCTATTACAGCTACAAATGGGCGGAAGTCTTGTCCGCAGATGCCTATAGCCTGTTCGAGGAGAGTGGCGTACTTAATTTAACAACGGGTCTTCGCTTCCGTGAAGAAATACTAGCGGTAGGCGGTAGCCGCGATGCAATGCAATCTTTTGTGGCATTTCGAGGTCGTGAGCCGTCAATTGATGCACTATTACGGCACAGCGGTTTGGTAGCGGCAAATTAAATTTTGTTCAATTTCTATAAAGACACTATGAAAAAGCATTTCGTATGGGCAGGATTGATAGCGCTCGTGTGTAGCAGTGCACAGGCAGACGGGCTATACCGCTGGGTAGATAAATCCGGCAAGGTACATTACGGCGATGCCCCGGCGGCGGATGCGGCAAACGTTGAACAAAAGAAATTTGGCGCTGCCCCAACAGTTGATGCGAACGATCTACCTTATGCAAGCCGTCGCGCCAAACAAAATTTTCCCGTCACGCTATATGTGGCCGAAAATTGTAGCGATCCATGCAAACAGGCGCGCTTATTTTTGAATAAGCGCGGTATTCCGTTTACCGAAAATCTCTTGCGTACCAAAGAAGAGCTCGACGCTTTCAAGCAACTATCTGGTAGTGACGGCGTGCCGACACTCGCAGTGGGAAAAGCCTGGCTCAAGGGTTTTCAGACTGAACAATGGGGTGCGGCACTGGATACGGCAGGTTACTCTCAAACACCATCCCCGCAATCACAACCACCTGCCAAGCCAATACCAGCCAAACCAACGAACACTGGAAGTCAACATTAGCCCAATCGGAGATGTCATGGAATTAATCTTAAGCACATTTAAGAAAATTAGAAACCTGACACTGGTCTGCGCATTGAGCGCCACAACCCTGACCATCACCGCTTGCGGCGAAAAACCTTCGAAAACACCCCTACCAAAAACCGAGTCCGCCAACTTGCTCCAGCAGCAACATACAGAGCTTGAACAAGCCAAAAATGTAGAGCATACCCAGATAAAAAACGCTGAAGATTTAAAACAAAATGTGGAGCAACAAACCAAATAAAGCGACAGTTTTTATGGCGATCGAGCAAAGCAAACTTATGTTTTATAAAGATAGTAAACAAAGCATGCACATCTTATACAGTCGGTTTTTTATCCATCAAGATGGTAGAAATTTTATATTTAATAGAGTGAATGCATGAAAATTGCGACTTGGAATGTGAATTCCCTTAAGGTGCGCCTACCCCATACATTGGATTGGCTGGCAGTTAATCAGCCGGATGCGCTGTGTTTGCAAGAAACCAAGCAAGAGGACAGTAAATTTCCCCTGGCAGAACTACAACAGGCTGGCTATCAAGCTGTGTTCAGCGGGCAAAAGACCTACAACGGCGTAGCGATTATCAGCAAGGCTGTACCTGAAGACGTCATGGTCGGCATACCCAACTTTTCAGATGAGCAGAAGCGCGTGATTGCTGCCACGCTGAACGGCGTGCGTGTGGTATGCATCTATGTGCCGAATGGACAGAGTGTCGATTCAGACAAATATCAGTACAAATTGGCGTGGCTCACGGCTTTGCAGGAGTGGCTAAAGGACGAGTTGGTTCGCTATCCTAAGCTTGTGCTGCTGGGCGATTACAACATCGCACCCGAAGACCGTGATGTGCATGATCCTCAAGCATGGGTAGGCAATGTGCTGGTGAGCGGGCCTGAGCGCACGGCGTTCAAAGCGCTCGAACAACTTGGACTGCGCGATAGTTTCCGGCTGTTCGAGCAGCCGGAAAAATCCTATACCTGGTGGGATTACCGCATGATGGCCTTCCGCCGCAATATGGGATTGCGCATAGACCACATTTTGGTGAGTGAAGCGCTGGTACTGAATTGCACTGCCTGTTCGATAGATCGCACGCCACGAAAGTTGGAGCGTCCATCGGATCATACGCCGGTCATGGCGAATATCACAATTTAAGCGCCTGACAACACAAGTCCAACCTTGTTATTGAAAATGTAAGTTTCTGCCGCGCAAGCTATCAGCCAATTCCTGTTTCGCCACCGTTATCCAGCCCAGCCAGTACCATCTCGGCGGCACGTAGCACGGCGCGTGCCTTATTCTGTGTTTCCATCCATTCGCTAGCTGGTACCGAGTCGGCTACCAAACCCCCTCCCGATTGAACATAAAGCGTGCCTGCTTTGACCACGGCAGTGCGGATGGCGATGGCAAGATCCATATCACCGTTGAAACCAAGATAGCCAACTGCGCCCGCATAAATACCACGCTTGGTAGGCTCCAGTTCGTCAATGATTTCCATCGCGCGAACTTTGGGTGCACCGCTCACCGTGCCAGCCGGGAAAGTGGCTTTCAAAACCGCAATTGCATCCAACCCCGGTTTGAGTGTGCCTTCGACATTGGACACAATGTGCATCACGTGCGAATACCGCTCAATCACCATTTTCTCGGTGAGTTTCACCGTGCCTTGCTGCGCGACGCGACCCACATCATTACGCCCGAGATCTATAAGCATCAGGTGTTCCGCCAGCTCCTTTGGATCGGCCAACAGTTCTTGCGCCAATTGAATATCCTGATGCGGGGTTTTGCCACGCGGACGAGTACCGGCAATGGGGCGCACGGTTACGTTGTCACCTTCCAGCCGCACCAGAATTTCCGGTGAAGCGCCAACCACTTGGTGATCGTCCATGTCGTAATAAAACATGTAGGGGGAAGGGTTGATGGAACGTAGCACTCGATACAGATTGAGCGGTGAAGCAGGAAATGGCTGGCTCATGCGCTGCGAAGGCACAACCTGCATGATATCGCCGTCAAAAATATAGCGCTTGGCCTTATCTACGGCCTGTTTATAAGCTTCCTCACCGAATTCAGAGATAGCCTCCTGGGGAGGGAATTGCGGGGCACGGGGTATTTCCACGGGTTGGCGTAGCAACTGTGCGAGTTCTTGCAGACGCTGCCGTGCCAAGGCATAAGCATTCGGCAGTTGCGGATTGGCATGTACGATAAAAAAGAGCTTGCCGGACAGATTATCCACTACCGCTAGCTGCTCGGTGAGCATGAGCAGTATGTCGGGCGTACCGAGCACATCCTGGTTTTGCGTTTTGGCCAGACGGGGTTCGATATAACGTACGGTGTCATAGCCGAAATAACCCGCCAGCCCGCCAGTAAAACGAGGTAATCCGGACAGCGGGGCGACTTTGAAACGCGACTGATAGTCCTTGATGAAGTCCAAAGGATTGTCTGCATTTTGGACGGTTTCGCCACTCGCAGTGGTGAGCGTAATGTGCTTGCCGCGCACGGTAATGCGTGTATCGGCGGGCAGCCCGATAAAGGAATAGCGGCCGAAGCGTTCACCTCCCTGCACTGATTCCAGCAGATAGGAATAAGGTTTATTGGCAAGCTTGAGATACAACGACAATGGCGTATCCAGATCAGCAAAGGTCTCTGCTACCAGAGGGATGCGGTTATATCCTTGCTCGGCAAGTTGATCAAAAGCTTGTTCAGAAATGGGATTCAACACGAATTGCTCCTAACTCAAAAAAGGGAAAGACGGCGGCACTAAAACGGGGCAACCACACCGGACGGAATGGTGATCACCATCGCCATGCAGCAGTCTCTCTCCAGATTTTGAAATGTTCGTGTGTCATTCGATCATACTTTTTGAATCAGTTTAATCACATCTGGCAGCGTGCCAATCACGGCATCCAGATCCAATGTCTCTACCGGCTCGCCATGATTATAACCGTAGGGCACGCAAACGATTGGACAGCCAGCGGCGCGTGCCGCAACCGAGTCATTGAGTGAATCGCCGATCAGCAGCACTTGCTCCACCGGAACGCCGAAAAATTTTGCAGCGTGCAATAACGGCAGCGGGTGGGGTTTTTTTTCCGGCAGGCTATCGCCGGACAGCACAATCTCAAAATAATGCGCGAGCCCTAAACCCTCAAGCAGGGGCTCGGTGTAGCGTTTTACCTTGTTGGTAATGCAACCTAGACGGAAACCCGCCGCCTGCATGGCGTCCAGCCCGGCAATCACGCCATCAAACGGTTTACTCTGTAATAGCAGCTCCTTGTAGTGCTGTTCGAAAATCGGCAGCGCCTGCTCATATAGATTTGCATCCGGCTCGGCATGCATGTCACCGGTCAACGCGCGTTTCACCAGCCAACTGACCCCATTACCGATATAGCTTGTCAGCAGATCTTGCGACACGGCAGGACGGCCCAAGTCACGTAACATACCATTGGCGGAGGCCACCAGTTCAGGCGCAGTATGAAGTAACGTACCATCCAGATCGATAAGGATAGCGGAGATGCGTAGTGGGAAATGTGCTCGCACCATTATTTGCTTACTTTTGCTAGTTCGGCGCGTAAAGCGGCGATAATGGAATCATAACGGTGCGGATCCGTGTCCTTGCCGGCACCATACACAGCGGAACCGGCTACGAAGGTATCGCAACCCGCAGCAGCAATTTCCGCAATATTGCTGGTGTTCACACCACCGTCTATTTCCAGCATGATGTCGCGTCCACTTTCATTAATTTTTTGGCGCGCGGTGCGTAACTTATTCAACGCATCGGGAATAAACTTCTGGCCGCCGAAGCCAGGGTTCACCGACATGATCAGAATCAAGTCGATTTTGTCCATGACATGGTCGAGATAGCTCAAGGGTGTACCGGGATTGAATACCAGCCCGGCCTTGCAGCCGTTTTCCTTGATCAAGCTCAGCGTGCGGTCGATGTGCTCAGACGCTTCCGGGTGAAAAGAAATAATATTGGCACCGGCTTTGGCGAAGTCCGGGATGATACGATCCACCGGCTTGACCATCAGGTGTACGTCGATCTCTGCCTGGGTAATCGGACGAATGGCAGAGCACACCAGTGGCCCAATGGTCAGGTTGGGTACGTAGTGGTTGTCCATCACGTCGAAGTGGATAATATCCGCGCCGGAGGCAATGACATTGGTAACCTCTTCGCCGAGCTTGGCGAAATTGGCGGAGAGAATGCTAGGTGCAATTTTGTACATGGCGGTGCCTTTAACAAGTTTGAATTTGAAGCGCGCATTCTACCCGAAACTTATCCCGATGAATAAATCCAACAGTAGTTAGCTTACTGCTTTACCCCGTTAATGGCTGAACGTTATGCTTCTTGCTCATAGTCACCGCCATATTGTTGCAAGACCTTCAGCATTGCCGCTGCTTTGTGTAACGTTTCTTGATATTCTGCATCTGCGTCGGAATCCGCTACGATCCCACCCCCCGCCCAAAAACGAATTTCGCCATCGGCGAATACCAGAGTACGAATAGCAATATTGCTATCCATGTTGCCATCAAAACCGATATAACCAATCGCGCCACAATAAATTCCGCGTCGATGCGGCTCCAATTGTTCGATGATTTGTATGGCGCGTTGTTTCGGCGCACCCGTTACAGAGCCACCGGGAAAACAATCGCGTAACAATGCTAGCGCATCCCGCCCTGGCGCAAGCTGACCCGTGACGGTACTTACCAGATGATGCACTTGGGCAAAGCTCTCCAGTTCAAACAGTTTGGGTACTTGCACTGAACCAGGTATACAACTCTTACCCAAGTCGTTACGCAGCAAATCAACAATCATCAGGTTCTCTGCACGGTCTTTGTCGCTATGGCCCAATTCTTGCGCTCTCTTTGCATCCTCGTGCGGATTGTTGTGACGCGGACGCGTACCTTTAATCGGGTTGGTCTCAACGCGCCCTTGCTGTACTTGCAGAAATCGTTCCGGCGAAGCGCATAGAATTTGCACCTGCGGAAAATCGAAAAAAGCAGAATAAGGTGCCGGGCTCAGGCGACGCAATTCGAGATATGCTTGTAATGAATCACCGGAAGCACGTGCTGCATAGCGTTGTGCCAAATTGACTTGATAACAATCACCCGCGTGCAAGTAGCGTTGTATGACATCAAAAGCGGATTGATACCCCGCGCGGGTAAAATTCGACTGAATGCGGCCATGTACCTTGAATTTTCCTTGAGGTGCGTTGCTGTTCTGTTTTAATCGCGCAAGAATTTGCGGCAACACTTGCTCTGTTGCGTGTTCGCGTTGCTGCGACACCAGACGTGCAGTCTTTTCCTGATGGTCCAGCACAATCGCCCAGTCGTAGATACCAACCATCATGTCCGGCAGATGTTCAGTTTCCTGTGCCTGTGTGGGTAAAGTAAACAAGTGGCGCGCCAAATCGTAACCCCAGTAGCCCAATGCACCGCCCAAAAAGGGAATGTCCGGTATTGCTGCGACGGGCGCCCCCAATTGCTGGCGCAAGAGATCAAATGGATCACTGGCTAAACGCTGCACACCGGTTGAATTTGTGATTTCCGTGCAGGCACCCTGTGTAACCAGCGTGGCGATGGGTTGCGCGCATAAAATGTCGTAACGCCCCCGCCCACCGCTATCCAGCCACACCGCCCAAGGCAAATCCGCAATGGCCACGAAGTAGGCAGCAGCATTGGCAGCATAGGAAAGGGAAGCGCTATAAAGCATCGGTGTTGGTGGGTGAGGAGGAAGACTTAATCGCTGTGCAGTCTGTTCTATCAGCTTATGTCCCGCATTGTGCGGCTCAAGCTAGCAATTCGATTGATTTTTAGGTAAGCGTGGATATAGTGAGTTTGGGTAGATATTGGATGAAATGCATCTTCATACAATAGAATTCCAGAGCGATTAAATCAATTTCGCGCGACCTAATCTCTCGTTAAACTCTGGCATTTTTGTTCAGGTCGCTTATGTATCGCAGCTAGAAGACAAGTAGCTGGAAACTATGATACCTAGGCTATTCCACGGATGAGAATTTCCGGCCCTACCTTTCCTTCACTGATTTCACGCAAGGCGATTACAGTAGGCTTATCTTTACATTCTGCCACCAGATAGCTGGCACCATTGGCCAACTGGCGTGCGCGGTAGGCGGCAGCCAAGGTGAGCTCAAATCGGTTAGGGATATTTACCAAACAGTCGTCTATCGTTACACGGGCCATAGTGTAGTGTCTCCTTATTGCAGTTGATTAATTAAAGTTTGCTGGCGTGCAAGTTGCCTATCGCGGCGAAGTCCTGCGGCAACGACGATGGCATTAAGCTGTTGCAAAGCAATGTCCAAATTGTCGTTAATAATAACATAATCAAACTCTACGACATGGGCGATGTCTTCTTTCGCGGCGTGCAAGCGTTGTGCGATCACTTCGGCTTCATCTTGTCCGCGCCCATGCAGGCGATCCTCCAGCGCTTGCAAAGAGGGGGGCAAAATAAAGATGCTGATGCAATCCGAAAATGCGCGCCGTACTTGCGTCGCACCCTGCCAATCAATTTCCAATAGTATGTCGCGCCCGCTCAAAATTTCAGCTTCAATCCAGGATTGCGAAGTACCATAAAAGTTGCCATATACCTCAGCGCTTTCCAAAAAATCCCCCTGCTTTGCCATATCCAAAAAAGTTTCACGGCTCACAAAATGATAATCTTCCCCCTCGGTCTCATTTGGACGTGGCGCTCGAGTAGTGTAAGAAACAGAAATATCAACCTGTTGATTACTGGCCAGTAACGAGCGAACCAGACTGGTTTTTCCTGCACCCGATGGTGCACTAACGATAAAGAGATTTCCCGGCATATTTATGTATCAGCATCTTTGAATATTGAGCAGCACTTGCAACACAAAACATTACGCTGCGAAGCGCAGTGTAATTTTATCATCAACTGATGGGCGCTTCTGAAAATTCAGTGCTCGGCAAAAATAAAGCACCCCGCAGCAAGCTACGGGGTATTAACTACGCTTTTCAAGCCGCTGGCTTTCAACCAGCCTTCGCTCCAAGGAGCGGGGAATTGAACCCGTAGAGATTCAAACTATACAAACAAATTCGCTGCGTTGTAGCTATGCAAAATTCACGTTAGAAGGATAACCGCGTAATTTCCTTTGAACCCGCCTTGCCTTCAACTGTGTATGCAAATGTAGCGCTGGAATAGCTATGGAAGCTAAATGTTCCCGTTCCTACCGGCGTTACGACAAGTTGACCAGGGTCATATGTTGCGCCCAGGTAGGTACCTGTTGTCTTGTAAATTGGGCCAGTGTACACAGTAGAACTTAGCCATTGTCCCGGCTGGAGCGTATACCACGTAGGTTGGCCCATTTGATCGTACACAAACCACGCGGCAAATATTCGGTCACTGGGGTGCTGCATAATGCTGAAACCCATGCCGGATTCCTGTGGATTCCACCAGTGGTCGGTGTAATCAACGAGAGGGAACGGCCCGGTTTTGGTGGCATTATTGTCAGTAACGGTAAAGTGTGCCGAACCCAACAGCAGTGCTGGAAGGGCGATACCCGTACTTGGTATGTATGTACGAAAAACATCGACACTAAATACACCTGGTGGAAACTGTCCCAGTTTAATGTCAAGATCTGGCATTGGGGGCGGCATACCAAGCTCTGCACAATTAGAAGTTGCGGTAATATCAACTCTAATAACAGTGCCTACCTGTTTTAGCTGTATGGGAACGCGAAAGTCATAAAAACATGAGTTCGACACCTCTATTCTAGCGATAACTGACTCAAGGCTTTTTGGGCTAGCTGGAAGTATTGTCACAATTTCTGCTTTGGCCGTTGTCATTAGACCGAAAGTCATTCCGATCAAGAGTGTTCTCTTAGCAAATGAGCAATTCCTTGACCAGAAATCGTCTATGACGTTTCCAATGTACATACACAGACACCTCAAGTTTCTTACAAAAAAACAAGAGGATTTATGCATTGTCTTTGAGTGTCTGATTATCATAATGTGTGATGTTCACTTTTCAGATTAATATGTAGTTGGGCGGCTGCCGTTATTCAGATAGACATAACCAAGAGTAGCCAGATTTCAAGTGTACCCTCAGGTTCACCATTATGGTTTGCTGTTGTTGCGAAAAATAGCAGAGTGATTGAGGATACCCGCCATTTAGCCTGAATTTAATATTCGAACAGGTTCTAGGTTGCTGTTCGTCCCGAGACAAGGTAATATTTCCGCCCTTTCGCTTTGTATTTTGTAAACATAGATTGTATGGATAACGCTGTGGCGATGTGTGTCGCCACTTTTTTTGTGGGTTAGTGATTTTTAATGAGGAACAACGTGTGAGTCATTCTTCGTTGCCGGTCCAGCAGGGTTTGTATGACCCGCGCCATGAGCACGATGCGTGCGGTGTAGGCTTTGTAGCGCATATCAAGGGTAAGCAGAGCCATGACATGATCTGTCAAGGCTTGCAGATACTCAAGAATCTTACTCATCGCGGCGCGGTGGGTGCCGATCCCTTGGCGGGAGATGGTGCGGGTATTCTGATCCAGATTCCGGATGCATTTTTGCGTAAATCATGCGCTGCACAGGGTATATCCCTACCGGTAGCGGGCAAATACGGGGTGGGCATGTTATTCCTGCCACGCGATACAGCGGCACGTGCCGCCTGCGAGCAGGTGATTGCCGACAAGATTACCGCGGAAGGACAAATTTTATTGGGCTGGCGCGATGTGCCGGTGGACAACAGCAGCTTGGGCGAGAGCGTTAAGGCGGTTGAACCTTTGGTACGCCAAGTATTCATTGGGTGCGATTCGAATTGCACGGATGTTGATAGCTTCGAACGTAAGTTATTTGTCATTCGCAAGATTGCAGAACACGCTGTGCGCGGCCTGCCCAACGAACAAGGACGGGGGTTTTATATACCATCGTTTTCTGCCCGTACGATCGTATACAAGGGAATGTTGTTGGCCGATCAAGTCGGCGAGTATTACCTCGATCTGCAAGATGAGAACATGGTCAGCGCATTGGCATTGGTACATCAACGTTTTTCCACCAATACGTTCCCCTCTTGGGATCTGGCGCATCCATTCCGTATGATTGCACACAACGGCGAGATCAATACCTTGCGCGGTAACGTGAACTGGATGACAGCGCGTCATGCAGCGATGTCATCCAAGCTGCTGGGCGCAGATCTGGAAAAATTGTGGCCATTAATTGTAGAAGGCCAATCCGATTCTGCCTGTTTTGATAATGCACTGGAACTGCTGGTGGCAGGCGGTTATTCGTTACCGCACGCGATGATGTTGCTGATTCCTGAAGCGTGGGCGGGTAACCCATTGATGGATGAAGAGCGCCGCGCATTTTATGAATACCATGCTGCGTTGATGGAACCGTGGGATGGCCCCGCTGCCGTGGCTTTCACGGATGGTCGCATGATCGGCGCCACACTGGATCGTAACGGCCTGCGCCCGGCACGCTATTTGATTACAGATGATGACTTGGTGTTGATGGCATCTGAAATGGGTGTGCTGGATGTTCCGCAAAGTAAAGTTGTGAAAAAGTGGCGACTACAGCCGGGCAAAATGTTCCTCATCGATTTGGAAGCCGGTCGTATTATTGACGACGCCGAATTGAAGCAGCAGCTCGCTACCGCAAAACCGTATCGCGAGTGGATTGAGAAATCACGTTATTTCCTCGGTGATTTGCCCAGTGTAGACGTAAAGCAAAGCTTGTTAGACACCAACCTGCTGGATACGCAACAGGCATTTGGCTATTCGCAGGAAGACATCAAATTCATTCTTGCGCCCATGGCTGCCGCAGGGGAAGAGGCAACCGGCTCTATGGGTAATGATGCCGCCTTGCCTGTGTTGTCGGACAAAAACAAAGTTCTGTACAACTATTTCAAGCAGCTTTTCGCTCAGGTGACGAATCCACCGATCGATCCGATTCGTGAAGAGATCGTCATGTCACTTACTTCGTTTATTGGCCCAAAACCCAATCTGCTCGGTATCGACGAAACCGATCCACCGCTGCGCCTTGAGGTACATCAGCCCGTGCTGTCCAATGAAGATCTGGCCAAGCTGCGCGACATCAGCACATTGACTCAAGGACGTTATAAAGCGCTGGTGCTGGATATCACTTATCCTACGGCACAAGGTGCAACGGGTTGCGAAGGCGCGATTAAAGCGTTGAGTGCCGCAGCCGATCAGGCAGTTGCGGATGGTTACAACGTGCTGATTTTATCCGATCGTGCGATTTCAAGTGGTCGCGTGGCGATTCCGGCTTTGCTGGCTTGTGCGGGTGTGCACCATCATCTGGTACGCGAAGGGTTGCGCACCAGCACCGGACTGGTAGTGGATTCCGGTTCTGTGCGTGAAACCCATCACTTCGCACTCCTTGCCGGTTATGGCGCTGAGGCGATATGCCCATGGCTGGCCTATGAAACAATTGCTGCCATGAGCGATTATTTACCTGCGGATCTATCGAACAAGGATGCAAATAAGCGTTTCATTAAGGCGATAAACAAAGGGCTGCTCAAGGTCATGTCCAAAATGGGCATCTCCACCTACCAGTCTTATTGCGGCGGGCAGATTTTCGAGGCCATCGGCCTGAACGCTGATTTTGTATCGCAGTATTTCACCGGCACGGCGACTCAAATCGAGGGCATAGGCTTACATGGGGTGGCTGAGGAAGCGATGCGTATTCATCAAGCCGCTTTCGGCAACGATCCGGTGCTGTCCAATGCGCTGGAAGCGGGCGGTGAATATGCCTATCGTGTACGGGGTGAGGAGCATATGTGGACGCCGGATGTCGTGGCCAAGCTGCAACATGCCACGCGTTCCAACAATGGGCAAGCGTACAAAGAATACGCGAAACTGATTAACGACCAGACTCAGCGCATGAAGACATTGCGCGGCTTGTTTGAGATCAAGCCCGCCGGCGCGCCCATCCCGCTGGCAGAGGTCGAACCGGCAAAAGAAATCGTTAAACGTTTTGCTACGGGAGCAATGTCGCTTGGATCTATTTCCACCGAGGCGCACACCGCTTTGGCTATCGCGATGAACCGTATCGGGGGAAAATCCAACACGGGCGAAGGTGGCGAAGACCCGATGCGTTTCAAGTCAATCAAAGGCGGCGAGAAACTATCTGAAATTATAGGCAAAGGACGCATTGAAGCCGATCTGACTTTATTGGCGGGCGATTCATTGCGTTCCAAAATAAAACAAGTGGCCTCGGGTCGCTTTGGTGTAACCGCAGAATACTTGACGAGCGCCGATCAAATTCAAATCAAGATGGCGCAGGGCGCAAAGCCGGGTGAAGGTGGCCAGTTGCCCGGCCACAAGGTGTCGGAATACATCGCTAAATTGCGTTTCGCGATACCGGGGGTGGGGTTGATTTCACCGCCGCCGCATCACGATATCTATTCCATCGAAGATCTGGCGCAGCTCATTCATGACCTGAAAAACGCCAATCCACATGCCTCCATTTCGGTCAAGCTGGTATCGGAAGTGGGCGTTGGCACAGTAGCGGCCGGAGTGGCCAAGGCCAAGGCGGATCATATAACGGTTGCCGGCCATGATGGTGGCACAGGCGCCTCGCCGTTGTCTTCCATTAAGCATGCCGGAACTCCGTGGGAACTCGGGCTGGCGGAAGCTCAGCAAACACTGATGTTAAGCCGGTTACGTGGACGGATTGTTTTGCAGGTGGACGGCCAGTTGAAGACCGGACGCGATGTGTTGATCGGCGCGTTACTCGGCGCGGATGAATTTGGTTTTGCTACAGCGCCACTGGTCGTAGAGGGTTGCATCATGATGCGTAAGTGCCATCTCAACACCTGTCCGGTGGGTGTGGCGACGCAAGACCCTGAGCTACGCAAGAAATTTACCGGCCAACCTGAACACGTAGTGAATTATTTCTTCTTTGTGGCCGAAGAAGTGCGCGAACTCATGGCACAGATCGGTATTCGAAAATTCGATGACCTGATCGGTCGTAGCGAATTGCTTGATGCAAAACATGTCATTGCACATTGGAAAGCCAAGGGCCTGGACTTCTCCAAAATTTTCCATCAGCCTGATGTACCGGCTAGCGTGGCGCGCCACCATGCCGAAGAACAGGATCATGGGCTAACCCAAGCGTTGGATCATCGGCTCATTGCCGAAGCCATGCCTGCGTTGGAAAAAAAGCTGCCCGTAATAATAGAAGGCCACATTCGTAATGTTAACCGCACCGCCGGTGCAATGCTGTCACATGAAGTGGCAAAACGTTACGGTCAAACGGGATTGCCGAACGATACGATTATGGTGAAATTACAAGGTACGGCCGGACAAAGTTTCGGCGCATTTCTCGCGCACGGTATTACCTTCGAGCTGTCTGGAGAAGGCAATGACTATGTCGGCAAAGGGTTATGTGGCGGACGCATTGTGGTGCGCCCACCCAAGGAATGCCACATCGTGGCCGAGGAAAATATCATCGTTGGCAATACTGTGTTGTACGGTGCGACCAGCGGCGAATGCTATTTCCGAGGCGTGGCTGGCGAGCGTTTCGCAGTACGTAATTCCGGTGCCATTGCGGTAGTGGAAGGCTTGGGCGATCACGGTTGCGAATACATGACCGGCGGCATAGTGGTTGTGCTGGGCCAGACCGGGCGCAATTTTGCTGCAGGCATGTCCGGCGGCGTTGCTTATGTACTGGACGAGGATGGCAGTTTCGAACATCGTTGCAATTTGGCGATGGTACAACTGGAACCGGTACCCGATGAGGCTGCCGCAAGTGACCTGGGCGAAATCGAGACGCATGGCCGGGTACATTTTAACCACCTTGGCAAGGCTGATGAACAGGTGTTGCGCGATATGGTGAGTGCGCATCTGCGCTACACCAACAGTATCCGCGCTCAGGATATTCTAAATAATTGGACGCACTACTTGCCAAAATTTGTCAAGGTTATGCCGACTGAATACCGCCGTGCTTTACAGGAAGTCGCGGCGGAACAAACCAAGCAATTGGAGGCTGTATAAATGGGTAAGATTACCGGATTCATGGAATTCCGCCGTTTAAGCGAGCACAGCTTGCCCGTCGCGGAACGCCTGAAAAACTATCAGGAATTCATACCGCGCCTGGCCGACCAGCAGGCTTCCGTGCAGGGTTCGCGCTGTATGGACTGTGGCATTCCATTTTGTACGACAGGTTGCCCGGTAAATAACATCATCCCGGACTGGAATGATTTAGTTTATCGTAGTCACTGGAAACAGGCACTGGATGTGCTGCACTCTACCAACAACTTTCCAGAATTCACCGGTCGCATTTGTCCTGCACCCTGTGAGTCAGCCTGTACATTGAACATCAATGACGATGCGGTCGGCATCAAATCAATCGAGCATGCCATTATCGACAAAGGTTGGGAAGAAGGCTGGGTGATTCCACAACCCGCACAGACCAAGACCGGCAAAAGGATTGCCGTGGTTGGCTCTGGCCCGGCAGGCTTGGCTTGTGCGCAACAATTGGCACGTGTCGGACATGACGTGGTGGTATTCGAGAAAAATGATCGAATTGGTGGCCTTTTGCGTTATGGTATTCCCGACTTCAAACTCGAAAAATCGCACATTGACCGTCGTATAGAACAAATGCGTGCCGAAGGTGTGGAATTCCGCGTCAAACAACATATCGGTATGCAGGTACCAGCACAAAAATTAAAGGATGATTTCGACGCCGTGGTATTAACCGGTGGGGCTGAACAACCACGTGACTTGCCAGTGCCAGGCCGTGAATTACAGGGCGTACATTTCGCAATGGAATTTCTGCCGCAACAAAACAAAATCGTGGCGGGAGATGTAATACCCGATCAGATTAAAGCAACGGGCAAACATGTGGTGGTGATCGGCGGTGGCGACACGGGTTCTGACTGCGTCGGTACATCCAACCGTCAAGGGGCGGCTTCGGTGACCCAGTTTGAGGTCATGCCGCGCCCGCCCGAGCAGGAGCATAAACCGCTGATCTGGCCTTACTGGCCAATGAAACTCCGCACTTCCAGCTCTCATGACGAAGGCTGTCAGCGTGATTGGGCTGTGGCAACCAAGAAATTAACCGGCAACAATGGCAAGATCGAAAAATTGCATGCCGTGCGCGTCGAATGGAAAGACGGAAAAATGCAAGAGGTGCCGGGCAGCGAAATTGAAATGAAGGCCGATCTTGTACTTTTGGCTATGGGCTTCGTTAGCCCGATGCAGCAAGTCCTGGAAGCGTTTGGCGTTGAAAAAGATGGTCGCGGCAATGCCAAAGCCAGCACTGAGGGGGCGAGCTCCTATCAGACATCGGTGGCTAAGGTTTTCGCTGCGGGCGATATGCGTCGCGGTCAGTCGCTGGTAGTCTGGGCAATACGCGAAGGCCGTCAAGCGGCGCGTGCCGTGGATGAGTATTTGATGGGGAGTTCCAGTTTACCGCTTTAACTTGAGCTGTCCTTCCAGCGCTGAAGGCGGGTTGCAATCAGCAAGCCGCGCTGACTGCGCTTAATAGTGGCTATTCCGGGGAACCGCCCGGACGCTCAGAGTAATTTAGTGCTACGGAACATGGTTGCTTTCACTATATTCGCGCTGGGATACTCAAAAATCCTTCTCCATCTGTGGCAGATGATGCACAACAAAATACCGCAAAGCATCCTTTCATTTCAAGATATTGATGCTTGAAGACGATATTATCTTTCTGGTTTTTGCATTTATCTGCTCCATCAATAATGCAGACCCTTTGCATAACCAAATTACCTGGCGAGTCGCCCCGACAAGGGGAGTTGGGAAGATCAGGGGTAACGCTGTTTAAATTTAGTCAATATAAATTAAAAGAGAACAACATGAATTTCAAATTAAAGAACGACACCTTTCTGCGTGCTTTATTGCGTCAGCCGACTGATTATACCCCCGTGTGGATGATGCGCCAGGCCGGGCGATATCTGCCGGAATATTGTGCCACGCGCAAGCGTGCCGGCAGTTTTCTCGATTTATGCAAAAGCCCTGACATGGCGACGGAAGTTACATTACAACCGCTGGATCGATTCCCCCTGGATGCCGCAATTCTGTTTTCCGACATTCTCACCATACCGGATGCCATGGGTCTTGGATTGTATTTCTCCGAAGGAGAAGGGCCCAAATTTGAGCGCCCCTTGCGCGACGAGACTGCTATCAAAGCATTAAGGGTGCCGGACATCAATAAGGATCTGCGTTACGTCACCGATGCCGTGTCGCAAATTCGCAAAGCGCTAAACGGCAGCGTGCCCTTAATTGGTTTTTCTGGCAGCCCGTGGACGTTATCTTGTTACATGGTGGAAGGCGGCGGCAGCGACGATTATGCACGCGTAAAAACGTTGATGTATAAAGAACCCAAGCTGATGCACCACATTCTGGAAGTCACTGCACAAGCGATAACGCAGTATCTTAACGCCCAGATTGAAGCGGGGGCGCAGACCGTGATGATTTTTGATTCCTGGGGTGGTGTGCTTTCGCATGCTGCCTACTACGAATTTTCATTGCCTTACTTGCAGCAAATCGTACAGGGACTAAAGCGCGAACATGACGGCGTTAAAATTCCAGTCATTGTATTTACCAAAGGAGGAGGCTTGTGGCTGGATAGCATCGCCGATATTGGTTGCGATGCGGTGGGGTTGGACTGGACCATGGACATTGGGGTAGCGCGACAAAAAGTGGGGCATAAGGTTGCGCTGCAAGGTAATTTGGATCCAGCCGTGCTGTTTTCCACGCCGGAAGTTATCGGTACCGAAACAGAACGTGTACTGGCTAGCTATGGCTACGGCAGTGGTCATGTATTTAATCTGGGACATGGCATTTCTCAATTCACCAATCCTGACCATGCTGCGGCGTTGATACAGGCAGTTCATGATCTAAGTCGTAAATACCATTAAAAATGCTTGACATTACGTCTGGTTATACACAAATCGCGTAGTGATCTACTTTTAGGAAAGTTTTCATCTTGGTATTAAATCGAAAAACGCAAGATATTGTTTTTAATACAAATAAATTGTGCCTACGAAATGAGCGGCTGGTCAAAACCGTATACAACATCAGTAGTTAGCCTACTTATATTGGAATTATCCACATTGTTATCCACAGCTTATGTGGACAACAAAAAATACTCAATTAAGTCAGTTGGCTTAGCTCAATATGATAGAAATTGCTGGAGCAAATTTTATTAAATGACAATTGTTCGCGTCGCGCTGGATGTGCCATTGTCAACACTATTTGATTATTCGCTAGACAATAACATCGCGATCATTCCGGGACAGCGCGTCCTGGTTTCATTTGGACGCAAAAAAATGGCAGGCGTGGTGATGGAGTGCGCAATGGACTCCGTCCTTTCCCCGGAACGTATCAAGCCCATTTTGCAAATACTGGAGGATATTCCACCGCTGTCCGATGAACTGCTTGTTTTGCTGCGCTTCTGCAGCGACTATTACCACTACCCCCTTGGCGTTACTGTGCTGTCTGCCTTGCCGGTACGTTTGCGTACCAGCCAGCTGGTCACGCTCAAGGAAGCGATGCAATACAGGCTAAGCGTTAGCGGCCATGCGCTCGATTTGAATCTACTACCTAAGCGCAAGGTGGTACAACACCGCATCCTTGCAGCCTTGAAGTTGAGCCCATTAACTGCCGCACAAGTGCGCGCGTTATCACCCAGCGCAACATCTGCGCTTAAAGCATTAGCAGAAGCAGGATGGATCGAGACGTGTGCAGTGCCTGCGGCTTCGAGTAAATTTACATTCAATAATACTCATACATTGACCTTGGAACAGCAGCAAGCAGTGGACGCCATTACTAAAGCGTCATGCTTTGGCTGCTTTCTACTGCACGGGATCACCGGTAGTGGTAAGACCGAGATTTATGTGCATCTGATGAACCGGATATTGCAACAGGGCGGGCAAGTGTTGCTGCTGGTACCGGAAATCAATCTTACACCCCAGCTGGAAAATTATTTTCACAGCCGCTTGCCGGATGTTGAGCTGGTCAGTCTGCACAGTGGCTTGAGTGACAGTGAACGCATGCAGAACTGGCTGCGTGCGCAGTCCGGCCGCGCGCGCATCATACTGGGCACCCGTCTGGCAGTGTTCACGCCGCTGCCACAACTGGCGCTGCTGATTATGGATGAGGAACATGACACTTCATTCAAGCAGCAGGATAGCTTACGTTACTCGGCACGAGACGTGGCAATCTTTCGTGCCAACCAGCGTGGCATACCGATTATATTAGGATCCGCTACCCCTTCACTTGAAAGCTACTACAACGCACAGACCGGACGCTACCAAATGTTGCGCCTGACCCAGCGCGCAGCGACACAAGCGCAGTTACCGACGGTAAGCTGCATTAACACCAGCAATATCGTTATGCAGCACGGCCTGAGTGAGCCGCTTCTCAAGGCCCTGGCCGAGCGGCTACAGCGCGGTGAACAGAGCCTGATATTTATTAATCGACGCGGTTATGCACCCGTGTTGATGTGTGGTGCTTGCGGCTGGCTGTCCGGTTGTTCAAATTGTGCGGGCAAGCTGGTGCTGCATCTTAAAGATCGCCGTTTGCGCTGCCACCATTGTGGCTATCAGGAGCGTGTGCCGCACGCCTGTCCGTCATGCGGCAACGCCGATCTGCAACCAGTTGGCATCGGCACACAACGGGTGGAAAGTGCGTTGCAGGAGTACTTCCCCAAGGCGCGCATTCTGCGCGTAGACCGTGACAGCACGCGCAATAAAGGAACATGGCAAGCCATGCGTCAGCAAATTCAGGAAGACGCGGTAGACATTCTGGTCGGTACGCAAATTTTGGCGAAGGGGCATGACTTTCCTAACCTGACGCTGGTGGGTGTGCTGAACCCGGACGGTGCGTTATACAGTAGTGATTTCCGGGCATCGGAAAAGTTATTTGCCCAACTCGTCCAGGTAGCAGGGCGCGCGGGCCGTGCGAACAAACCGGGCGAAGTGCTGATCCAGACCGCATTTCCTGACCATCCCTTATTCCGCGCGTTGCGCGAACACGATTACGATACGTGGGCAAAAACCCTGCTCGCAGAACGCCAATCCGCCGGTTTTCCGCCATACATGTATCAGGCAATGCTGCGTGCTGAAGCCAAGAATGAGACTCACATGTATACTTTCCTGCAACAAGCACGCGACGCTGCAATTAAACTCGCCATGCCAGTTGACATCTATGGTGTGGTTCCTGCGGCCATGCCGCGTCGCGCTAACCATTTTTTAGCGCAATTACTGGTGCAAAGCGCAGCGCGAAAACCCTTGCAGCACTTCCTGCGCGAGTGGCGACCGTTGCTGGATGCACTACCCGCACAAAAATTACGCTGGTCGCTGGACATTGATCCGATTGATTTCTAGATCGTCAAAGCCATTGTGAAACAAGGCATTTTAAGGAAATATTATATGCTTTCAGATTTGATGAATTTACTAAGAAACGTGGTCGGCACCGAGCACGTGCTGAGCGGCGAAACCGCAGCGCCTTATTGTACCGACTGGCGCGGGCGTTACAGCGGCCAAGCGCTGGCTGTGATTCTGCCTGGCGATACGCACCAAGTGGCCGCAGTGGTCACGCTGTGTGCCGAACACCACATTGCCATTGTCCCGCAAGGCGGCAACACCAGTTTAAGCGGGGGATCAGTACCCTTACCGCAAGGCCAACAGATCGTGATTAACCTGTCACGCATGAACAAAATTCATGCGCTGGACACCACCAACTACACCTTAACCGTGGAAGCAGGCTGCACCTTGGCCACGGTGCGAGAGGCGGCAGAGCAGGCCAACCGCCTGTTCCCTCTTGGCCTCAGCGCCATCGCAACGCAATGCGAAATCGGCGGCAACATTTCTACCAATGCCGGCGGCATCGGCGTGCTGCGCTATGGCAACATGCGCGACCTCGTGCTCGGATTGGAAGTCGTCTTGCCCGATGGCCGCATCTGGAATGGATTACGCAGTTTACGCAAGGACAACACCGGCTATGATTTGAAACACTTATTTATCGGCGCAGAAGGCACGCTGGGCATCATTACCACCGCTGTGCTCAAACTATTTCCGCGTCCCCAATCGGTGGCAACCGCGTGTGTAGCAGTGCGCGATCCGGCAGTGGCGGTGAAGCTACTCGCCCATTTGCGTGCTAATTGTGGCGACAAAATAAGCGCCTTCGAAATCATTTCGAGATCCTGCCTGGATCTCGTTTTAGCGCATATTCCCGATACGGTTGAGCCATTCGTCACGCGCTATGAATGGATCGTGCTGATCGAACTGTCGGATGTACTGCAAACACCCTTGGATGCACCTTTGCTCAATGCGCTGCAAGCGTTTGATGCGGGCATCCTCGAGTTCGCCGTCGATTCAAAAAATACCGCCGTAAGCTGGTGGAATTTGCGCAAAAATATCAGCGAAGCGCAGAAACGCGAGGGCATTAGCATCAAGCATGACGTCGCCGTGCCAATCAGCCACGTGGCGGAATTCATCGCCCAAGCGAATGCCGCCCTGCGTGCCGCATTCAATGGTCTGCGCATCGTTGCCTTCGGCCATATCGGCGATGGCAACATTCATTACAACATCTCAATGCTGGATTCTGCACAAAACCCGGCCTTCATTGCGCAAAGCCAACAGGTCAACAGCATCGTGTACGACATCGTGCATGGGCTAAACGGCAGTATCAGCGCCGAGCATGGACTAGGGCAACTCAAGCGTGATGAAATACACCATTACAAAAGCGCGCTGGAATTGGAGCTGATGCGCAGCATCAAACATACATTTGACCCCCATAATTTAATGAATCCGGAGAAGGTCATATAGTGAATACTCTTTGAGATGCTCTATGGGTGGTCGCGGTTATATGCGCCATTTTGAATCAGAATATAAAGGGCTTGAATTTTGTAGGGATGCTTACCTGGCTCGATACGCCGCGCATTGCTATAGCTCCGCATTTTAATGACGCTATTTTACCAACTACCAACAATGGTCGAGTTTTTCAGCGGCCTGATAAACGAATGACTCATTACCCATGAGTTCATCTAGCATAAAGCGCAATCCGCTCCAGTATCATCGGCTTGCTCCCGGCTGCCTTCCAATTAAATCGGATACGTTTAAATTCTGTATCGGCATATTGGCTGGCCAACGGCAACATCAAACCGGCGCTGACACGTTGTAACCTGGACAAATTGGTGGCGGTCACCAAGGTAACCCACTCTCCATTCGACATTTGTCCTTCCACCCCAATCTCGGTAATTACTTCAGGTTCAGTAATTTTTAAAACGATCGCTTGATAACTAGCTGGTTGAAAAGCGATATCATCCGGTGATTCGAGCAGACCTTGTAATCCAGGAACAGTACTTAAGGTAAATTTTCCCGGAGCAATCTGACCCTGTGTACCTCCGGAAGGAAGCCAGCTATCTCCATCAGCATGCTCCCCTGCACCAAAAGTCCACAAGCGCGATCGGCGTGGCAGATTAGCGTGCGAGATCATAAACGTCTTTATTGCATCTTCCAAAGGCGTATCACGCAGCGCTGTATAAGAAACAAAATCCGCTTGGCCGGCAAATATGCCCCGGCTACCGTTCCATGCCATCGGTGAAACAAAACGTGCACCATAATTATGGATGTCTCTCAATGACCGGTAAGCCTCAGCAAAATTCGCCAGACGTTTTGGATTGCGTAAATCAGCAGTATTGTGTTCGACCACCGCCCAATCAGGGTCGAGATTGCGGAATACTGAGAATAACGATTGAGATCCCTCCATCCTGGCCTGATTGACGGCACTTGGTCCATAGAGAATTGCACCAAGATGTCCGTTGGATGGCATCGCCCCATCGACTGACATGCCGCCCATATCAACGTTTTTCGCGGGGCTGTTCAAATGGATCGGAAATGGCATGCCCAACGTATCCGGCGCCATGAAACCTTGAGCAGAATAAATGAATTCTTTGTCTATACCGGCTTCTCCAATCCATTGAGAAAGCTCGTCGTAATGCAGTTTAACCAGATGACGGCGAAAGTGCTCCCACTCTGTTACCCACGCATCTTTCCAGAATGGATTAATACTCACTGAAAATGTGCGCGGTGGATCAACATCTTGCCAACGCTTGAACTTACGCCCGCTCAACACATTTACGTCGTCCAGTGTTAACGGCCTTTCTTTTTTATAACGGGAAAGATCAGGCTCGCCTGCCATAGTCTGTCCGGAATATGGCCCGCTTCCCCGCAACCATTCGCGAAATTGACGCAAGGTACCTGGGTTATAGTCATACCATTGTTGACCCTCAAAAAAAGGATTTAAGTACACATCTGGATCAGTGGTTATGCCAATAAAAAGTGCCGGGTATTGTGTTGCAAACTTACGGATAATGGACGCAGCATGCTGCAAATTACGTTTTTTGTAATATCGATTTTTGGTAGCATAAATATTAAAAGCGAGCGAGCGGCCAAGTTCGGGCGAATCCATGGAACCGGAAAGATTTTTCAAATAGTCATCCGCCATCACCTGATTCTTCTCATTCCACTGCAAGTTGACGGCATCTTGTTCGAGCACATCATTAATGTCCCATTCTGGCGCATCGCACGCGGCATCGGCCCAAATTCCGCCATTCAGCGTAAACAATACAGGTAACTGGTGTTTAACCGCGTAATCAATAACGCCGTTCAGACTGTCTTCAGCGATCGTCCGTGTGCCGCATTTATGACTGGGTGAAAAGTCGGCATCAAAAGCGTAATCACTAGCCCTACCTTTGGTCGTGCGCAAGTAAAGAATGGGAACTCGAATGCCGACCTTAACAGTATCACTTTCGTAAGGTCGAAATATGGTATCAACATCCGTTGCGCCCCCGCTGGCAATATTGCTGGTGGCCATGATGAAATAGAACACGTCATCACGCTTCAGCTCGCGTAAACCCAGAAGATCGGACCATGTTTGCTTGGCATCTAATGCCGGTAACGTGCGCCGGGTAAGAACACTTTTCCCACCCTGTTTGTCAGTAACAACCAGTTCTATCGTTTGCAACGGGATGGATTGATTTGAAATATCGATCTTGCCTTCGAACCCTGCTTTACCCGAGTCCGGATAATCTGGAAAGGCTTGCGCCACATCCATGCGCGGCATAGCGATGGTGAGCGGTATTCTAAGTTTTCCGTTCAAAACCAACTCTACACGTGCAATACCCGCCTTACTCACAGCCCATCCGAGCACGAAAATTTTTCCACCGTCAGCGGAGTCCTCATGCAGTTTGTCGACAAATCCTAAAATTGGCGTTATTGCAGGGTTGGTAGTACTTGTTGGAGGGTGAAGCCACTGTGGACGGTATGCTTTTATCAATACGTAGCTACCGCTGCACAGCAACAACACAAGAGCCAATATCAGCAAAACTATTGATAGCCGCTTCGTGCTAACAGAAGTGCTCATGTTCTATTCCATACTTATAAAAGTGATTAGCAATATCGTGGTTTTTCGCCACAAAAAACGGGCAGATTCAACTCTGAAGTGCAGCTTTTGCAAGAGAATTTAGGTGGCGAGCTACGTTAATATCGGAGCCCCTTAAACGACCAAGTGAAAGGAGCACAAATGAAGAACTATACGCAGCTCACCAGCGGTCAACAATATCAGATTTACGGCTAAAACAAGCGGGCAAGCAATTCCCACCAAAAACTTGAATCCGCCGCTTATTGCTCACAATAAAATCAAATTGTCTCGATGTATCAGCTCTGGCTCGTCAACATAGCCCAAGAGAGCCTCGATTTCGTTACTGGAATAGCCGGCAATGCGGCGTGTTTCTACCGCATTGTAGTTGATCAGACCGCGCGCGATATCTTGTCCATTCGTATCCAAAATGGCGACTACAGTACCGCGCTCAAATTCCCCGCTCACATTAGTGATACCGACCGGTAGCAGGCTCTTGCCTTCGTTACGTAGCGCATGCACTGCGCCGGCATCCAGCGTCACCTTGCCGCTGATTTGCAGGTGATCCGCCAGCCATTGTTTGCGCGCATTCAAAGGTAAAGGCTGCGCTTCCAGCAGCGTGCCTATGCTGTTGCCAAGCATCAAGCGTGGTAATACATCTATTTCATGGCCGGATGCGATCACGGTGTGCGCGCCGCTACGCGCCGCCCGTTTCGCGGCGAGCACCTTGGTGAGCATGCCGCCGCTCCCGATGTGGCTACCCGCGCCGCCTGCCATGGCTTCAAGCTTTTCGTCGCCCGCTTGCGCCAGACTGATTAGCATCGCATTTGGATCCTTGCGTGGGTCAGCCGTATAAAGGCCGATCTGGTCAGTAAGAATAATGAGCGCGTCCGCTTCAATCAAATTGGCAACCAATGCACCTAAAGTGTCGTTGTCACCAAACTTGATTTCATCGGTGACCACGGTGTCATTTTCATTAATAACGGGAATCACGCCAAGAGTTAGCAGAGTGCGCAATGTAGAGCGGGCGTTGAGGTAGCGTTCACGATCGGCGAGATCAGCATGGGTGAGCAATATTTGTGCTGTATGTAGGCCGTGTGCGCTAAAGCAGCTTTCATATACCTGTATCAAGCCCATCTGACCGACTGCGGCAGCGGCTTGCAATTCATACACGGCACTGGGGCGTTGTTTCCAGCCTAGCCGCTGCATACCTTCCGCAATCGCACCGGAGGAGACCAATACAACCTTGTGTCCACTTTCACGTAGCGTAGTAATTTGCTGCGCCCAATTCTGGATTGCAGGAATATCCAGTCCTTCACCCTGATTGGTGACCAGGCTACTGCCAACTTTGACGACGATGCGTTTGCACTGGGCCAGAATGGTTTTCATGATGCATTTAAAGTATTAAATTATCGGTTTTTTGGATATTTTCGACGTTGGCCAACGCTTCCTGTTCAGCAACCTGCTCCAGATGTTCCATGATGGCATAGCTCAATTCTTTACAGCCGTCGCCATTAATCGCGGAAATAGTGAAGTAACGCGTGTAATCGCCGAACTCTTGCAGAAAAGCAGCAATCTTTTCATCTTTATCTTGTAGCAGATCAAGCTTGTTTAGCACTAACCAACGCGGCTTGTTGTACAACACGTCATCATATTTTTTCAGTTCATTCAGAATTGAGCGGGCTTCATGCACCGGATCGACTCCTTCGTACATCGGGGCAATGTCGACCAAGTGCAATAACAAACGGGTACGCATCAAATGACGTAAAAACTGATGCCCCAGTCCTGCACCTTCGGCAGCGCCTTCAATCAAACCAGGAATGTCGGCGATAACAAAGCTTTTTTCGGCCGATACGCGCACCACACCCAAGTTCGGATGTAGCGTGGTGAAGGGATAATCGGCCACCTTGGGACGGGCAGCGGAAACCGCACGAATGAAGGTAGACTTTCCTGCATTGGGCATGCCCAGCAAACCCACATCGGCGAGTACTTTTAACTCTAATTGCAGTTCGCGCCGTTCACCTTCAGCACCCGGGGTACATTGGCGCGGAGCGCGGTTGGTGCTGGATTTAAAATGCAGATTACCCAAACCGCCTTTACCACCTTGGGCGAGCAACATTTTTTGCCCATCGTGATCCAGATCGGCGATCAATTCACCGGTATTGATATCCGTAATAACCGTCCCGACTGGCATGCGCAGCACAATATCTTCCGCACCTTTACCATAGCAATCTGCGCCCCGTCCCGCTTCACCGTTGCGCGCGCGGTGATGGCGTGCAAAACGGTAATCCACCAGGGTGTTGATGTTGCGATCTGCGAGCGCATACACGCTGCCCCCCCAACCGCCATCCCCGCCATCGGGGCCACCCTTGTCAATATATTTTTCTCGCCGAAAGCTGGCCGCACCATTGCCGCCATCGCCCGCGATGACTTCAATTTTTGATTCGTCGATGAATTTCATGATGTCGGTTATCCTGCAAATAAAAAAGCCCTACCTCGCGATAGGGCTTATTGTACTTGGCTAGGAAGTACTTAGGCTGCAACCACGAAGATAGTCTTACGCTTTTGTGCACCTTTAACGGCGAACACTACCTTGCCCGCAATCTTTGCAAACAAGGTGTGATCCTTGCCCATGCCAACGTTTTCACCGGCATGGAACTGCGTGCCACGCTGACGCACGATAATACTGCCGGCGTTAATTAATTCGCCGCCATAAATTTTAACGCCGAGGCGTTTCGAGTGTGAATCGCGACCGTTACTGGTACTGCCGCCACCTTTTTTTGATGCCATGCTTCTTCTCCTTCAATTACGCCGAAATGCCGTCGATGCGGATTTCAGTGAAGTTTTGACGATGACCTTGATGTTTTTGGTAATGCTTGCGTCGACGCATCTTGAAGATTCTGATCTTCTCGCCACGACCATTCGATACTATTGTTGCCGTGACAGTCGCGCCCGCCAATAAAGGTTTACCAACAGATACCGTATCGCCACTACCAACCATGAGTACCTTGTCCAGCACGATCGCACTGCCAACTTCACCTGCAACGGTTTCAATTTTCAGGGTTTCACCTGCGACAACACGATATTGCTTACCACCCGTCTTGATTACTGCGTACATAACAACCTCGCTTAAATGCGGTTTTACAGAGTCGCGCATTATACACAAACGGCACTAACCGTCAAAATGGTTTTTTGGAAAGCGTTATCCGCTACTAATTCTGTATCCTGTATGCCATACAGTAGCTGATTAATCCGCATCCAGATCAGCAAACAATTCAGTGGACAAATAACGTTCGCCATAGGATGGAATCATCACCACGATCATCTTGCCAACATTCAACGGGCGCTTGGCAACTTCAAGAGCAGCCCAAACCGCCGCGCCGGAAGAAATACCCACCAGCAGGCCTTCTTCCTTTGCCAGGCGCCGTGCCATATTAATTGCATCTGCATCTTTGACCCGTATTGTTTCGTGAAATATATTTTTGTTGAGTACTTCAGGCACAAAACCCGGCCCTATCCCTTGAATAGCGTGCGGGCCACGCTCGCCACCGGAAAGTACGGGCGAGGCATCGGGTTCCACGGCAATTATTTGCACGCCAGAAAAAATTTCTCTCAATACTTCACCCACACCGGTGATAGTGCCCCCGGTTCCCACACCCGCAACAAAGATATCAATCATGTCGTCGGTGTCGCGCATGATTTCTGCGGCGGTGGTAGTACGATGGATAGCAGGATTAGCGCGATTGGAGAATTGGTGCATTATGAGGTAACGCGGATCGGCCAAAGCCATTTCTTTTGCCAGCTTCATTGCTCCGGGCATACCACCCGAGCTTGGCGTTAGAATAACTTCTGCGCCATAAGCTTTCATCAAAATGTAGCGTTCGCGGCTCATGTGCTCGGGCATTATAAAAGTGCACTTATAACCGCGAGCTGCGCAAACCATAGCGAGACCAATACCGGTGTTGCCCGACGTTGGCTCCAGAATAATGGTGTCCGGTTTGATTTTGCCTGCTTTTTCAGCATCATCAATCATTGACACGGCGATACGATCTTTGACGCTGAGCGCAGGACTGAAGAATTCCAACTTGGCGAGAATGGTGGCATCTATGCCTTCGCTCACACGGTTTAACTGCACCAATGGTGTGTTACCTACCAGCTCCGAAACATTTTTTGCAATCTTCATCTACTTCCTCTCTATCTATTCATATTACTGCATCCAGTGCCGGATTAGTCGTGTACTGCATTGACCAAATAATACCTTATGAGAGGTTTTCCAGTCCAAGCATTTTCGGGTCTGAGGGTATGGCACTCGATTGAGCAATCATTGAATATAAATCAATACAACCGATCTTTGTCAGTTGTATGCACTCGATACATCACTTGACTCAGCATGCACACAAATCACCATGCCACATCAACATTTCGGTCACCGCAAACGAAAAAATGTCTGCTCCTCTATTACTGGGATTTTTTTCTGCGCACTTCTTTTTTTACATTTCCAGGTTTACCTTTGGGTGGGTCGTTTCGTTCCACAAGCTGTTCTTTTAGATCGTCCAATTCCTTTTGCAATTTGACGACGCTCGCTTTGCGTTGCGCAACGCGCTCATTCCAGCGGCTTACAACAGCATCACGCTCCTTGATCGCGATTTCGACCTCGGCTTGAGCGCGAGCAATCAATTCCTCTTTTTCCTTGAGTGTGACTTTAATGGCCGGTACCTTGCCCGTGCGTTGCGCTACCATACTTTGTGTAAGCCGGGCGGTGAGGTCATTTTGCAGTTTGAGTGCTTGCTCCAATGTTTTGATGTCCATGTTGTACACCCCTTAAATTTTGACGTTGAAATTGATGATCGGCAACGGCGTGACGGTGCCGGTATTGATGTAATCCCCGGTGGTGATGTTGCCCATGAGTACGATTTTGGGACGATTAGTCAGCGACATGGCATTGACGTTGGCCGCAGCTTTGATGTAATTACCCATAGCGATCAGATGTCCGCCCCACAAAAGCACGCTCGCGCCGCGCGGGTTGGCTTCGGCGCTGAGATGGTCGCAGATATTGTTGTTGAAAATCACTTTCTCGAACCGGTAATCGATGTTGTCATTGATTACAACACGCATAAACTCCACCAGATGAGTGCGGCCCGGTCCACTGAAGTGATTATCACTCACCTGCGCACTGCCGAACATGTAGGCGAACTCGCCCGCGCCGCCAATGAAACGTACTGCCAGCGGCCCGATAAGCAACAGAGCACGGTGTTCGTTAAGTGGTTCGAGCATAACGGGCTGGGTATAACCGATGCGGTTGCCACTGATCTGGCAAGCTGGCATCCAGCCACCGATGCCGATGGCATTGCCAGTAGTAATCTGGCTACCATCGGCAGAGATACCAGTGTCAAGCACCTCACAATCTTCAATGCGCAGGTGTGCACCAGAAGGCGTCAACACCTCTTCAGCATACACGCCTATACCTATCGCAAAATTAGGGGTGTAACCGCAGTTAAGCACCCGATTTTTAAGCAGCGCAGTCGTACCACGCACGAACATCACCATGCCTAAAAGCAGGCAAGATTGCAGGAAATTATCACTGATCTCCAAGTTAGTTTGCTGTGTGGCGGTGATGCCGGCGCCTACCTGATCGATGCGATTATTCACTATACGATTGCGTTCGCCCTCACTAAGATGCACGGCGAAAAACACTTCGCGCAGGTCGTTGTTGTCGATGCGACTGTCGCTACAATCATCCACCCGCACGCCGTACCATCCGGCACCAGCACCGTCAATATGATTACCAACGACGACCGGGCAAGCGACGCGTGAGACGATAATGCCCGATTGCACACCTAGCAATTGATTGTCACTCACCACAATATGATCTGCACTGAAACCATTTTTCGCATCGGCGAGGCAATAGATGCCAACGGGCACCGCCGGTTGAGCCACTTTGACGATCGCCTCCAAAAGGTTGGCGCCGATAATTGTGTGGTCACCACTGACACGAATACCGCCCCATGCGGCGGAAAGCAGATCGATCTGGTTACCGCGCACCTCACAACGAGAAGCCTCAATATCAATTGCGTAGAAACGAGAGTCCAGGTAGCTGCGCATTTGTGCAACATCAGATGGAACGTTATCTTGCGTGATACCGGCGCTACGGCTAATACGATTACCGGATATGAGCGAACCTGCGGCGTTATGGAGCAGCGAAATGCCAACCCAGAAATGGCGAATGCGGTTATTCTCGATGCAGCACGCTTGGGTATGATCGGTGTCGATCCGGATACCGTATTGGCCGTTGGAGCCGCCAGCCTGACCGAGGAACATACCAGTGATGCCTGCAATCGCATTATCAGTGATATGCAGACCGCCCTGATAATCCTGGCTCAGAATGCCGACCAAGAGATTGTCCAGCCGATTGGCAATCAAATCGACATCGGTTACGCCGTTCAAATTGATGCCGACATAGAGCGGCGGTGCTTGCAGCGGAGAAGCCACAACGGCAAGCGCACAGTTCTCCACCCGCACCCGCGTGCAACTATCCAGATACAGCAGCGCGCCAATATCGGCAGCAGCGGCTGTGGCCTCAAAGCATATGCCCTCGACAATGATGTCACTAACCGGTGAACTGGCGTCGCCGATCTGCAAGATTCTGGCTAACGCTGCCCCACGCACAATAGAACCCGGACTCTCGCCGCGCAAAATAATGCGTGACGAGCGTATCTGAATAGTAGCATTAATGTTGTGCACCCCCGTTTTCAGGCACACGCAACCACCTTCGTCCGGCAGCGAGTCGATCGCGGTCTGGATATTTTCACCGGGTGCGACGTTGATGGTGCAGCACCCGCCGCATTCGGGCGGCCATTTCACACGGCAGTCGGTTTCATCGTCAGGAAAAGTAACAATGGACAGCCGCGCATAGTGGCGATGAATGCCGCGCGGCGGCGCTTGGGTGTAGGTTTCTACCGAAGTGTCATTGGTGCGTGCCGCGGACACCCAATAGTCTCCGCAATGAAATCCACCGCCTGAAGGGTCGAGACCGAATTGAATTTGAATTCCGTTTTCCAGCACCACCCAAACGCCCGCCGCCGGTATCGGGATCAAGCCGGTGCTGCCGGCCGCGTCGAGATTGACGATGACATTATTGTTGGCGTCGCGCACTGTGCCCTTCTGATCCCAGCGCCGCACACGGGTGTGGCGGGAGTCCAGGGTATCGAGGCCGCCGCCGGGAATGAGATTCGCGGGCAACGCGGGTGAGAAGGTGATGATTTGCTTGGCGTCGTCGACGCTGATTTTGCGCATCACGCCGCGGCGCAGCGCAGGATCGCCGTTTTCACCACTGAGTTCACGCCGGTCGTCGAGTATCTCTACCCAGTCACCGGTATTAAAACGCAGTACCGCGTCACGGCCCAGGCTGGCTAATTTGAGTTCAGTGCTGGTCGCGGTCTGAGAGACAATTTCCACTACATTACTCGCCACGCTGGCGTTGTCGCGGGACCATTTGAACTTCGCCGCACCCACGACGCCGCCATCGTGAATCTCGATACGATAGAGCTGATTCTCCAGTCCGCGATAACCCCCGCCGGGCGGCAGTTCACATGGATCGAGATCGGGTGGAACGCCCTCCGCCTTGATGGACATGCGACCGCCGGAAGGGAGGGAAAGTGCCTGCCAACCCGCTACCGTGGTATCGGGTGTGGTGCAGTTGGCGCCACTGACATTGGCCAGCAAGCGCACCTGCCAGACAGTTTGCAGACGCGTGGTGGTGTCCACGCCCACGGCGCTTTCCACCAGATTAGCTTGCTGAAGATAAGTGACCTCGCGCTGCCAGACTTCGAGATAGGCGAGGTGCGGTCCGCCGCCGGGCAAGGCTGGCGGCGCAGGAAAATACGGCTGCAAGTTGTACGCCAGCGCCGTTTTTCCTCTCAGTTCGGCGAGTACAGGATCGAACTCAACCGCGCCGCCGCCGTGATTTTCCGCCAACAGCCCATCCACATACATGCGACCGCGACCGATGCTAATGTTTCCACCAGCAGCCTCGATCTTGAAGGCGTCCGGCGTCTGCGGCGAGACCACCGCCACGCCGGTAATTCCCGGCGTAACATGCACGCCGAGCGTATCCACACTCTCGGCGCGCAAGCGTCTGTCCAGCACCGCCACCCACTCATTCCAATCCGAGTCCAGTTGCACGCGCCCTTGCTGCATCAAAACGCCGGACAAGTCGATGCGGGGATCGAATCGAACTCGGCTGTAATCTCCACTCATGACTTTCTCCTTATTGTGGCGGCAATGCCGCTCTTAGCTTCCGTAGATCAATCCCGCTTCCAAGCCAAAGCGTAGATATTCTTCCAGCCTTACGCGCAAATTGGTTTCACGTTGCGGTTGATACAAACCATGCAGTACACCCATCTCGCTCTCATCATGGGCACCACGACGTATCTTGTCCGAGGTGCTTTGTAGCAACTGACAATAACCGGGATCACCATAATGCAACGAAGTAAATTGCGGCCCTATCTGCTGGCCATTATTCTCAGGTTGGCAGTGATAACGGGACGGTGTGCGCGAGCCAGGCGGTATATAGGAAAAACGTATGCAGCCTTGTTGGCGGCGTTCAGCCCAAAGCGGCGCTTTCCACGGATCACTGCCACTGCTTAGCGCGGCGACGAAAAGACAATCGCTGGCCAGCGTCAATTGTCGGGTGTGAACCTTACCGATCACGGTACAACTTTCCAGCGTAAGCGCACCGCCTTCTGCAAGTGCGTCGGCGCCGGGGCCACGGTAGGCGATGAAATTTTGCGCAGTTGCATCCACGATGCATTCGCGTAATGAGACTTCGGCATCGGCGGCAATATGCAGCGGCGCGGTGATGCAGCGTTCCAACTCTATCTTGGCGAAGGCATGGCTGACCACCAAGCCAGGATCATCTGCTTGTGGCGGTGATCCATCGCCTTTGGTGCGTGGGCCGGGTACCAAAGTGCAATCGCGCAGCACGAGATAACGCGGTTGAGTATCGGGGAAGGCGGCCATTATGAGTGTGCCGCCGCTGATTACCCAGCCGTCAAGGATCAACGTAGCCTCTGCGCCGAGTGTGAGCGTGATGTCGCCACTCGCCGCCAGCAGTGGACGTGCGCCATTTACCGCACGCAACACGACCGTCTTACCGGCATTCACGGTGATTGAGGGCGTCTCTACATAACGGCGGCTGTCAAGCACTTCCACCGTGCCGCCGTTTTGCACCAAGTTGAGCGCCGGTTGCAGCGCCGCGCCACCCTGCACAGCTTGCACCGGCGTAACAGCAACAGCGGGTTCGCCACGTTCATATTCGCCGCCCCCGATGGCGATAGTGAAGCCGTAATGAAAGCTCACCAGCGGTGCAGCGGCCGGCGCGTCAGCGAAAGCGATGCGGCCCAGTACCGGATCGATGGACACCAGCCCGGAACCGGCAGCAGGCTGGTGCGCCCAGGCGATGACATTGCCGCCGCCGTCCTTGATGTCGCTGAGATCGCAGATGCAGATATTGTTGCGCGCAATTAATTGCGGTGGATTACCGTCCAGTTCCAGCCACAAACTCTTGCCCGGACCGTAGTAGTCGTCAAGATGGGCCTTGAGCCAACGGCGCGCGAGCGGCATCGGCACATTGCGCGGCTCGGCCAAATGACTGATCTCTTCTTCCGTCTCCGGCGTATTGTAAAGCGCCATGTCGGTACCCAACGGATTGAAGCGGAAGCGCAGTCCGCCACCAATATCTGGATCAGCCACGGCCTGCGATCGGGTGAGCGGAAACGCACGTACCCGCCACAAATAAAGACCGATGTTGGGAATATTGTGACGCGCAGCGCCGGTGCCCATGCCGATTCGTCGCACGTCCACGGTGTGGGCGATGGTGTCGAAGGCGGTGTCGCGCCAGTGCAGTTTTTCCCGGTTGCGCAAATTTGGTGCGTAGTGCGCATGGGTACGCAGATGATTCATGTTCTGCGTCCAGCCCAGCAGCTGAAAGAATTCCACCGCCCGTGCCGGCCAGCCAGTGACATCGCGCGCCAGTTGCTCAAGCATCGATGCCGTGCCCTTGCGACGGCGATAGCGGATGGTGTTGGCCACGTCAGCGCGCGGCGAGGCTACATTAGGCACCACACCATGCAGGGTGCGATAGCCAATGAGATCACCGATATAGGGCGCTACCCACGGCGCGCAGGTTTCGATGAATTGGTCGTCGTAGAGTTGTTCGAGATTTTCTTCCATGGCGGCTACCTGCTCGGCAATAACGGCGAGCAGTTCGCGCAACGGATAGCCTTGCTCCGCATCACGGATGCGATGGATGGCGGGCAGCAGTTCGTAGAGGCGGTCGGCGGTCGTGTTCACGGCATCTCCTCCAGATAATCGAATGGACCGGTGTCGAGCAACAATATTTCGGCGGCAATGCCATTACGTTGCGCATCGACCACCGCGGCGGTCGGTGTCAGTCGCTGTTCCAGCGTGATCGTGGTGCCACGATAGAAACGATCCAGATCCACGCCCAACACGCCCTGCACCGTCTGCGCAATGGCGATAATCTCCGAGCGAGAGACAACCTGGCCGAAGTCGCGTGCGTCGAAGGAAAAAGCGACGCGCAATGCAGTCTCGACGTCGACCAGCACTTTCTTACCCTCGTGATCGGGATCACATTTGATGCGCAGTGCCAAATGAAACGTCGCCTCGTTGTAGGCCTTCGTTTCGCAGTGCACCAGCGGGTCGCCATTTTGCTTGAGAGTATTGAGCAGTTTGGTGAGAGTCAAATCCGGTGGTTGAACACCGTTATCGCCAGCGACGGTGATGAATACAGTGCGCCCGGCACGGGTATTGAGCACGGTGGCTTGGGTCTTGGCGATACCCGTGAATGCGAGCGCGTAATCTTCATAATCCTGTACCGAGACCACGCGCCCGAGTGTGCGCACACCTAGCGGCATGTTGCGCCGAGCATGGGCTGCACTATCCGCATTCACGCCGCCTGCGGCAGGCAACGGGTTGCTCACCACTTTCAAACCCAACGGACGCGAGAGCAGTTGCGAGAGTTGCCCGGCTTGCAGATTACCCGCGGTACCGATGCCCTTGCGATAAACGGCGCGCAGATTATCCTGACCAGTCGGCAGGCGCGCGCCGTGACGGCCGTCACCGAACTGGATAGTCCCCGCTCCGTCCTCCTCCACGCGCAGCACATAAGAGCGATCATTGGCACCGGCCTGGTAGAAAGTGGGCGTCTCGTGCCAACGGATATCGTTGACTCGCACTTCCAATGCCGCCTCGGCGCCGGTCTCGTTCTCGGCACCAACGAAGGTGAGCGGTGTATGTTTGAGAGTGTAGCGTTGATGTGAAAGTCGCGCCGCGCCACTGCCGAGAATCTGATTCACGGTCTCGCCGTGGGTGGCGAGCGCGACGTTGGCATAAAGTTTGACAGTGTCGCGTCGGTATTGATGTTGTAACGAGGCGGTAAAAAATAGTTTGCTGGTATTGCCGTCCGCTTCGGTGCTCAACAGCGTCAGCACTTCACTCACTTCATCGCCGGCAATGGTGGTGCCGCTGAGAATCATCTTGCGTCCGGGTGCAAGCTCTTCCACCTTGCGATCGACGCGCAGGAAGTCCCCCGACACGTCCGCGGTGATCGGCGTTTCCGCCAGCGTCAGTTTTTCACTATGGGCGAACACCGCCGTCTCGCGTAACCGCTCGTTGAAAATCTCGTTCAGGTTCTCACCTTTCACCGTCAACCGGGTCACCTTGCTGGTGAGGGTGAAATTGGCGCGGGCATCTTCGCCCGCAGTTTTAACTTGATACAGCTCCTGATACTCGGGGACGGACAGCACCAGCCAGCTGTTGCGCACAACCTGCGGATAGAGTGCGTCCAGATGCAAGGTGTGGGCACTGTCGACCGGCCCACCGGAGATATCGGTGATTTTGAATCCCGGCCATTGTATATCCGTGGCGGTGTGGGCACGGTTCAAGTAGCCCTGCTTGACCGCGGCGGACATCGCGCGCCAGTCGGGGGCGTTATAACCGAACAGCGAGGCGCGCTGGCGCAGCACGTAAACCTTGGGGTCAGCCGCTGGCGCGACGTAAGGTAAGGCGGTACCCAAGCCGTGATCCAGCGTGACGATGGTACGATCTGCAGTGCTGTCGAGCACCACTCTTTGGATGCGGCGGAAATCCCAGTTCTCGTTGCCGGTATTGTTTTCACGTTCCGTGCCGACGAACAGCAGCGCGTCACCGGCCTTAAGCTGCGTCGCGGTACCCTGTAGATAAACGACCTTGGTGCCGAATACCGGCAGTTTCATCTCGTGCATTTTCGGCAGCAGCACGTTCCATGCCGGTCGCGCTTCAATACGCTCGACTGTCTCGAAGGTTTGCGGTTTTTCGTCGGGGCCGGGTATGCTTTGCACCTTGATACCGATGTCCAGATTCACCTTGTCGGGCACGCCGGTAGCCTGCTTGGGATCGCTGCTCACGGGTTGTGGCGGCGGCTCTTGCAGTGTGAAAGCGAGATAGGTCTCCGCGGCAACGCCGGGTTTGAGACGATAACCGATCAGTCGCGCCAATTCGCTCAACGACAGACGTTCGCTTGACGTGCGCAAATACGATTCATTGGCGAGACGCTCCTGATAGAAACTCAGCACGTCGGCCATGCAGGCATAGGCGTCCAGCAGCGCGATGGAAAAATCATCGCTGTCGCGGGTACGCAATTTCGACAGCGCCGGATACTCCTGCGACGACAGCCGCGCCTGCATACTAGCCAGTACCTCGCTGTGCGTGCCGATGCGATAGGCGATGGCCGCCAGCCCCGGACGGTTGTAGAGCAGCGCCGGTGCCTGGATGCCCACACCCGCGCAACAACCGCACGCGTCTTGCGATGATTGTTCTTCGCCGCTCATTTGCCGCCTCCTATCGAGAGCTTCAATACACCCCGTTCAGGGAAGTTGAGATCATTATCCAGTCGCGCGATCTCCAAGCGTCCAATTGCCAGCACGCCGTCATCCATGGGCTTGGAGTCGGGTGGCGCACGCAAACGCTGGAAGGTATTAATCACCACCGAGGCCACGCCTTGTATCGTCTGTGCCGCTTCATAAAGCGCGCTGAGATAAACCGGCTGACCGAAGCTGAAATTATCAGGATGGAACAAAGCAGGCGTGCCGTCGTCCAGCCAGCCGCGGCTAAATACGCGCATCAGCGCGGCACGCACATCGGCACGGAAATAATCCGGTTTAACGCATACCGTCATTTCCAGAAGCAAGGGCACATAACTCGGGCCATTTACCTCCAAATCATAGCCCGCCATACGATAGCGCTCGACGTGGTCGCGTATGGTTTGCTCATAGACCGCATCCACTTCACCGCCACCCTTGCGATCGACGGTAAGAAACACCGTGTACCAACTGCCGGTCCAGCGAAAGGTGGCGGCAGCGCGCTGCACGCTGGGATGACGTTCCGTAACTTCAGCATAATCTTCGGGGGTAACCGCGCGTTCCTGAGTGCGAAAGGCTTCCGGTGCATCGCGCCTGATGTCCTCGGCCTTCTCAGGATCACTGCCACCTTGCGCCGGTAGTGGATTCGACGCGCGCAACAGTCGCGCATCGTTGCTGACGATGTGCGCGATGGACTCCAGGCCGATGTTGCCCGCCACGCCGTTGCCAACGCGATAACTCGCGCTAAATGTAGTGCTGACGTCGGGACGCTTGCCGTGATAATCGTCGCCGAAACGCAGCAAAGCGCTGCCGTCGTGTTCACTCTCCACCACAAACTCGCTCGCCTCGGCATCGCTGGCAAGCAGATCGGAACGCGGCAACCAAGTATCCGGCGTGCCCTGAAAATTGCTGGCGAGAGAAATGGCGGGGCGGGCACGCTGTGGCTCGGCGGCGGTGATCAATACGGCAGCATCGGCCAGCGGCGACACTTGTACCTGACCGCTGTCCAATCGTAAGCGATAGACGCTCACGCCGTCAGACACCGACCACATGCCATCGCCGCCTTGCACCACCACCGGCCCCGCCTGCAACAGCACGCCCTGCGCCTGCAAAGCATCGTGCAGTGCCGGTGTGAAACTACGGGTCTGCAACGCGGTGACGATGGCCGCTGTCGCGGTAAAGCCGAATAACGGCGAAGCTGTGAGCGGCAAGGCATGAGTGAGCGGACGTTCCGCAAGTCGCGGCCGGAAACGAGGCGGCACAGCCTGCAAAGGCGGACGCTTGCAACTTAATACGTCACTCTTGGATGTAAGGGTGAGTTGGGAGGTGGACACGGCACCCAAGTCTTCACCCGTCAGGGTGCGGCCATGATCGGCCAGCACGATGTTGCCGTAGGCCGCGCTCACCTCACCGAGATAAGTCGCACCGTGATCCAGGTCGGTGATGGTCGACAGGCATAATGGAAACGGTAGTGCATCCTGTTCTGCCCAGCGGATCTCGGTAACATCCAGCGGATTATTGTTGGGTACCGGCAGGAATAATCCCCCGCTGGGATCGCTATCCAAACGCACATCGGTGAGACGTACCGCCCATCGATGCGCACGGTCGGCATCTGTAGCAAATCCGGTACGCGGGCCCAATTCTTCCGCAAACACCAACACGTCACCTGCCTTAAGATTAGGGGAATGCCCTCTGAGCGTCGCGCGCATCGCCCCCTTGGGCAGACAACATTCGCGCTCGCCCCAGGAGTAGAAACTAATGCGTTCGTGATCCTGATAAAGCAGGGTATCTTCCACCGTCTCGAATACCAGCGCACCGTTAGCTAAGGCATCACGTAGTTGGTCGCCGGACGGGGCGATACGCTCGGGTGTGTTAGGCACGCGCGTGAGCAGCGGTGTGCCGCGTGGGATGTTTACACCATCGTCATTGACGAATAGTTGCACCCACACACGGGCATTGCAGCCTTCGTGCACCCTGTAATCCACCAGTCGTGCATGGCGGCGCAGTGAGATGCGTTTGCGCGCGGTAGCAAGATAAGCTTCGGTAGCGACGGCGTCCTGCTGATAGGACAGCTGATCGCCTACATAGGCCAGCATTTCCACCAAAGTTACACCGATATCGGCGGCATTGCGGCTATTCCAGTCCGGCATGAGTACACTCATGCGGTCCAGCATCAGACGACGGAAGCTGGCGTAATCCTTCGCGAGATAATCGAGGCGCGGATTCGTCGCCGGCGGCGTAGGACAAGGCGTAACGCTGGCGCAATCAAAATCCGATTCGCATTGCACCTTGAATGAGAATTGAATTTCGCTCAAGCGCGGATCAAAACCAGCCGGCGGTGTGTCGTTACCGGGTCCACTCAGCAGGCGTAGCGTATACAGCGAAAAATCTCCGTAAATCTTGGTGCGGATCACCATAAATTTATCGAGAGGCGCAAAACCATCAACGAGGCCAGGCGGCTCACTGGCGGGCAGCGCATTGGCGATCGTAACCCACTCGATGTCCACACTCTTGATGCGTTCGCCGCCTTCGATGCGGAAGTTATTCTTACCAAGCGTGGCGGGCACTGCCCGCAAAAATTTCACAAACAGTGTGCGCTGGCGTGTAGAGTCTCCGGGAATACCGCTGTCATGCACCTCCAGATATTCCAGGCCGTTGAGGGTGCCATTTAACTTTACTACTTCACGGCGGCGCTGATCACAACAATAATATTTCATGAGCCGCCTCCCGGCGCGCTAATCTGCGCCACCCCGCGAGTTTGCGTGCGACGCTCTATATACTGCACGGTAATGAGCAAGGCGCCTTCCTGCGCCTGCACATCGACGGTATCCACGGTGATGACATCGCTCAGCCATTGCTGCAAAGCGCCTTGAATCAGGAACTGCGTAGTCGCCGCCACTTCAGGACTGGCGGCGGCGAACACCAATTGCATCACGCCACTGCCGAAGGTGGGACGCATCACGCGTTCGCCCGGCGCAGTGAGCAATACCTGCTCGATGAGGTCGCGAATATAACCGGACTCATCCGTCTGCGCGGTGCGGCCGCGACCGTCGAATTGGAAGGGATAGTCGATCTGGCTCATAAGTACCTCATGTCGCAAGCACCCGCGGTTGTACCACCAACGGCAACAAACCGGTGCCGGTAGGCACGCACACCGCCTGCCCCGTTTGTATCAACACCGGCACACCGCCTGCCAGCACCCGTATCGCACCCGCCACCCACTGCGCGGTAACGCAGGGCGGATTGGACGTACCGGTAAGAGCGCAGCCGGTAATCGCATAGGGCGTGGCCAGTGTGGTCACCGGTTGACCGCTAAGCAGCACGCGCGGAAATGGCGTGAGCGGTGTCGCCGGCCCTGCATGCATACAGGTTACCGTGGCGCCAAGATGAAGGATGGGTGCGGGCATCGTGTCGTTCTCCTTATACCACCGTGAGTGCCCCGAGATTAATGTCCACCGTCGGCCCGGTGAGATTAATCACTGCGCCTTTGCCGTTGGAGATCATGATGCCGATGTCGGTCACCGAGATCATGGCACCGGTCGTGGTCTGCAACTGGATACCTCCCGTGGGACCGGGTACATCACTAATAATCAGACCATTCTTGAGCGGAGTCTGTAACGTAATACCAGGCACGACGGGCGGCACCATACGCGACAGCACCGGCAGCTCTGCGGCACTACCCCAAAAGCAACCAACCCAAATCGGATGATCCGAATTACCCTGTTCGAACTCTACCCACACGCCGCTACCGATCATGGGCAACGCAAACATGCCCATATTTATCCCGGCCAGCGGCACGCAGGGCATCGCCCAGGTTGTGGGAATAAACCCGGCCACATCAGGCACCTGTATCTGCAATCGTCCCATCTGCATCGGGTCTACATTGTTGAGTACCATGCCGCGGTACTTGCCATAAAAATTGCCGCTGTCGCTCATACGGGAACCCTCGGTGTGATTGAAACCAGACCGTTACGCGTCAAGTTGAAACTTTGCTTGAACTCACCGCGCTTGAGTGTGCTGGTGACACTTTTTACAAAATACAGACCATCATAGGCGATGCCTGCGCCACGCACACCGACCAACTGCCTGGCTTTCAGTGGTCGACCGTAGCGCAGCACATTAATGCTGCCATTGGCACTGACTGAATCCTGCGATTTCTTCGCTTCATTAAGCCCTTTTAAAATCGCCTGCATCGGGTTCAGCTTTGCCGTGTCTTTCAGTATCTTGAGATTGCTGAGCGTTGTAGGAAGCGCTCCCAGCGGTGGCTGCAACGGATTAATATTGGGAATCGGGATCGGAATCGGGACGCGCGTAAGTTGGTTCTGGATAAATACAATCGGCAGCACGCCTTTTGTCGGATCGAACGAAAAATTTATATTTTCAACGTTGGTTAACGCGTCCATATCCACGTTTAGCGCCGGTTGTGGCACACCCACTTTGATTTCCGGTCCAAAATAAGCAATATTGGTGCCCACCGCCGGTCCGGGTTCGATGTAAAAAGTGTAGCCTGCCTCTTCAGCGAGCTGCTGAATGTATTGGAGGTCGGTGCCCTTATGGGCGGGAATCTTGTCTACCGGAATGGGAACATCGGGAAACAGCACCGGAATAATCAGCGGAATCAAGCCGAAGGCCGCGTATTTGGCGCAAATCAGCGCCACGCGCGCCTCAATTGGCAGCGCAGGATATGGCAAACCGCTAAAGTCGAGCATATCCATAACCTTGGTAAGATCCTCCCCGGTAACCGTCACCATACCCGGAGAACCATTGCTTCCCGCCTGCACCTCTACATTCGTCATCACCCCGTCAAACAGCGGCTGTGGCGTACCGTTGAGGGTGATGATCAACATGACGCGCAGCGGTGGCATGGCGGGACCACTGTTCATCGCGCCAGCGATAATGAAAAACGTGTTCAATTCCGACTTGCTGCTGAATTGAAAGCTCATCTGAAAGCCGCTCGCCGCGCCTGCCGCCGTAGTGACCTGCACACTGTCGAGCGCGTTCATCACCATCTGCGGCACCGGCACCGGCACAACAGGGCCGATCATCAACGTGAGATGTATCCCCTTAGCCAGCATCGATCACTCCCTGGACACCTTCCGGCAAGGTGATGCGCAGGCGCTTGCCCGCAGTCTCCGTCAATTCTTCCGGGCGTATGGCGCCGTTGGCATCGCAGATGCGCCAGTACTGCGACGGATCACCGATATAGTGCGCGGCAAGATTGTCCAGCCGGTCGCTCGCAGTGACCATGTGCTCTTGTAGCAGCGAGAAGTTTTCAGGCGGCGGCACAAAACGGCGCTTCAGATATGCGACGACCGTACCATCCGGCTGAGTGGACTGCACCGCCGCGATACCGTGGTAACGGCTCTCAGGCGGAAACAGGGGAGTGACGAGCGAATTCGCCTGCATGAAAGCCTGAATCGGGTCTATCATCAAATGCCTCCTATTCCCAGCGTGGAAAAAGTGCCCGCTTGGACTTTAGCCGCAAGCCGTTCCTTGTTTTGCAAATAGCTCATGAACAAACTGCCGCCTTTATGACTGAAACCAAGATCGTCCACGTTCAGCACCCTAAAGCCGATATTTACCTTGGCGACGATCGGATTCAAGGATGGGTCGAAGGCTTCCTCGGTGACGCTGAAATCGGTAATTCGCACCGGCACGATGCGATTTTTTCCCCACACAAAAAGGGCCAGTGGCGCCTCCATCGGCGCGATCTCCAGCGTGCCGGACTGCGACATTGCATTGCGGTCAAGCAACTGGCTGCTGGTCGGATTGACCAGTGATTCCAGCACCGAAACTTGCGGCTGGATGCCGTTTTCCACCACGGAGCGGTGTTGATCGGGAAATTCCAATTGATCCGCCGCATCGATGTCCGCCTCCAGCTTGAACGTCTCCACCGCCGGACCCTTGAAGCGCATGGCCTCCGAGCGGTTACCCCCCTCGCCACCGGCACCCTGTACTTGCAGGGTGCGCGTCATTTTTTCCGGGTTGTATTGCAGCGAAATGATGCGCAGCACGCGGCCCGATTCGGCATCAATCAGCACGATGCCGCCTTTGAGAACTTTGGGAGAATTCGAATAGCCGCTCATTGCATCAGGTACCTGTTTGTCAATTTAGTCACCTATAATCTAATAGCCAAGCGCTGCACGAACGCGCTTTCTCTGCGCATTACTACTCATATCTTTAACAAAACTGTCAACACTGGAGCGTATCTTGGTTAAATCACTCGCCGAAGTAACATTGCCAACCTTCACGACTGCGTCGACGTCACGATCGCTAATCCAGCCTTCGAGCAACATCCGTATCCAACGTGACTTCTCTTGATGATGAAAACTATTCAACATGCTTTCGCCCCACATTTCAATCGCCGTCAGTACCTCTTCGTCGGTACCCATCCCTTTATTTTCGGCCTCCAGATTTTCATTTAACGTATTGGGGTTATCGATCGACGGTATCTGCTGATAGTAAATTGTTGTGGGTTTGCTCGCCGAGCTTGGCAGGCTTTTGCCGGCTGCTTTTGTCACATTAGCGGCAAAAGTAGTGCAGGTGTAACTAACTTTTGAACTATCAATGCCATAAAAATGACCCGTACGACAAATTTCCTGAGCATGTTCCAAGCCGGATAGATATTGCTCTTTTTTCAGGGAAAAAGTCACGGCACGGTCAGTACAGGCGTCGTGTTTTGTATCAGGGTGATTGACACAACCCGGTACGCTGGGCTTCTTTTCGTTCGGAGTTTCGCCAGCAGGATAGAAACCATAGCTATATTGGGTACCATTGCTCTCCGCGAAACGTACGTGGGTGTGTCCAAGTTGCTTGGATCGCAGCGCGGATTCGAAGTCATCCGCTTCAACGTCCACATTCACGGTAAGACTGTGCCATTTACTCTCGCTACCATCGCTCTTCTCGTCCGCATCAGGTTTTGCACAATTTTCGGTCTCACTGCACTTACGATCAGACTTACATTCGCGCCGCTGCAAGAGTTGCGTCTGTACCGCCGCGGCACCCGTTGACTGTTGCTGTAGCACGTGAGTCAACTCATGGGCAAGCAAACGCTGGCCTGCATTTGACCCCGGCGAAAATTGGCCGGCACCAAACACAATATTATGTCCCACCGTGTAAGCATGGGCGCTCACATCCCTTGCCGATTGCTCGGCAGCCGCGTCGGTATGCACCCGCACCCGCGAAAAATCATATCCAAAGCGTTGCTCCATATCTTGCTGCACTCGCGTATCAAGCGGCCTGCCGGAACCGGCAAGCACGCGATCAACACTGGCGGGCACCGTATCCGCTTCCCCGGAGGATTGCCCCGTAAAACGTTGAATGCGCGGTGGTACCTTGTTGACTGTAGAATTTGCTGGCCCTGCCAGTACCTGATCAGCAATCCGATCCGCTTCCTGTTCCAACGGGTCGTTGCTGGCACCTACGCTAAGTTTGGTTTGCAAACGTTTTTTATTGCATTCCTCGCATGCACCACTTAATGATGATGCCGACCCGCCGCAGGCGCATTTGCGTTGTAACAACAACCTCGTGTGCGGCGATTTGCCGACGAGCGGTGAATTGGCAGCAGTGTTCTGTAGTGGTGCGGCGGTACTCATTACTTTATCTCCGGTTCTCAGGGACTTTACTGGATTACTTTATCTTCTGCGCAGTTACGCAGTTGCAATGAAGGTATCAATCTCCTTCCATTCGGCGCAATATGCTAAACCATTGCCCCTCCGTTATTGCGTTTTACGGCGTCATCATCGGCGGATTACGCTCCACCCTACGCGGATTTTTCAATCATTTCGCAACTGCCAAATCGATCACAGACATCGCCAATCACCTCGACCAGTTCATCAACCGTAAGAATCCCGCTGCGCTGCATACATACCTCACCATCACGGAGCAATACCCATAGCGGACTTTGTCCACTGTCCTCTAAGCCTGGACACCAAGTACCGAGCTCTTCCGTATCATCGAAAGGACGTAGTCCAAGATTGAGTTTTCCACCATAGTGTTTGGCCACATCAAGAGCAGTTTGGATGGCTAAGTTGTCTGGCGTGCTCCAAACGGCGCAGGCCATTACCAGCCAATTGTCCGTATTGAGCTCGGACTCTCGCGCAGCAGGTACTGCAACCAATGTATGAACATAGGGTGGCTCGTCCGTTAAACTAATACTCGGGCAACTATCTTGATCACGGGTGACTTTGTAGGACATGGTTACGGTCCTGGAACGACAATTGTCGTTTGTACGGTTTCTACGTTACGGCTGTTGTTGGTAAGTACCTGATTAACGGTACCGCCCGTCGCTTTGGCGATCTTGTCGTGACTGGCCTTCTCACTTACCGGACTGATAAGCACGATGGTGCCACCAGGGGCGATGATGCGGGCAATCTCTTCGGCGAGACCCTGCATTTCAATGGGACCGTTTTCTGAAGTGACCAAATCCGCAACATGGTCAGCGATCGGCAGCGTGTTGGTGCTCTTGCGGGAAAACTTGCGGTAAATCAAATTGGGCACGCGTGAGTTGCTGATGCCGGTGGTGGTGGTGCGTTCGGCCATGCCAATGTTGACCGCCCCTTTGAAGTAACCCTCGCCAAAGATATCTATGTGATATTTGGCCGTGGTGGGAACATTTTTGGCATGGATGCTATCACCCTGATCTTTACCGCTGCCTACCGCCCAATCTGTATAAGTTTCTTTCTCTGCTTCAGGGTACTTGTGCTGCGCGAGCAATTGATCACTGGCTATCCACAGTTGCTCGGCAGAGGCATAAATACGCCGATAGTCGTCCAAATTGCGCCTTGTCAGCTTGGCGCCTTGCGGGGCCAGCGTTTTGCCTATGCTCGTCAGCCAAGCTTTTACTTCGCTACGCGATGCCCAGACCAGCTTCAGATTCGATTGGGTCGGATCAGCTTGAGCTTTTCGGTACAAGTCCCAGGACTTGCTGATGCTCGAACTGGGATCCAGCCAACTTTCGCCCGAATCCAGCGGGGAGATTGGTTCATCAACAAATGCTCCGAGAACATATGTCAGCTCTTTAGGCCCAATATCGGCAAAGCCCGAGTTCTCGATCTGTAGCCAGAAGCCGTCATGTAGTTTCTTGACGATGTTAACCTCTCTACCCGGTTCTAGGACAGTTGGACAGTCTTCTTTAGTTAATTGTTTACCGATCTTTCCGGTTGTTCGGCAGACTTTGGCTTCGGCCTGACCTGATTTTTCACGACGCTTCTCGCGCATGGAGTCAGACTTGATCTCTTCTAGCGAGAGTATTTTCCATTTCCTGGGTGGTGCCGGCTGCCGCTGCACGACATTGCTTTGACCAACACAAACCCTATCTGAACCTGATTGCTGTATCACATGTGTCAACTCATGAGCAAGCAGCCGCTGCCCTTCGTGCGACCCCGGCACAAACCGGTCTGCACCGAACACAATGTTTTGTCCCACAGTGTATGCATGGACGTTTACGTCCCGCGCTGATTGCTCGGCAGCCAGGCCGGTATGCACGCGCACCTGCGAAAAATCATGTCCGAAGCGCTGTTCCATGTTGTGTTGTAATGCAGAATCCAGCGGCTTGCCGGAACCAGAAAGCACTTGATCCACGCTAGGTGGTGCAGCATCTAAATTCCCTGTCGCTTGATCCATAAAGCGCTGGATGCTCGGTGTTGCGCTGCTAAATGAGGAGTGTGACGACGCTTCTAACACCTGATCGGCGACCCGATCCGCTTCCTGTTCCAGCGGGTCGTTACTTGCACCTATGCTGAGTTTCTTTTGCAAACGTTTTTTATTGCATTCCCCGCATTCACCGCTTAATGACGATGATGCCGAGTTGCCGCACGCGCACTTGCGCTGCAATAGTAATTTCGCGTGAGACGATTTATCCACAAGCGGAGACTTGGCAGCCGTGTTCTGTAATGGTGCAGCGGTACTCATTACTTCAACTCTCTTGGCGATGGTTATAGTTCATCTGATCTTTAAATGGATGCAAATATTATTTCTGTAAAAATGGTAGTGGCTTCCAATTGCTAAAATTGGCATCAAATTGGAAGATGGGTATCGGCGCTACAATTGAAGTCGTTTTTAACTCTTTGTCCGTTATTTCCCACCATTTGGGATTGCTGGCTTTTAATTGCGCATCAATAGCGAGTGGAGCGGTCAAATTGGCGGCTTTGCCTGCCCATTTATCGCTCACTCCAAAGCGTTTGAAGAAGTCCAAATTGTATTTCCATACACCCAAGGCTGAAGTTGGATCCCAAAGCTGAAAAACATTACGCTCGAAAAAAGGTTGCTTGAGGCTTAGAAAATCGGGTTCAGCAAGTTGAACAGAAAGCGTTGAATCGTCAGTTTTATTTTTTTCAGGATTCGCATCAGGCTTAACTTCCTGTTTTTGTATCGTGTGATTACTCCCTGAGGATACTGTAAGTTTTTCACCGCTTGGGCCTGCATGAATCCCCGCTGCGCCTGTCTGCTGCACCACATGCGTCAGCTCATGGGCAATCAGCTTGCGCCCCTCGTACGACTCGGGCGCAAACTTGCCTGCACCAAACACAATGTTGTGGCCCACCGTATAAGCATGGGCATTAATATCTTGCGCTGATTGCTTGGCGGCAAAATCGGTATGCACTCGCACTTGCGAAAAATCATGGCCAAAGCGCTGCTCCATGTCTTGCTGTATTGCCGGATCAAGCGACCTGCCGGAACCGGATAGCACGCGGTCTACGCTGGCTGGTGCAATTCCTGCATCACCTGTTGATTGCCCAGTGAATCGCTGTATGCTCGGCACCGCTCCGCTTACTGCGGAATGAATAGGTACTGCCAATATTTGATCTGCGACCCGATCCGCTTCCTGCTCCAGCGGATCGTTGCTGGCACCTATGGTGAGCTTGGCTTGCAAGCGTGTCTTACCCTCGGATTCGCTGGTCGGTGACGACTTGTGCAAGCCTAAAGCATATTTGCGCTGTAATAACATCTCCGCGTTAGGCGAATTGCCCAAAAGCAGTGACTTATCAGTTGCACTCTCCTGCGCCGCGAAAATGCTCATATCTTCATCCCCTTGCCGATTCCCTGCGCCACTTGCGAACCGACGCGCTGCGGTTTTGAATTCTGACCGATGGATATATTGCCGATCCGCAACCGCGGCATATCGCCACTAGCGGTTAATTGTTGAGCAGCTTGTGGATCGGCTAACATCCGGCTTAATTCTTGCTGCAAGCCCTCGGCGATGCCATGCCGGTCTTCGTACCGGAAACCTTTTAATACCAAGCTGTCAATGTGCAAGACGACGCGTTTCATACCCACCCACGCGTTTCTGCGTCAGTTAAAGGGCGCTCGCGCTTTGAACCCTCGCCGTGGGCGGCATGTAACAGATGCACCATGCCGATAGCCTCGCCTGCGTCGGCGGCCAAAAATGCGGCGTTAAGAGCAATATTTCGGATGTTCCCGCCTGCCACCTGGAGCTGCGCCAGCTTGCGGTAGTCCAATCTTTGGATCGGCGTGGCACCGGGGAATACACTGCGCCAGATGGCCTCGCGCTGTTCGATATCGGGGAAAGTGAATTGCACAACAAAACGCAAACGCCGCTGAAACGCTGTATCCAGCGATGTCTTTAGGTTGGTGGTCAAGATGGCAAGGCCGGTGTAAGCCTCCATGCGTTGCAATAAATAACTCACCTCGATGTTGGCATGGCGGTCATGGCTATCTTTCACTTCGCTGCGCTTGCCAAACAAGGCATCGGCCTCGTCGAATAGCAGGATTGCGCCGCTGTCCTCGGCGGCGTCGAAAACCTTTCGTAGGTTCTTTTCCGTCTCGCCGATGTATTTGCTGACCACTGAGGATAGATCTATGCGATAAAGATCGAGGTGTAGTTCGTTAGCCAGCACTTCGGCGGCCATGGTTTTGCCGGTTCCGCTTTCACCAGCGAATAGGGTGCTGAGGCCCATGCCGCGAGCACTCTTGCGGGCAAAGCCCCATTCGTCGCAGACCTTGAGCCGGTTACGCACGTGGCTAACGATTTGGCTCAGGATCGCTTTCTGATGTTCAGGCAGGATCAAATCCTCCCAGCGGGAAATTGGCTCAACACGCTGCGCCAAGTCATCCAGCTGCCGTCGCCCCAAAGTGCGGCAGGCTCGCCATAGCAATTCGTCCGGTTTATCACTTGCGCTGATAGCGCTACTGATCTCGGCACCGGTACTCAGGATCGTTTGTGCGCTTAATCTGTATTGCGACGCGACCCCGTCCAGCGAACCATTCAGCTTTTGTGCCGCCGAACCCAATGCCTGTTGCCACAAGCGCTTCTGATCCGTGGCGTCCGGTTTATTAACGGTGAAGCGTAAGGTGTTGCGTTGCAGTTCGAGCGGATTATGGCTGGAGATAAACAGCAATCCATTTAAATTTTCAGCGAGCCGGGTGACTACAGCTGCATTTACCTGATCCCGACATTCGATCAGCAAGGCGCTGGAAAGTAGCGCGGATTCCCGCTGCCACAGCACGGTAAAGGCGTTACGTTCATGGACACCCGCTGGTATGTCTTCCGCATGCAGGATATGAAGTTGCATCCCGAGTTCGGCCGCGACACTGGCGGTAATATCCGCCTGGCCGTCGCGGTCATCCCCCAGCAGTTGGATGACCGGAACAGGTGCATTGCGCTCTTGCAATGCCTTCAGTATAGCTTGTGCAATTTCGCTTTGGACATCCGCCATCGTTGCTGCTACGCCGCTGTTTTGCAGCAAAGGTTCCAAGCGAGTGTCGAGGTAATTTATGCCCGCCAGAAAGTGCAATACCCGTTCATCTATGCGCAGGCGTGCATTCGTCAGGCTGGTTTCTTCCGTAACCTCAACCAGGCGCCATCGACGCAGGGGACGTATCGCACTGAGCGCACTCCAATGCGGCTCTTCCAGCGTTGCCAGCGCCAGGCTGAATGTTGCATAGGATCGCTGGGGATTATTTTGCGCAGTGGCGCACAACGAGGAAAAATTTGAATCCATTTCCACGCCCGCACAAAGCAGGAGAATGTCCCGTTCGAAAGCGCTCAAACCAAAGCATTCCACTATACGGTCTATGGCTGACGGTGCCGATAATGCCGCGCGAATTTCGGCTGCTGTAACCATTGCCGATTCCTGCTCTTCACCCACTAAACGCGTCTTGATACGAGCGAGTTCAGCCACCATCAGGCGTTGATTTGCATCGGTCCATTCGTGGCGTGGGTCAGCGGTGCTCATAGCACGGTTAACACCTGTGTGTTGTCGAATTGCGGCGGCGCAGTAAGTCGAATCACCAATAAACTATCAGCGCCATCGACGCGTAAGCGTAATAGGTGATTCCCCGCGGGCAATTGCGCATACTTGAATTGAAGGCTGGCTGTCGAGACGGTAAATTTCTCCGGCGATGCCTCATATCCGCCTGCATTGAGACTTATCCGTTGGTCGGGCCGGGCTTGCGGAGCAAAGACAAGGTTGATGGTCACACCGGTAGCATCGCGTGTGGCAGTGGAACTCGCTACCTCGATACGCGGTGCCAAAAATAATGCTAGCGAATTGGTACTGCGGGTTTCAGTCTCACCGGGACGTTGTAAAAGTGCGGTCACTTCCCATATACCCGCAGGCCAGTCGATATTGGCCTGAGCGGTATTAGGCAAGATTACTGAAAAATTTTCTTCGTTTGCATTAGTACCAAAAGCGATATCAATCGGTGCCGTCAGGCTAGGATGTGCAAAACGCACGACAAGATTTGTTCCGCTGAGATTGTAGCCTTTCAGCCTAATGGCCTCGCCGAGGCGCGCGGCTATCTGCTTCTGTGGCAGCTCTATGCCAGCAAGTATCGGATAAGAAGAGACAAGCCCCGCTACAGCAGTGATGCCACTTTCGTACCACGTATCCACATTCAGCGGATCGGGCTTTATCACAGGCCCACGCGATAACACGGGCAAGGATGAACGGACTGGTTTGCTCGATTCTATTAATACTACGCTGGCCATGTAGGCCGCGGTGGGACGTAAATGACTTTGCGTGGCGGTCCAGAGCTTGGACATTTCTTCGGTATTGAGATATTCCGGCGTGATTTTGATCAGCTCGATCTGATTCTCAAGTCCGGAATCCGCCAATGCTTTCAGCGCGGGCGGAAGTGCTGTACCGCCTACCGGAGGCGAAGGATCGAGCGCCTTTCGAATAGCTTTACGGCTGAGTATCGGTGTTTCGTGCAAGAGTTGCATGGCGTAACCGAGCAGAATTTCCCCGTGCAGGTCTACGCTGCCGTGGGCTGAAAGCAGGTAGTGCAGGTTGAGGGCGAGCGGTGCGTTGGATAATCGCTGGTTACCGGAGGCATCGAGCGAAGGAAACCTTTCGTTGCGCCAACCACTATTGGGCGTAACGTGGTACATGAACAAATTAAGCTGGGAAGATTCAGTACCACCGTTTGCCGGTATTACACGATCCGGCGGGCCAGCGGTTACCGAGACCGTAGCGCCGAGAGTACCTGTTGCGTCATTGTTAATCAACCCGTCATTGAGCAGGTCGCGTAACACGGCGGTCACCCCGGCAATGGCGAGCGCGCTGCTCATATTTTTTTACCTCGACGAGCCAGATATTCATCGAGCGATAACGGCTTGGCTGACGTCGGGGCTTGGCGTTTTGGTGGTGGCGCTTCATGCACGGCAGTGACTTCGATGCGGCCTATGCTCACATGCACTTCGGTGATTTCATCGACCTGACTCTGCCGACTGGCACTGCTGTGTTCGCCACGTTGCGCTGCCACATTCGTGTTCAAAGCCGAAGGGCGTGTAGCATTCTTCAACGGCAAAAGTGGCGAAGGATAATTGTTGTCTGTGAAAGCGGTGGAATGACTCTCCGGCAAACGCGTTTCAATTCCATCAGCCAAAACTGGAGGTTCGCTTGCAACCGTTTTTTCTTTACCTGATTGCCGCAACATCGCTTTCGGCGATGAAGGCGGTGAATATAGAGCATCGGGACGATCCGGCTTTGTATAAACAATGTCCGATTGCACAACTAATACTTCAGGTACCGACGCTATCGCTTCATTGTCGTCAGATTGTGTGCCTATCTCCTTAACAGTATTCACATGATGCTGTTCCGGAACAGGCATAGCATTCCGTTCCGCGCTCCTGTCGCCCACATATTCCACGCCATCACTATTGCCCATATGTTGGCGCTCATTACCGGTAATATCCAAGGTAGTGTCTTGTCTGTCCGGCTCTACCCTATTTATAGACGAAAATGGGGCTGCATAAGGTGTGCGTACTGCGGAACGCAGGGTATTTGTCCTGCCCATGGCCTGTGCGGCGAGGCGATGCAGAAATCCGCTCATACGTCCACCATATCAAGATACGCTGCACGCCGTTGCGATGAGAGCGCAAGTATTTCCGGCTCAGTCCAACCATATGCCTGGGCAAGGCTATGCACTTCGGCGAGCACGGCTCGGGCACGCGCATCAATTTCATCCCACAACAACGTGCCAATATTAAAATCAACCAACCAGCTATGACCACACTCCTCGCAGCTAAGAGACAGGTTAATATCAGCGGCAGGATCGAGCTTTTCCATGGCTGCTTCGGCCTCGACCAGCAAGTTGGCAAAAGTTGTGCCACTATTTTCTGGATGTTCAACGCAACACTGTTCCAGCAACTTCACTGCCGCCGCCTTGAAATCCCGCTCCCCGCTGACCACCGCGAGATCACGACTGCATGGTACGCGGAAACGAAAATTGGAAACTTCGAACTCAGCCGGAGTATTGTCGAATTTGCTGGACGTATCATCCTCGTTGATACCAGCAAGTAGCTGTCCGGTATCCAGCGCAATTTCCATACGGGTATCACAATGCTCGCAATCAATGCCGGCAATGATGCGCGGCCCGAAGCAAATTTCGCGCAGGCGTAATAACGCCTTGTTGATTGTGCCCAACGGCAGATCCGGAAAATTGGAAGACGGTAAATCCGGCTGTGTCCAGGCATAAAGCAACAGTGCCCGGTCAATCGGATGCCGCGCAAGGCCGCGCTCCCACAACGAGAGTATCTCCGCTTCACCAGGCACTGGTATGTGCATCAGGCTGGTTCCGTGAAGCTGGGTTCGCTGGGTTCGGTTACATCGTAGTCACGTTCCCAGCCCTCGTTTTCCAGCTTGATATGCTGGATGGCCACCGCATTGGCATTGGCGTCGAGATCAGGCAAGGCCTGGTATTCTGACACCCAGCAACGATACACCTTGTAGGCGAGCGCAAGCTGGCCTGCCTCGTTATAGACCTCGATGATGAGATCCTTGCGAAAGTCCTTCAGCGAGACCTCGGCGCCCAAACCGGAGCCATAGTTCCAAACCTTGTTGGCCCACTTTTCGAACTCGGTGTCATGGGTGACACCACGATCCAGCGTAATGGCCTCAAATTTGGTGCGGCCGGGTGACTTACGCGACGTTGATGGATCGCCTCCCTCCCGGTGTTCAACCAGTTCAGTACTGCGCTTGATTGCGCCCACCTTGGAAATGCCCGCGACATACCGGCCGTCCCATTTGACGCGGAATTTAAAATTTTTGTAAGGATCAAAGCGCTGTGCGTTAACAGTGAATGTTGCCATGGATATGCCTCCTAAATTATCAGGGTCAAACTTGAACTTGGCCAGCGATCTGCTGCAGCTTGATCACCACGAATTCGGCGGGCTTGAGTGGCGCGAAGCCTACTACGATATTAACGATGCCCAGATCAATGTCATTCTGGGTGGTGGTTTCCTTGTCGCATTTGACGAAATACGCCTCGCGTGGGCTGCGGCCCTGAAAGGCGCCTTGACGAAACAGGTTCTGCATGAAGGCGCCGAGATTAAGACGTATCTGTGCCCACAGCGGTTCATCATTCGGCTCAAATACCACCCATTGCGAGCCTCGAAACAGACTTTCTTCCAGGAACAGTGCCGTGCGGCGCACTGGAAGGTATTTCCATTCCGAGGCGAGTTGATCCGCCCCGCGCAGGGTGCGGGCACCCCATACAAGCCGGCCAGTGACCGGGAAGGAACGCAGGCAATTGACTGCCAGTGGATTGAGCTGGCCATTTTCACCATCGGTAAGTTTTACTGTCAGTTCAACCACGCCATTAAGGGTGGCATCGTTCCCGGCGGGGGCTTTCCACACGCCGCGCTGACCGTCGGTGCGCGCCATGATTCCAGCCACCGCACCACAAGGCGCAAAATCGGCCAAACGATTTTCCTGTAAAGGATCGGGCTGGCGAAGATAGGGGAAATACAGTGCGGCATTTGCGCTGCGGGCCAAGCCCCAACTGGCACTGTCCAAACCGCTGGCGCCGGTAAGATCGGAAGGCTCGTCCCAGGCCATAAGCGGGTCAACGATATACATGGCACGCCGCGCAAGACAATAGGCGGCGGCAGCGCTGCGGGTTTGAGAATTCACGTCGCCACCAGGTTCACGCGTCAGCGGTGGAACGCACAGCAAATTGAACAGATCTGCCTTCTGCAGCGCCCATATCCCCTGTTTGGAAGCTTCCAACGAGGCCAGTGATATCTGGTTATCGGTGATGGCTGCGCCTTCATTGCCCGTCGCCGTAAACACAGTGGAAGAAGCATTGTCCAGCAGCGGATCAGCACCGGCAGGCGGATTGCCATGAGCGGTGGGGCGCAGCGCAGGCACCGTGCCGGGCGGTGTGACAATCCGCACCAAGTTAGACTCCTGTTCGAGTACCTGCGTAACAAAGCGCGCGTTATTGGGGTCGGTGGAAAGGTTAAGGAAGCGTTCGGTCGTACCGGTGGCGGTGTCGCGCACCGAAAGATTGAACAGGCTGTTGGCGGGATCGGTGGGGAGATGCGGACGAGTGTTGTAATCGACTCGCACCCGCAACTTCTCGCCCCATTTGCCAGGATTGGCGGCAACCAGATTGAAACCTACCGCCAAGGTGAGCGTAGCGGCGGCGGCGCCATTGTGAACGCGCACGATAAGAGCATCAGTGCCGCCATTCTGAAAAAACTGCTGTAGCGCGTAGCTCAGGGTGCTATCACGCCACAGCCCGCCGAAGCGGCGCTCAAACTCACCGAAGCTTTGCACGCGCACCGGATCATTTACCGGGCCGCGCAAAGTACGCCCGATGAAAGCGGTGATAGAGGTCGCCACACCGGTAATAGTTCGCACGCCACTGGACACTTCTTCAATATAAACACCAGGGTAGGATAAGGTAACCGGCATGTTGCTCCTCCTTTAAATGAATGATGATGGTTATGGTACGAATCTATGGCGTAGCGTCACGTCCCAACAGTATGTCGACAATCGCGTCAACGGCAGTGTCGTTAGTGAAAGAAAGACTCGCCGCGCCGCCAAGCAAACTGACAGCGCCTGTGCCGATCAACACGTGCGGGCCATCCAGTGCGACCGCATTACCACCGACCTCATAGCTGAGGTCAACGTCGGGTACGGCTGGATTAATGATGAGGAGTGAGACAATCCCACTGGGCGCCAGATTAACCTGCTGGGTCGCACCAGCAGCAATCGTCACTGCGATCTTATCGTAAGCTTCGATCTCCAGCGTGCCTGCCCCCGAGACGGACGGGCCATTGAGTGCCTGAACGACAAAGTTCCAATCAATTTTTTCTGCCATGTGAACCTCCCTGAGGGTTTGGAGTTGCTCATAAATTGGCTAACTTCTGGTCTGCGGCGGATCAGCTTCCACTTAACCAATACAAAATCGTTACTCATTCTTCAGCACTCAACTGCTGATAAAACTTCTTTGTTTATTTTAGCCAAGCCTCTTAATCTCTTCAAGGTGATGCGCTTTATTTTGAAGCGTGTCTATATAGATAAATAGTTCGTCATTCTCTCCACATTCAACGTCAATTACGTGTGAATTTAAACCCGCCTCATCGCAAACTCTGTGCGGTAGCCCACATAGGAAATGGGGCCGTATTTATCCACATCCGAAACATAGCAAAGTGACTTTTCGTATCAAACCGGAGGTCGTAAAAACTATCGCATTGAGTACCAATGGAGCGTGTTTCAAATTCCAGCGGGAGCCATTAATGGATATCTTTGTGGGCTCTTGATTGTTGCGGGGTGCTTCATTCGCATATAAATTATGGCTTATCCACTCGCTGTAGATTTATAGACTTAGCGACCAATGGAAATTGGCTTGGGTTGCGAATAGATTCCACAGCCAGATCAACATCAAGCAAAGGCCAATAGAGATGATTAAGGGTTGGCCATTCGACGGTAGTAATTTGCTCCAGAGTAGCCTGCTTGAACCAAGGAAACTCTTCATAGGGAACAAAAAGTTCCTCGTCCTTCAACAACAACCAAAACCCCTTGTTTGACGCTAAGAAAACTTCGATTTCAGAAGTAGCTACGCCAGGCATGGATAATCTCCTCATAAATGATCCTGCACCAACAACGATGCTTCATTAATCTGCTTTGTTGAAAGCCCTTGGTTCATGGCTAACTCAATCTGGGGTTCCAAGCAGAACTTGGCTTCACCGTCTGTATGCGTAACATGAATATGCACACGAGGCTCTTCGCGCGAAAAGAAGAAAAATCGAAATGCGCCTTGACGAAATACTGTGGGAGGCATATGCAAATCTCAGCAGCTTTAATGCTAGAAAATATTGAAAAGCCCTAAGGTGAAACCAAAGGACTACGCACTTGAGTTAGAGTTAGGTCTTTACACCACTGATCTGCGCCTCAAGTTCCGTCACACTCGGCATTGGTGTTTTTCGGTGAATCATCCTATGGCAATTTGAGCAAACGATAGCCAGATCATCAAGCCTGGTAACTCTCTTGGCATCAAACGAAGCAAGGGGGATTTTGTGATGAACCTCACAATATCCTTCACCCAACTTTCCGTAAAAAAACAGAAAAATCAAACCCGCAAGCCTCACACACCAGACGACCATATAGGGCAATGGCCTGTTCTTTTTTTGCGTCTGTGACCGCTTTATTTCTCTCTCTACGCAGATGAGAAATGTAAGTTGTCATACCCTCTAATGCTTCGATACCCAGAATATCCAAGTCGAGCGGAAAGCTAATCTCGTCAGTGGACGTAACATGCTCAACATCAAGGCTTTTCGCCAATGAGTTCAAATAGTCGATAGCAGTTGAAACTTTTATTTCACTGATACCAAGGCTAAAGTTGCTTTGCGACTTGAGAAAACCAGCGAACCAAGGCAGATGATTTAACTCAATGGGCGGATCAAAGTCATGACCAACAGTACCCGCGATGATGTAATCAAAAGCCACTTCATTGGCGTCAATGACTTCATTCGGCATATAAACCGCGCAAAGCGTGTAGATCGTATTGCGAGCCTTCGACCGAGAGCCATTTATAACCCACACCATCGAACCAACTGTTCGTTCCAAGAATGTGAGAGTCTTTCGGCTGAAAAACGCATACTCGCCAATAGGCTCATATTCATGACCCATTTTTTCAGCATTGTGATACGCAACAAAATGTCGCACGAACACTCCTGTCAAAGACTTATAAAATAAGGGGCTGCACAAAGTTTTATTCACATAGCCCCTCTTAACTGGCGGGTTGATCTATAAAGCATAATGGCTCATTGACTTAACGAGAATGAGCTCCTCTTTCCGAGCACAACTTCAACGAGAACACCCAGATTAGAGATTGCTCTTTCCTTCTCACATAGAAAAATTAAGAATACACCACTCGACCAATCAGTTGGCATAATCTTATTGTGGCTTTCGAGGAATTCTTGTTTATCGACTCCCCGGTGGTATTCGTAAGCGTTTAACCAAGTAAAAAGCATCTTTTCTGAATTCACTATGCAGTCGTTAGACTCCATGGCAATTAACTTTTGCATCTCTCTGCCAATAAAGCACCCCGCAGCAAGCTACGGGGTATTAACTACGCTTTTCAAGCCGCTGGCTTTCAACCAGCCTTCGCTCCAAGGAGCGGGGAATTGAACCCGTAGAGATTAAAAACTTCACTGAGCCGTTTCATGAATGAATGAATTGGAGCATCTTTCAATCTTTGATTGAGTACTTTCCGTACCTGTTGGAAACAAGCTAGCTCACCTTGGAGGATCAGCGGACGCAATCGATGAAGAAAAGCGGATACATCGTCGACGGGAGGGACTTTAACGCTCCATTTCGGATTACTTCCTTCTTTCCAATCAAAGTTTAATCGAACGCCTTCCCTTTTATTATGAACTGAGTGGAATGCAGGTCAGCGACATGACTCAAATAGTTATTCAGTTGACGCCATTCAACATCTGTGAATTCCGCGAAATGCTTAGAAGCTTCACCGGAGGTATTGTCCATGAGGCGTATTCCTATTTTGTGCAATTTGATCACCATAATAGCCAACGCCTAGCCTTTTAAAGACAGTAATCTGCACGCGGAGGCCGGTCCAAATTCATAGAACGTTCCGCGCGTGGAGATAAATGCTAAACGTCTGTATGCAAGGCGCTAGCTTAGTTTCTTGATTATGGATTTTGCAAGGTTATCGTTGATTTCGTTATGGCGAGGGATGGGTTGAGATTGTCTGGCCTGCTGGTTAATGTACCAATCATGCCGACACCGTGACGGATGAGGATGCATCCTATATCTTCAAGCGCCTTGACTAAGTCACACCTTTTCATTTATGCAACCATCAGCTCTTCTACCTTGCGAATATATGGCACATGCCCTAATTCCAGATCATTCAGCAAGTCCTTCAAATTTTCGGCAAGCTCTTCCTTATGCATTCCTTGAGTTTGATAGTCTGGATATTCATTCAAAAAGCCGACGAAGCACTCGCCGTCCTGCCAAAATGTAAATTTAACTGTGCGCATAATGAGTCTCCTTTTGACGGCAATATTAAGCGCTTTTTCGTCAAAAGCAAGGATGGGGTGTAATGCTGCCTTATTGAGCAAACCTCCGGTATCACCGTTTGCTCATATATATCCCAATGCACCATGAAAAATCCCCCTTTGTTCAACACAAAAGGGGATTCCGGAAAGCAAATATTACTGCATATACTGATTAAAAATGTCTGTGATACCTTATGGCTACTTGCACACATTCACATCATAATTTTTTACCCTCAATACCCATTGAGGGCCGTAAAACAAATCAGCTCGCCAGTACTTTTTGCGCTGCAGCTACTGCCACGCCATGCTGAACCGGTGCCTTCATTCTGCCCAATACGTCATCCAGCGCACCGAGGCATATCAAAATATTACTCTGATTGCTGGCGTGACCCATCAAGCCTATGCGCCATACCTTGCCCGCCATTACGCCCAAGCCCGCACCAATTTCCAGTTGGTAATCGTTTAGCAGGGCGGAACGTACAGCGCCATCATCCACACCCTCTGGAATGGTAAGGGCATTCAATTGCGGCAGGCGTTCAGATTCTGGTACCACAAATTTCAATCCCATTGCTTCCAGGCCGGCACGCAGAGCAAGGTGGTTTTTCGTGTGGCGGGCCCATGAGTTTTCCAGGCCTTCTTCCTGCAATATCACCAATGCTTCGTGCAGGCCATATAGCGCATTGATCGGCGCAGTGTGGTGGTAGGCACGTTTAGTTGAACCGCCCCAATAGCTCATGACCAGATTCAGATCCAGGAACCAACTTTGCACTTTGCTCTTGCGATTCTTGATTTTCTCCAGCGCGAGTGGGCTAAAACTGACCGGAGAAAGCCCAGGGGTGCAGGAGAGACATTTTTGCGTGCCGGAATAAATCGCGTCTATTTGCCATTCATCGACCTTGAGTGGCGAACCAGCGAGTGATGTGACTGCGTCCACAATGACCAGACAACCATGTTTGTGAGCAAGCGCCGACAAGGTTTTGGCATCAGATTGAGCGCCTGTGGAAGTTTCCGCGTGCACAAACGCAACAATTTTGGCATCAGGATTGGCCTTGAGTGCATCTTCCACTTTTTGTGGATCAACTGCGCGTCCCCAATCGTCCTGCACCATCACAGCAATGCCGCCGCTGCGCTCAACATTTTCCTTCATGCGTCCGCCGAACACACCGTTTTGACATACGATGACTTTGTCACCGGGTTCGACCAGGTTGACGAAACAGGTTTCCATTCCGGCCGAGCCTGGGGCGGAAACGGGCATAGTCAATTCATTTTTAGTCTGGAAAGCGTACTTCAACAACTCTTTCATTTCGTCCATCATGGTGACGAACACTGGATCGAGATGGCCAATGGTGGGGCGCGATAAGGCCTCCAGCACACGTGAGCTGACATCCGAAGGGCCTGGGCCCATCAAAATGCGTTGCGGGGGATGGAACGATTTTATTGCCATGCTTTATTCTCCTTTCAGGTTTCGATTCATTAATTGTGGCATTTTAACTTTTTTCACTGCTTTCAGTCGTCTCTTATTAGGGAAATGATTGCAATAATTCAATCCAATGTTTTACCGGTAAACGGGCTGCACTTTCCAGATGTAGCTGGCAGCCAATATTGGCGGTGGCGATAACCTCGGCCGCGCCCTGTTGTAGTGCATTCAATTTATTTTCCAGCAACTGTTGTGACAGCACGGGTTGCATCAAGGTATAAGTACCCGCCGCGCCACAGCACAGGTGGCTATCAGCAACGGGCATCAGCGTATATCCGCAGTTTTTCAGGATGGTTTCAACAACACCCCGCAGTTTTTGCCCGTGCTGCAAAGTACAAGACGATTGATAAGCGACGCGCATCCCTTTGCCGACATCGGCCAAGGCACTCAAATCTTCACGACTCAAAATTTCGCTCAAATCACGTGTGAGTTCGCTGATGCGTGCCGCCTTTACGGCATAGTCCGGATCGTGGTTCAACGTTTTGCCATATTCTTTCACCATCAGGCCGCAGCCACTGGAGCTCATCACAATCGCCTCTGCGCCTTGCTCAATATAGGGCCACCAGGCATCAATATTGCGGCGCATCATGTCATGTGCCCCGTCACTATCAGCCAAGTGCTGGTTCAAGGCGCCACAGCAACCGGCTCTGGCGGCGCTGACTAAAGCAATGCCCAGCTTATCCAGCACACGTGCAGCAGCCGTGTTGATATTGGGCGCACTCAGCGATTGTACGCAGCCTTCCAATATCAACATGCTGCGTGGATGAGTGGCTTGCGGACGGGCTGACTGTGCCGATCGTTGCGCCGGAATTTTACGTTGCAAAGAGAGGGGTAACAATGGGCGCACTACGCGGCCAATGCCCAGTGCCAAGGCAAAACGCTTGGGATACGGCAGCACTGTCAACAGACTGCGGCGCACAATTTTTTGCCACAACGGACGCGGCGCGCGTTCCTCAATGACCTGTCGTCCGATATCAATCAAACGACCATACTGCACCCCGGAAGGACAGGTTGTTTCGCAGGCGCGGCAGGTCAGGCAACGATCCAGATGCAATTGCGTCTTCTCGCTGGATTGATTGCCTTCCAGCATTTCCTTGATCAAATAAATACGTCCGCGCGGCCCATCCAGTTCGTTACCGAGCAATTGATAGGTGGGACAAGTGGCGTTGCAAAATCCGCAGTGCACACAAGAGCGCAGGATCGCATTGGCTTCGGCGATTTCGGGGTTAGCAAGGAGTTCAGGAGAAATGGCGGTTTGCATATGGCTTACAAGTCGGCGTAAATACGCCCTCGGTTAAAAATTCCGTTTGGATCAAAACTGGATTTCAAACGTTGATGAATGACGAAAACTGGTGGAGCGAGCGGCTGAAATATTTCGCCATTATGTTCTCCGCCCCGAAACCAGGTAACATGCCCGCCTACTGTAGCGACGCGTTCGCGTATCAACGCAATGGGTTCGTCACTCACTAGCCAACGCTGTGCCCCACCCCAATCAAGCAACCATTCGCCGGCAATTTCTAACGGAGGCACGGCGGGCTTTACCATTACGCGATACAACGGATTCGCAGAACCAAGAAATGGCAGATGATGTTCGCGTAAGGCGTGCCAGAAAGGTTCTGACTTTTCGATCACTTCGCCGCCCAAATGCTCATGGGCATGTTTGACCGCTTGCTCGCTGCCGGACACGCGCACATAACAATGGCCCGCATGATAACAGGCGGCATCCACCGGCACGGGTTGGGACAGCAAGCGACTCATTTTGCTGATAGCTTCAGCTTGAGTACATTCCTGAACCAGCGTGTAGCTTGCGGCCGGGCGCGGTAAAATTTTCAAGCTGATTTCCAGTAACACACCCAGCGTGCCATATGCACCGACCATCAAACGCGAAATATCGTAACCCGCCACGTTTTTTATCACCTTACCACCGAAGCGTAATATCTCACCCTTGCCATTGATCAGCTTACAGCCCAATACAAAATCACGAGCGGAGCCGCAAAAAGGACGGCGTGGCCCGGACAGACCGCAAGCAATGGTGCCGCCCAAGGTGGCATTGTCACCAAAATGTGGCGGCTCGAATGCCAGCATTTGACCGGCTTCTGCCAACGCAGCTTCAACTTCCTTAAGCGGCGTGCCGCTGCGTGCAGTCAAAACCAGCTCGCACGGATCATGCTCAACGATGCCGCGGTGGCCGCTGACATCCAGTGTTTCGCCGTGGATCTCTCGTCCTAAAAATATTTTACTATTACCGCCTTCTATCTTGAGCGGTGTCCCGTTGCCAACAGCATTGCGCACCTGCTGTTGCAGTGTCTCACTGATATCGCATGCCGACATCAGAAACGTTCCAGCTCGGGATGGGGCAGTTGTCCGTGATGGACGTGCATGGCGCCAAATTCTGCGCAACGCTGCAAGGTGGGCACCGCTTTCCCGGGATTAAGTAAACCGGCAGGATCAAAAGCGGCTTTAACCGCATGGAATTGGCTGAGTTCGGGCGCTTTAAACTGGATACACATCTGATTAATTTTTTCCATGCCGACGCCATGTTCACCGGTGATAGATCCACCCACCTCAACGCACAGTTGCAAAATGCGCTGACCAAACTCTTCGGTGCCTGCCAGTTCGCCATCCTTGTTGGCATCGAACAAAATCAGCGGATGCAGATTGCCATCTCCGGCATGAAATACATTCGCCACCGGCAAGCCATACTCTTCCGACCATAAACTGATCTGGCGCAATACATGCGGCAATTGGCGGCGCGGAATCGTGCCATCCATGCAGTAATAATCCGGTGAAATGCGCCCCACTGCGGGAAAAGCAGATTTACGCCCCTTCCAGAATAGCTGTCGCTCCGCTTCGTTAACGGCAGTACGCACCTCGGTCGCGCCGCCCTGATGCAATATTTCGCGCACTTTCATGATGTGTTCGGATACTTCCGCATTGGTGCCATCCAGCTCGCACAACAAAATCGCCTCTGCATCACGGGGATATCCGGCATGCGCATAATCTTCTGACGCATGAATGGCCACCTTGTCCATCATTTCCAGGCCGGCCGGAATAATACCGGCAGCGATGATCGCGCCGACCGCTTCCCCTGCTTTAAAGACATCATCAAAAGCCGCCAGCAAAACTTGTGCGCGCTCCGGCTTAGCTAACAGCTTCACTGTAACTTCAACGATCACCGCCAACATACCCTCCGAACCCGTCATCAATGCCAGCAGATCATAGCCCGGAGAATCCAGTGTTTCTGAACCGATGGTCAGCAACTCCCCCTCCATCGTCACGACTTTCAACATCAGAATGTTGTGTACTGTCAGACCATATTTCAGGCAATGCACCCCGCCGGAATTTTCCGCGACATTGCCGCCAATGGTGCAGGCAATCTGTGAGGAAGGATCCGGCGCGTAATACAATCCATACGCGGCGGCGGCATCGGAAATTGCCAGATTGCGTACACCCGGTTGCAAAGTGGCCATTGCATTTTCTGAATCGATATGAAGTATGCGTTTAAATTTCGCCAGGCTCAGCAGCACGCCATTCGACAAAGGCAGCGCTCCACCAGACAAACCGGTACCTGCACCGCGTGCCACAACGGGCACCTGCAGCGTATGACATAAACGCATGATGGCCTGCACCTGTGAGGTTGTTTCAGGCAAAACTACGGCCAAGGGCAAACGACGATAAACCGATAACCCGTCACACTCGAACGGGCGCAGATCTTCTTTATCAGTGAGTACGGCTTCCGGCGGTAACAGCTTTCGCAGTTTACGTAGCAGATCTTCATGCGTATCTCGATTGCATGGCAATCCATCTTCTGAGGCTAGCATGAAAATTAATATATAAAATTAACAGGATGCTAAATTTCAGCAGAGTTTGACACGAAATGCAACCGGAAAAACTTACTTATCGTCAGTAAACAGAATCTGAACTTGAACTATAGATGACTGCCCGGATAATGACTACCCGAATTAAGTCAGCCACCAAGCAGCATAGACACCTATCCTTACGGCATCTAGGCGGAATACATAATCATCGCTTCACGAACGTTCTATTCTATAGGATAGGCTAAGTAACATTTGAAATGGCGATGCCACCACTGTATGGTTTGACTGACCGATACATCCAAACACAATAGTCCAAGATGAAGTCAAGCTCACATCGTGATATAGTCTGCATCCAAAAAAAACATACCGATTACATGGTGTTGCACCATCTTAATAAATAAACATACAAATCAAGGGGAATTATAGTGGCAGTTAAAACTCGACTTCATCGTAGCGAATTGGCCGTGCCGGGCAGTAATCTACGTATGCTTGAAAAAGCGCCAACAGCAGGTGCTGATGTAGTCTTTCTGGATTTGGAAGACGCGGTTGCACCCGATGATAAAGAGCAGGCGCGCAAAAATGTCATCGCAGCATTAAATGATATGGACTGGTCTGCCTGTTCTGTTTCGGTGCGAATCAACGGTCTCGATACACATTGGTGCTACCGCGATATCGTGGATGTGATGGAAGCCGCCGGAGATAAGCTCGATACCATTCTGATTCCCAAAGTTAATAGGCCGGACGATGTCTATTTTGTCGCAATGCTAATGGAACAAATCGAAGCGGCAAAGAAATTCAAGCCGGTTAATATCCACGTGCTGATTGAGACAGCACTCGGCATGGCGAATATCGAACAAATCGCTCAAGCATGTCCGTCCCGTATGGAGGCGATGGTATTTGGCGTAGCCGATTACGCCGCGTCTACACAAGCACGCACGACCAATATGGGCGGCGCCAACCCTAATTACGCCATGCTTACTGACGCCGATGAAGCTGGAAAACGTATGCGTCACTGGGGTGATCAATGGCACTATGCACTATCAAGACTGGTCGTTGCGTGTCGCGCGTATGGTCTGAGACCAATTGACGGTCCATTTGGTGACTTTAACGATCCGGAAGGGTTTTTATCGGTTGCGAGCGGTGCAGCCGCACTGGGAATAGAAGGAAAATGGGCCATCCATCCGTCACAAATTGCATTAGCCAACGAAGTCTTCACACCCAGCGAGGCAGAAGTTAGCCGCGCCAGAAGCATTTTGGAAAACATGGAGCAAGCCGCACGCGAAGGCAAAGGAGCGGTTTCGCTGAATGGTCGCCTTATCGATGCGGCATCCATCAGACAGGCGCAAGTTTTGGTTGCCAAGGCAGATCAGATACAGGCGTCCAAGCCTGGACTTAAGTGAGTAATACGCTATGAATATTCATGAATATCAAACCAAAGATTTACTCAAACACTATGGCGTTCCTGTACCACCAGGGCGCGTCGTTCACACTGACGCCCAAGCAGCCACGGTTGCGGAAGAAATAGGCGGTTCGCGTTGGGTTGTCAAGGCACAAATACATTCCGGGGGCCGGGGCAAAGCGGGGGGCGTCCGTATAGGCAATAGTATTGATGAAGTACGCGTCATCGCCAATGAAATAATTGGCAGTCTTCTGGTTACTCATCAAACCGGGGCTGAAGGCAGACTTGTCCGTCGCGTCCTGGTTGAACAAGCAAGTAACATTATGCGCGAGTATTACGTTGGACTGATCATTGATCGTGCTACACGGCGCATCACGTTGGTTGCTTCCGCTGAAGGCGGGGTGGAAATAGAGGTGGTTGCGAAACAAACGCCGGAACGCATTATCCGGGAAGTCATTGATCCAGCAGTAGGCCTGCTCGATTTTCAATGCCGCAAGGTTGCCTATAAGGTCGGCTTGAAAGGCGCACTATTGCCACAAGCAGTCAAGGTCATGAAGGGTCTTTATCGCTGTATGCGGGACAATGATGCCATCATGGCTGAAATCAATCCGCTGGCTATCGTAGACAATGACCAGCTGTTGGCCCTGGATGCAAAAATGACTTTTGATGACAATGCACTGTACCGCAGACCGACCATTACCGAACTCCGGGATTTTGACGAAGAGGATCCAAAAGAGGTTGAGGCGACCGGACATGGCTTAAATTACATTGCACTGGACGGGGATGTGGGCTGCATCGTCAATGGTGCTGGTTTGGCAATGGCAACCATGGATGCGATTACTTTGCAGGGCGGAAAACCGGCTAATTTCCTGGATGTAGGCGGCGGAGCAACACCGGAAAAAGTCGCAAATGCTTTCCGTATCGTGTTACAGGATCCTGCCGTTAAGATTATCCTTATTAATATTTTTGCCGGGATCAACCGTTGTGACTGGATCGCCACAGGAATCATTCAAGCCATGCGCGATCAGAATATAAAGATGCCGATCATCGTACGGCTGGCCGGTACCAATGTTGAAGAAGGACGGGCTATTCTCAACGCCTCTAATTTCCCGTTTATTATCGCCAGCAATCTCACTGATGCTGCCGCAAAAGCGGTAACCGAGGTTAACAATATTGCACAAAAAGCGACACCGCCAAAAAAGGAACACTCATGAGTGTGTTATTAAATAAAGATTCACACGTAATTTTTCAGGGGTTTACCGGGCAACACGCCACCTTTCACGCCGAAGAAGCAATGAAAATTGGTACTAAGGTGGTTGGCGGGGTTACACCAGGCAAGGGCGGCACGCAGCACTTGGGCTTACCTGTATTTGATACCGTTGAAGAAGCGGTACAGGCAACCGGTGCAGACGTTTCCGGTATTTTTGCCCCGCCTCCCTTCGCCGCCGATGCAATCATGGAAGCAATCGATGCGGGGATCAAAACAATTGTGGTCATCGCGGATGGCATACCTGTTCAGGATATGGTGCGTGTGGAGCGCTATCGGCTGGGTACCAACTCAATTATCATCGGCCCGAATACACCCGGCATTATTACACCCGGCGTGGGCAAGGTAGGCATCATGCCTTCTCATATCTACAGCCCGGGAAGAATCGGAATTGTTTCACGCTCCGGCACACTGAACTATGAGGCTGTCGCCCAGATGAGTGATCTCGGCCTCGGCCAATCATCCTCTATCGGTATTGGAGGCGACCCCGTCAATGGAACTGACTTCGCTACTGTATTGAAGGCATTTGAAGATGATCCAGAGACCGATGCGGTACTCATGATTGGTGAAATCGGAGGTCCGCAGGAAGTAGATGCGGCCCGCTGGGCAAAGAAAAACATGCGCAAACCGCTCATCGGCTATGTCGCCGGTTTATCGGCTCCGCCTGGTCGCCGCATGGGCCACGCCGGTGCTATTATCAGCAGCGAGGCCGATACCGCAACCGCTAAAATCGACATGATGGAAGCGCTGGGTATGTTCGTTGTACGTAATCCGGCCGACATCGGGGCGACCGTTTTACGGGCTATAAAATCGTAATAAAAATGCTGTTATTCCCACCTTTCGATGAGCTGAAACCAGATTTATATTCGAACAGGTGGGAACCCAGTGAATTAAAACCTACCCATTCTTAAATGGCTGGATCCCAAGACGGCATCACTTGACCAGCCGCTTTTTATCTTCATCAACATAGACAATGTTTTCTCCATTGTTCATTCATCCCCGCCTTGTTCCACTATCCAATTAAAATTGGAATAAAATAGCGCCTTTCACAAATCACGCCGGTTTTGTCACATGCTCACATTTCAGCAAATCATCCTGACGCTACAACAATTCTGGGACAAGCAAGGTTGCGCGCTGTTGCAACCCTATGATATCGAAATGGGCGCAGGCACTTTTCACACCGCCACCTTTTTGCGTGCGATTGGCCCGGAGCCTTGGCGCGCCGCTTATGTACAGCCGTCACGTCGCCCCAAAGACGGACGCTACGGCGAAAATCCAAACCGCTTACAGCACTACTACCAGTATCAAGTTGCACTCAAGCCGTCACCCGACAATATCCAGGAGCTCTATCTCGACAGTCTGCGCGCGCTGGGCATTAATACCGGTGAGCACGATATCCGCTTTGTGGAAGACGATTGGGAATCACCCACGCTGGGCGCATGGGGCTTGGGCTGGGAAGTATGGCTGGATGGCATGGAGGTAACGCAGTTCACCTATTTCCAGGAAGTTGGCTCACTGCCCTGTCGCCCGGTATTGGGCGAAATTACTTATGGGCTGGAGCGTCTGGCGATGTATTTACAGGATGTAGAAAATGTATATGACCTGGTGTGGGCAAAAAATGGTGACAACGTCGTGACGTACGGTGATGTATACCACCAAAACGAGGTGGAACAATCCAAATACAACTTCGAACACTCCAACGTCGAAATGCTGTTCCGGCACTTTAATGAATATGAAACCGAAGCCAAGCGCTTGATCGCCGCCGAACTGGTATTGCCCGGATTCGAGATGGTGATGAAGTGCTCGCATAGTTTCAATATGCTGGATGCGCGCGGCGCTATTTCAGTGACCGAACGCGCGGCTTACATAGGCCGTGTGCGGACGTTGTCCCGACTGGTGGCGCAAGCTTATTACGATTCGCGGGAGGCACTCGGCTTCCCGATGTGCAAAACCGGGGAGACAAAATAATGAAGCAGACTTTATTGATCGAGCTGCTTACCGAAGAGCTGCCGCCCAAGGCGCTGGAACGTCTTTCCACTGTTTTCGCCAACGAAGTCTTTGCTGAACTACGCGAACAGGAATTAGCTGGCGAAGATAGTATATGCACACCTTTCGCTACCCCGCGTCGGCTGGCCCTGACAATTACCCATGTCGCATCGCGGCAGGCTGATCGTATGATAGAACGCAAAGGCCCCGCAGTCGCTGCCGGGGTGGATGCCGAAGGAAAACCCAGCAAAGCGCTGGAAGGTTTCATGCGCGGTGCAGGCGTAACGTTCGAACAATTACAGCGTAATCATGATGGCAAGTCCGAATATTTCGTTGCACGTATAGAAAAAAAAGGCCAACCTCTTGGCGTCTATTTAGCCGACTTCATAACTCAAGCGTTAAAAAAGCTGCCCGCCCCCAAATTGATGCGCTGGGGCGATTCCGACCACCAGTTTGTGCGTCCCGTGCATGGCTTGGTGATGCTGCATGGAGATCACGTCGTGCCCGGCGAAGTGTTGGGACTACAGAGTGGACGGCTAACGAGCGGGCATCGCTTCCTGCACACGGGTGAAATCCCAATCGTATCCGCGGATAGCTACGAAGAAGCACTCTTGACGCACGGCAAGGTTATCGCCTCATTTGAAAAGCGCCGCACCCGCATTGATGAACATCTCAAAGCTAAAGCGCACGCACTCAACGCACGTATTAATCCTTCCGATGACCTGCTGGATGAAGTGACGGCGCTGGTGGAATGGCCGGTGGTTTATGTTGGCGAGTTCGAGGAGGAATACCTTGAAGTGCCGCAGGAGTGCCTGATCCTTACCATGCAGCAGAATCAGAAATATTTTCCGTTGTTAGATAGCACTGGCAAGCTACTCAATAAATTTCTGATCGTTTCCAACATGCAGGTGGACAACCCCAAGCATATTATCGACGGCAATCAACGCGTGGTACGCCCGCGTTTGGCCGATGCGCGCTTCTTCTTTAACCAGGATCGCAAACAGACGCTGGAATCGCGCGTCGCCAAGCTGGGCAACGTGGTTTATCACAACCAGCTGGGCACACAATTGCAGCGCGTCGAACGTATAACCACCCTGGCCGGCGCCATCGCGCATCAGCTCAGCGCTGAAAAATCGGTGGCTGAACTGGCGGCACGCCTGGCCAAGGCCGATTTGACCACCGACATGGTCGGCGAGTTTCCGGAACTGCAAGGCATTATGGGACGCTATTATGCGCTGCATGACGGCGAGAATCAGGTCGTGGCCGATGCGATCGCGGCGCACTACCGCCCGCGTTTTGCCGGTGACACATTGCCTCAGGGCGCGGTGGCTTGTGCGGTGGCGCTGGCGGACAAGCTGGATACGCTGGTTGGCATCTATGGTATTGGTCTGGTTCCCACGGGTGACAAGGATCCATTTGGACTACGCCGCCACGCGCTGGGCGTGTTGCGCATCCTGATCGAGACCCCGCTGGCGTTGCCACTGGATACACTATTGCAATTGAGTAAGGATTGTTTCACCGCTGGAAAATTGAGCAATAGTGTCGTGGCCGATGTGCACAGCTTCATGCTCGAGCGACTGCGCGGTTATTTGCGCGAGCGCGATTTTTCTCCCGACGAAATCGAAGCAGTTGTGTGTCAAAGTCCGACGCGTATCGATCTCGTAATACCGCGCCTGGAAGCAGTGCGTGCTTTCCGTAAACTGCCGGAAGCAGCGGCATTGGCGGCCGCCAACAAACGCATTCAAAATATTCTAAAGAAAACCGCCACGATAGAAACCACCATTCAGTCCGCGCTGTTCCAGGAAGATGCAGAGCGCAGCCTGTATGAAACGGTGCAACGCCTCGCACCGCTGGTGGAAGCCGGAATGCAAAAACAGGATTACACCGCTATGCTCACCTTGCTAGCCTCGGCGCGCACAGTAGTCGATGAGTTTTTCAACAAGGTGATGGTAATGGCAGAAGACCCTGCCGTGCGTAACAACCGTCTGGCCTTACTGAAACAACTGGGTGACCTGATGAATCAGGTCGCTGATATCTCCAAACTGGCAACCTGAAAATGGGGCCAGCAATGAAGCTCATCATCCTTGACCGCGACGGTGTTATTAATTACGGCTCCACTCAATTCATCAAACACCCAAATGAATGGAAGCCGCTACCCGGCAGTCTTGAAGCGATCGCCCGCTTGGTGCAGGCGGACTATCGCGTGGTGGTGGCAACCAATCAATCGGGTATAGGGCGCGGTCTGTTCGATATGCTTACCCTGAATGCCATTCACGATAAGATGCACAAAACCGTAGCACAGGCAGCCGGGCGCATTGATGCAATATTCTATTGTCCCCATGCAGCGGAAGCCAACTGCTCTTGCCGCAAACCTAAAACCGGCATGCTGGAAACCATCGCCCTGCGCTATAACGTGAACCTGAAGGATGTGCCTATGGTCGGCGATGCGTTACGCGATCTCGAAGCCGCCGCCCAAATGGGTGCACAGCCGATACTGGTACTTACCGGCAAGGGATCGAAAACCCAAGCCAAGGGCAACCTGCCAGAAGGCACACTGGTTTATCGTGATCTGGCCGCAGTTGTTTCCACCCTCATTTAATGGCATCTCTAAAAAATCTAAATTTTTCATTCTCGCCTGCGCTGGAATAACGGTATTTAAAAATTTCTCTGATATGGTATTCATACGCTCGCTGATTTTTCTGCTGCTGCAAATCGTCATTACGCCGCTGTTTACGCTAATTGCAATACTCACCTTTCCGTTCCATCCCATTACACGCTATCGCATCATCTCGGGCTGGGCGCTTACCATGCTATGGCTGTTGCGCGTGGTATGCGGCATCCGCATGGACGTGCGCGGAGCCGAGAACATTCCAACCAAACCGTGTCTTGTGCTGTGCAAACATCAATCTGCATGGGAAACCATCGCGCTACAAAAAGTATTTCCGCCACAAGTATGGGTGATCAAACGTGAGTTGTTATGGCTTCCTTTTTTCGGTTGGGGACTGGCGATGACCAGCCCCGTTGCCATTAAACGCAGCGAAGGTCGCGAGGCAATCAAGCAGTTGCTACGCCAAGGCAAAGAACGGCTGGCGCTAGGCTTCTGCGTGGTGATTTTTCCTGAAGGAACACGCATTCCTTTTGGCCAGCGCGGCAGATACAAAATCGGCGGTGCACTGCTCGGTGCATCCAGTGGCGTACCCATCGTTCCTGTGGCACACAATGCAGGCAAACTATGGGGCCGCGAATCCTTTTTCAAATATCCGGGCGTTATCACCATGAGCATCGGTACTCCAATTGATCCCGCCGGCCTCAAGGCCGAAGAGATCAATCAGCGCGTGGAAGAGTGGATCGAAACCGAGGTCACACGGCTGCCCTGATGCTTGAAAAATTACGTCGACTTATTACCCCATTGGCCATCGAACAACGCACAGTGAACCTGGATGGCACCCAGATTACCTATACTCTCAAACGGACTAATCGACGCCGTAGCATCGGCCTGCGCATCGATAATCACGGATTGACGGTAAACATGCCACTGCGCGCTTCAGAAAAATGGCTAAACGATGTGTTGCAGGATAAAGCGCATTGGGTGGTAAAAAAACTTGAGAATTGGCAAGCGAAGAAACCCATTTCGCCGCAATGGCGAGATGGACAGTCCCTCTTTTTCATCGGCGAGAAACTTACCCTGCATGTAGTCGTCAGCTTGTTTGCTACGCCACCACTGCTGCAAGACACGCAATTGTTTGTGCATGTCACAGACGATGCGAACGAAGCATTGATAGAGCACGCTGTCACACAGTGGTATCAACGCAAGGCGAAAAACCTATTCAACGAACGCGTCGCTCACTACGCACCTCTAATGAACGTAGCACCGCGCATGGTGAAGCTTTCCTCCGCGCACACGCAATGGGGCAGTTGTACCACCCGCGGCGATGTGCGCCTCAACTGGCAACTGATCAAAATGCCGTTACGCTTGATTGATTACGTCGTAGTACATGAGCTCGCCCACCTGATCGAGATGAACCACTCTGCTGCGTTTTGGCAGGTAGTCGAAATTGCCTGCCCCGATTATGCCCAGCGACGCCGTGAATTAAAGCAGTGGCAGATTTCGCCGTCTAGGCAGGTTGAAAACTAGTGGAACGTTCCAGTAAAACCATTACCGTTCGCGGCCAGCCAAACGCAGGATGCTTATCGACGCCATCACGCAACTAAATAACAGTAAAAGGCGTTGAGCGGAAGTTGGTGACAGTGAGGCTAATCTTCGCTGATAATGCATAGGAAGACTATCTATATTGGCAGAAGCAAGACCAGCGCATGGTATATTGCATAAAGAGGGGCGCACTGATGATTGCTCAGTTGTGTTTCCACGTCGGGATAGAAAGAGGCCTCTAGAATAAATGGGGCCATAAAATAAATGGAATAGCATAGTACCTCACCAGCAATTTATCGCGTTCTTAATCAAATAACTTGGGGGATATCTTCATGTCGTTTTTATCAAGACAATTAGGGTGTGCGAAATTTTCACATTCAATTAAAACAATGTACTGTCTGTTGAAGATCGCGCGCGGATGGCAATCGAATAACAACGCGGGGGGGGGGGGAGAACATGATCATGCACTTTTGTCGAACAGCGTGTCCTGTGATCGCTCTGTCATTAATGTTGTTGCTGTTATCACCCAGGGCTATCGCCTATTATGAAAGCCTCGACTTTTCTCCCCCGCAGCCAATTGCCGGTCAGCCTGTACTCGCTGTGCTTTCTGGTAAACTCACTTGTACGTCCATCACCCCGCCCGTGATCACACGAATTGGTAACCAAATCAACCTGACGTCAACATTTCCCCCCTCTCCCCTAGAGCTCCCCACCACAGTCTGCCTTGCTGTGTTAGAGCCGTATACAAAGACCGCGAACCTTGGGTTACTCCCTGTGGGCACTTATGTCGTAACGTGGAACGTTGTTAATTCGTCGAATAACCCTGTCATATCGCAGACACGCACTCTGATAGTCACCAATCCCTCTCCCATACCGGCATCTTCCACTGCCAGCCTAGCGCTTGCTGCAGCTTCCATTTTGGCAATTGGAATGGCATTCCTGCGCGCTGCACGCCGTAAGCGAGCATAGCCCGGGCTAACGTAGGTTGGCGCTGAGCTTGCGAAGCCCAACATCACAAGCAATCAGGGCAACTGGACTGAAGTAAATGGGGGCAGGGTTTGATTCACGCCCGCTTGTTTCAATCCGTAAATCTAATATCATTGCCCGCTGGTGAACTACTTATATTTCTTCATCTGTGCTCCTGTTACTTGGTCGTTTAAGTGGCTCCGATATTAATGCAGCTCGCCACCTGAATTCACTTACAAAAATTGCACTTCAGGGTTGAATTCGCCAGATTTTATATGGTCAAATATTCGGTTTGGTTGGTTAAGTCAGGCAAACACCTCCTTCTTAATCAACCGTACTTTACAGTAGAAATTAACTTATAAGGAGTCACCTCATGATTGAAATCCGTCCAGCTCAGCACCGAGGTACAGCCAATTTTGACTGGCTATTTTCGAGGCACACCTTTTCCTTTGGCAACTATTACGATCCTCAGCAGAGCGGTTTTTCTGATTTGCTGGTAATTAATGACGACATCGTCCAAGCGGGCAAAGGCTTTAATACTCATCCGCATCGAGATATGGAAATATTTACCTATGTTATCGACGGTGCGCTTGCACATAAAGATTCGATGGGCACGGGATCAGCCATCAAAGCCGGTGACGTACAGCTCATGAGTGCGGGAACCGGCATTACCCATAGCGAATTCAATCATTCACAGACTGAATTAGTCCACTTTCTGCAAATTTGGCTAGTACCCGATAAAAAAGGTGTTCAGCCCCGGTATCAGCAAAGCCACTTTAGTCAGGCAGAAAAGCAGGGGCGACTGCAGTTGATTATTTCGCCCGACGGTACAGAAAAATCTTTGTCGGTATATCAAGATGTGCGGGTTTATGCAGGCTGTTTCAACGGGGATGAACAGGCGCAATTAACACTTGTAGGCAATCGCTATGCCTATGTGCACATAGTGCGAGGCGTTTTGACGGTTAACGGCACAGTGCTGAACGAAGGCGATGGCGCACGTATACGCAACGAAAGTCTCATTACTCTGCAACAAGGCCAGAATGCCGAGGTCTTGGTGTTTGATTTACGCCCCAATGAACAGCCGGAACATTAGCAATGTGTAGTCCGGGTTAACGCAGGTTGATGTTGAGCTTGCGAAGCTCAACATCACAAGTAACCATGACACCGGGGCCGCAGCCCGCGTGGGCACATAAACGTGCCCACCCTACTACACTGATGAAAATTGCGACATTACGACACCTACCTCAGCGTATTGATGAAATTCAGTTTCAGTCACGTCCGCTCTTGCCTTTATAATCCCGTTTTGTTCCCTTTTAGTGAGACTACAATCATGCGTATGACCGGTATGATGGTGCTGCTGGCACTCCTGTTGCAGAGCTGTGGACACAAGGGGCCGCTATTTATGCCACCAGCGCAGCCTGCAATCCAGCCAATTCCTGATCAAACTAAATAACCATGACCGATTATTTCAAATACCAGCGTAACCAGCTTTGTGCCGAACAAGTGCCCCTGGCTGATATCGCACAGCGATTTGGTACACCCTGCTATGTATACTCGCACGGTGCGTTAGCCGATAGTTATCGCCAATTTGCCGAGGCGTTCAAAGAACGCGAGCACTTGATCTGTTACGCGGTAAAAGCCAACCCCAATATCGCCATCCTGAATCTGTTTGCTAAATTGGGGGCTGGCTTTGATATCGTTTCCGGTGGCGAATTACAGCGTGTGCTGGCAGCCGGAGGCGCGGCAAATAAGGTGGTGTTTTCCGGCGTGGGCAAAACGGTAGCAGAAATGCAGCTGGCCTTGGAGGCTGGAATTTTGTGCTTTAACGTGGAATCGGAAGCGGAACTCACACGCCTGAATGAAGTGGCCGGACAAATAAACAAGGTGGCATCGGTCAGCCTGCGCGTGAATCCCGACGTGGATGCCAAGACGCACCCCTATATTTCCACCGGCTTGAAACAGAACAAATTTGGCATCGCGTATACCGAAGCGCTGGCCTTATACCGCAAAGCGAGCGAGCTACCGCATCTGCGCGTGATGGGCATGGATTGCCACATCGGTTCGCAATTGACCGAACTCAGCCCCTTTATTGCAGCAATAGAAAAAATGCTGGTGCTGGTCAATGCACTGGAACGTGAGGGGATTCATCTTGAGCATCTTGATCTGGGCGGTGGGCTGGGCATCCGTTATCTGGACGAAACCCCGCCTGCCATTGCCGATTATGCCAATGCGCTACTCAGTACGCTGCGGGGACGCAGCGAAAAGATCATTATTGAGCCAGGACGGGTGCTGGTTGGCAATGCCGGTGTGCTACTGACCAAGGTTGAATATCTCAAACATGGCGAAGAAAAACACTTCGCCATCGTCGATGCGGCGATGAACGATCTGATGCGCCCGGCCTTGTACGATGCCTATCATCACATCCAGCCAGTACAGCCAGGTGATATGCCCGTACACCAATATCAAGTGGTGGGACCGGTATGCGAAACCGGCGACTTCCTGGGGAATGCCCGTCAACTGGCTATCTCACAGGGTGACCTGGTTGCGGTGATGTCGGCGGGCGCCTATGGCATGAGCATGAGTTCGAACTACAACACACGCCCGCGTGCGGCCGAAGTGATGGTGGCCGGTGAGGTCATGCAACTTATCCGTGAACGTGAAACGGTGCAGCAGTTATTTGCCGGCGAAAAACTTTTTGGTTAACAACAAAATTTGTTGTACGTCATTTTAGGAGATGGCTAATTATTGAAACAATTCACAAGAAAACTTGCAAATCCAAAATAAGGAAATAGCCTATTCCCTTTTTTATAGCTGCCGATCTATGATGACCTTGGGAAATCATCCCGCTACACGCTAATCTCTCACGGTCAACAAACAAGTACTGTAAGCTGATTTTGTCTTCTCCCCAACTTGAGGGTTGGGCGTACTCTTAAGTTTGAGTGTGACTCTATAAACAGGAGAATACCCATGGTAAAAAAACGTGTCCCCACCCAAGCGCCCCAATCTGTTGCAGCGGTGGCCAAAGAATCTGCTCCAAAAACCACGCGGCCGGAGTCCGAATCCCGACGTATAGCGCCTGATGAAAGAAGTGTAGCGCAAAAAATTAGCAGAACGCTGGATGCTTTCCCTGACAAAATTGATCTTAAAGACTGGGAATATCTGCCTACGTTACAAGCCTTGCCCGACGAAATCGTTAACATCCACGCTGTCCCAGCTATTCTTGATCAGCGCACGGAAGGTGCGTGTACGGGTTTTGCCCTTGCGGCAGTGATCAATTTCTTACTCCATCAACGCAAGCTGAAGCGTCTCATCAGTCCGCGCATGATTTATGAGCTTGCCCGCCGTTATGATGAATGGCCGGGAGAAAATTATTCCGGATCCTCGGCGAGAGGGGCCATGAAAGGTTGGGAGCGCCACGGCGTATGTACGCAAAAACGCTGGCCTGACCATTTGCATGGCGCGGACAATTTCAACCAAAAGCGTGCCGATGAAGCGATCATGACACCCGGCGGCGCTTATTATCGGGTCGATTTCAGACAGGTTCGTCATGTGCATGCAGCCATTCATGAGGTCGGCATCGTGTATGCCACATTAATGGTGCATGCCGGATGGGGACAGCCCGGCCCCTCCACCATTTCACTCAAAACGGGTACTACCCGCAAACCCCAAAAAATTAAAGTTCCCGTGATCCAGCGTAAGGGAAACGCGGATGGGGGCCATGCGATCGCCCTTGTCGGCTATACCACCCAAGGTTTCATAATCCAGAATTCATGGGGAACACGTTGGGGCAACAATGGATTTGCCTTGTTGCCCTATGAAGATTTCATGATTCATGCCACCGACGTTTGGGTCGCGCAGCTCGGTGTGCCGGTAAAAGCGGATCTATGGGCTCAAGGCGCGGCGGATGTCACGAGCGGAAAGTTCCGCGCCGGACAAGTCATCCCCCTGAACGAAATTCGACCATACGTAATCGACGTTGGGAACAACGGCAAACTCTCTGACCAGGGTAACTACTGGACCACGGAAGAAGATTTGAAAAGATTGCTTCTCGAAACCATTCCGGCCAAAACCAAGGATTGGGCAAAGCGACGCGTGATGTTATATATTCATGGTGGCCTGAATAGCGAAGAGGATGTCGCCAAAAGAATTATTGCATTTCGCGACGTTTGTCTTGCCAACGAAATCTACCCTCTACACATCATGTGGGAGAGCGATTGGTTCAATACCGCCAAGAATATTCTCAAGGATCAATTCACTGCGGCTGATCAACGGGCGGGCGGCGTATTTTTGGATCACCTGCGCGAAGCGAAAGATCGTGTGCTTGAACTGACGCTGGCTGCTCCGGGTGGAAAACTGTGGGGCGAAATGGTTCAAAACGCCGAGCTCGCTTCCAAACATGCGACAGGTGCAATGCAGCTCCTGACAAAATATGCAAAAGAAGCAAAAGAAAGTCTGGGCAAAAAAGCAGAAGGCGATTGGGAACTTCATGTGGTCGGCCACAGTGCCGGCTCCATATTCGCAGCCCATGCCATTACGCAACTTGCCAGTCTGGGTATATCCTGGAAAACACTCCAATTCATGGCACCGGCAATTCGCATCGACCTGTTCAAAGAAATAGTATTGCCCAAGATAATCGACAAAACCTGTCCCAAACCCAGCTTGTATAATTTAAGCAAGGTGGGCGAACTCGACGATGATGTCGGTCCTTACGGAAAATCCCTTCTTTATTTGGTGAGCAATGCCTTCGAAGGCGCTCGGGAAGTGCCCTTGCTTGGCATGCAAAAATTTCTTGAAAAGGATCCAGAATTACTGAACCTACTCAATAGCCCAGTCGACGGCTTGCCTGGCATCGTTATATCCGGGGCAGGAGACCAACCCGGGGCAATATCTAAAAGCGAGACCCACGGTGGCTTTGACAACGACCCCAACACCATGAACTCGGTTCTTGTCCGGATTCTTGGTAAATTGCCCAAAGTTTCCTTCACCGCTCGAGATTTGCATTTCTAGTACCCGTACTGATCATTTGCGCTGACCCAGCAGGTACATCGGCAGTACATATGTGAAGCCATCTATATCGGGACATCAATATGAAATTGATATTTGCTATGCTAGTAATTTATCCATTTTTCTGTGCTTCAGCATTTGCCGCGCCAGCTTCATGGTACCAATGGAACAGTAAATTAAATAACGAACGGTACTGCGCGCAAACTTCTCCTGGTTATGGGTGGGAACAGGAAAACGGCCCCTATAAGGATGCCCATTGTACAATTCGCGCGGCCGCCAGAAACGATGTTGCTACGACCAAGCCTGACAGCAAGTCACATCCTATGCAATCTCCCAACGCTTCACATTTTCCGTCATCGCCACCCTGATTTTCGCATGGGAACCTGTAAAACATATCCAAAACCCTTGCTGCATTGGTTAAACACGACAAACAGACTGGCGATCCGCGCTTCATTTTGCCGATAACAAGCCTGTGTGCTTTATGATGTACACAATCAACCATAAACAAAGGGTACCGATATGGAAGCGAGCACCATGCAAGCAATTGGGGCGGGACTTTTCGCCTGCGCGTTGTTACATACATTTGCCGCAAAATCATTGGAGAGTCTCGCCCACCGTTACCCCCGGCATGCAGGCTTATTTCATCTGCTGGGCGAGGTCGAGGTGGTTTTCGGATTCTGGGCATTCGTTCTGATTGTCGTAATGGCGCTGGTGTCGGGCAGCGCAGAAGCAATTGCTTATGCTGAATCACACCAGTATACGGAGCCCCTATTCGTGTTTGTCGTGATGGTGGTAGCCGCCTCCCGGCCAATACTGGAAATCGCCAGACATTTACTCATGTTAATGGCACGCCTGACACCGGTACGTACCAACCTTGCGTTGGCTTGGCTGGGCTTGACCGCCGTCCCATTAATGGGTTCGCTGATTACCGAACCCGCTGCCATGACACTTGCCGCATTAATGCTGGCACCACAAATTTTCCGGCAAGGCATTCCGGAATGGCTCAAATATGGAGCACTGGGCGTGCTGTTTGTTAATGTTTCAATTGGTGGCACGCTGACGTCGTACGCTGCCCCTCCGGTACTCATGGTTGCTTCGCCATGGGGCTGGGACACTGCATTTATGGCGTCGACTTTTGGCTGGAAATCAAGTATTGCTGTGCTGATCAATGCAACGGGAATCATATTCTTACTGCGCTCGCATATTCACAAAGAGGCTCCATCCATAAATGACGATCCCGCCCCCCGAATTCCCTTGCTGGTCAGCGTAATCCACTTGATATTTTTGGCCGCTGTCGTCACCTTGGCCCATCATCCTGTGCTATTTTTGGGATTATTCCTGTTGTTTCTCGGCTATACACAAGCCTATGAACGATATCAAAGTCCACTGATTCTCAAAGAGGGCTTGCTTGTTGGTTTTTTTCTGGCCGGATTAGTCGTTCTAGGCGGTATGCAACAATGGTGGCTACAACCCATCGTCTCCAGCCTTGGTCCGACGGCCTTATTCTTTGGTGCCCTCGGACTGACCGCTATTACAGACAATGCGGCGCTCACTTACCTGGGCTCGTTGATTACCGGCATATCAGATCAAGCGAAGTATATGCTGGTTGCGGGAGCAGTTGCCGGCGGGGGGCTGACCGTAATTGCCAATGCACCTAATCCGGCTGGCGTGGCACTACTCAGGCGCGGCTTTAACGACGAATCGATCGGGGCAGTTGGCTTGCTGCTGGGCGCACTGCCGCCGACTGCTATTGCGGCGTTCTTTTTTCTGTTATAACGATTCAAAGGCAAGAAATACCCCCGCGCTGCTGCCGTGCTGTGTCAAGTGGTGTGCCAAATAGTGGGAAAGGCCAGTAATTACTGCGTGGATTTGATGTTGCTTGATTTGCCCTGAATTTTTGCTTGTATCGAAAAAGGAAAATGGGGAATGCATACCTTTGCGCCAAAAAAAAATCAACAACCGGCAACCTCCAGTCTTGTCCCTGTGGCAAAACTGGCCGTCAGCTCTCCCGACGACCTGCACGAGCAGGAGGCCGAACGCATGGCCGAACGGGTCACACACCTGTCTGGCCCTCTGATACAGCCAACAACCGGGGCTATCCCTGCCAGCGGTGCAGCGCTTCCCGATGCGCTACGCTCGTATTTTGAACCGCGTTTCGGGCACGATTTCAGCCGCGTGCGCGTGCATACAGATGGGCGTGCAGCCCGTTCCGCACAGGCCTTGGGGGCTCAGGCCTATACGCTCGGAAACGACATGGTGCTCGGCGCGAGGCAGTATGCGCCGCACACCGGCGCAGGCAGACAGTTGCTGGCACACGAACTGGCGCACGTCGTGCAGCAGGATAATGGCAGCGTCGCACCCATGATCCAGCGTCGGCTGTTGGTCACGGGTAGCAAGAAAGATATCCGTGCCGCCCTGTCCCTGCTCGAGCCGGCCAGCGGCTTTACCCTGCAGCATGACCCGAAGACCCACGAGGTTACGATCACGGCTTCGAAACTCAAGCCGCAGTCGTTCGTGCTGGCCGGCCAGCTGGCCACCATCATGGACGACCCCAAACAGGATGCCGAGATTCATCTTGGACAAGACCAGCCTGACGTAAGCTTTGGAGCGTTTCCTGACAACTCACAAGCACTTGATGATAATCCGGTGCAAGAGATTCGCATCGACCAGATGGTGGCGTTGGAACGGGATGTACCGGGTGCCGGCGTGGCAAAAATGGCGCACGAGATTGTTGAAAATTATGCCGGCCATGATCCAAAAGTAAAAGAGAATGCGTGGCAATTTGCCTTTGGCGAGGCGCATAGCAGAGCCCTGGATGCAGAGAACGCCATCGAAGGCGAATTGGGGCACCCTGGCGCCCGCCGCAATACTTTTGCAGTGATCATCAACCCTGGAAAAGGAAAGCCACCCTTCTCCAGAGAGATTGAAGATCGCGGGACGCATTTCCTTGTTTTGGATAAATCCAATAATAAAGGCATTGTATCGAACGCTCGCCGTGTGTCACGCGTTCGGGTGGCAAGCTACACCATCAATGGCTTTATAGCCAATTCCAATACCTTGCCGAAAACCGCTGCCGCGGACATGGCCGCTATTGTGAAAGATCTCAAAAAAAACTCGACCGCCTCAGCTTTTATAGAAGGCTTTGCCAGCCTCGGAAAGACAGCAGACGAGAATGTACGCTTAGCGGATAAATGGGCATTTGAATTGCGTGATCAGGTGATTTCTTTGGCGAACGACCAGATCGGCGTGAGCTGGCGGCGCTTCGAGACAGTCAGCCAGCCCGATAAATCCCGCAACAGCGTGGTGATCACCATCGACCGCCCAGACATATAGACTCGCTCATTCTGGATAGAATGAAACACACAGCATGGAAAGATTGGATAGCAGAATGCTGAAAATCTGGGCAGTTGAATCTGCAAGCCGAAAATAAAATGTTTGCACATGAGAAAGAACCCGTATACGGCTAGCACACCCCAATCAAGCGGCGATAGACCGCGGCCAGCGCATCATCGTCACCAACAGGGGAATCACCACCAGCATCTCGGCATAGCGCGGATAATCGGGCGAACAGTGCACCACTGAGCAGCCCGTAAGTTTTCACAATTTGCGAGAATATTTTTTCATCTTCCCGTCAAAATATTACGCGATTCTCACGGCTGTCCGCGTACACAAGCGGGTAGATCGTCTCATGATTAATCTGCAATCCGACTTCCAGCTTAAACCGATCATAGGATCTATTCTGGACTAACGTTTCTCGATCAATCCCTCAACTTCTACCCAACTATTTAATGAGCATGGCTCACCATTGAGACAGACTTGCTGATAGTCATCACATTTTACCCTCTAATGCAGCGGCAACGGCTCATCCATTTCGTTACCTGTCTGTTGTGGACAAT
>NZ_CAKMAA020000055.1 GCF_924101635.2 Candidatus Nitrotoga sp. HW29 | reverse complement strand
TTGCACAAGGAGCTTGTCGTATACGCCATGATCAAGACGGTTGCGTTGGCGGAGTAACAATGAATCAGCTATGTCGAAACTTAGAAGGACAGAATGTCTATTTTGCGCAAAGGAATTTTGTGTTTTATTGGGTAACCCCCATGCGCGTTACCCATTGTTACAATGGCTAATTGAAAAAATTAATTTAAATTTAAGGCTTGCTGTGATAAACGGTTGTATCTCCAATTAGTCGGCTGTCAGTATTAGTCGGTATAGGCTCACTGAATTTTTGCTGGACATCGATGGGTAACAAGCTATTTTGTTCACGCACAGATTTAAGATAGCGTTGTATCTCGCCCTTTGTTGTTTGGTCCGCGGTTGCTCTTTCAATATTTTTAATGGTGATATTCGCGCCATATTCAATTAAAAGCTGGGCAGATTCCAGATTTCCCACTTTATGCAACGCAGTATTTCCTTTTTTAATAACCATGCTTCCTGTTTCAAGTTGGATATTAGGACTGGCCCCGGCAACTAATAAACGTTTAGCCACTTTAGGGAAGTCTACCCATATATATAAGGCGGTTAAGCCATCTTTATCTTGAAATTTAGCGTCGGCACCGTGATCGATTAAAAATATTGCAAGTTCGGGATCGTTAACATCGAATATGGGTGGACGATTATTATAATCCACGATGTTTGGATCAGCCCCGCTGTCAACTAACAGTTGTGCCGCCTCTACACTTTCCACATAGTGCAACGCCGTTTTTCCAAAAAAATCTTGAATGTTTATATCGCCACCAAGTTTAATTGCGTTGCTCATCCCCTCTAAATCGTTGTCCATGGTTGCTGTGATTATGGATTCATCAGGTTCATTTTGCATATTTATCTTCTATAGGCTAAAGCGTTTCAAATATTTCTAGTGGAATTCACAAGCGCTATCATATTCCCGCCATATTTAAATAGCTTGGTTATGAAAAAGCTATCCGTAACAGACAATTTATATCTACAGAATGGTTTGGTGTACATGCTCAAACCGTGCCTTGTTATGGTTAAAATGGTTGTACTCGAACGGCAGAGCCTGCTTCAATATTACCCTGTGGTACAGGTAATACAATGAAGCAATTGGCTTTGCTCATTGAACTGAGAATGCCGGAGCATTGAGCCCCTGTGGTATGTACTATCCACTCGCCGTTTATATCTTGGCTGAGAATGCCGCGTTGAAATTCTGTGCGTCCGGGAACTTTTCGGATAGGGCTGAGGCAGATAGCCTGGAATTCGATGATTAGTTTGGATTGTTGTCCCATCAGTACCCGTAAAGCGTCGCGAACGAACTGTTGGAAAGTTACCATGACTGCAACAGGGTTACCGGGCAATCCAAAAAAATGGCAAGTCCCGATCTTGCCATAGGCAAGTGGCCTGCCAGGTTTCATGGCTATTTTCCAGAACACAACTTCACCAATTTCCGCTAACAGTTGCTTGATGTAGTCGGCTTCACCTACCGAAACTCCGCCGCTGGTTATAATGACATCAGCTCGTGCTGCAGCGTCCAGCAAGGCGGTTTTGAGACTGGCTTTGTCGTCACGAATGGTACCCATGTCGATGATTTCCACGCCTAATTCACCCAGCATCCCCAAGAGGGAATAGCGATTGCTGTTATAAATTTGACCAGGAGCCAATGGCGTTCCCGGTTGCTGCAATTCGTCACCGGTTGAAAATAGCGCAACTTTTAGTTTGCGATAAACTTTAACATCACTTAAACCAAGCGAAGCCAGCAGACCCATCTCGGCGGGACGAATGATCTGTCCGCGAGTCAGTACCGTAGCGCCCTGCGTAATATCTTCCCCGACTAAGCGAATGTTTTGACCACGAAGGTGTCCGCCTCCTATTTCAATAGAAGATCCCGTGATCTGAACATGCTCCTGCATCACCACGCTATCACAACCTTCAGGGATGAGGGCGCCAGTCATGATACGTACACACTCACTTGCAGCAACATGACCCTCAAACATGCGTCCAGCGTAGGCGCTGCCGATAATAGTGAGTTTGTTAGGAGCCGTTGTTAAGTCGTCGCTGCGCACAGCGTAACCATCCATTGCTGAGTAGTTGTGCGGTGGTACATTCATCGGGGAAAGTATGTCTGCTGCTAATGTGCGATGCAATGCATCGCTCAGGTTGATCGATTCACTTTCCGCAAGCGGCGCGAGAAACTGTTGGATAAGCTGGCGTGCTTGTTCCACTGGCATTGAGTCGGGGTCATAATCACCCATTGTTTCAAGGGTGGACAAGAAAGAAAACTTGGATTCCATAGAAATGTCCTTTGCTAATTTTGGCAGCCGGATAAAGCTTTGAAGATTACAGTGTCATTATCAAGCTGAATTTTAGGTTCGCTTGATATGGAAAGTGCCTGGATGAAAGATTTTAACGCACTCGGCAGGTGGGTGCGTACTTGAAAACTATCCTCCGATATAAGACATTTCAATCTTTTTGCCTGTTTGTGTCTTGCTCTTTGTGTTCGCACTCCGTAATTCTGAATAGCGGTCCGCGCGCAATCGCCATAGGTGTGCGAGGGCGGTAGAAATTTCCTGGTCTGTTTTCCCGCTGTGCATGAGTGCTCGTAAATCGTGGCCACTTTCTGCAAAGAGACAGGTATATAGCTTGCCTTCGGTTGATAACCTGGCGCGAACACATTCGTGACAAAAGGTTTTGGTAATGCTCGAGATTACTCCGATTTCCCCCCCGCCATCCTGATAGCGCCAACGCTCGGCAGTCTCACCGGTGCAGTTTGGTTCGATTTCTTCCAGTGGCATGTGGGCAGAAATTCGTCTTACTACTTCGGCAGAAGGAATTACTTCGCCCATTTCCCAATGGTTAGAAGTCCCTACATCCATGTATTCGATGAATCGTAGTATGAAGGGGGAGTCTTTGAAATAGCGTGCCATCGGTACGATTTCTTGATCGTTCATGCCACTTTTGACAACCATGTTCACTTTTATGGGGCCGAGGCCCACTGAGTGGGCGATATCTAGACTGCGCAGAACATCCGATACAGGAAAATCAACGCCGTTCATGCGCTTGAAAGTAGCATCATCCAGTGAATCCAGGGAGACTGTAACCCGATTTAATCCTGCATCTTTCAGGGATTGGGCTTTTTTTCCGAGTAACGCGCCATTAGTCGTCAATGTCAGATCCAAGTCACTACCATCGTATGTCTTCAACTTGGCAAGCATCTCGATTAAATTCTCTACGTGTTTGCGCAATAATGGTTCACCACCCGTAAGACGGATTTTCTGAACGCCATGGTTAACGAAAATCTGTGCTATACGCGTAATTTCTTCAAAAGTCATCATTGAAGCCCGTGGCATAAATACATGATCTTTGCCGAATGATTCTATCGGCATGCAATATACGCATCGGAAATTACATCGATCTGTGAGCGAAATACGCAAATCCTGCAATGGGCGTCCAAACGCGTCACCGATAAGCCCATTGGGCTCTTCTATAACAGTGGGGATGATTGGAGCTATCTTGGAATGACGGTAATCTATAATTGGAATTATTTTTTTAGGCATGGCATTAGGCCCAATATATTCAGGCATGGTAGTAGTTGATTATCATGAGTTCAATACTTACGCTCAGGCTATAACGCAGCTTAATATTTTTAAAATTCTAAAGGTGGGTGTTTATTTTACTGTACAGATACTTGTTTAGTAACTTTATTACTTTTTAAGTTCGCACCTTCTAGTAACAGTAAAGTGTTTAATTGTATTCCGTATAACCTAATGCTTGTACGAGATTTGGTTTATTAAGAATAATATCTACACATGGGTACATGTAGTTATCCAGCATGAAAAATATAATCTATTAGGAAATGTCTAAATATTAACGTTGCATAGCAAACTGTTTGTGAGAATACACGATTGAAAGCATTTATTGCAATGCAAATATAGGCGTGTTGTACATGAACTTGAATCCGCCATAAATTTTTTTGGATTTTTGATAATTTAGTGAGCATGGAAAAATGAAGATGCTCGCAAGCAGTCGCGAGGAGAGCCGCATGAACGATGCAAGATTGATGAGGCATTTAACCCCGACAAGCTCATTGAATTTCTGGAAGCGACCAATAAAGGGTGCAGACACGCAAGGAGTTTCTAATTCTGGATAACTTGAGCGTTCATCACAGCAGATCTGTAAAGGCTTGGGCTGCCGAGAATGAACAGAAATCAGATTGTACGACCCGCCCAGCTACAGCTCTGAACTCAACCCCGAAGAAAGACTGAATGCTGATCTCCAATACGTCATCGCTTCGAAGGTGCCCGTATGCACCGTCGTCTATGCGGCTTCATGAATAATTTGTGCCGGGCCAATATCGATGACTACGTCTGGTAGAATCGGACACTTTCCAATTCGTTGTCAGTACGTAAGTAGTAAAATTTCAAGTGATTGGATGAAAAATTAATGTTACTTGCCATTACCAATATGGATGAGAATTTACAATTTGATGATGAGCACACTGCAGGCATCTACGGCTAAACTAAAATGATCGATCAACATGAACTGGCCACCCATATTTATGCCAATGTAACCACTGCTCTAAATGAAGATTTGCGCAACGGTGATCTCACCGCACAACTCATTTCCTTGCATACAAAAGCTTGCGCCACTGTTATAACGCGCCAAGACGCAGTGTTATGTGGCACAGCCTGGTTTGATGCCTGTTTTAAATCGATGGATAAAGATTGCATCATTCATTGGTTTGTGCAGGATGGCGATGCCATAACAGCCAAGCAAACGCTGTGCGAGATACGCGGTGATGCACGTGCGCTGCTGACTGCTGAACGATGTGCGCTTAATTTTTTGCAGACCCTTTCCGCTACCGCCACACAGACGCGGCACTATGTCGAGGCGGTGTGCGGCACGCATGCGAAGATTCTGGATACACGCAAGACATTGCCGGGTCTGCGCATGGCACAGAAATATGCGGTGAAAACGGGGGGTGGGCATAATCAACGGATTGGTTTATTTGATGGCGTGCTGATAAAGGAGAATCATATTCTGGCTGCGGGCGGTATCCGTGCTGCACTGGAACAGGCTTTCCACCTTGCTCCTGATGGTATAAGTATTCAAATTGAAGTAGAAAATTTAGAACAGCTGCGTGAAGCGCTGGATACAGGTGCAAAACTGATTTTGCTCGACAATTTCGATCTCGAGAGTATGCGCGTAGCTGTCAAATTCACGGCTGGGCGCGCCGAGCTGGAAGCGTCCGGCGGCATTACTCTTGGTAAAGTACGCGCTATCGCTGAGACCGGCGTAGAACGCATCTCCATTGGTGGGTTGACCAAAGATATACAGGCGATAGATTTATCGATGCGGTTTGAAATTTAAACTATCGTCCCCCATGTAGAGAGCATTCACAACGGAGGTAAAAATCATGAGTGATTCTATCAATATCGTTTGTCCGAATTGCGATGCGGTAAACCGCATTCCCGTTGAAAAATTAACCAGCCAGCCGAATTGCGGCAAATGTAAACATGCGCTATTTAACGCGCATCCGATTGAGCTGAGCAGTAATAATTTTGAGAAACACATCACGCGTAACGATATTCCGGTTCTGGTGGATTTCTGGGCACCCTGGTGCGGTCCCTGCCGCATGATGGCGCCCGCCTATACGCAGGCAGCAGAGAAACTCGAGCCGGAAGTACGCCTAGCCAAACTCAATACAGAAGAAGCGCAGGAGCTGGGTATGCGTTATAACATTCGCAGTATTCCTACTCTGGCTATATTTAAAAATGGGCGCGAAGTGGCAAGACAGGCGGGCGCCATGGATATGGCCGGCATTGTGTCGTGGACTCGTGCAAACGTGTGAAATGCTATCTGAACGCTATGCAACTGAATAAGCCATTTTTAGCAAGATGATCTAAATAAAGCGGAGAATTTTAGAGATGTCCTGTAAATTTGTTAATTTCGTTGTTGGTATCGGAAATCAGCCAGACAATAAGAGAGCGCTAGGTGAATGGTAGTGACTAAACTTTTGACAAATGCAAGAGGAATAACAAGAAATAATCATTCAAACATCCGCTCCTCCTGTATCCGTTGAAGGACGAGTGGATTTATTGCTTCCGCGGAAGGTTGAAAATCGAGTCCCCACTCTCTTCAATATAGAGCCAAAAAATGGGAGAGAGGCTGCCAGTGAAGATAACTATGCAAAAAAACAATGCATCTTACGGATGCAACCGATTTACGTCATGCCTGATGATAGGCATGGTTTGCTTATTAGTAGCCGGTTGTGCCACTGGTCCACGCAGTCTCGAGGCTAATCGATTAATCTACAATGAGGCGATCAAGAGTACCGGTGAGGCCCAGTTGCTGCTCAACATTGTCCGATTGCGCTACAACGATACACCAAGCAGTTTGGCGGTATCGGCGATTGCGACGCAATCCGAGGTACAAAAAAGCTTTCAATTGGCTCCCTTCTTCGGGGTAAGTGGTGGTGACCCGGCGCAGCACTTTGCCGCGCTACTGCCGCAAGCGCAAATATCCACTACTGACCGTCCAACCATCACGCTGACACCGCTTGACGACCAGGAGTTTACACGCAAGCTTTTTACACCGATGACACTTGACGGTGTACTTTACCTTACAAAAACCACGTGGCCGATATCCACAGTATTCCGCCTGTGGCTGGAGAATCTTAATTGGGTTTCCAATGCCCAGAATGGTAGTGGTCCGACGTTGAAGAGCTTGCCAGACTATACCGAGTTTTTGCGTGGCATCAATGCGCTGCAAGTGCTGCAAGATCGAGGCCATATTGTGTTCAGCACTGAAGAGCGCGAGGAACCACAGGGAACTGTAGCCACTGTCCCAACGGCTCACGATTTGCTGGATGCGGCCAAGGAAGGCTATGAATTTCATCCTGATCACAACAGTGCATTGGCATTAGTCAAGAAAGGCCGGCAGCCAGTAATGAGAGTTCATCCGGAAGCTTTGACCTCTGCCGAAATGCGCGAACTCGCCCAGGTTTTTGGTCTCCGGCTCGGGCTGTCGAAATATGATCTCAAAATCGAGAACCTGGATCCGTTCAAAATTAACCATCCGTCAGACGGCGTAGACGTTTTGGATTTGGAGACACGCTCGTTGCTTCAAGTATTATATTTTGTTTCCAAAGGGCTTGATGTTCCTGTGGAGCATATGAAACGGGGATTTGTTCAGGCAACGACCGATGAAACCGGCCAGCCGTTTGATTGGCGAAAAATAACGGACAAGCTATTCCACGTATATTCGGTTAGTGGAGATAGGCCATCCAATGCACATGTGGCAGTCAAGTATTTGGACTACTGGTTCTACATAGACAAAGCTGATCAGGACACTATGGCGACTTTTTCGTTGCTGATGCAATTGGCACGGCTGGAAACAAACGGCAAAACAGGGCTAGGGCCAGCGTTGACCCTGCCGTTGGGCGGGCGATAACAAAGGAAACTTGACAGCCAACCATGCCCAACAATAGTTTATCGAGCATGGTGAAAGGGAAATTGATTGTTTAGCTTTTGTTCACCCTGATGCTGTACGAGCCAGTACCTTGAGCCTTATTATAATGTCGAACCTGAGCAAAATATTGTCCTGGGATGAGTTCGGCTGCAATTCTCGAATTTAGCCCAATACCACCATCGTCGTCTTCGGTGATAAAACTCGTCTGACTGTTGGGGCCGAATAGCTTCATCACCACATCAGTCTGACCACCTGTTTGTATGATATGGCGACCACTTTTTTTTACGGTGAATTTGAATAAGTCTTCTTCACCAGCCAGGCCGATTGCGGCCGATACGGGCGCTGCATTGACACTCAACTCAATCGCTTGAATCGCGGTGTGCGGATAGGCTTGTGTGCTGGCAATAAAGCTCTTGTCTACCGTTGACAGCTCGCTATTTTCTTTGGTGCCATGACCACTCTTAACCCAAGTGTCGGGAAAGAAGTAAAGCATAATTGAAGCGGGATCGAATTCTGTTCCTCTGATCTGATCAACCGCATATTTTTCCAAAACATTGTGCCGAATTTGATCCGGGGTCCAGTTATTTGGCGGTTTACCTAAGTCGCTGATAACGACTTCCTCGTTCCACTCAATTCCCCCCAACGGATTTTGATGTTCGTGTGCGAGACCAATTGCATGGCCGAATTCATGAGCGGCAGTGCCACCATCGAGAAATCCAAGGTTCATCGTGGGCTGATTGCGCGGGATTGATAGACAATCGGTGCCGATATATGACCACGCTCCATCCGAAGAATCAAAAGCAATACGAATTTCTGCGTCGGATGCATTATTAAACTCGAATTTTAAATTCGCATGCGGAAGCCACCAAAGTGCTTGTTGTTCGGCGATTGCTTGCTGTGCGCTGGTTCCGCCCATGAATCGTACGCGTAGTGTTGATCCAGTGATCCACATTTTTCTAAAAAGGAAGACCGCCCGCGCGGGCCCAGTACTAAGTCTGATAGTCTGCTGTGGGCGGACAAGGTCAAGCGGCAGAATTCTATCGTGACAAACTTTTAAATGCTCTTTCATAGTGATTTCCTTAAGCTATTATTCCAGCGAGGCTTTAATAATAGGGCGTAACTCAGAAAAGGCGAATAAGCAAATTGCTTATTTTTGATTAAAGGACGTTCTGCCATTTAATCAAAATTACAGGCCGAAAATAAGTGACTCTGATGTTAACGCAGCTCTCCACTTAAATGCTCTTACAAAAGTTGCACTTCAGAGTTGAGTCCGCCTGGGTATACCTCTGCGTCCCAGTGGGTAAAACTGGTATTAATGGCATTCTGGAGATCAGTATATTTAAAGATGAAGATAAGGACACTTTTATAAATCCATCGTCAAGGCGATGGATTCGCTATGATTCGGTCAGTTTTTTGTTTCTTTGAATTTGAATGCAATTTTACGATTGGTTAATCGATTTTTTGGCCCAATTGATTAGTTTTGGGCTTCTTGGCATCACGCTCATGCCGTTGTTGCGATTTTGGGCGCACTGATGCACTCAAAGCCAAACGTCTTGTTACGAATTAACACTTTATACGACTTGAACATCAGGATGCGACATAAGGACTTGCGCCCAGCCTTACTCAGGCTGATGTAGCGGTTCTTAAGGTTGAAGAGGTTGCTTTGCATCGGACGCGTGTCTGTTTTGGCTCACACCATATAACGTTTCAGGCCAAACTTCCGAGGATCAGAATTCAAGGGAGTTTATAGAAGCGTCCTCAAATGTTTCTCCCATAACGTTGGCGGATTAGTAGCCAGTTTGAATAGCGTAATATTCCCAGACCATTACATATGCCAGATAAATAGAGTGGAATGATGCAGATCATTCACCTGCACGGTTTCATGGTGTGCTTGATCAGGTATGGTAAAGGTACTGCTGATAAACATTGTACCGGGACGCATTTCGGCATGTGCTTTGTGCCAGAGTTGTTCCATTGGTACCGGTGACAGGTAGGCAAATACCACGTCGTATAGTGACAAATCGCAGTCCCATAAATTCCCCCATTGTACCCGGCAGTTGAGGTGGCCACTTAGCTTGATACGTAACCAACTCCAGAAAAATGGTAAAGGTGCTGCCTCCACGCCAGTGTATCGTCCGTCCGAGCGAACGCTGGCAAGATGTGTTAATACGCCACCTAAACCGGAACCCAAATCAACGAAGGTGAAACTCGAATCAGTTTTTTCAATAGGCAGCAATTGTTCCAAGGCATGCCACACTTTATTACTGGATAAATACAGCGGGACTTGTGTGCGAAAAGTGCTCCAATACACAAGCAGTAATACCAAAAATGCGCCGAGAAAAAGAATCGGTGGCAATTTAAATGCGAGCATCAGTACCAAGGCTGGTGCGAATATTAACTGGATGGCTAGCCACCACTTGGCAAGTCCGGCTAAGAAACTGAACGTGGCGGCGAGCAGACCGCAAAGCAAAGCAAATAATAGCGGTGAGTCGTACCTCCCCGTAGCCTTTACCGCCAGCAACATGAGCATTACCGCCGCTGATTGCAGCAGTAATGCAGTGATAGAGGGCGGGAGTTTTTTTAACATACATTAAAATAAAACGGATTGTTGTAGTAAGGCTAACAAAATCTTTTTGAAGGCTGACGGATTATGCTGACAGTCGTTCTGATGGACATGTGAAACGGAGGCATAGCTATCGTGGCTTATTTCATACAATTAAAGTTGTAAACGGGTATTTCTTTCATAGGATATGAAAAAATGCTCGGGTTGCCTATTGATTCACTTCAACTGGGTTGAGCGTAGCTGTGTTGTACACGGCCTGGATTCAAGGTGGTGGTCACTTTAGGTGTATCAACCTGCTTAACAAATGCTTCGAACTCTTTTAGCGGCAGCGGGCGGCTGAACAGGTATCCCTGATAGGCATCGCAGCCATTTAAATTTAGAAATTCCATTTGCGCTTCGGCTTCCACTCCTTCGGCAATAACGTCCAAACCAAAAGTTCGCCCCATCAGGATGATGGCTTGCACAAGCGCTGCATTGCTGGGATTGTCGCCTAGGTCACGGATGAAGGATTGATCAATCTTTAATTGATCCAGTGGTAGCTGCTTTAGATAAGCGAGTGAAGAATAAGCGGTACCGAAGTCATCCATTGAAAAACTGATGCCGAGTGCTTTGAGCGCATTCATCTTCGCGACGGTATCGCTGACATTGTCGACAAGCAAGCTCTCGGTCAGTTCGATTTTCAGAAGGGCCGGGTTGATACCGGTTATAGAGATGGCTTGTCGCACCTGTTCAACGAAATTCGGCTGGCGCAACTCGAGCGCACTGGCATTAAGAGCGAGTTGCAAGTCACGGGTGGCCGGATTGGTAGACCAATCCCTGATCTGAGCACACGCTGTTTGCAGCACCCACACACCAATCGGTACGATCAGGCCGATTTTTTCGGCTAGCGGAATGAATTGTTCGGGAAAAATCAGACCGCGTTCGGGATGCACCCAGCGAAGCAATGCCTCGGCACCGATAGCATGGCGTTCATTGTTGACCTGTATCTGGTAGTAGAGGCGTAGTTGCCCTCGTCCCAGTGCATGGCGTAGATCGCTTTCAAGTGCGCTCCGTTCGACCAATGTGGCCTGCATTTCAGGGTCAAAGAATCGAATCCCGTTGCGTCCTTCATTTTTGGCATGGTACATCGCAAAGTCGGAGTGTTTGAGCAGCTCATCGACCGAAGTTTCATGGCCATAAAATAGGCTGACTCCGATACTGGCGGTACACCATAATTCGAGACCCTGAACGATATAAGGTAAGGCAACGGCATGTCGTATTTTTTCGCCGATCAAACCAGCCTGAATGACCGCTTCCTGAGTATTCTCACTCAAGTTTTCCAACATCAATACAAATTCATCGCCGCCCAAACGGGCTTCCGTATCGCCTTCGCGTATGTTAGCCGTTAAACGTTGGGCGATTTCAATCAGCAGCAAGTCGCCGATTGAGTGGCCGTAGGTATCGTTGAGCGTCTTGAAATTATCCAGATCCAAAAACAGAAGAGCGCCATAATGCTTGCTGCGACTGCTGGCAGCCAGTGCCTGTCTCAGGCGGTCAAACAGCATGCGGCGGTTGGGCAAGTGGGTGAGTGAGTCATAATAGGCCAACCGGTGGATCTCGGCTGATGATTCGGGGTTGCTGGTGATATCGGAAAATATTCCGACGTAATGCGTGATATTTCCATCATCCCCGGTGATGGCAGAGATGGTCAGCCAATCGGCGTAGATTTTGCCATTTTTGCGCTTGTTCCACATCTCGCCCTGCCAATATTTTTGCTTATTCAGGGTTGTCCGCATGCGTTGGTAGAAATCCCTACCATGCTGCCCGGAACTAAGTATTGCCGGCGTTCGCCCTACGGCTTCTTCCGTACTGTAACCCGTGAGACGGGTGAAGGCATGATTTACACAGCTGATAACGCCGCAAGCGTCGGTTACCAGGATGCCTTCATGCGACTCGAAAGCAATGGCGGCGATGCGTAACGCTTCCAGGGCTTGCTTGCGCTCGCTGATATCGGTAAATGAAATACGCACCGAGTTTCCGTCGTTGCCCGCCTTGATGTGCAGGCAGTCCAGTTGGGCATGGAAGATTGAGCTATGCCCCCGCTTGAGTACCAATTCACAACTCTGCCGCTCATCATTTTGTAACATGCTCACGAAAAAGCGGTTCCAGCGTTCGTTGTCTTCTGCGGCGACCCAATGTGCGAAACGGTGGTGCATGAGCTGGCTACGTTCCATTCCGAGTAGCGTGGCACCGGTAAGATTAACGTCGGAGATCAGGGCTTCGCGGGTGAGAGTAAGGTAACCGACAGGAGCAAAATCATAAAGATCCATGTAGTGATCACGGGATTCTTCCAGTTCAATTTGTGCTTGCAGTAATGCTTTATTCTGCATCTTCAGGTCAACCTGACACACCTGCAGTTCGTGCAGTAGTTTCTTGGCAGGGCGCGGCGTTTCATCCGCCTCGGGTGCGCGGTCAAGTTGCGTTTCAGCTTTCGTGCGTAGCGGGTCTGGCCCGTTTGGCTTCTTGCTCATGTATTTTCCTGAAAGTCGGATTAGCCCGACTTTAATGTAGGAACGAATAAATCCGCTCAGTTTACGCTCATTTTATGCGGATATTCACAGAAAGCGTTGTTTAATGGGGTGTGATTCTACGCGAAGTACATGAATTTAACAGAATTTTAGTCTAAAAAGGGGATTGATTGGTCCATATACGCGGCGTGTGGATCAATTATGAACGATGAATAATGACCTATCGTATTAATTTATAGACCTTTTAAACTGGAATCGGAGTTTGGAAGGCGACCCCGGCTTTATAGGGCATTTGTTGAAATAGTGTTTAATTATCCCTCACGCAAGTGTTTTTTCGCGGCTGCCAGAGGTCTTGGTTGACCGAGCAGTACTAGTACGTCACCGGCTTGCATGATCATATTGCCCGCAGGTTGATTGCCACGCATGTTGTGGCGACGTACTGCATTTACTTCCACATCCAATTCGGCCAAATTAATTTCATCAAGTGTTTTTCCCACGGCAGAATCGCGTTCTCCCAGCAATACGCTATGGAAACGTGGCTGTAAGTTTTCCGTGGATTCACCTGCTATATTCGCAGCAGTACGAAAGTAGCTGCTGAACATGCTATAGCGGCGCGCCCGGTTCTCCTGAAGGCGGCGGACGACGCGGTTGAGCGGCACGCCCGACATCAGTAGTGCTTGCGACGCCAGCATTACGCTACCTTCTAGCACATCCGCTACAACTTCGGCTGCTCCAGCTTGTTTGAGTGTCTCGATATGTGTCTCGTCGGCACTTCGAACCACCACCGGTAAGTCGGGACGTAATTCATTAACCAGGTGTAAAATTTTGAGTGCGGAGTGAGTGTCGATGTAGGTGACAACCAACGTTTTAGCGCGCATTAACCCGGCTGCCAAAAGTACTTCGCGTTTGGCAGCATCACCATACACCACATTCTCACCTGCTGCCGCGGCTTCATGCACACGGTGTGAGTCGAGATCAAGTACGATAAATTGAACATTTTCCTGCTTCATAAAACGCGCAAGCGATTGCCCACTCCGCCCGTAGCCACAAATAATGATGTTTGCATCGGAGGAGATGCTTTGTACTGCAATTTGATGGATTTGCATGGCGCGGTTCATCCATTCGGAGGGGGCAATGCGTCGCACAATTGCTTCGGTATGCTGGATTAAAAAAGGTGCGGCCAACATGGAGAGGAGCATAGTGTCCAGAATAATTTGTATTGTTGCGGGTGATAGCAGATTTACCCCCCCTGCCAGGGTTAATAGCACGAAGCCAAATTCACCAGCTTGCGCCAATCCCAAGCTACTACGAATCGCTACTCCCCAATCACCGGCAAATCTGCGTACCAATAATGCCACTACAGTGAATTTGATTAGTAGTAAGCACAACAGCATTAGAAGTACCCAGCCAATATTGTCAAACATTTCGCCGAGATCCAGCATCATACCTACAGTAACGAAAAACAGACCCATAAGCACATCTCGGAACGGTTTGATGTCATCTTCAACCTGATAGCGGTATTCAGTTTCTGCAATCAAGACGCCAGCCATAAATGCGCCCAGTGCCATCGATAGCCCAACTAATTCAGTGAAATAGGCAAGGCCCAACGTGATAAAAAGTACGTTGAGCATGAATAGTTCGGAAGATTTTTGTCGTGCCACGACATGAAACCAAGATCGCATAATGCGCTGACCGAATAGCAATAGCACAGCCAAAACTAATGTGGCTTTAATCAGTGCAAGGGAGAGGGTGAATGGCAAATCGCCAGGCGGGCTTGCCAATGCCGGAATGATGATGAGCAGCGGCACTACGGCTAAATCCTGAAATAGCAATACGCCGATTATTTGCTGGCCGTGTGGTGCACTCATCGCGGCGCGTTCGACTAACATCTTGCTTACAATAGCAGTGGAAGACATGGCGAGAATACAGCCCATAGCTAAACTTGCACGCCAATCGAATCCTGCCAGCCATCCAGCTGTCATAATCAATAAAAGAGTTACCACCACCTGCGCGCCACCCAAGCCGAATACCGTCCGTTTCATTTTGTGGAGACGCGCCAGACTGAATTCAAGGCCAATGCTGAACATCAGAAATACCAAGCCAAACTCTGCCAGATGATGAGTGTCCGGTGTATCAGGTATCCAACCCAGTGCATGCGGACCGATCAGAATGCCCACGGTCAAATAACCTAGTATTACAGGTAAATGTAATACACGGCATGCCACCACCACACCTACAGCAACAGTAAGTAAAATTAGAACGAGTTGTAGCGAATTGGTCATGTGCGTGTTACATAAAATGAGTTAGTTCATCATGGGTGCGATTATTTCCGAACGCGGGCAATACGGGAGATTGTCAAGTACAAGTAAGACCTTTTATAGCCGGCAACGGAAACAGAATCGCTTTTTTTAAGTATTACCCAATACTTTTGCACAGTGATATTTATGAAATAGCTCGTTGTTCAACTCGCAGATTTTGCAATTGTTAAATAATTTCAATGAGCCATTGATAGGGTTGCTCACAGAAGTTTAGCTATCGGTAATCGCTTCAGTTGTTAGTAGTCGAATAGAGACATTGGTTGGATTATCTATAAATTTTCGCATCGATAATATTTCCGCTTTGGATTATTTTCAATGATGTAATTTTATCAGACCGCTAATAAGATGATGGGTGTTTGCGGTAACCTGTTACGTACCTTTGACAAAGAGGGTAATAATATGGATAATCATGGGTTCAGTTTGGAGGGATTCCCGAGCGGTTAAAGGGATCAGACTGTAAATCTGACGGCTCTGCCTTCGAAGGTTCGAATCCTTCTCCCTCCACCAAAATTTTATTGCAAAGATCATTCTAAGGCTTGGCAGTTGATTTTACTAGGCTGGTATGGTGCGGTTATTGCTTGGCTGCATGTCATTTTGGAGGCAAGCGTGCGGGTGTAGCTCAATGGTAGAGCAGAAGTTTTCCAAACTTACGACGAGGGTTCGATTCCCTTCACCCGCTCCAGTTTAAGTTAGCCCATGTGGCTCAGTGGCAGAGCACTCCCTTGGTAAGGGAGAGGTCGCGGGTCCGATTCCCGCCATGGGCACCAATAGGTTTGTTGAGATTCTTTTGTTAATTCGGTGTTGATGAGGAAAAATCATGGCAAAGAGTAAATTTGAGCGTAGCAAGCCGCACATCAATGTAGGCACGATTGGTCACGTTGATCATGGCAAGACCACCCTGACTGCGGCGATTACGACAGTGCTGTCCAAGAAATTTGGCGGTGAGGCTAAAGCCTATGACCAGATTGACGCGGCGCCGGAAGAGAAGGCGCGCGGCATTACCATAAACACCGCTCACGTAGAGTATGAGACGTCTGGTCGGCATTACGCCCACGTAGACTGCCCGGGTCATGCGGATTACATTAAAAACATGATTACGGGTGCTGCACAGATGGATGGCGCTATCTTGGTAGTATCTGCCGCCGATGGTCCTATGCCGCAAACGCGGGAGCATATCCTGTTGGCGCGTCAAGTGGGTGTGCCCTACATCATCGTCTACATGAATAAGGCTGACATGGTGGATGACCCTGAGCTGCTTGAGTTGGTTGAAATGGAAGTGCGCGAACTTCTTACCAAATACGACTTTCCAGGTGACGATACGCCGATCATTGTTGGGAGTGCACTTAAGGCTTTGCAAGGTGATCAGTCCGAAATTGGCGAGCCTTCCATTTATCGTCTGGCCGAAGCACTGGATGCCTATATACCGCAACCTATGCGCGTCATGGACGGCACCTTCCTGATGCCCGTTGAAGATGTTTTCTCCATTTCTGGTCGCGGTACTGTGGTAACGGGCCGGGTGGAACGTGGTGTCATCAAGGTAGGCGAGGAAATTGAAATTGTCGGCCTCAAGCCCACAATTAAAACCATCTGCACCGGCGTGGAAATGTTCCGTAAGCTACTTGATCAAGGTCAGGCTGGTGATAACGTTGGAATCCTGTTGCGTGGCACCAAACGTGAAGAAGTTGAGCGTGGCCAAGTTCTGGCTAAACCGGGTTCTATCACCCCGCATACCAAGTTTACGGCTGAAATTTACGTTCTTAGTAAAGATGAGGGGGGTCGTCACACCCCGTTTTTCCAGGGTTATCGTCCGCAATTCTATTTTAGAACTACCGATGTGACGGGCGCAGTTGAACTGCCGGCTGGCACTGAAATGGTGATGCCGGGAGACAATGTGTCGGTGACGGTGAGCTTGATAGCCCCGATCGCGATGGAAGAGGGTCTGCGTTTTGCGATACGTGAAGGCGGTCGCACCGTCGGTGCCGGTGTGGTGGCCAAGGTGATCGAGTAGTCTTGGTAAGGAAGGCTTCAGGTGGCGGACTTTGCCTTGTTGATTTGCTTTCTGTTTAAAAAATTAGGCCAGTAGCTCAATTGGTAGAGTATCGGTCTCCAAAACCGAGGGTTGGGGGTTCGAGACCCTCCTGGCCTGCCAGTTAAATCATCAGAAAAGACGGACAGATTGCGCATGGCGGATAAAATTAAATTGGTTGTCGCATTCATGTTCGTTGTAGCAGGCGTTGCGGGGTTTTATGCCTTGCATGAAAGCGCTGCGGTGGTCAAGCTTGCGGCAATATTGTTTGGGTTTGTATTGGCTGCTGCTGTGGTTTGGACGACTGAGCCGGGTAAGCGTTTATTCACGTTTGGGGTGGAATCTGTGGCGGAGGCCAAGCGTGTGGTATGGCCGTCACGCAAGGAAACGGTGCAGACTACAGGGGTGGTGCTCCTTTTTGCGATTGTAATGGCGCTATTTTTGTGGGCGGTTGATACTAGTTTGTTGCTGTTGGTTAATAAATTAATGGGGCGTGAATAATGTCCAAGCGTTGGTATGTGGTTCATACGTACTCTCAGTTTGAGAAATTCGTGCAGCGCGCATTGCCGGAGCGTATTCAACGTGCCGGTTTGGAGGATCAATTTGGTCAAGTTTTGGTGCCGGTGGAAGAGGTTGTGGAGCTGAAGCTGGGTCAGAAAAGTATCAGTGAGCGTAAGTTTTTTCCAGGTTATGTGTTGGTTGAGATGGAAATGACTGACGAAAGTTGGCATCTCGTTAAAAGCACACCCAAGGTTACTGGATTTTTGGGTGGTTCGGCAATGAAGCCAACGCCCATTAGCGAAAAAGAAGTGCAGAATATAATGCATCAGATGCAGACTGGCGTGGAAAAGCCGAGGCCCAAAGTGTTATTTGAAGTGGGTGAGGCGGTACGTGTCAAGGATGGTCCATTCACTGATTTCCATGGTATTGTGGAAAACGTCAATTATGATAAGAATAAGCTGCGGGTGGCGGTGACCATTTTTGGTCGCTCTACACCTGTGGAGCTGGATTTCGGTCAAGTCGAGAAAGTTTAGGGTATAGGGTTCAGGATGGGTGGAGAAGAGAAAGCCGATAATGGGCGCTCTTCTTCTTTCTGTGTTAATTGGGGAGAGCGCAATGGCGTTCGTTTGAACCCATAAGGAGAGTGTTGTGGCAAAGAAAATTATAGGTTTTATCAAGTTGCAAGTCCCTGCTGGCAAGGCAAATCCTAGTCCACCTATCGGCCCAGCGCTGGGTCAGCGTGGATTAAATATCATGGAATTCTGTAAAGCTTTTAATGCGCAGACTCAGGGTGTGGAACCGGGTTTGCCAATTCCGGTGGTAATTACAGCTTTTGCAGACAAGAGTTTTACTTTTATTATGAAAACTCCGCCTGCGACCATTCTGATCAAGAAGGCAGCTGGTTTGCAGAAGGGTAGCCCCAAGCCACTCACAGAAAAAGTTGGTAAATTAACTCGTAAGCAGGCGGAAGAAATTGCAACAACCAAGATGCCCGATCTGACTGCTACCGATATGGATGCGGCGGTGCGTACTATTGCCGGTAGTGCACGTAGTATGGGTATTGTTGTGGAGGGCGTATAACATGGCACATATTTCTAAGCGCTATAAGGCATTAGTTGCTAAAGTTGATCGTAATAAGCTGTACGCTATGAATGAGGCGTTAAGTTTGGCAAAAGAAACTGCTAAAGCCAAGTTCGACGAATCTATCGATATTGCAATCAATTTGGGTATAGATGCACGCAAATCTGATCAATTAGTGCGAGGCGCGGTGGTGTTGCCTAAAGGAACTGGCAAAACTGTGCGCATTGCTGTGTTCGCTCAAGGTGCCAAGGCTGAGGAAGCCAAATTGGCTGGTGCGGATGTAGTGGGTTTCGAGGATTTGGCGGAAAGTATCAAGGCCGGCAATATGGATTTTGATGTGGTAATAGCTTCTCCTGATGCTATGCGTATTGTTGGTCAATTAGGCCAAATTCTGGGCCCCCGTGGTTTGATGCCTAATCCTAAAGTGGGTACTGTTTCCGTTGATGTGGCGGGTGCCGTTAGGAATGCCAAGGCTGGTCAAGTGCAGTACCGCACCGATAAAAATGGTGTTATCCAGTGTACCATTGGGCGAGCTTCGTTTGAGCCAGAGGCGTTACGTGAGAATTTATTGGCGTTGATCGATGCCTTAAATAAGGCTAGGCCAGCTGCCGCCAAGGGTGTGTATCTAAAGAAAATTTCTGTCTCCAGTACCATGGGGGTGGGTATTCGCATTGAGCAGGCCAGTTTGGCAGGATAATTCTTTTGTTCTTGACCACAAGTTATGAAAATGTGGCGGTTGTCTTCTACGGCAATCGAAAGTTGGGGTGTGGCGTAATGACAAATTGTGCGGCATGATTGATTAATTTGTCATGTCGTTAAGGCTTTGAACTGCTGGTTTATTGGCAGATTATCAAAGACCGTAGGTACCCAATTAGGGTTTAATTATTATAAGGAGTATTGCATGGCGGTAACAGGATCAAGGTTCCCGCTTCCTGCTCTCTAATGCCTACGTAGATGGTGTGCCCGTGAGCAGGAGTAATATTACCCCGGCTTAAGGACGCAGTTGTTAACAATGGATCGCTGGGCTTCGGTTTGGTGTTCCAATTGAAGATGGAGAATGATTTGGGTCTTAATCTGCAAGAAAAGCAAGCAATAGTAGCCGAAGTTAACGAACAGGTGACGCAGGCCCAAGCTATTGTTTTAGCAGAGTATCGTGGCATTGTGGTCAGCGACATTACTAAGTTACGTGCTACTGCGCGTAAGTCTGGAGTGTACTTTCGCGTGTTAAAAAACACATTGGCGCGTCGTGCTGTACAGGGTACTCCGTTTGAGGCTTTGGCGGAAAAAATGGTTGGCCCGCTAATTTACAGTATCAGTGCTGATCCTGTCGCAGCAGCAAAAATAGTGCATGAATTTGCCAAGACAAACGGCAAATTGGTAATCAAAGCAGGTGCAATGGTTGGTTCTTTGATGTCTGCGGAGCAGGTTGCTGTATTGGCTGCTATTCCGAGCCGAAATGAGTTGATCGCACGTTTGATGGCGACCATGAATGCTGCAACCAGCACTTTTGTACGTGGTTTGGCTGCTATTCGCGATAAGAAGGAAGCCGAAACGGCTGATGCTTAACGCTCTTATCAAATTTTTGAATTAACATTTAGGAGGGCAATATGGCTGTTAATAAGGCTGACATTCTGGACGCAATTGCACAAATGACCGTGTTAGAGTTGTCTGCATTGATTAAGGAAATGGAAGAAAAGTTTGGCGTGTCTGCAGCAGCAGTGGCCGTTGCTGCGCCAGCTGCCGCCGCGGCGGCAGCCACAGTTGAGCAAACTGAATTTACTGTGGTATTAAGTTCTGCGGGTGCCAGCAAGGTAAACGTGATTAAAGTGGTTCGTACGATTACCGGTCTTGGGCTGAAAGAGGCTAAGGATTTGGTGGACGGTGCACCGAAGACAGTGAAGGAGGGTGTGAATAAGGCTGATGCTGACGCTATCTTGAAGCAATTGATTGAGGCTGGTGCAACTGCTGAAATCAAGTAATTGTTGTGCGCGTCGAAAGGCTGACGGATGCCCGCCAGCCTTTTGCCGTTTTAAGAAGATAACGGACAGCAAGCTACAAAACGTTTTTTGTTCATTGTCTTTTCCTTTGGTCGTGGAGATATCATGAGTTATTCTTTTACTGAAAAAAAACGTATTCGTAAAAGTTTTGCGAAACGTATCGGTGCTTTGCCGATACCATTTTTGCTGTCCACGCAATTAGAATCTTACAGTGCTTTTCTTCAGGCTGATCAACTGCCCGAGCAGCGCATTAACGACGGCTTGCAGGCAGCGTTTCATTCGATTTTTCCGATTGAGAGTCATAATAAATATGCGCGTCTTGATTTTGTTGGCTACAACTTGGGTGTGCCGCCTTTTGATGTGAAGGAGTGTCAGCAACGCGGTCTAACTTATGCTTCCCCAATACGTGCTCGTGTGCGTTTGACCTTATTTGATAAGGAGGTATCCAAACCGACCGTCGTGAAGGAAGTGAAAGAACAAGAAGTATATATGGGTGAAATACCCCTTATGACCAATACTGGTTCATTCGTCATTAATGGCACCGAGCGCGTTATTGTGTCGCAATTGCATCGTTCACCCGGTGTATTTTTTGAACATGATCGTGGCAAGACGCACAGCTCCGGCAAGCTACTATTTTCCGCGCGTATTATTCCCTATCGCGGTTCGTGGTTGGATTTTGAGTTTGATGCTAAGGATTACGTCTATTTTCGTATAGATCGTCGTCGTAAAATGCCTGTCACGATTTTATTAAAATCATTGGGTTATACGCCAGAACAGATACTGGCGGCATTTTTTGAATTTGATACTTTTCATCTTGGAAAAAAAGGCATCCAGTTTGAGGTGGTACCAGAACGGCTACGCGGTGAGGTGGCGCGCTTTGATATTTTGGATAAAAATAGCAAGGTGATTGTGGCTGGTGGAAAGCGTATTACGGTACGCCATATTCGTGAAATGCAGGAAGCTGGTATTGACAAGTTGGCGGTAGGAGAAGACTTCTTGTTCGAGCGTGTGCTAGCACATAATGTGATAGATAAGGATAGTGGCGAAATTGTCGCTAATGCTAACGACGAGATCACTGAAACACTGTTGGCCAAATTGCATGCAGCTGGAGAGAAAAAAATTTGCACGCTCTATACCAACAGTTTGGATCAAGGTGGTTATATTTCGCAAACTCTGCGTGCTGATGAGACCACTGACCAGTGGACAGCGCGAGTTGCTATTTATCGTATGATTCGTCCCGGAGAGCCGCCTACAGAAGATGCGGTAGAAAATTTATTTAATGGCCTCTTCTTTTCTGAAGAGCGATACAACTTATCGGTTGTGGGGCGCATGAAATTCAATCGCCGTATCGGATTGGATGAGCTGACGGGCTCAGTCACGCTATCTAATGAAGATATCGTGGCGGTAATCAAGATTATGGTCGAGCTGCGCAATGGTCGTGGTGAAATTGACGATATTGATCATCTTGGTAACCGGCGAGTGCGCGCTGTGGGTGAATTGGCTGAGAATCAGTTTCGTACTGGGTTGGCACGTGTTGAGCGTGCGGTGAAGGAGCGTTTGGGTCAGGCCGAAGCGGACAATCTGATGCCGCACGATTTGATTAATGCCAAACCAATTTCTGCGGCGGTTAAAGAGTTTTTCGGCTCTAGCCAGTTGTCGCAATTCATGGATCAAACTAACCCCTTATCCGAAGTAACACACAAGCGTCGTATTTCTGCGCTTGGCCCTGGTGGATTGACTCGTGAACGTGCTGGCTTCGAAGTGCGAGATGTACACCCGACGCATTATGGGCGTTTGTGCCCGATTGAGACGCCAGAAGGCCCGAATATCGGTTTGATTAATTCGTTGGCGCTCTATGCGCGAATCAATAATTACGGGTTCATCGAAACTCCTTACCGTCAAGTGGCTAAGGGTAAAGCGACGGATGAAGTTAAATATTTGTCTGCGATTGAGGAAGGCAAATTTACTATTGCCCAGGCCAACGCCGAGTTAGATAGTAAGGGAAAGTTTACCAATGATGTGGTTTCATCCCGTCAGCATAATGAGTTTGTACTGGCTTCGCCAGATCGCATTGAATACATAGATGTGGCGCCTGCTCAAGTGGTGTCGGTGGCGGCCGCGTTAATCCCCTTTTTGGAGCATGACGATGCAAATCGAGCTCTAATGGGTGCCAATATGCAGCGCCAGGCTGTGCCTTGTTTGCGTGCGGAGAAAGCGTTGGTCGGAACTGGAGTTGAGCGCACTGTTGCGGTAGATTCTGGTACCACGGTGCAGGCATGGCGTGGCGGGCGAATAGATTATGTGGATGCAGGCCGTATTGTGGTGCGCGTTAATGACGATGAAACCACACACGGTGAAGTCGGTGTTGATATCTATAATCTGACCAAATACACCCGCTCCAATCAGAATACCAATATTAATCAGCGGCCGCTGGTTAAGATGGGAGATGTAATTGCACGTGACGATGTGATCGCTGATGGCGCGTCCACTGATATGGGCGAGCTGGCTCTGGGCCAAAATATGCTGGTGGCGTTCATGCCTTGGAATGGCTATAACTATGAGGACTCGATTCTGATTTCCGAGCGTGTGGTGGCGGAAGATCGCTTCACCTCTATTCATATCGAAGAGCTTACAGTGGTAGCACGTGATACCAAGCTTGGCTCGGAAGAGATTACTCGTGACATTCCTAATTTGTCCGAGGGGCAAATGGCGCGTTTGGATGAATGCGGCATTGTGCATATCGGCGCAGAAGTTGGGGTTGGTGATGTACTGGTTGGTAAAGTCACGCCCAAAGGTGAAACCCAATTAACACCGGAGGAGAAGTTGCTGCGTGCTATTTTTGGCGAGAAAGCATCTGATGTTAAGGACACTAGTTTACGTGTGCAGGCGGGTATTTCTGGAACCGTGATAGATGTACAGGTGTTTACGCGAGAAGGGTTGCAGCGTGATCAGCGTGCGCAACAGATTATTGACGACGAATTGAAACGTTACAAGAAAGATTTGGCGGATCAAATGCGTATCGTTGAGGCTGATGTATTTACCCGTCTCGGTAAGTTGCTGGTAGGAAAAGTGGTTAATGGAGGACCCAAAAAGCTGGTTAAGGGTGCCAAGTTGACCAAGGATTATCTAACTAGTTTGGAGCGTCATCAGTGGTTTGATATACGTCTTGCGAGCGAAGATACCGCATCGCAATTGGAGCAGGTTAAAGAAGGTTTGGCGCAGAAGCGTTTGGAATTCGATGCAGCATTTGAATTAAAGAAGCGCAATTTAACTCAAGGTGATGAGCTGCAAGTTGGTGTGCAGAAGATGGTTAAGGTGTACGTGGCAGTGAAACGTCGGTTACAGCCTGGCGACAAAATGGCCGGTCGTCATGGTAATAAAGGTGTGGTGTCACGCATTGTACCGGTAGAAGACATGCCTTACATGGCTGATGGCACACCTGTTGATATCGTGCTGAACCCACTTGGTGTTCCGTCACGTATGAATGTAGGGCAAATATTGGAAACCCATCTGGGCTGGGCAGCTAAGGGTTTGGGAAATAAAATTGGCAAGATGTTGGAATCACAAGCCAAGATTGAAAAAATACGCACATTTCTCGGCAAGATTTATATGCATGATCAGGCTGCGGAGATTGCTGAGTTCAGTGATGAGGAAGTTCTGGATTTATGCCGTAATTTGAGCGGAGGTGTGCCCTTCGCTACGCCAGTGTTTGATGGCGCGAATGAAGATGAAATTAAGGATATGTTAGAGCTGGCAGATTTACCGCGTTCTGGTCAGATAACTCTATACGATGGGCGTACTGGGGTTGCATTTGATCGGCCGGTCACAGTTGGTTATATGCATGTATTGAAACTGAATCACTTGGTGGATGACAAGATGCATGCCCGTTCCACGGGCCCATACAGCTTGGTAACCCAGCAACCATTGGGCGGCAAGGCGCAGTTTGGTGGTCAGCGTTTCGGTGAAATGGAAGTATGGGCGTTGGAAGCATATGGCGCGGCTTACACGCTGCAGGAAATGCTTACGGTCAAATCAGATGACGTGGCTGGACGCACCAAAATTTACGAGAGCATTGTCAAGGGCGATCACAAGATTGATGCCGGTATGCCGGAGTCGTTCAATGTATTAACCAAGGAAATCCGTTCTTTGGGCATTGATATCGATCTTGTTCGTCATCGAGAGTAGAGGGCGGCGCGCTTTGAGCGCTGTTCAAAATTGGTGCGCCGGGCGCACCCTACATTGCTGCCGAATATTTAGGAGTTATATATGAAAGCACTGCTGGATTTGTTCAGGCAAGTTACGCAAAAAGAGGAGTTCGACGCGATCAAGATCGGGTTGGCTTCCCCGGAGAAAATTCGTTCTTGGTCCTACGGCGAAGTAAAAAAACCGGAAACTATTAATTACCGAACTTTCAAACCGGAACGGGATGGTTTGTTTTGTGCCAAGATTTTTGGTCCAACCAAGGATTATGAGTGTTTATGCGGCAAATATAAACGTTTGAAGCATCGTGGGGTGATCTGCGAGAAATGCGGTGTTGAAGTAACGCTGTCTAAAGTGCGTCGTGAACGTATGGGGCATATCGAACTGGCAAGTCCGGTGGCGCATATTTGGTTCTTAAAGTCTTTGCCGTCGCGTTTGGGAATGGTGCTGGACATGACGTTACGCGACATAGAGCGCGTGCTTTATTTCGAAGCTTACGTAGTGACTGACCCTGGGATGTCTACGCTCGAACGCGCTCAATTACTTTCTGAAGATGATTATCTGGCTAAACTGGAAGAGTATGGAGATGAATTTTCCGCAGTCATGGGAGCAGAGGGTATACGCGCGCTTTTGCACGCGTTGGATGTGCCAGCTGAGGTTGAAAAGCTGCGTGCCGATCTTGAAGCGACCAGCTCCGAAACCAAAATCAAGAAATATGCGAAACGATTGAAGATTCTTGAGGCATTTCTTGTCTCGGGCATCAAGCCTGAGTGGATGATTATGCTGGTGCTGCCCGTGTTGCCGCCAGAATTACGTCCTTTAGTGCCGTTGGATGGTGGTCGCTTTGCGACTTCTGATTTGAATGATTTGTATCGTCGTGTAATTAACCGGAATAACCGCTTGAAACGCCTTTTGGAGTTGAAGGCACCGGAAATTATTGTACGTAACGAAAAGCGTATGTTGCAGGAATCAATTGATTCGTTGCTGGATAATGGTCGTCGCGGCAAGGCAATGACTGGCGCTAACAAGCGTCCGTTGAAATCACTGGCGGACATGATTAAAGGTAAAGGTGGCCGTTTCCGCCAGAATTTGCTGGGCAAGCGTGTAGATTATTCTGGTCGTTCCGTAATTGTTGTGGGCCCGCAACTGAAATTGCATCAGTGTGGCTTGCCTAAGAAAATGGCGCTAGAGCTATTCAAGCCATTCATTTTTCATAAGTTGGAAATTCTCGGGCTGGCCACAACTATTAAGGCGGGCAAGCGTATGGTGGAAGCGGAAGAGCCCGTTGTGTGGGATATTCTGGAAGATGTCATCCGTGAACATCCAGTATTGTTGAATCGAGCGCCTACGTTGCATCGTCTCGGTATTCAGGCGTTTGAGCCGATACTGATCGAAGGCAAAGCAATTCAGTTGCATCCATTAGTTTGTACGGCTTTTAACGCCGATTTCGACGGTGACCAGATGGCTGTGCACGTGCCACTGTCGTTGGAAGCGCAAATGGAATGTCGCACCTTAATGCTGGCCTCTAATAACGTTTTGTCGCCTGCCAATGGCGAGCCTATCATTGTTCCGTCGCAGGATATTGTGCTGGGGTTGTATTATATGACGCGCGAAAAAATTGGTGCGCTGGGTGAAGGCGCGTTGTTTGCGGACGTGTCTGAAGCGCTGCGAGCCTACGAATCTGGTCATGTAGATCTGCATGCCAAGGTGGTTGTGCGCATTAAAGAAATAAACTTGGATGATAGTAATGAGCGTCAGGAAAAGCGTACCCGCTATGAAACTACCGTGGGACGTGCCATTTTGTCAGATATTTTGCCAGCCGGTTTGCCGTTCAGTTTGGTTAATAAGGCATTAAAAAAGAAAGAGATTTCTCGTCTGATTAACACCAGTTTCAGTCGTTGTGGTTTACGCAACACCGTGATCATGGCTGACAAGTTGATGACAACCGGCTTTACTTATGCGACTCGTGCCGGCATTTCAATTTGCCTGGATGACATGTTGGTGCCACCGCAAAAAAATGAATTAATCGACGCGGCAGGAAAAGAGGTGCGTGAGATTGACGTGCAATACACTTCTGGTTTGGTGACGCAAGGTGAACGTTACAATAAAGTAGTGGATATCTGGGGTCGTACTGGTGATCTGGTGGCCAAGGCTATGATGGATCAGTTAGGTAGCGAGCCGGTGATGGACCGTCTCAGTGGTAAACAGCTTGCTGATAAGAAGGGCAAAGTAGTGATGCAGGAGTCGTTTAATTCCATCTATATGATGGCAGACTCTGGTGCGCGTGGCTCTGCGGCTCAGATTCGTCAGTTAGCAGGTATGCGGGGGCTGATGGCCAAGCCGGATGGTTCTATTATTGAAACCCCGATTACCGCTAACTTTCGCGAGGGGTTGAATATGTTGCAGTATTTTATTTCTACTCATGGTGCGCGAAAAGGCTTGGCCGATACCGCATTGAAGACCGCGAACTCTGGTTACCTGACGCGTCGTTTGGTAGATGTGACTCAAGATCTGGTGGTGGCTGAAGAAGATTGTGGTACCAGCGATGGCGCCGCGTTGAAGGCATTGGTTGAAGGCGGTGAGGTGATTGAAGCATTGCGTGAGCGCATACTAGGTCGCGTTGCTAGCAAGGATATCGTCAACCCGGAAAGTAGTGAAACTCTATATGAGGCGGGCACTCTTCTGGATGAGGATATGGTGGAAAATATTGAATTACTGGGTGTTGACGAAGTGCACGTACGGACGCCCCTGACATGTGAAACTCGTTATGGTTTGTGCGTCAAATGTTATGGCCGCGACTTAGGCCGAGGTGGCCCCGTGACGGTAGGCGAGGCAGTTGGTGTAATTGCTGCCCAATCCATTGGGGAGCCAGGTACTCAATTGACTATGCGCACTTTCCATATTGGTGGTGCTGCATCGCGTACTGTGGTGGCTAACCAGGTCGAGGGTAAGTCTAATGGTCAGGTGAAATACAGCGCGAACATGCGTACCGTCAGTAATACGCGAGGAGAGCTAGTGGTGGTGGCGCGTAGTGGCGAAATAATGGTTACTGATGACCATGGACGCGAGCGCGAGCGTCACAAGGTGCCATACGGCGCGATGTTGACCGTGCGTGAGGGGGGGGTAGTTCGAGCAGGTGAAGTGTTGGCTACATGGGATCCCCATACCCGTCCTATTATTACCGAATATGCTGGTCGGGCGCGATTTGAAAATGTAAAAGAGGGTGTTACCGTTACCCGAGAGATTGATGAAGTAACTGGATTGTCCACTCTTGTGGTGGATCCTAAGCTTGCTGGTACACAAGGTAAGGGTGTATTGCGGCCATTGGTACGTTTGCTTGACGAGGAAGGGCATGAAATTAAGATTGCCGGCACCGAATTACCAATTTCGGTGACCTTTCAGACGGGTTGTATTATCACCGTAGAAGATGGTCAGCATGTTGGTGTGGGTGAGGTGTTAGCACGTATTCCGCAAGAAAGTAGTAAAACACGCGACATTACTGGAGGACTTCCGCGAGTGGCGGAACTGTTTGAGGCTCGTTCGCCAAAGAATGCTGGTATGTTAGCAGAAACTACCGGAACGGCATCATTCGGCAAGGATACCAAGGGTAAGCAGCGTTTGGTTATCACTGATATGCAAGGTGTAGCGCATGAATTTCTGATTGCTAAAGACAAGCATGTGTTAGTGCATGATGGACAAATGGTGACCCAAGGTGAAATGATCGTGGATGGCCCGCGTGACCCGCATGACATTTTACGCTTGCTGGGCGTGGCAGCGCTGGCGCGTTACATTGCCGATGAAGTACAGGATGTGTATCGTTTGCAGGGTGTTAAGATTAATGATAGGCATATTGAGGTGATAGTACGTCAGATGTTGCGCAGAGTGCAGATTGTGGACGAAGGTGATACCAAGTTTATTCCCAAAGAGCAGGTGGAGCGCGCAGATTTGCTGCAAGAAAATGAACGTGTTGAAAAAGAAGGTAAGCAACCGGCAACTTACGAATATATGCTGCTGGGAATCACTAAGGCTTCATTGTCCACGGATTCATTTATTTCTGCGGCATCTTTCCAAGAAACTACGCGTGTGTTGACTGAAGCTGCGATTATGGGCAAAAGAGATGAGCTACGTGGATTGAAGGAAAATGTCATTGTGGGTCGTTTGATCCCGGCTGGTACTGGCTTAGCCTACCATGCTGCGCGGCGTAAGCAGCGATTGGGGCTGGGTATGACAGCAACGGTGTTGAGTGAAGGGGAGCAAGTCGTAGAAACGCAAGATAACCAACTTGCTTGACAGGTTGGGCATTCCTCAATAAAATGCGCGGTCTTTTTTCCTGCTCATACTTGGAGAAGTAGTAAAACTTAGGCGGATGTTTTTTATATTATTGATACATAAGAATATTTAGGAAAATTTAGATAATGCCAACCATCAACCAGTTAGTGCGCAAGCCTCGTGTCGCTGAGCCTATGAAAAGTAAAGTTCCTGCTTTGGGGGGGAGTCCCCAAAAGCGGGGGGTGTGTACGCGCGTGTATACTACAACACCAAAGAAGCCAAATTCTGCCTTGCGTAAGGTGGCCAAGGTTCGTTTAACTAATGGTTTTGAGGTTATTTCTTATATTGGTGGTGAAGGCCATAATTTGCAGGAGCACTCGGTGGTGCTTATCCGTGGTGGTCGTGTGAAAGATTTGCCCGGTGTTCGTTACCATATGGTGCGGGGTAGTTTGGATACCGCCGGAGTAAAAGATCGTAAGCAGTCCCGTTCCAAGTACGGTGCCAAGCGTCCGAAAAAGGCTTGATTTATTGTTAAGCCTGGATTACCAGTTTTTTGAATTATCCAGTTCACAAGAGGTTTAAGATATGCCAAGACGTAGAGAAGTTCCAAAGCGTGAAATTCTGCCGGATCCAAAATATGGCAACCAAGATCTTTCCAAGTTTGTTAATGTTTTAATGGCTTCTGGAAAAAAATCGGTTGCCGAACGCATTCTTTATGGTGCTTTGGAGCAAATCGTTAAGAAAAGTGGTAAGGATCCAATTGAGGTGTTTAATCTTGCGTTGAGCAACGTCAAGCCTCAGGTTGAGGTAAAGAGTCGTCGTGTTGGAGGGGCAAATTATCAGGTTCCCGTCGAGGTTCGACCTTCGCGTCGCATGGCGTTGGCCATGCGCTGGCTTAAAGATTTTGCACGTAAGCGTGGTGAGAAATCTATGGGTATGCGGCTGGCTGGTGAGTTGCTTGATGCGTCCGAAAGTCGAGGTGGTGCAGTTAAAAAACGTGAAGAAGTGCATCGTATGGCTGAAGCGAATAAAGCCTTTTCGCACTTCCGTTTTTAGAAATTTCTTGGTTGTTTTTGAGCGTTTTATAAGTTAGGTAACTATTGTGGCACGGAAAACATTAATCGAGCGATATCGTAATATTGGCATTAGCGCACATATAGATGCAGGTAAGACTACGACCACTGAACGTGTTTTATTTTACACGGGGGTATCTCATAAGATCGGTGAGGTGCATGATGGTGCTGCAGTGATGGATTGGATGGAGCAAGAGCAGGAGCGGGGTATTACCATTACATCGGCTGCGACAACTTGTTACTGGAAAGGTATGGATTCCAGTTTGCCTGAGCATCGTATTAACATCATTGATACGCCGGGTCACGTTGACTTCACTATTGAAGTTGAACGATCAATGCGCGTACTGGACGGTGCGTGCATGGTGTATTGTGCTGTGGGTGGTGTGCAGCCGCAGTCTGAAACGGTGTGGCGTCAAGCCAATAAATATGGCGTGCCGCGCTTGGCATTTGTTAATAAGATGGATCGCTCTGGTGCGAATTTCTTTAATGTTTATGATCAAATGCGCGCTCGCTTGCGTGCCAATGTGGTGCCGATTCAATTGCCGATTGGTGCAGAGGAAAAGTTTGAGGGTGTGATTGACTTGGTGCGGATGAAGGCAATTTACTGGGATGAAGCTTCTCAAGGTATGAAGTTTGAGTTACGCGATATTCCTGACAATTTGTTGGCAACAGCGCAAGAGTGGCGTGCAAAGATGGTGGAAAGCGCTGCCGAGGCAACAGAAGAGATGATGAATAAGTATCTCGAGGAAGGTGACTTGTCTGAAATGGATATTAAGCAATGCCTGCGTATCCGTACGATTGCCAGTGAAATAGTGCCGATGTTGTGTGGTTCTGCCTTTAAAAACAAGGGTGTGCAGGCTATGCTAGATGCGGTGATTGATTATCTGCCTGCGCCGACTGATATTCCATCAGTGAAGGGTGAGTTGGAGAATGGGGCAGTGGGGGAACGTAAAGCGCACGACGATGAGCCGTTCTCTGCGTTGGCGTTTAAAATCATGACCGACCCATTCGTGGGGCAGTTGATTTTTTTCCGTGTGTATTCTGGTCAGTTGAAAGCGGGCGATACAGTTTACAATCCAATCAAAGGTAAAAAAGAGCGCATTGGCCGAATTTTGTTAATGCATGCTAATGAGCGAGAGGAAATCAAGGAGGTTTTTGCGGGTGATATTGCTGCTGCTGTCGGTTTAAAAGAAGCGACTACGGGTGAGACTTTGTGTGATCCAGCTAGTGTGATTACGTTGGAACGTATGATATTTCCTGAGCCGGTAATTCATATCGCCGTCGAACCGAAAACTAAGGCTGACCAAGAAAAAATGGGTATGGCGCTGAATCGTTTGGCGAAAGAAGATCCGTCTTTCCGTGTGCATACTGACTTGGAGTCTGGCCAAACTATTATTTCTGGTATGGGTGAGCTGCATTTAGAGGTTTTGGTTGAGCGTATGAAGCGTGAATTTAGCGTGGAGGCAAATGTTGGTGCGCCACAGGTGGCGTACCGCGAAGCGATACGCAAGGAAGTTGAAGTCGAGGGCAAATTTGTTAAGCAGTCGGGTGGTCGCGGTCAATTTGGTCATGTCTGGTTAAAGATTGAGCCGAATGAAACGGGCAAAGGTTTTGAATTTGTTGATGCTATCAAGGGTGGGGCGGTTCCGCGTGAATTTATTCCGGCCGTAAAAAAAGGCTTGGAAGATACTTTACCGAATGGCGTATTGGCGGGTTTCCCTGTGGTGGATGTCAAAGTTACTTTGTTTGATGGTTCCTATCATGATGTGGATTCTAACGAAAATGCATTTAAGATGGCTGCTTCTATGGGTTTCAAAGATGGTATGCGTAAGGCAAGTCCAGTGTTGTTGGAGCCGATGATGTCAGTCGAGGTGGAAACTCCAGAAGATTACACGGGTACGGTAATGGGGGATTTGTCATCTCGTCGTGGAATGGTTCAGGGTATGGAAGACATGATTGGTGGCGGGAAGATCGTGAAGGCAGAAGTTCCCTTGGCAGAGATGTTTGGGTATTCTACTGCGTTGCGTTCCGCAACCCAAGGTCGAGCTACGTATACGATGGAATTTAAGCATTACACCGAAGCGCCAAAAAATGTGGCTGAAGCGGTGATGAGTAGTAGAAAATAACTTTAAGATAACTCATGGACCGTTAAAATAAATCAAGGAACTTTAAATCATGGCAAAGAGTAAATTTGAGCGTAGCAAGCCGCACATCAATGTAGGCACGATTGGTCACGTTGATCATGGCAAGACCACCCTGACTGCGGCGATTACGACAGTGCTGTCCAAGAAATTTGGCGGTGAGGCTAAAGCCTATGACCAGATTGACGCGGCGCCGGAAGAGAAGGCGCGCGGCATTACCATAAACACCGCTCACGTAGAGTATGAGACGTCTGGTCGGCATTACGCCCACGTAGACTGCCCGGGTCATGCGGATTACATTAAAAACATGATTACGGGTGCTGCACAGATGGATGGCGCTATCTTGGTAGTATCTGCCGCCGATGGTCCTATGCCGCAAACGCGGGAGCATATCCTGTTGGCGCGTCAAGTGGGTGTGCCCTACATCATCGTCTACATGAATAAGGCTGACATGGTGGATGACCCTGAGCTGCTTGAGTTGGTTGAAATGGAAGTGCGCGAACTTCTTACCAAATACGACTTTCCAGGTGACGATACGCCGATCATTGTTGGGAGTGCACTTAAGGCTTTGCAAGGTGATCAGTCCGAAATTGGCGAGCCTTCCATTTATCGTCTGGCCGAAGCACTGGATGCCTATATACCGCAACCTATGCGCGTCATGGACGGCACCTTCCTGATGCCCGTTGAAGATGTTTTCTCCATTTCTGGTCGCGGTACTGTGGTAACGGGCCGGGTGGAACGTGGTGTCATCAAGGTAGGCGAGGAAATTGAAATTGTCGGCCTCAAGCCCACAATTAAAACCATCTGCACCGGCGTGGAAATGTTCCGTAAGCTACTTGATCAAGGTCAGGCTGGTGATAACGTTGGAATCCTGTTGCGTGGCACCAAACGTGAAGAAGTTGAGCGTGGCCAAGTTCTGGCTAAACCGGGTTCTATCACCCCGCATACCAAGTTTACGGCTGAAATTTACGTTCTTAGTAAAGATGAGGGGGGTCGTCACACCCCGTTTTTCCAGGGTTATCGTCCGCAATTCTATTTTAGAACTACCGATGTGACGGGCGCAGTTGAACTGCCGGCTGGCACTGAAATGGTGATGCCGGGAGACAATGTGTCGGTGACGGTGAGCTTGATAGCCCCGATCGCGATGGAAGAGGGTCTGCGTTTTGCGATACGTGAAGGCGGTCGCACCGTCGGTGCCGGTGTGGTGGCCAAGGTGATCGAGTAATAATACGTGCAATCAAGCACAAGTTCATCATATAATAGTAGGTTAACCGCGCTATTGCGCAATGGCTGCTTAACTGTAGAATAAAAAATTATGAAAAGTCAGAATATTCGTATACGTCTAAAAGCATTTGATTATCGTCTGATTGATCAGTCCGCGTCTCGTATTGTGGATACTGCGAAGCGTACCGGGGCGGTGGTAAAAGGACCGGTTCCCTTGCCTACTAAGATAGAGCGTTTTGATGTGTTGCGTTCTCCGCACGTTAATAAGACCTCGCGCGATCAATTTGAGATCCGTACGCATCTACGTATGTTAGATATTGTTGATCCAACCGAGAAAACTGTAGATGCTTTAATGAAATTGGATTTGCCTGCGGGCGTGGATGTTGTAATTAAATTGCAGTAGTTGTAGTAAGTGATCGGCTGGCCAATTGTAGTCAGCCCCTTAAGAAGGATATAAAAATGAGTTTAGGACTTGTCGGTCGAAAGATTGGCATGACCCGCATTTTTACCGATGATGGAGTTTCTTTGCCGGTGACAGTGTTGGACGTGTCCAATAATCGTATTACCCAAATTAAAACCTTGAATATTGATGGCTATAGCGCAGTGCAAGTTGCGTTTGGTGTGCGACGTGCAAGTCGTGTTACAAAGGCGGCGGCAGGTCATTATGCTAAAGCGGGCGTGGTCGCGGGTAGTGTACAAAAAGAATTTGTTGCTAGCCCTGATGAATTAAGTGGTCTGCAAGCGGGCGGTACGCTGAGTGTGGATTTATTTAAGGTTGGTCAGAAGGTGGATGTGACTGGTGTTACTCTTGGTAAGGGTTTTAGTGGCGTAATTAAGCGTTATCATTTTAATTCCGGCCGTGCCACACATGGTAATTCAAAATCTCACAATGTGCCTGGCTCTATTGGTATGGCGCAAGATCCGGGTCGTGTGTTTCCGGGTAAGCGTATGTCTGGGCATTTGGGCGATGTGCAGCGTACCGTGCAAAACCTTAAAATAGTCCGTATTGACATGGATCGTCAGTTGTTGTTGGTAATGGGTGCGGTTCCTGGTTCAAAAGGGGGGGGGGTTGTTGTACGCCCAGCAATAAAGGTAGGTGCATAATGGAACTTAAAGTTATTGATGGTAAAGGTCTGGTAAGCGCTAGTATGTCGGCTTCCGATGAGTTGTTTGGTCGCGAATATAACGAGGCGCTGATCCACCAGGTTGTGATCGCATATCAAGCCAATGCACGTTCTGGAAATGGCAAGCAAAAGGGTCGTAGTGAAATTGCGAAGAGTACGCGTAAGCCTTGGGCTCAAAAGGGGACGGGGCGTGCACGTGCTGGTATGGCATCTAGTCCATTGTGGCGTGGTGGCGGTAAAATTTTTCCGAATAATCCAGACGAAAATTTTACTCAAAAAGTTAACCGTAAGATGTATCGCGCTGGATTGGCCTCTATTTTTTCACAGTTGGTACGTGAGAGTCGTTTGACGGTAGTGGATAATCTGACGCTTGAGGCGCCAAAAACAAAGTTGTTGGCACAGAAAATGGTGGGTATGGGATTTGATTCGAGCCGTGTGCTGATTATTGTTAATGATATTGATGATAATTTATATCTGGCTTCGCGTAATTTGCCAAATGTACTTGTGTTGGAGGCTCATTTAGCGGATCCAGTGAGCTTGGTGCGTTTTCCAAAAGTGCTTGTGACGCTTGATGCTATGAAGAAAATTGAGGAGATACTGGCATGAGTAACCAAAGGTTCAGCCAGGAGCGCTTGATGAACGTATTGCAAGCTCCGCAAATATCTGAAAAAGCTACATATGTGGCTGATAAATACGCGCAAGTAATTTTTCGGGTGGATTCTAGTGCTACGAAGCCGGAGATTAAAGCTGCTGTCGAATTGATGTTCAAGGTGGATGTTGAAAGCGTTCAGGTTGCCCTTGTTAAAGGTAAGCAAAAGCGTTTTGGCAAATTCATGGGCCGGCGTAAAGATTGGAAGAAGGCATATGTATGTCTCGCGCCTGGTCAGAAAATCAATTTTTCTGAGAGTGAGCAAGGATAATTATGGCACTGATCAAACTAAAACCAAGTTCTCCGGGGCGACGCGCTGTTGTACGTGTGGTTAATAGTGACTTGCATAAGGGGAAGCCTCATGCGCCGTTGCTGGAAAAAAAGAACAGAACGGCTGGTCGTAACCATAATGGGCATATCACTGTCCGACATATGGGTGGTGGGCATAAAAAAAATTATCGCATAGTTGATTTTAAGCGTGATAAAGATAGTGTTTCTGCTATTGTTGAGCATTTGGAATATGACCCGAATCGTAGCGCGCATGTGGCGCTCTTATGCTACGCTGATGGTGAACGCCGTTACATTATTGCGCCTAAGGGTGTAGCGGTGGGCACGCAGTTAATAAGCGGTTCAGAAGCGCCAATTAAGGCGGGTAATGCCTTGCCGTTGCGTAACATTCCGGTAGGTTCGACTATACACTGCATTGAAATGATGCCAGGTAAAGGTGCGCAGTTGGCGCGTTCGGCTGGTACTTCAGTGCAATTGTTGGCGCGCGAGGGTGGGTATGCACAATTACGTTTGCGTTCGGGTGAAATTCGTAAGGTGCATGTGGATTGTAAGGCGACTATAGGCGAAGTTGGCAATGCGGAGCACAGTCTGCGCTCGATCGGTAAGGCTGGTGCGATGCGTTGGCGTGGAGTGCGTCCGACTGTACGTGGTGTGGCGATGAACCCGGTTGATCATCCGCATGGGGGTGGAGAAGGAAAGACTGCTGCTGGTCGTAATCCGGTCAGTCCGTGGGGTGTGCCAGCCAAGGGTTTTCGTACGCGTCGTAACAAGCGCACTAACGGCATGATAGTACGTCGTCGCTTTCAGACTTAAGGGGTAAAAATTATGGCACGTTCCATTAAAAAAGGTCCATTTGTCGATGCTTATTTAGTAAAAAAAATTGAAACTGTGCGTGTCAGTAATGATAAGCGACCAGTGAAAACTTGGTCACGGCGGTCTACAGTATTGCCCGAATTCGTCGGTCTAACCATTGCTGTGCATAATGGCAAGCAGCATATCCCTGTGTATATTTCTGAGAATATGGTTGGCCACAAGCTTGGTGAATTTTCACTTACTCGCACTTTCAAGGGGCATGCTGCTGACAAAAAAGCAGTGGTCAAGAAAAAATAGGGAGGTATGATGAACACAATCGCAGTAGTAAAAGGTGTTCGCTTGTCGGCTCAGAAGGGTCGTTTAGTGGCCGATCAGATTCGGGGTTTGCCAGTTAGTCAGGCATTAAATACTTTAGCTTTTAGCCCAAAAAAAGCAGCTGTAATTATTAAGAAAGGTTTGGAGTCCGCAATCGCCAATGCTGAGCATAATGATGGTGCTGATATTGATGATCTGAAGGTTGCTACTATCTATGTAGATAAAGGAGCTTCGCTAAAAAGGACGTCGGCTCGTGCCAAGGGGCGAGGTAATAGCATCGAAAAACAGACTTGTCACATTACGATTATCGTTGGAGGTTAAGTAGATATGGGACAGAAAATTCATCCAATTGGTTTTCGATTGAGTGTGCAGAAAAACTGGACTTCGAAATGGTATGCTAACAGCAAGAATTTTTCCGGAATGTTGCTGAAAGATATTGAGGTGCGCAATTATCTGAAAAAAAAGCTTTTTGGTGCGGGTGTGTCTAAGATAGTCATTGAGCGGCCAGCTAAAAACGCCAAAATAACAATTTATACTGCTCGCCCTGGTATTGTGATTGGCAAGAAGGGTGAGGATATTGAAGCTCTGCGGGCCGAGCTGAGAAAGCGTATGGGATTGCCCGATGTTGCATTAAATATTGAAGAGGTGCGGAAGCCTGAAACTGATGCTCAGTTGATTGCGGAAAGTATTACCTCGCAGTTGGAAAAGCGCATTATGTTCCGCCGGGCTATGAAACGGGCTATGCAAAACGCTATGCGTTTGGGTGCTCAAGGTATTAAAATTATGAGTGCGGGCCGTCTTAATGGAATCGAAATTGCGCGTACGGAATGGTATCGCGAAGGGCGTGTGCCACTGCATACGCTACGTGCTAGTATTGACTATGGTACTGCCGAAGCTAAAACCACTTATGGTATTATCGGCGTCAAGGTATGGGTTTATAAAGGCGATCATACTGGTGTAGAGGAAGTGTCTGCGCCGATAGCATCTGAACCTGAGAAAAGAGAAAGAGTAAGAAAGTCGGGAGCAAAACATGCTACAGCCAGCTAGAAGAAAGTATCGCAAGGAGCAAAAAGGGCGTAATACCGGTATCGCGACACGAGGTAATAAAGTTAGCTTTGGTGAATTTGGCCTCAAGGCTGTAGCCCGTGGTCGTTTAACGGCACGTCAGATTGAAGCGGCGCGGCGCGCCATGACTCGCCACATTAAGCGTGGTGGTCGTATTTGGATTCGTATTTTCCCGGACAAGCCTATTTCGCAAAAACCCGCTGAAGTGCGTATGGGTAATGGTAAGGGTAACCCGGAGTATTATGTTGCTGAAATTCAGCCTGGCAAGATGTTGTATGAAATGGATGGTGTGGAGGAGTTAATAGCGCGTGAGGCTTTCCGTTTAGCTTCGGCTAAGTTGCCTATTGCCACGACATTTGTAATTAGACAGGTGGGAGCGTAGTTATGAAGGCGAATGAATTAAGAATGAAATCCGTTCCAGATTTGGATAAGGAATTGCTGTCTTTGACTAAAGCCCAATTTGGCTTGCGCATGCAGGCAGCAACACAGCAACTAAGTAATAATAGCCAGCTTCTTAAGATGCGCCGCGACATTGCTCGCGTGAAAACTATATTGACAGAAAAGGGTGCACAATAATGAGTGCAACAAATTTAAAACGAACGCTGGTGGGCATGGTTGTAAGTGATAAGATGGATAAAACTGTAACCGTACTAGTAGAGCGTAAGGTTAAGCACTCTCTTTTAGGTAAGGTAATGCGTGTGTCGAAAAAATATCATGCTCATGATGAGAATAATGAATTTCATCAGGGTGATTTGGTTTCAATAGAGGAATGCCGTCCGCTAGCTAAGACCAAGAGTTGGCGTGTGGCTAAGCTAGTCGAAAAATCTCAAGCTGTTTAACTTCTATTTTGCTCATAGAACGCTAAGTTTTATTTAGTGCTTGTGTTAATCGGTGGTTCAATGTATACTACAAAGCTTCGTTTCATTGCTGCAGAAGTTTGTAGTAACCTAACCCCAAGCGGGTTCCAAGACTGGTCGCTTTTATGCGGATAAAGTTGGAGTATAGATAATGATACAAATGCAATCTGTTTTAAGTGTGGCTGACAATACTGGCGCGCGCTCTGTTATGTGCATTAAAGTGTTGGGTGGTTCCAAGTGTCGCTATGCGGCCATCGGAGATGTCATTAAGGTTAGTATAAGGGATGCTGCTCCGCGTGCCCGCGTAAAAAAAGGCGAAGTGTACAGCGCTGTGGTGGTTCGTACCGCTAAGGGTGTGCGTCGTCCGGATGGCTCTTTGATAAAATTTGATGGTAATGCTGCGGTTTTGCTAAATGCAAAACTTGAGCCGATTGGTACTCGAATTTTTGGTCCGGTTACGCGAGAGCTGCGTACTGAACGATTTATGAAAATTGTATCGCTGGCTCCTGAGGTTTTGTAAGTGGTAACAAATATTGTTAAGTAACAATATAAAGCGGTTTAAGGAAAGGTTATGCGCAAAATTAAAAAAAATGATGACGTAATTGTCATAGCTGGAAAAGATAAAGGTAGTCGTGGTAGCGTGTTGCGAGTACTTGGTGATCGTTTGTTGGTGGGCGGTGTTAACATGGTTAAAAAACATCAGAAGCCAAATCCAGTAAAAGGTATGACTGGTGGTATCGTGGCTATGGAGATATCGATCCATGTCTCAAATGTTGCTATTTATAACGCGGCATCAAAAAAAGCTGATCGTGTTGGTGTTAAAGTTCTTGAAGATGGTCGCAAAATGCGGATCTTTAAGTCGAGTGGCGAAGTGATTGGCGCGTAAAGGGGAAATAGCATGGCTCGTCTGTATGGGTTTTACAAAGATACGGTAGCTCCGGAACTGATGAAGCAATTTGGTTATAAGTCCATTATGGAGGTGCCTCGCATTGAAAAGATCACTCTAAATATGGGGGTGGGCGAAGCTGTGGCAGACAAGAAGGTTATGGAACATGCTGTTAGCGATATGCAAAAAATTGCTGGACAGAAGCCGGTTGTGACTAAATCTAAGAAGTCTATTGCAGGTTTTAAAATTCGTGAAAATTATCCTGTTGGATGCAAAGTTACTTTGCGTAAAGCCCGCATGTATGAATTTTTGGATCGTTTGGTAACCGTGGCTATTCCGCGTATCCGTGATTTTCGAGGTATCTCTGGTAAGGCGTTTGATGGTCGTGGAAATTATAATATGGGTATTAAGGAGCAGATTATCTTCCCAGAGATTGAATACGACAAAATTGATGCATTGCGTGGTATGAATATAACTATTACTACCAGTGCAAAAACTGATGTAGAGGCGCGTGCGCTTCTACTGGCTTTCAAATTTCCGTTGAAGAATTGAGGGTGAAATGGCTAAAGCAGCTGTGATTAATCGCGAACAAAAGCGTCGCGACATAGTAAAGAAATACTCTATTAAGCGTGCTGAGCTGTTAGCAATTATAGCTAACGTTAAATTGAGTGATGAAGATCGTTATGTTGCCCGTCAAAAGCTGCAAGCGCTTCCGAGAAACTCTAGTCCGGTGCGTCTGCGTAATCGGTGCTCATTGACCGGGCGTCCGCGTGGTGTTTTCAGCAAGTTTGGTTTGGGTCGAATTAAGCTACGTGAGTTTGTAATGCGCGGTGAAGTACCTGGTGTAATCAAGGCAAGCTGGTAAGGGTGAATCTATGAGTATGAGTGATCCGATCTCCGACATGCTGACGCGTATTAGAAATGCGCAGATGGCGGAAAAATCAAACGTAAGGATGCCTTCTTCTAAGTTAAAAGTGGCGATTGCCCAGCTGCTGCAAGATGAAGGTTATGTGGAGGGGTATAATGTTTCTAGCGTGGATAATAAGCCTACATTAGAAATTGGCCTGAAATATTATGCGGGGCGACCGGTAATTGAAAAGATTCAGCGCGTAAGTCGCCCGGGTCTGCGTATGTATAAGGGTTGCAGTGATATACCTAATGTGATGAACGGTTTGGGTATTGCCATTGTGTCTACCTCAAGGGGGTTGATGACTGATCGCAAGGCGCGCGCCAACGGAATTGGTGGTGAAGTATTGTGCATAGTCGCGTAACGGGGTAATTATGTCTAGAGTTGCTAAAAATCCTATAGCTTTGCCAGCCGGTATCGAAGTAATGTTGGTTGCCAACGAGATTTCTGTTAAAGGTCCGCTGGGGACAATGAAGCAGTTGCTGAGCAATAACGTTGTTGTGTTGCATGAGGGTGATGAGTTGTTATGTAAAGCGAGTAATGAATCTGCAAAAGCGGATGCTATGTCAGGTACCGTCCGTGCGCTGATTGCTAATATGGTGCTAGGGGTGACCAAAGGTTTTGAGCGTAAACTGACTTTGGTTGGTGTTGGTTATCGTGCTCAAGCTACTGGTGATACTCTTAATCTGACTCTTGGTTTTTCTCATCCTGTGGTTTATAAGGTACCTGTGGGTGTGACAGTTTCGACGCCGACGCAGACGGAGGTTGTACTAAAAAGCATAAATAAGCAACAGGTTGGTCAGGTTGCCGCTGAGATTCGCGCGTTTCGCGAACCTGAGCCTTACAAGGGTAAAGGAGTTCGTTATGCCGAAGAAGTGGTGAAACTGAAAGAAACTAAGAAAAAATAATTGAGGCGGATAATGTTTATTAAGAATGATGCGCGTCAGCGCAGAGCTCGCAAAACGCGTGCAAAAATTGCTAGTCAAAAATCGATTCGTTTGGCAATACGTCGCAGCAATTTACATATTTACGCTCAGGTAATTTCTGCTTGCGGCAGTAAGGTGCTGGTAAGTGCTTCAACTTTAGAGTCTGAGGTGCGGAAAGAGTTTGCTAATGGGGGAAATATCGCTGCTGCCATGATGGTAGGGAAGCGTATCGCTCAAAAAGCTAAAGATGCGGGTATTGCTCAAGTTGCTTTTGATCGTTCCGGCTATAAGTATCATGGTCGTGTAAAGGCGCTTGCTGCTGCGGCACGTGAGCATGGCTTGAAGTTCTAACTTGAGGTGAATGATGGCTAAAGCGCAGGGAAGAATGCAACAGTCGGAAGATCGTGGTGATGGTCTTATCGAGAAAATGATTTCGATCAATCGTGTAACCAAAGTGGTGAAGGGTGGTCGCATTATGGGATTTGCCGCGCTAACCGTAGTTGGGGATGGCGATGGTCGCATAGGTATGGGCAAGGGGAAGTCTAAGGAGGTTCCGGTTGCAGTGCAGAAATCGATGGAAGAAGCGCGTCGAAAAATGATTAATGTTAATTTGAATAAAGGTACTTTGCATCATACGGTGATTGGGCGTCATGGCGCTGCAAAAGTGTACATGCAGCCAGCATCGGAAGGTACTGGAATTATCGCAGGCGGTGCCATGCGTGCTGTGTTTGAGGCAGTGGGTGTACATAATGTCTTGGCTAAATGCATTGGTTCGAGTAATCCATACAATGTGGTGCGCGCAACTTTGAATGGGCTGCAGGCTATCAATTCTCCATCTGAAATTGCTGCCAAGCGTGGTATGAGCATAGAAGAAATTCAGGGATAATTCAAATGGCACAGATTCAGCAAAACGTAACAGCAACAACGGGAAAGCTTCGCGTAACACTGGTTAAAAGCGTGATCGGTACTAAAGAGTCGCATCGCGCATGTGTACGTGGATTAGGTTTGCGCCGTTTAAATCATACTGTCATAGTGGAAGATTCGCCAGCTGTACGGGGCATGATTCACAAGGTCTATTATTTGGTTAAGTGCGAGGCATAAATGCAACTCAATAAAATTAAACCTGCCGAAGGCTCTACTCATGCTAAACGTCGCGTTGGGCGTGGTATTGGTTGCGGTCTGGGAAAAACTTGTGGTCGCGGTCATAAAGGTCAGAAATCGCGTTCTGGTGGTTTTCATAAGGTTGGTTTTGAAGGCGGTCAGATGCCGTTGCAGCGTCGTTTGCCTAAGCGCGGGTTTATTTCGTTGACTCGTTATGATAGTGCTCAGGTTCGTCTGTCTGACTTGGAAAAAATGGCGGTTGATGTGATTGATTTACTGTCATTGAAGCAAGCTGGAATTGTGCCTGCTGCCGCAAGGATTGTTAAGGTTGTGATGTCTGGTGAAATCAAGCGCTCCGTGAAATTACAAGGTTTGTTGCTTACCAAGGGTGCGCGTGCTGCAATTCAAGCTGCTGGCGGTAGCATTGCAGAGTAATGGTGGTTTCTGTGGATGCGGTACCTAAAAAACGTTTGAATAATGGTAAGTATGGTGATCTTGGTCGCCGTTTATGGTTTTTGTTGGGAGCATTGGTAGTTTACCGTATTGGTGCCCATATACCGGTACCAGGTATTGATCCTATGGTGTTGGCGGATTTATTTAATTCGCAAAAGAGCGGTATTTTAGGCATGTTTAACATGTTTTCTGGTGGTGCGCTCTCTCGTTTTACGATTCTAGCGCTGGGTATCATGCCGTATATATCCGCCTCCATTATCATGCAATTGGCCACACATGCGGTACCACATTTAGAACAATTGAAAAAAGACGGTGAGGTGGGTCGTCGTAAGATTACTCAGTACACACGTTATGGTACTTTGGTGTTGGCACTGTTTCAAGCATTTGGTATGTCCGTGGCGTTGCAATCACAAGCAGGATTGGTATTGCATCCCGGAGTGATGTTCCAAATAACTACGGTGATTACTTTATTATCTGGAACAATGTTTTTAATGTGGTTGGGAGAGCAAATTACTGAGCGCGGCTTAGGGAATGGTATCTCTCTGATTATCTTTGCTGGGATTGCCGCAGGATTACCTAATGCAATTGGTAGCACCTTGGAGTTAGCGCGTACTGGCGCGTTCTCTATCCCGTTGGTGTTGTTGTTGTTGGTTGGTTCGATCGGAATAACAGCATTGGTAGTGTTTGTTGAACGCGGTCAGCGAAAAATTCTTGTTAATTATGCCAAGCGTCAGGTTGGAAATAAGGTGTATGGTGGTCAAAGCTCGCATTTACCTTTAAAAGTAAATATGGCTGGTGTGATACCACCAATTTTTGCTTCAAGTATTATTTTATTTCCGGCAACGCTGGCTGGCTGGTCTGCGAGCGGTCAAGGATTAAATTGGTTGAAAGATATAAGTGACAAGCTGTCTCCAGGTCAGCCTATATATGTAATGTTGTATGCAGCAGCAATTATTTTCTTTTGTTTTTTTTATACAGCCCTTGTTTTCAACCCAAAAGAGACGGCAGAAAATTTGAAGAAAAGTGGTGCTTTTTTACCTGGAATTCGTCCGGGCGATCAAACTGCTCGGTATATTGAAAACATCATGCTGCGTCTGACTTTGGTTGGCGCTGTGTACGTGACACTGGTGTGTCTGTTGCCAGAGTTTTTGGTAGTAAAGTGGAATGTACCATTTTACTTTGGTGGTACCTCGTTATTAATTATGGTTGTAGTGACTATGGATTTTATGTCGCAAGTTCAATCTTATCTGATGACGCATCAGTATGAAAGCTTGTTAAAGAAGGCAAATTTTAAGGGTGGATTGATTCGCTGATGGCCAAGGAAGATGCGATGCAAATGCAGGGAGAGGTTGTAGAGTCTCTCCCTAATGCAACCTTTCGTGTGAAGCTAGAAAATGGTCATATAGTTTTGGGTCATATCTCAGGTAAGATGCGTATGCACTATATTCGTATTTTGCCTGGTGATAAAGTTACGGTTGAACTGACACCTTATGACTTGACCAAAGGGCGCATTACCTTTCGCGCTAAGTAGTAGTTGCGTGTAGTACTAAGGAGAAAAAATGAAAGTGCAAGCATCGGTAAAAAAAGTTTGTCGTAATTGTAAAGTGGTGCGGCGTAAAGGAGTGGTGCGTGTGATTTGTAGTAGTGATGCACGCCACAAGCAACGCCAGGGCTAAGTGAGGGTAGGTGGTTTTTCTCTCGCATGGTAATCTTTAATGCCTTTTTAAATGATAGGGTAGTTGCATGGCTCGTATTGCAGGAGTAAACATTCCAAATCATCAACACACTGTAATTGCTTTGACCGCGATCTATGGTATTGGTAACACTCGGGCGCGTAAAATATGCGCTGCTGTCGGGGTTAACATTTCCATTAAAATAAAAGATCTCGCTGATGCAGAAATGGATAAATTGCGTGATGAGGTAGCTAAGTTTACGGTGGAAGGCGATTTGCGTCGAGAAATTTCGATGAATATCAAGAGATTGATGGATTTGGGTTGCTATCGTGGTTTGCGCCATCGCCGTGGTTTGCCGGTGCGGGGACAACGGACGCGCACTAATGCGCGCACTCGCAAAGGTCCGCGTAAGTCTGTTGCTGGAGCCAAAAAGTAATTTTCGAGAGGATTGAATATGGCTAAAACAAGCACGCGAGTGCGCAAAAAAGTCAAAAAGAACGTAGCCGAGGGTATTGCCCATGTGCACGCTTCCTTTAATAATACTATTGTGACAATTACTGACCGTCAAGGTAATGCTTTGGCTTGGTCTACTAGTGGCAGCAATGGTTTTAAAGGTTCGCGTAAGAGCACGCCTTTCGCAGCGCAAATTGCTGGTGAGACAGCTAGTAAGGTAGCTCAGGAATGTGGCGTAAAAAATCTTGAAGTGCGCATAAAGGGTCCCGGCCCTGGTCGTGAATCGGCAGTGCGTGCTTTGAATGCGGCTGGTTTTAAAATCACCAGTATTTCTGATATTACGCCAGTTCCACATAATGGCTGCCGTCCGCCCAAAAAGCGTCGTATCTAAATTTAGGAGATAGCCTTGGCTAGAAATCTTGATCCAAAGTGCCGTCAGTGCCGTCGTGAAGGCGAAAAACTGTTTCTGAAGGGCGAAAAGTGTTTTACCGATAAATGCGGGGTTGAGCGCCGTGCTTATCCACCTGGACAGCACGGACAAAAGAAAAATTCTCGCTTGTCTGATTACGGTGGTCAGTTGCGTGAAAAGCAAAAAGTTCGTCGTATTTATGGAATACTCGAGCATCAATTTCGTTTGACCTACCGCTCTGCAGAAATACAACGCGGCATTACTGGTGAAAATTTATTGCAGTTATTGGAATCACGTTTAGATAATGTGTCTTATCGGATGGGTTTTGGTGCGTCTCGTTCTGAGGCACGTCAAGTAGTTCGCCACAATGGTATCCTAGTGAATGGCAAGCGTGTCAATATACCATCCTACCAAGTTCGTACTGGTGATGTGGTCGAAATAGCAGGCATCGCTAAAATGCAGTTGCGTGTTAAGGCGGCATTGCAAGCAGCCGAGCAACGTGGTTTTCCAGAATGGGTTGAGGTTGATTCTAAGGCTATGAAGGGTATATATAAATCTAAGCCGCAACGTTCTGAGTTGCCTGCCTCTATTAACGAGCATCTTATTGTCGAGTTGTATTCCAAGTAATTTATGCGGAGTCGGATATGCATAACAATGATTTTCTGAAACCCCGCATTATCGAAGTACAAAGAACTTCTAGCATGCAGGCTAGAATTGTGATGGAACCTTTTGAACGTGGCTATGGGCATACGCTTGGTAATGCATTGCGTCGCATACTGTTGTCTTCCATGCCCGGTTATGCTCCTACCGAAGTTAAAATTGCTAGTGTGCTACATGAATATTCCTCTATTGATGGTGTACAGGAAGATGTAGTTGAAATTTTGCTTAACTTAAAGGGAGTGGTGCTTAAGCTTCATAATGTTAATACAGTTATGCTGACCCTGAAGAAAGAAGGCGTAGGTGTGGTGACAGCAGGTGATATTATTGTCGATGCTGATACTGAGGTGATTAATCCCTCTCACGTTATCGCTCATCTGACTGCGGGCGGTAAGTTGGATATGGAAATTAAAGTTGAGCAAGGTCGGGGGTATGTATCGGCTATTGCTCGTCAATCTCCACTTGAAAATCGTGCAGTTGGACATATCGCTCTTGATGCTTCTTTCAGTCCGGTGAGCCGGGTTAGCTATGCGGTGGAAAGTGCTCGTGTGGAACAGCGTACCGATTTAGACAAATTGATAATGGAAATTGAAACTAATGGTGCTATTGACCCTGAAGAAGCTATTCGTTATGCGGCTCGCATATTAGTTGAACAATTTTCAGTATTTGCCGCACTGGAAGGCACGCCAGCACCTGTAGAAAAACCACAAACCCCTAAGGTTGATCCTATGTTGTTGCGCCCAGTAGACGATTTAGAGCTGACTCCACGTTCGTCCAATTGTCTTAAAGCACAAAGTATTCACTATGTTGGGGATTTGATTCAAAATACAGAAAATGATTTGCTACGTACCCCTAACTTGGGCCGTAAATCTCTGAATGAAATCAAACAGGTACTTGCTGAGCATGGTCTATCATTGGGAATGAAATTGGAAAATTGGCCAGTGACTATTGAGAAGTAAGAAAGGATAATTATGCGTCACCGTTTAGGACTAAGAAAGCTTAATCGTACCAGTAGTCACCGATTGGCAATGTTGCGTAATATGATAGCTTCTTTATTGCGCTATGAAGTTATAAAAACTACACTACCTAAGGCCAAGGAACTACGTCGTGTAGCTGAGCCGATTTTAACTTTGGGTAAAAATCCTAGTTTGGCTAACCGTCGTTTGGCATTTGCACGGTTACGTGATCGTGAAATGGTTATTAAGTTATTCGATGAGCTTGGCCCACGTTATGCAACCAGAAATGGAGGCTATTCACGTATCTTGAAATTTGGTTTTCGTAAAGGAGACAATGCGCCAATGGCTTTGGTAGAGCTATTGGATCGGCCATTAGTAAATGAATCGGTTGAGACTGAAACAAAATAATATCAATAAATAAAGATGTATAAGCCGGACTTGTCCGGCTTTTTTTATTGGTGAATTCAATAGGCGCGGACAAGTCGACGATTCCACGGGAGTTTAGTAGACCTTGGCCCAGCGCAAGTTGCCAATCGGCTTGAGCCGGAAGGCGAACTGAAGATCAGCATGAGGCCACCTATCAGTATATCTGCGCATATTGGCAGAATCACGAAGGTGAGCGAGTTAGATTGGCTGAAAGAGAATCGTGCTACGTGTCGGCGGGGCACATTATAGGCTACAAATATACCGAGGGTGTAGTGATTGTGACAACCAGTTTATCAAGTCCCTATCAAGAATAAATATCATACCATTCGATAACGGTAAAGAGTTTGCGAGACATGAGCGTATCGCAGCAAAACTGCAGACTGCGATCTATTTTGCGTATCCCTACCGTTTCTGGGAGCGAAGTCTGAACGAGATAGTTAAGGGATAGTACTTCTCTAAAGGCATAGAGTTGGCTGGCGTTATCGGGGAGTAAGTGCAGCGAGTGATAGAACGAATTAGTTACCACCAGCTGTTGTTTCACTTCGAACTTGAACCAATAAAAAAGCCAGCTTAAGCTGACTTTTTTATTGGTTCAAGTTGTTTTTTGATAAAAATCTGTTTCGTAATCAATCTAAGCTAGAATTTTTGTATAAACGCGGATACCGTCGTTAAGTAACGGTATCCAAGGTTTACACAAAATACATACACTATACGGACGGCATAGTTCAAGTATTTTACAAATACAATAAATTCACTTTAAACTGTAACTGCAACACAAGCTTGCGTTCCCATATCAACCACTTCATGGAATTCATCTACTATCTTGATACAGATGTCATGTTTTCCTGGTCCGAGCAGATCTAGACCAACTGTGTAGCCATAGCTACCATTTAATAGATGTATCCCAGAAAAATGCTTGCCATCTATAAACAGATGACCATGCTCATCATTGTATATAATGGTTGGCGATTGATAACGGTATGTACCTTCAGGAGCCAATTTCGTATAACCGGCATTTTGAGGTTGACGAGTAGTATCTACAAAGTTTCCGCCAGGTGTAATTGCATATTGAAGTCTGATCTTTGCCGGTTTTGTACCTGCTTTAGTATCAGTGTTTTCTACGACTGCATTCATGGTTACAGTTGTACCTGTGCCCCTTGGGGTGCCATCGTTAACGCCGTGAATTTTAGTGTAGGTTTTGCTCGGATCGGTTTCTGCCGGATGATAACCAAGACCTGTTTCTACTGGAGCTACGCAATACGGTGCTCCACTAGCTATACAGCCCCCAGTACCGTTCGCCCTGTCTCCCGCCCAAGACTCATTAAAATCTGTATCGTAAAGAGGTTTGCCGTCTACATATGGAACAGCGGTTTTAAAGTCTGGAGTAAATTTGGTGGGTTGTTTTCCATGATAACTGGCTTGACCGGCACCGCCTTCTTCTTTTTGCCATTGCTCTAAATGATGTTTCCCAATGTTATATTGACCTTGGGTTTCATATTGGTATTTAGGGGCAACTTCACCGCCGCCGGGAGGATAGTTGCCCGGTATGCCGACTTGGGCTCCAGGATGCAGATCGCCGGCTTGGGGATCTGCTGCAAACGAGCCTACCGGAGGAAGAAAATTGTATTGAGCATGTGGGCCGTCATATGCCATGGCAGCCGGGGAACTAATAGCAAGCAGTAGTGCCAGTGAGTTAACTCTGCGCATAATTATTACTCCTCTAAGTAAATAAATAAAAAAGATAAACCCACTCGTACCGTCCGCGGGGGCTCTTAGAAATTTCTAACAGCTAAGTCAGGGTAACATAATATTGGTAAGTATTGCAAAAAAAATTGATACTTTTACACTGTAATTTAATAGCTTCTCATTCTCCTCTTTTTGAGTTTGAAATTTGGTTGCGCTATGTTGTCTTTATCTTTAAAAAGATGCGCTTTGGTAATGGGTCTCTTTAGGTTAGAAATCATGCAGTTTTGTAGATGTAATATACTGCAAATAAATTGTAATTTGCTGTAATTAAAGGGATTGGTCGGGCGGGTGATCAATAGAGTTAATTCTTTATTGTTTGATTGTGCTCAACATCTGTTTCAGGTAAGCGCCAGTAATACTTTGTGGATTAGCGGCAATGTCATTTGGTGCACCTTGTGCGATGATATTGCCCCCGCCGCCGCCGCCCTCCGGTCCAAGGTCTATAATCCAATCGGCGGTCTTTATCACGTCAAGGTTATGTTCGATTACTACCACAGTGTTTCCTTGGTCACGTAGTTTCTGAATAACTTTTAGAAGCAGGGCGATATCATGAAAATGTAGGCCGGTTGTAGGCTCATCTAAGATGTATAGCGTTCGTCCAGTGTCACGCTTAGAAAGTTCCAGCGATAATTTGATGCGTTGTGCTTCGCCGCCAGACAGTGTAGTCGCACTTTGTCCTAATGTGATGTAGCCGAGCCCCACGTCAAGCATAGTTTGCAGTTTACGTGCGATGATAGGTATCGGTTTGAAAAATTCATGTGCATGTTCCACTGTCATTTGCAAAATTTGGTGGATGTTTTGCCCTTTGTATTGGATTTCTAGCGTTTCTCGGTTATAGCGCATGCTATGACACACGTCGCATGGCACATAGAGGTCAGGCAGGAAATGCATTTCGACTTTGATTACACCATCGCCTTGGCAGGATTCACAGCGTCCGCCTTTTACGTTGAATGAGAATCGCCCGGGACCATAGCCGCGCTCGCGCGATTGGGGCACTCCGGCAAATAGCTCGCGGATGGGGGTGAATAAACCCGTATAGGTAGCAGGGTTAGATCGTGGGGTGCGTCCAATGGGCGATTGATCTACGTTAATGACCTTGTCGAAAAATTCCAGCCCGTCGATTTTGACAAACGGTGCGGGTTCGGCGTTGCTTCCATACAGATGTTGTGCGACGGCGTGATACAGCGTGTCGTTGATGAGGGTGGACTTGCCGGAACCGGATACGCCGGTGATACACACCAGCAGACCAACAGGTAAATTAAGCGTGACATGTTTCAGATTGTTGCCGCATGCGCCTTGAATTTGTAGCATGCGTTCCAGATCGGGGGGGAGATATTTTTTGGGTACTTCGATGTTGTGCCGACCAGAAAGATAATCACCTGTCAGCGAATGCTGGTTAGCACACACTTCTTGCGGTGTGCCTTGCGCGACGACCATGCCCCCATGTTCGCCCGCTCCGGGACCCATATCCACTACGTAGTCAGCAGCCTGGATTGCATCCGCGTCATGTTCTACTACGATTACGCTGTTGCCCATGTCGCGCAGGCGTTTCAGTGTGCCTAGTAAACGATCATTGTCACGCTGATGCAGGCCGATGGAGGGTTCGTCTAATACATACATCACACCGGTCAGGCCGGAGCCGATTTGCGAGGCTAAGCGGATGCGCTGGGATTCGCCACCTGACAAGGTTTCTGCCGAACGATCTAGGGACAGATATTCCAAGCCGACGTTGTTGAGAAAGGTCAGGCGACTGGTAATTTCATGTACGATTCTTTCTGCGATGGCCTGCTTGTGGCCTGGTAGCTTCACTTGTTGGAAGAAAGTAAGTGCTTGCTTTAAGGGTAATGCGCTTAGCTCATATATGGCATGGTCTGCGATACGCACATTACGGGCTTCCAGGCGCAGGCGCGTTCCTTTGCATTCAGGGCAAATGCAGGTGTTGAGATGTTTTGCCAGTTCTTCGCGCACGGTAGGTGAAGTGGTTTCCTTATAACGCCGCTCCAGATTATTGATGATGCCTTCGAATGTATGCTCGCGTAGCGTGGGTTTGCCGCGCTCGTTGAGATAGCTGAATGGAATTTCTTCCTTGCCACTGCCGTACAAAATAATTTGTTGTATGTTGTCTGGCAGGCTTTCGAACGGACGTTCCAGATCAAAATCGTAATACTTGGCTAAACCATCTAGCATCTGGTCATAGAACTGGTTGCGTCGATCCCACCCTTTAATTGCCCCAGAACTTAAAGACAATTGTGGGAAAGCGACAATTCGTTTTGGATCGAAGAAACTGATGCTGCCCAACCCATCGCATTTCGGGCAGGCCCCCATTGGATTGTTAAACGAAAATAAGCGTGGCTCCAGTTCTGGCAATGAATAATTGCAGATCGGGCAGGCAAATTTGGCGGAGAATATATGTTCTTTACCGCTGTCCATTTCCACTGCTAAGGCGCGCCCCTCGGCATGGCGCAATGCGGTCTCGAATGATTCCGCCAGGCGCTGCTGGTTATCTGTACTGGCTTTCAACCGATCCACCACAATCTCAATCGTGTGCTTCTTGTTCTTTGCCAGCGTGGGCAGCTTATCTATCTCATGCACGGTGCCGTTTACGCGTAGCCGCATAAAACCTTGTGCACGTAATTCATTAAACAGATCGACTTGTTCACCTTTGCGTTCAATGATCAATGGAGAAAGAATCATAATGCGTGTGTTTTGTGGCAGTTGCAGCACATGGTCTACCATCTGCCCAACGCTTTGGGCCTGTAATACTAGGTCATGCTGAGGGCAATAGGGGTCACCTGCGCGTGCAAACAGCAGGCGAAGATAGTCGTGAATTTCTGTCACCGTGCCGACAGTAGAACGCGGGTTATGCGAGGTAGCTTTTTGTTCAATGGCGATGGCAGGCGACAAGCCCTCGATCAAATCCACATCCGGCTTTGCCATGAGTTGCAAAAACTGGCGCGCGTAAGCGGAAAGCGATTCGACATAGCGTCGTTGTCCTTCGGCATACAAAGTGTCAAAAGCGAGGGAAGACTTGCCGGAACCTGACAATCCGGTGATGACCACAAGTTGATTGCGTGGTAAATCGAGGCTAATGTTTTTAAGGTTGTGCGTGCGTGCGCCACGTATTTTAATACTGTCCATGCCGGTTACCGTAGGTTGCGCTAAACCTGCTAATATACGCGATTTTTTGTGCTTTCAATACTTCGTATGGGATATACATCTGATTCAATGACACCACTTGAGCGCCGTGCCAGTATGGGTTTAGCCGGTATTTATGGCTTGCGGATGTTGGGGTTGTTCATTATTTTGCCGGTATTTGCGCTGTATGCTGCCGAACGGTTGCCTGGCGGCGAAAGCAGTACCCTGATTGGTATTGCCTTAGGAGCTTACGGCCTGACCCAGGCAGTGTTGCAAATCCCGGCTGGTTGGATGTCCGACCGTTACGGGCGCAAACCGGTGATTTATGCTGGACTCCTTCTATTCGCTATCGGCAGTTTCATCGCAGCTTCGGCGGACAACATCTATTGGGTCATCGCCGGACGTGCGATACAGGGCGCGGGAGCAATCAATGCTGCAGTAATGGCGCTAACCGCCGACCTCACGCGTGAGGAAGTTCGCACCAAGGCGATGGGGATGATAGGCATCACTATTGGTATTACATTTTCGATATCACTGGTGCTTGCACCGATGCTGTATCAAGCGATAGGCGTGCCTGGAATTTTTGCGCTAACCGGCGTATTGGCGCTTCTGGCCATGCTGTTTGTGGCATTTGTAATTCCTAATCCGGCCATCACGCGCTTTCATTCTGGTTCGGGGGCGAGTAGCAAGCGATTTGGCGATGTGCTGCGTAACAAAGATTTGTTGCGACTCGATTTCGGTATTTTTTCCTTGCATGCGATTCTAATGTCGGTATTCATGCAAGTGCCGTTCGTGCTGAAAAATAATGGACTGGGGATTGCGCAACATTGGCAAGTATATTTGCCGGTTATGTTGCTAGCCCTTATGTTGATGGTGCCGCCCATTATTGTCGCCGAGAAAAAAGCAAAGATGAAGCAAGTGTTTATGGGTGCGATTGCACTGGCAGCACTGGGGCAGTTATCACTCATGCTGAGCCAGAATAGTGTATGGGGTGTCATGGTGTCGCTGTTGCTGTTCTTCACCGCATTTAACGTACTAGAGGCGACATTGCCTTCAATGATCAGCAAGATTGCCCCGCTGGCAGCCAAGGGTACGGCGATGGGTGTGTATAGCAGCGTGCAATTTCTCGGTGCATTTTTTGGTGCGATGGCGGGCGGTTTTCTGATGCAATATTATGGCGGTAATGCCGTGTTTGTATTTGCGGTAGGTTTGTTATTGCTGTGGTTGCTAGTTGCCAGCACCATGCAGCCGCCTGCAGCGGTGCGTACTAGAATGTATCCATTGCCTGAAATGGATGAGCGTGCGGGCGCTGTTTTGCAGCAACGCTTGGCGCAATTAAACGGGGTGCGCGAAGTAATGGTGGTGCCAGCCGAATGTATGGCGTGCCTTAAAGTAGATATGAGTGGCTTTGACGAAGCCGCAGTGGAGCATTTAGTGAAAGGGAAATGACATGTCGGTAAACAAAGTAATTTTAGTAGGGCGGCTGGGCAAAGATCCGGAAACGCGTTACATGCCCAATGGCGAGGCAGTAACCAATGCTACGTTGGCTACATCAGAAAACTGGAAGGACAAAAGTGGCGAGAAACAAGAAAAAACAGAATGGCATAACCTCACCTTCTACCGTCGCTTGGCAGAAATTGCCGGAGAATTTTTGAAGAAAGGTTCGATGATTTACGTTGAGGGCAAGCTTGCCACGCGTAAATGGCAGGACAAGGAAGGCAAGGATCGTTATACCACCGATATCATTGTTAATGAGATGCAGATGTTGTCCAGTAAATCGGGTAGTGGTAACTTTGATATGGTGGATAAGCCAGCTGCATCAACGTCGCCAGCTAGTGCGCCTGCTGCCAATAAACCGACACCAGTCAAGAGCGGTGGTTTTGATAATTTTGATGACGACATACCGTTCTAAAATATCTGCGACTGCTCTGTAAGGTATTTAGTAATAAAGCTCCTATATAGGAGCTTTATTACTTCCATCAATATAAATTGGTCTATATTAAAGAAACGTATGAAGTTAAAAAGCAGGAGGCTTAAAATTCATGGCTCTAAAATTGCAGCTGCACATAATTGGTAAGCAACAAAAAGTTTATGGCGTGTTGGTTAATACAGGATTTGCAGCAGGTATGCTTAATTTTTGAGCGTCTTGTTGGCGAATCATTTGTTTGACTTGTTCGCGTGTTTCCAAAGGAATTTTGCTAAATGCCTGGAATTTTTCGCGGGCATGGTTACGTTGTTCGGGCGTTAATTTGCTCCATTTCTCCAGCCTGTTGTGCAGGCGTTGTTTCTGTACTGCATCCAGCTGTGGATAGTGTTTTGCCAGATTGATGAGGCGTTGCTGCTGCTGTGTTTGCAGTGTATTCCATTCTTTGGAGAGCGGAGCCAATGCTTCTCGTTGCGCTTGAGTGAGATTGTCCCATGTTTGTGCCTCAGCTATCACTGGCAGAAACAAAAGTATGACAACGCTGAATGTGAGCAGGTAATGGCGGATGAGGTACATAACTTGTATCAGTCAACATAAAAGTGCATGGGCAAATCACCAGTCAGAATGGCGATATCTACGTCGGTGGTATCCGATTTTGTAATTTGACTCCAATAAGCTGTAGCGCTAAACAAAATAATCGCAGCTAGCAAAGTGGTAGCCCACAAGCGCGACTTGTGTTGAGTACCGAAGGCATGCCATATGGCATGTCCAGCTCGGACAAATACAGGCTCAGTGTTACGTGTGCTATAGCGTGCCATAGCTTGCTCTCGTGCATGGTGCAGGCGTGTCAGTGTAGGTCGTTCGAGTTGTGTGACGGAATGGTTAAGCAATTGCTTGATATTTTCATGGTTCAGCCCCTCTTTCTTCATGGCAAGTGAACTCCTTTTTTCCTCAAGATGAGTGCGAGGCTATGGGTAGCGCGTGAACAGTGTGTTTTGACGCTCCCTTCCGAGCAACCCATGATCGCCGCCGTTTCTGTCGTATCCATATCCTCCCAATAACGCAACAGAAAGGCCTCTCGTTGACGTGCTGGAAGAATGATTAATGCTTCTTCAATCAGAGCAATAAGTTGGGATTGCTCAAAAGATGCATCAGGAGTAAGACTTTGGCTGTTGTTGTCTTCGTCCTGAAGGCTATCCAGGGGCTCATATTCAGCCTCCTCGTGCTGTGGAACCAGCGAGGACATCAGCGAAACCCATCTCGAGCGCACTTTCTGCCTTCTACAATGGTCGCGAATAGTGTTCTGCAGGATACGCTGAAATAACATGGGCAACTCATTCACAGGTTTGCCGCCATATTTTTCGGCAAGCTTAAGCATAGAGTCTTGTACGATATCTAGCGCCACAGATTCGTTACGTATCGCAAACAATGCTTGTTTGTAGGCGCGGCGTTCGGTTTCAGCAAGAAATCCGGAAAGTTCGTCGTGGCTGGCCAGTTTGAAATGCTCCCCTGATGGGTGATAGCTACCGGGCAACATTGGAATTCAATGATTACCCAAATTTTAATATTCAAAGTGCCAAAAATTACACGGCGCTAAATGTCTTTAAAATATGCAAATAAATAGATTTTTAGAGCAGTATTGCGATTGGGATGATTTTTTTAATTTGCATGGATGTTCTAATTATTTAATAAGTGACTCATGCTAACAAACTTCATCATAAATCAATAGATAATTGTTAATCTCGTTCTGGCAGGGGGTTGACCAAAATGCGTCTAACCTTTATCTTGCACGGTTCTTTAATTATTGTTTGCTAAGGTAGTTTGACATGGAACTGACGGGCGCGGAAATAACCATTAGATGTTTGCAGGAAGAGGACGCTGAATATGTGTTCGGGTACCCTGGTGGTGCGGTCTTGCACATTTACGATGCGTTGTTCACTCAGGATCAGGTTAAACATATACTCGTTCGTCATGAGCAGGCTGCGATACATGCTGCTGACGGATACGCACGTTCTACTGATAAGGTGGGGGTTGCATTGGTTACCTCTGGTCCCGGGGTAACCAATGCGGTCACAGGCATTGCTACTGCCTATATGGATTCTATTCCTATGGTAATTATCAGTGGCCAAGTGCCGACTTATGCCATCGGCGAAGATGCTTTTCAGGAGGTGGATACTGTTGGTATAACGCGACCGTGCGTAAAGCATAATTTCTTGGTTAAAGACGTTAAGGAAATCGCTAGCACCATTAAGAAGGCATTTTATCTTGCCAAAAGTGGCCGTCCTGGGCCAGTGCTGGTGGATATTCCGAAAGATATATCCTGTCAAAAGACGGAGTTCAGCTATCCCGCATCGGTGAGTATCCGCTCCTATAATCCGGCTCAGCATAGTGATTTGGAGCAGATCAAAAGTGCTGTGCAGTTGCTGCTGGCAGCCAAACGGCCGATGATTTATGCGGGTGGCGGCGTGATCCTGGCTGATGCGTCTAAACAATTGACTGAGCTCGTACATTTGCTGGGCTTCCCCTGTACTAACACCTTGATGGGTTTGGGTGGCTATCCGGCGACAGATAAGCAATTTGTTGGAATGTTGGGTATGCATGGTACGTATGAAGCAAACATGGGGATGCAGTATTGTGATGTACTGCTGGCCGTGGGAGCACGTTTTGATGATCGCGTGGTTGGCAATGTTAAGCACTTTAATCAGGAAAAACGCAAGATCATTCACATCGATATTGATCCGTCCTCAATTTCTAAACGGGTGAAGGTGGATTTGCCCATCGTCGGCGATGTGGCTCATGTGTTAAATGATCTGCTGGCGGAATTGCACGGTAGTCAGAAAAAACCTGATCAGCAGGCGATTGCGCCGTGGTGGGCGCAAATTAAGGAATGGCGCGGCAAGAATAGCCTTGTCTACAAAAAATCGGATGAGATAATTAAGCCCCAGTTCGTGATCGAAAAGTTGTATGAAGTTACCCAGGGCGATGCCTTCATCACCTCCGACGTTGGACAGCATCAAATGTGGGCGGCGCAATACTACAAATTTGATAAACCGCGTCGCTGGATTAATTCCGGTGGGCTGGGTACCATGGGCTTCGGTTTACCCGCCGCAATGGGTGTGCAATTAGCTCATCCAGATGCGCATGTAGCGTGCGTTACTGGAGAAGGCAGTATTCAAATGTGCATTCAGGAACTCTCTACCTGTAAACAATTTCAATTGCCACTCAAAATTATCATGTTAAATAACCGTTATCTAGGGATGGTGCGCCAGTGGCAGCAGTTCTTTCATGGTAACCGTTATGCTGAATCTTATATGGATGCGCTGCCCGATTTTGTGAAGTTGGCGGAAGCGTATGGTCATGTTGGTATGCGCATTGAGAAGCCATCAGATGTGGAGCCTGCATTGAAAGAAGCATTTGGGCGTAAGCAACAACTGGTATTCATGGATTTCATAACAGACCAAACTGAGAATGTATTCCCCATGGTACAGGGTGGTAAGGGCTTGTCTGAAGTGATTCTGGCGGAGGATTTGTAATGCGGCATATTATTTCCCTGTTGATGGAAAATGAGGCAGGCGCCTTGTCGCGTGTTTCCGGGTTGTTTTCAGCGCGTGGCTACAACATCGAGTCTCTCACCGTGGCGCCCACAGAAAATGCCACTCTATCGCGAATGACTATAGTAACCAGTGGTTCTGACGAGGTGATCGAGCAGATTTACAAGCAGCTTAATAAACTGATTGAAGTAGTCGCGGTGATGGATCTGAGTGAAGGTGGACATCTGGAGCGTGAGTTAATGTTGGTGAAAGTGCGTGCGGAGGGTGCGGTGCGCGAGGAAATGAAGCGCATGACGGATATTTTTCGTGGATGCATTATCGATGTATCGGATAAAACTTACACTATTGAATTAACCGGTGCCTGTCAAAAGCTGGAAAGTTTCTTGCAAGCCATAGATCGCAGCTTAATTCTGGAAACCGTGCGTACTGGCGCGTCTGGCATTGGGCGCGGTGACCGTATTTTAAAACTTTAATTTTATGATTATTTTGAAGAGGACAACATGAAAGTTTATTACGACAAAGATGCAGACTTGTCTTTAATTAAGGGTAAGGAAGTTGCTATTATCGGGTACGGCTCACAAGGCCATGCTCATGCCTTAAATCTAAAGGAATCTGGTGTCAATGTGATTGTTGCTCTACGTAAGAGCGGCGCTTCTTGGAAGAAAGCTGAAGCGGCTGGGCATAAAGTTATGGAGGTCGCGACAGCGGTGAAGGATGCTGATGTGGTCATGATGCTCTTGCCTGACGAGAATATTCCTGATGTTTATAATACTGAAGTTGCGCCAAATATGAAGACGAGCGCTACTTTAGCATTCGCCCATGGCTTTAACATTCATTATAATCAAGTTATTCCACGTACCGATTTGGATGTAATTATGATAGCGCCTAAAGGTCCCGGCCACACAGTTCGTTCCGAATACTTGAAGGGCGGTGGTGTACCATCGCTGATTGCGGTATATCAGGATAAATCCGGTAAGGCCAAAAACATCGCACTTTCTTATGCTGCAGCCATTGGTGGTACCAAGGGAGGAGTGATCGAGACTGATTTCCGTGAAGAAACGGAAACAGATCTGTTTGGCGAGCAGGCCGTGTTGTGTGGTGGTGCCGTGGAACTGGTGAAGGCTGGTTTTGAAACGTTAGTGGAAGCGGGCTATGCGCCGGAAATGGCTTATTTCGAGTGCCTGCATGAACTGAAGTTAATTGTCGATTTGATGTACGAGGGCGGCATCGCCAATATGAATTATTCCATTTCAAATAATGCGGAATATGGTGAATACGTCACCGGTCCCAATATTATTACTGATGACACCAAAGAAGCTATGCGTAAGTGTTTGAAGGATATCCAAACGGGTAAGTATGCCAAACAGTTCATTCTGGAAGGTCGTACCAACTACCCCGAAATGACCGCACGTCGTCGCCTTAACGCCAAGCATCCTATCGAAACAGTGGGTGCCCAACTGCGCGCCATGATGCCTTGGATCAGCAAGAATAAGCTTGTTGACCAAAACAAGAACTAGGAATGGATAGAAGAGCCAGGATTGAGAGTTTCAATAGTGGGTGCTGGAGCACTCTCAATCCTAAGCTACACGATTCTTGTTGTGCAATCCCCGCATCTATAAATCCATTCTTTGTTTTCCTCTTCTAATGTCTAATTATCCCCACCCAATCATTGCACGCGAGGGGTGGCCCTTCTTGGCCGTCGCCGTATTCATTGCTAGCTTGGTATCTTATTTTGGTGGCGGTGTGTGGTCGCTACTATTTTGGTTGATTGCGTTGTTTGTTCTGCAATTTTTTCGTGATCCACCGCGTGAAATTCCACAGGATGCAGATGCAGTGTTATCACCAGCTGATGGTCGCATTGTGGCGGTGGAGCGCACGCAGGATCCATATGTACAGCGCGATGCCATCAAGATCAGTGTGTTTATGAATGTATTTAATGTGCATTCCAACCGCAGTCCGATAGATGGTCAAGTGAAGCGTATCCAGTATTTTCCTGGCAAGTTCGTGAATGCTGATCTGGCAAAGGCTTCGTTGGAAAATGAACGAAATGCCATATGGATTAAAAGGGCTGATGGGCAAGACGTAACTAGTGTGCAGGTGGCCGGATTGATAGCCCGTCGTATCCTGTGTTATGTACAGGAAGGCGCTATTCTGACACGTGGTCAGCGATACGGCTTCATCCGCTTCGGTTCGCGCGTGGATGTGTACTTGCCACTGACGGCTGTCGTGAACGTATCTATTGGTGATAAAGTCTACGCAACGACTACGATACTGGCAGTTTTAGCCAAGAACTAAAGTTAATTATGATGAGAAAATTTCAAAATCATGATTGATCTCGATGACAGAACGCCGATGAATCTACGCAGGCGCAGTATCTACCTGCTACCCAATTTATTGACTACGGCGGCATTATTCGCCGGTTTCTACGCCATTGTGCAGGCAATGAATAGCAAGTTTGAATTTGCTGCCGTAGCAATTTTTATTGCGATGGTACTAGATGGTCTGGATGGTCGCGTGGCGCGATTGACCCGCACTCAAAGTGAGTTTGGAGCGGAATATGATAGTCTGTCTGACATGGTATCGTTTGGTGTGGCTCCCTCTTTGTTGATGTATGAATGGGCCTTTAAAGACTTGGGTAAGTTGGGTTGGTTCGCAGCCTTTATTTATTGTGCGGGTACGGCGTTACGGTTGGCACGCTTCAACGCTAATATTGAAACGGTGGATAAGAGATTTTTCCAAGGGTTGCCCAGCCCTGCAGCTGCTGCAGTGATTGCAGGCTTCGTTTGGGTGATGCTGGACAATCATTTTAGTGGTCAAGAAGCGCGTTGGTATGCTGTCATCCTCACGGTGTTTGCCGGTTTGAGCATGGTGAGTAACGTGCGCTTTTACAGTTTTAAAGATTTTAATATGCGCAAGAGCGTGCCGTTTATCGTGATTATCTTGGTCGCGTTATTTTTTATACTGATTTCCAGCTATCCGCCCGGAGTGCTGTTTCTACTTTTTTTGTGCTATGCCCTATCTGGTTATGTGTTGTGGCTGCTGGGTTTTCGAAAAAAAACCTCTAATCCAACCACGTAGAGGATAGTAAAAGAGGGTGCGCTGGCGGGAGTAAGCATGGCTCACTTTTTTTGTGCGGATTGATACGAGGACTTTTGAATTTACATCCATCGATTATTCAATTTAAGACTTATTTCTCGGTAGAAATACAATTACGCTTCAGACATATTTCGTATTGAAATAGGCTGGTAGTTTGGAATTTGAGGTAAGTTTGGTAGAATGCCGGGGCTTTTTGAACTTTAACCAGAGTAGGGAGAGTTACATGTCTAATATCGAACAACGCGTTAAAAAAATCGTTGCTGAACAACTCGGTGTAAACGAGACTGAAGTGAAAAATGAGTCCTCGTTCGTTAATGATCTGGGTGCCGACTCATTGGACACGGTTGAGCTGGTGATGGCGCTGGAAGAAGAGTTCGAGTGTGAAATCCCGGACGAAGATGCTGAAAAAATAACCACGGTGCAGCAGGCAATCGATTACATTAACGATCATCCTAAGTAATTCATTCTTTCGCTTTTTTCCTAAAATAACGGAGTTCGGTTTGGCAAAACGCAGAGTCGTCATTACTGGCCTGGGTATTGTTTCGCCCGTTGGGACAGGAATTACCCAAGCATGGCAAAATATTGTTGATGGTAAATCGGGTATTACTCGTATTACTCGTTTCGATGCCAGCTTGTTTTCATCGAGAATTGCTGGGGAGGTGCAGGGGTTTGATGTGGACAAATTTCTCTCTGCCAAGGATGCTCGACGTATGGATGTGTTTATTCATTACGGTTTGGCGGCTGGTATGGAGGCAATTAAGGATGCTGGGATTGAGGTAACTGAGCAAAACGCCGAACGCATCGGTGTCAATATTGGATCTGGTATTGGCGGATTGCCGATGATTGAAAATAGTCATAACGACTATCTGGCGGCTGGTCCACGCAAGATTTCCCCGTTCTTTATTCCGGGTACAATTATTAACATGATTTCTGGCAATTTGTCCATCATGTATGGCTTTAAAGGGCCTAATTTATCCATGGTGACCGCCTGCTCGACAGCGACTCATTGCATAGGTGAATCTGCCCGGTTGATTGAATATGGTGATGCCGACATTATGGTCGCGGGTGGTTCGGAAGGGTCAGTTTGCGCGCTTGCGTTAGGAGGGTTTGCATCTGCACGAGCGCTTTCCACCCGTAATGATGATCCTGCCACCGCTAGCCGTCCATGGGACAAAGAACGCGATGGCTTTGTGATGGGAGAAGGTGCTGGGGTTTTAGTGCTGGAAGAATATGAGCATGCTAAATCCCGCGGTGCGAAAATTTACGCGGAAGTGGCAGGTTATGGTATGAGTGCCGATGCATATCACATGACCGCACCGCGCGAGGATGGCGAGGGTGCTGCACGTTGTATGAATAATGCCCTGCGTAATGCTGGCCTTAATGTGGATCAGGTGGATTATATTAATGCGCATGGCACGTCTACTCCGTTAGGCGACTTGGCTGAGACTATGGCAATGAAGCGTTGTTTAGGTGAACACGCGATGAAGGTCAAAGTTAGTTCCACCAAATCCATGACGGGACATCTACTGGGTGCTGCAGGTGGTGTAGAGGCTATATTTTCCGCGCTCGGCATTTATCATCAAATTGCACCACCCACCATAAATATTTTCGAGCAGGATGAGGCTTGTGATATGGATTATGTGCCCAATATTGCGCGTGACATGACGATTAATGTTGCCATGTCCAATTCATTCGGCTTTGGCGGTACCAATGCTACTTTGGTGTTTCGTAAGGTCTAAAACGCTTGCACGTCTCAAGGAACTATATACTGATCAATGGCGTGCCGGGAGATCAGGTTAGTGTCCATGACCGCAGTTTGTTATACGGAGATGGTGTATTTCGCACGCTGCGTGTAATAGGTGGATACATACAGTGTTGGCCGCGTCATTATCGCAAGTTGCAACAGGATTGTTTTGCATTGCGTATCACTTGTCCAGAAGCGGCCCTGCTTTTTGAAGAATTGCGGCGTTTGATGGAACAACGGCCCGATGGTGTTGCAAAAATAATCATTACACGTGGCGAACAAACGGCGCGTGGCTATGCTCCAGTCGAAAATATGATTCCGACACGCATATTAAGTCTTACTTCTGCACTTGATTATCCAGACAGAAATTATTCGCACGGTATCAGGCTCCGATTATGCGATTTACGTTTGGCTCATCAACCGAAACTGGCGGGCATCAAGCACCTTAATCGTTTGGAAAATGTTCTAGCTGCTATGGAATGGAGTGATCCGGATATTGCAGAGGGACTATTACTGGATATGTTGGGCAATGTGATTGAAGGTATTCGCAGCAATTTGTTCATGGTACGGAACGGTGAATTGTTTACGCCGAATTTAACGAGTTGTGGCGTGGCCGGTATACAGCGTGAGCGTGTGATAGAGTGGGCTGCGGAACATGGCGTACCGTGCTGGATCAGGCAGTTTGGACTGGCAGAATTGCTGGTTGCTGACGAAATATTCTTGGTGAATAGTGTGATTGGTTTATGGCCGGTGCGCGAATTGTCAGGTGTTGAATGGAACGACCACCCGATTTCCATGCAAGTGCAGGAATGGTTGAACCATGCGCACGATTAAACGCTTACTGGTTATGGCGTTACTTTTGGTGGTGCTGTTGGCGAGTGCCATTGGCTATTATGTAATTCGTCCGTTGACCTTTGCCATGCTTCCTCTGGAATTTTCTCTTGACCAGGGTAGCAGCTTGAAGGCTGCGGCACGGCAGATGCAACAGGCTGGCGTGTTACCCAACGATTGGATATTTGTCTGGTTGGCGCGTGTATTGGGCAAGTCTGCACAGATACAGGCTGGCAACTATGAGTTGGCAACCCCAGTTACAATGTTGGAATTATTAGCTGTCGTGACAGATGGGCAGGCTGCCCAAAGTAAATTCAGCGTAATTGAAGGTTGGACATTCAATCAATTCCGCACGGCATTGAATACCAATCCGGCTATTCGGCATGATAGTGCAAGCTTGCCCGAAGCGGAAATTTTGCGACGTATCGATGCAGCGGAACCATATGCCGAAGGGCTATTTTTCCCCGATACCTATTATTTCGTCAAAGGCACAAGTGACTTCGTCTTGCTTAAACGCGCCTATAAGACGATGCAATTGCATCTGCAGGAAAGTTGGCAAGAGCGTACGCCTGACTTACCTTTTAAGTCGGCTTATGAGGCGTTGATTCTGGCCTCTATCGTGGAAAAAGAAACGGGGCAGGCAAGTGATCGCGGCATGATAGCGGCCGTATTTATCAACCGTCTACGCAAGGGTATGCTGCTGCAAACTGATCCAACCGTTATTTATGGATTGGGAGAGAGTTTCGATGGTAATTTGCGCAAGCGTGACTTGCTGGCTGATACATCGTACAACACTTATACCCGTGCAGGCATGCCACCTACTCCGATTGCGCTGCCTGGACTAGCTTCGATACAGGCAACTCTCCATCCGGCTTCGACCGATGCACTGTACTTCGTGGCGCGCGGGAATGGCAGCTCACAATTTTCAAATACGTTAAATGAACACAACAACGCAGTGAATCGTTATCAAAAATGACTGCGTGGCTCGTATGTTTTCTCTAATCCATGTTTCTCAGTGAATTTAATTTTTTCTTGGATCTATTGATATGAACAAGAGAAGCTTAAAGTGGAAGGGTCGCCACTGTACAATTTCACTGGCCAATCCATAAGTCATTCCATTTTTATAATGTCGCTATATCAGGGTGGTGGGCACCTTTATTTTTTGGTTAACACGCACGGGTGCAATCGTATACAATTCCGCGCTATTTTATATTGAACGAAAATTGACCGCGTAATGCTGGAAATTAGCAATCTTGCTTGTAGTCGCGGAGATCATCTACTATTTTCTGATCTGAACTTTTCTCTGTCAGTTGGCGAGTTGCTACAGGTGCAGGGCGCTAACGGTAGTGGTAAAACTAGCCTATTGCGTACTTTATGCGGTTTCATGACGCCTGTTGCAGGCGAGATTCGTTGGTGCGGACAGAATATTCGTGAACTGGGTGATGCATTTTATGCCGAGATGATTTATCTCGGTCATTTGAATGCCATTAAGGATGAATTAAATGCGCTGGAGAACTTGCGTATTAGTGCAGGGTTAGCTGGCTGCAAGGTGGATGACAAACAGGTAATTATGGCCTTACGCCGTATGGGTTTGCGTGGACGGGAAACTTTACCGGTTAAAGTGCTGTCTCAAGGGCAGCGTCGTCGTGTGGCGTTGGCCCGTTTGTTGCTTAGCAATGCCTCTTTATGGGTACTGGATGAACCGCTCACTGCATTGGACGCGGGTGCAGTCGAGCTGATGCAAGAATTGATTGGTGAGCATCTAGTGAATAACGGCATGGTGATCTACACTACTCACCAATCACTAGAAGTAGTGGGGGTTGCAACGCGGTGGTTTGCGCTGTCATGACTAGGTTGTCGTTGGTTAGTGTGTTGAGTTTGGTGATTCGTCGTGATTTGGTGCTGGCCATGCGTCGTCGTGCCGATGTGCTAACCACACTGATTTTTTTTGTTATTGTGGTCAGTCTGTTTCCCCTAGGGGTGGGGCCCGAAACGGATATGCTGCGCAAAATGGCTCCCGGTGTGGTTTGGGTGGCGGCTTTGTTGGCTTCAATGTTATCACTGGGGCGCATGTTTTCTGCGGATTATCTGGATGGTACTCTGGAGCAGATGATGTTAGTACCGCAGTCGTTGTCGGTACTTGTACTAGCTAAAATTTTGGCTCACTGGATGGTCTCCGGTTTGCCGCTGGTGATTATGGCTCCGGTGCTGGGCTTGCAGTTTGATATGCCGGTACAGGCATTATGGGTATTAATCGTTGCGCTGCTTCTTGGTACACCGATACTTAGCATGATAGGTGCGGTGGGTGCTGCACTGACACTGGGGCTGCGCGGTGGCGGAGCGTTAGTGTCGCTACTGGTGTTACCGTTGTGTATCCCGGTGTTGATTTTTGGAGCAGGCGCAGTCGAAGCCGTTGTAAGCGGCACAAGTGTGGGTTCGCATTTATCGTTACTTGGCGCGCTATTAGTGATGGCATTAGTATTTACGCCATGGATGACGGCCCTTGCTCTGCGTATTTCGGTGGAATAAAACACATTGTGTATTTTTAATTGAGTTGATATTGGCTATAAACTGGTTTAAATATTCCTCGCCGAGTACCTTTTATGGGGTGGCCGGCAAGATGATGCCGTGGTTTGCATGGTCGGCCGCAATTCTGTTTGTTGTGGGTCTTTATATTGGTTTTTTTGTGGCACCGACTGATATCCAGCAAAGCGAAGCTTATCGCATCATGTTCATACATGTGCCTGCTTCCATCCTGTCTATGTTTATCTACCTGGTCATGGCGGGTTATGCCGCGCTAGGGCTGATTTTCAATACGCGCCTGTCTTCCATGATGGCTTCTGCACTGGCACCTACGGGCGCGCTTCTTGCCTTTCTTTCGCTATGGACTGGCGCGTTGTGGGGCAAACCAATGTGGGGTGCATGGTGGGTATGGGATGCACGACTGACTTCCGAACTCATTTTACTATTTCTTTATCTTGGTTTTATCGCTTTACATGCATCGATTGATGACCCGCGTCGTGCCGACCGTGCCAGTGCACTACTCGCCATAATAGGTTCGGTTAATGTCCCTATTATTTATTTTTCAGTGCAATGGTGGAACACCTTGCACCAAGGAGCTTCGGTCAAATTCACCGGCACCAGCATGCACGTGGCTATGCAGCAGGGCATGTACACCATGATGCTGGCGGTCTGGTTATATGCCATTGCGGTTTCTTTACTGCGTGTGCGCTGTATTATCTTAGAGCGTGAATGCAAAGCCCAGTGGGTATCTGAGCTCACGGAGGTTAGGCGATGAACTGGGGTGAATTTTTTGCCATGAAGGGCTATGCTTGGTATATATGGGGTTCGTACGGAATGGCACTGTTGATCTTTATTGTTGAAATTATGATGGTGCGCCATAGAAGAATACTTACCCTGCAGCAATTACACCTAATGCGCAATGCAGAAGATGACATGACATAATGTTTCAAGGACAAGCTTGCCAAATATCCTGATCGCCTTATCAATTCGTAGACGATCACGAAAGTTCTTTCAATTGGACAAGAAATGCTTATCTATGCGGACACAAGCATGGAGTATTCATACATCTGATGGAACAAGACTTTACTAAATAAGCTCGAAGCAATCGAAGCGGTGCCGACTCATAAGTATTTCATAAGACATTTGGATTCAAATAATATTGGTATTGGAAAAAAACATGAAACCGCGTCAGAGAAAATTTGTATATATAATTTTTGCACTTGTTGCTTTAGGTACCGCCATAGGTTTGGTGTTATACGCACTAAACGATAATATTAGCTTGTACTTTACGCCGACCCAAGTTCTTAACAAAGAAGCGCCACAAGGGCGTGGCTTCCGGATGGGCGGATTGGTAGTTATGGACAGCGTCAAGCGTCAGAGTGACGGTTTGACAGTGCATTTCAGTATAACCGATACCGCCAAGAGTATGCCGGTTGTTTATAAAGGTTTCTTACCTGATCTTTTTAAAGAAGGGAAAGGAGTTGTGGTGCATGGCAAGCTTGAGGCGGGGAACGTGTTTCGCGCGGATGAAGTGTTGGCCAAGCATGATGAAAATTACATAGCTCCGGAAGCCGCATATGCTATGAAGCAGGCTGCTAAAGGACAGTCCGTAGTGGACGCTGCGTCATCCGTTAGTGCACCTGCTGCAAAGTAGTCCAAAAATTAGGCGGATTCAACTCTGAAGTGCAACTTTTGTAAGAACGTGTTTACGATCTTCTGAGCAGCAGCCCCAGAAATGCGAATAGCCCTTGCTCCCGGCTGTGTTGGTGTTCTTCACGCTCTGTGCGTCTACAATCAATAGTGTGGGCATGGTGTTGCGCACCTGTTTCTCGCGGGCCGCGTCAACCTGATTTTTTTAAAGCTCGCTCCAGTACGCTGATATCGTGCTCGTCGGGCTTGCTCCACTTGGCAAAATAAGCATACACCGTCTGCCATTTCGGAAACTCACTGGGCAGAAATTTCCACTGGCAGCCCGTGCGCAGCACATACAACACCGCACAGAACACCTCATACAAGTCCACCGTCGTGGGCTTGGTACGTCGCGCACGCTGACCAGCAGGGGCTCTATCTCCGCAAATCTTTCCCGACTAATGTCGCTGGCGTATTTCTTTTCTCTCATTCCTATAGTTTCAGGGATATTTCTCGGATCGTAAACACGTTCTTAGAAAGTAAGTTTCCGTCCTATCTCCTCCGGCCAAGTATCGAGATAAGCTGAGGATGCTAAGAGATTACTTAATGAATACGCAGGAGATAAAACCCCCGAATGCCTTATGCAGTGAGGGGTTTCTGAACGTTTCAAGAACACTTAAAACTATTATTTGGTGGCTTGGGGCGGAATCGAACCACCGACACGAGGATCTTCAATCCACTGCTCTACCAACTGAGCTACCAAGCCTATGTGAAGGTGCGCATTATAACGATAAAACTGAATTTAAGAAACCTCAGAATTGAGATAACCGTAAATAGGACACACTACGTAGTAGTGTTAACTTTAATGTTTGTAGCTTTCAAAAACAAACCCCGCACGAGGCAGGGTTTGTCAGATTCAACAACAAATATATTGTAACAATTACATCATACCACCCATACCACCCATACCACCCATACCACCCATACCACCGCCGCCACCTAAATCAACAGGAGGCTTGTCTTCGTATAATTCAGCCACCATGCATCCAGTGGTCAACATCAAGCCGGCGATAGAAGCAGCGTTTTGCAATGCAATACGAGTAACCTTTGTAGGGTCAACCACGCCCATTGCCAACATGTCGCCATACTGCCCACTTGCAGCGTTGTAGCCATAGTTGCCTTTGCCTTCCAGCACCTTGTTGACTACTACTGAAGGCTCGTCGCCTGCGTTATCCACGATGCAACGTAGTGGTGATTCCATGGCACGCAAGACAATGGTAATGCCCGCGTCCTGATCATGGTTGTCCCCCTTCAAGCTTGCTACTACTGACTTGGCACGCAACAATGCGACGCCGCCGCCGGGAACAATACCTTCTTCCACTGCCGCACGGGTTGCATGCAGCGCGTCTTCCACGCGCGCTTTTTTCTCTTTCATTTCAACTTCAGTTGCAGCGCCAACTTTAATCACTGCCACACCGCCGGCCAATTTGGCTTTGCGCTCTACCAGCTTTTCTTTGTCATAATCGCTGGTTGCTTCCTCAAATTGTTTGGAGATTTGAGAGATACGGCCTTGGATTGCTTCTTCATTACCTGCGCCATCAATAAGGATGGTATTTTCTTTATTTACTTCTATACGCTTGGCTTGCCCCAAATCTGCCAGAGTCGCTTTTTCAAGCGATAAGCCGACTTCTTCGGCAATCACTGTGCCACCAGTTAGAATAGCAATGTCTTCCAACATGGATTGGCGTCTGCTGCCAAAACCCGGAGCCTTAACAGCAACTGTCTTCAGAATTCCACGGATGTTATTTACTACTAGAGTAGCTAACGCTTCGCCATCCACATCTTCAGCAATAATTAACATTGGACGACCTGCCTTGGCAACTTGCTCCAGCAGCGGCAACAGATCACGAATATTAGAGATTTTTTTGTCGTGCAACAGAATGTAGGGGTTTTCCATCACGACATTTTGCTTCTCTTGGTCGTTAATAAAATATGGCGACAGATAGCCGCGATCAAACTGCATGCCTTCGACCAATTCAAGTTCGTTGTCGAGTGATTTACCATCTTCAACGGTGATAACTCCTTCTTTACCGACTTTATCCATCGCGTCAGAAATAATCTTGCCTACATTGGAATCAGAATTGGCAGAAATTGAACCAACTTGAGCAATTTCGGTAGAGGTAGTGCATGGTTTGGACAATTTCTTCAGTTCTTCTGCGACAGCAGAGACTGCCTTGTCGATACCACGCTTCAGATCCATCGGGTTCATGCCGGCAGCAACAAATTTCATGCCTTCTTGTACGATGGACTGTGCCAGCACAGTTGCGGTGGTCGTGCCGTCACCTGCTACGTCAGAGGTTTTAGAGGCTACTTCCTTGACCATTTGCGCGCCCATGTTCTCGAATTTATCCTTCAGTTCGATTTCCTTGGCGACAGACACACCGTCTTTGGTGATTGTGGGTGCGCCATAAGAGCGCTCCAATACTACGTTACGACCTTTCGGCCCAAGAGTCACTTTAACCGCGTTGGCTAAAATGTTAACACCCGCAACCATCTTACTGCGGGCGGTATCATGAAATTTCACGTCTTTTGCTGCCATGTTTCTTTCTCCTAAAATTATTTGGTTTCTTCGCTTCGGCCGTTACCGAAGGTTAACCTACCCTGCTGAGGGGCAGGAAAGACCGTATATCTGGAATTAAATTTCGATTACGCCAATGATTTCTTCTTCGTGCATGGTTATGTATTCTTGGCCTTCTATTTTAAAAGTTTGACGAGCATGCTTGCCAAACAAAACCTTATCACCAACTTTTACAGACATCGGGAGGAGTTTTCCGTCATCACCATATTTACCGTTACCTACAGCGACGATTACGCCTTGATCAGGCTTTTCGGTAGCAGCATCAGGAATAACGATTCCAGATGCAGTCTTACGTTCTTCTTCCATGCGCTTGATAACAACACGGTCATGCAAAGGACGGACCAACATGTTTTATTCTCCTTAAACAAACAATTAACAAAATTAACGACATCTCTGGTTAGCACTCGATGTCAGAGAGTGCTAATAATAAGGGCGGAACGCACATATTTCAAGAGCACAATGAAAATTTCTTTTGTGGAGGTTACGGAGGAAAATCACGAATAACTTGAGGTGCAGCATTAAGCATAGGAACAAATTATTGAATTAATTATTAACCAAATTTATTTCAATAAATTTGGTTAAAGTCACCGTCTTTGGACGGTGACTTTAACCTTGAATGTGTTGACTTATGCGCAGTTTAGCTGGATGCGGTTAGACGACTTTAGTCGTTTGCATCAATTGAAGCGGTCACGCCTTGGTTATCCCTGACGAATGTCATTGCTCCGCATTATCCGAGCGATAGTGGCCCCGGTTGCCCGCCGGTCGGGCTGGAGCGGATACTGCGTATGTATGTTGCGCAGCAGTGCTTCGGTCTTTCGGATGAGGCGACGGAAGATGCGCTTTACGACAGTCAGACCATACGCCGTTTTGTAGGCATTGATTTGAATCGTGAAGCGGCATCGGATGCAACGAGCCGGCTCAAATTTCGCCATCTGCTGGAAGCGCATCAACTGAACGAATCCATCTTCAACACGATCAACGCCCATCTGGCTGAGAAGGGATTGCTTCTGCGTGAGGATACCATTGTCGATGCCACGCTGATTGCTGCACCTTCTTCGACCGAGAATAAGGAAGGGAAACGTGATGCCGAGATGCACCAGTCCAAAAAAGGTAATCAGTGGCATTTCGGCATGAAGGCACACATTGGGGTTGATGTGCAGTCAGGGCTTGTCCACGCCCTCGTCGGCACGGCAGCTAATGTGCATGATGTAACCCAGGCGCAGGCGCTGCTGCATGGCGATGAAACGGATGTGTTTGGTGATGCGGGTTATCAGGGCGTTGAGAAGCGTGAAGAGAATCTGGAGCTGCCCGTGACCTGGCATGTTGCGATGCGGCCCTCCAAATGTAAAGCGCTGGACAAGTCGACTGTAGGCGAGCTGATGGAAAAACTTGAACATGCCAAAGCCAGTATTCGTGCCAAAGTCGAGCATCCATTCCATGTGGTGAAGAACCTGTTCATGCACCGCAAGGCCCGCTACAAAGGGTTAGCCAAGAACACCGCTCAGCTATTTGCGCTGTTTGGTTTTGCTAATTTGGTGCTGGCGCGCCGATGGCTATATATTGCTGACGGCCAAGTTGCGTCCTGAATACGAAAAATGGGGGAAATAATGCAAAAAATGACGCCATTCAGGGAAAAAACCGCAGAACTTCACCTCGCATCCGGAAACTACGCGCCGGACTCTGCTGTGCGGTGAATTATTCAGCGTTTCCCTAGCTGTTTGTTTGGGTATTAGAATCATTGCCGAGGTAAGCATGATCCCACCTTGCATCAGCACTACTGTTGAACCTATACCCATGTTGGTTATGCTAAGCGCTGGGTGGTGTTCTGGTTTTCAAACTGTCGACTGCGTGAACGGGAGCCGCGTCACCCGCCATCAAATGAGCGATCGCACTGTACACCATTCGCTGACTTTCAAGCATATTTTTACCGGCGAATGCAGGTGAGGTTACGTTAATGTTGAAGTGCCCGCCCCCGCCGCTCACCTCGGCTTGCGAGCTAGGAATCTGTCGTTCGATTGCTTCTTGTATTGCGTCAATAACGGAGCCTTTAAAATCAGTAGTGTGGCAAGACATGGTGGTCCTTAAATTTTTTGTAAGTTATGTAATAGATGGTATCGAAATATCGAGTAGTCAAATGCTATTCCCCCTGGTCGTAAGGGCCCACAGAGATTCTTGAACTATCATTTAGCATTAAGACTGATCGATAATTGTTTGGGCTATGAAAATTATAGTAGCAATACAATAACCAAGTAATTCTTGGAACTTTAACATCCACTTTACATGTCATGCAAGTGAAAGCCTTGTCCAGTGTTTTTATGAGGCTGAAGCGAACAAACCAGGTCGAATTCAAGGAGTGGGTTGTTCATCGTAAGGATGGTGATCGGTGTTTGAAGGTTCCTCACGGATAAACTGAATTCTCCACCGCTCCTGTAGCATCGATAGGAACAGCAAACTGTCCCGTACGTACTAACCTTATTCGACCACCGTCTCCGCGTTGGTGAAAATCCACTTTGCCATCGTAAAAACTGACACCCCAAGCAAAGGACGAATTATCTTTCGCAGGCTCAATCGACCAGAAATGTGCAGCAGGTGTTGGCCATTTCATTGGAAAGATGGCTGTATTAATTGCCGGATTTCTAACGCTTGTATCCACAATGCTGGATAGTTCATTTGCAAAGGGTAGACGCCAAGCTTTACCTGTGGACATTGCTTCGTGTTTAGCCAAGGCTAGCGCTTGATCCCAATTATAAGCGGTTGCGACCCCAGTACAGCCAGTGATCGTTGTCAGCATGCCCTCAGGGCAACGCCGCCAGATTCGGCCAGTCTTGTTGTCAGTGACTTCGCTGCCATCGGCCGATATTTCGAATCGAGGCGGAATGGTATTATCAGGATTGTTTGGTTTGGTCTGAATGTTGTTTTGTGGTAGGGATGAGGTAGTTGTCATGATTAATGTTTTCCGTAGGTTTAGGATAGATTGAGTGTTTCATAAATTTGCGTGATGATTGTTCGGAATCTACGTATTGCAAAAATTTTTGCAATACGTAGTGCGGTTGTTTATCGCGATCCATGAATTTAGTTCAATAGTATTTATTGATTCGGCCCTCAAACAGTTTCAAGCGGCGTATTTTACGTAGGGGTCT
>NZ_CAKMAA020000054.1 GCF_924101635.2 Candidatus Nitrotoga sp. HW29 | reverse complement strand
GAGCCACTATGTTGCGGTACCGCCGGACCGGGTAGGCAAGGGCGAGTCTGCGGTGCGCGAATTTGGTACGCATACCGAGGACTTGGTCGCGATAGCCGATTGGCTTGGCGCTTGCCGTATCGACACCGTCGCGCTCGAATCGACGGGGGTGTACTGGATAGCGCTGTATGAGCTTTTGCAAGCACACGGCTTTGACGTGTGGCTGGTCGATGCCAAGAGCGTGCGCCACGTCAAGGCACGAAAATCCGACGTTCTCGATTGCCAGTGGTTGCAGCAACTGCACAGCTTCGGACTGCTTTGCAAGGCGCATCGTCCGGATGAGCAGGTCTGTGCGCTGCGAGAGATGTCGCGGTTGCGCGACATCACGATTGATGAGCGCGCCCGGCACACCCAGCGCATGCAAAAAGCGCTCACCCAGATGAATGTGCAACTCACCAATGTGATCACCGACATCACCGGCGAGACGGGCATGAAGATCATCCGTGCCATCGTTCTTGGCGAGCGCGACCGCATGGTGCTTGCGCAGATGAGGAACTACCGGATACATGCCAGCACCGAGCAAATTGCCAAGGCACTCGAAGGACGCTGGAGCCGGGAACACCTGTTCAGCCTCGACCACGAACTCAAGGCCTATGACTTCGCCAGCGAGCAGATTGCGCGGCTGGACGCCGAGATCAAGGTGCTGCTCGACGCGATGCGCGTCTTCGACAAAACGCCTGTGGTCAATGCCAACAAGGGACGCCGCAAGAATACGCTGGCTTTCGACGGCAGGCAGGCACTCATGAACTGGTGTGGCGTGGATTTGACCGAAGTGCCGGGCATCGACGTGGGCACGGCCATGAAGATACTCTCGGAGTTGGGTCGCTCGCTCACCCGTTTCGACACGGTCAAGCATTTTTGCTCGTGGCTGGGGCTGTGCCCGGGCACCCGCATATCGGGCAACAAACGACTTTCCGGAGCCAGCAAGCGAATCCCAAACCGAGTCGCGCGTGCGCTGAAACTCGCCGCAATGGGCTTGTCGCGTTCTCGCTGCGCCATGGGAGCTTATTACCGAAGGCTGGCCCTGCGCATGGGATCGCCCAAGGCCATCACCGCCGTGGCGCATAAGCTCGCACGCATTGTCTATGCGATGCTCAGCGGACAGGCCGACTACGTTAAAGAAGACCAAGTCAGGCATGATGCACGCTATCGCGAACGTGCCATAAAAGCGCTGCAAAAGCGCGCCCAAGAATTCGGCTTGGCGCTTTCGCCACAGGCTGTTCCCGCTCATGCATGATGCCAATTGTCCTTGTTATACATTTGTAACAAATTGAACCTAAATAAAAATTACTGTTTCTTGAGAGCTTGTCGAAA
>NZ_CAKMAA020000053.1 GCF_924101635.2 Candidatus Nitrotoga sp. HW29 | reverse complement strand
CTTTCCCCTCGTTTTCAGGCTGAGCGCCTAAAAACTTTGCGCACCTTTCGGCAACCGCCATAAATGCCTTGGTTGACGGAGACTCCGGATAAGCCAGCACAACGGGGACACCTTTATCCGCACAAAGGGTTATCTCGCTATCGAGCGGGATTGCGCCAATAAATGGCACTCCCAGTTCATTCGCGACCCGTTCTCCTCCGCCCTTCTTGAACACGTCAATCTCACCACTGCAATGCGGACAGATCAGGCCGCTCATGTTCTCAACAATTCCGATAATGGGTGTATTTCTTTCTTTTACAAAAGAGATCATTTTTCTTGCGTCAAGAAGCGCAACATCCTGCGGGGTGCTTACAACGACAACCCCATCCAGATTTGGAATAAAATCCATGATCGTAATATGTTCATTTCCCGTGCCGGGCGGTAGATCTATTACCAGGAAATCAAGCTTCCCCCAGGTAATATTCCCGAGGAGCTCAATGATAAACTCATACTTTACCGCATCTCTCCAGACAACCGGTTCGTTCTGGTCTTCTATCAGCAAACCCAAAGACGCAACCTTTAACCCTGCTGGCATAATGTGCGGGGCTATGCCGTCTTTATCCCCGCGAAGTCTTACATTCTCAATTCCAAGCATCTTTGGAATATTCGGCCCATGAAGATCAGCATCTGCCAAGCCAACCTTGTAACCCAGTTTTTCCAAGGCACAAGCAAGATTAACCGTGGTGGTACTTTTACCCACACCGCCCTTGTTACTGCCGACAAGAACTTTGTACTTGATATCCGCCATCCGCTTATTAATCAACCATTTCTTATGAGCAGCACGGTCCAGCTTACACGTATCATTTTCATCACATGTTTGACAGCCATGAAAATATCCGCAGTCCTTCGCTGGCGCAGTCACCGTCCGAGTGTCCCTCATGTTCTTTATTTCAATAGTTTTCGTCATTTAAACATTCTCGTGATATAAGTAATTATTTTCATGATGGAGCGGGTCGCCCATCTTCAATCGCTTTCTGGTTATTAATGACTAAACAAATATTTCCATAATCATCTTGGCCAACATATTATTCAGGTTGGCAATCCATTTTGACTTTATTATCTGTAGCTTTCTCAGCATGCAACCCCTTCTATCCATAAAGGAGGTCACATCCCAACCCAAGGGTACTTCCTTCCAACATCTTCCTGGATTTCCTCCGCCACTTCGACTTTATCAAGGGTAGACATTTGCCCAATAACGCTTGGCTTAATCGATATTTTTGTCTCATCTTTAGTTTTTTCAACGATCGTTTCTGTAAGAACAGGAAAAAATTTACTAAAGAATTGGCGCCTTCCCATCCCGTTGCCATTGTCCATGAATAACTCCTTAATTCAGCGATCGGACAGTAAGATACATTTTTTTCAAAAAAAGATCTACACAATGACATATAACACTTCTCACAACTGCGCGTCCTACTACTATACGTAATTTAAATAATACTAATATCTCTAATGCAGCGGCAACGGCTCATCCATTTCGTTACCTGTCTGTTGTGGACAAT
>NZ_CAKMAA020000052.1 GCF_924101635.2 Candidatus Nitrotoga sp. HW29 | reverse complement strand
TTGTCAAGGTTCGAAGCGGCACCGATACGGCACCGCTTTAGACATCGAAAGTTTGAGGGTGCCGCGAGTATGAGAAAACCTGCTCAGGCGAAAGTCGGCTAAGAGAGGAGTACAACGATGATTATTTCTGTCATTGGCACGAATCGCGAAGCCTATCGTGCGATATTTCCATAGTCGAACCCGCGTCCGTACTGACCATTTGACGCACGATCTGTCGCCGCCGCCGTTGTTGAATCGTCTTATGCTGCTTGTATGACTCAGTTCATTCCTATTGAGGTTTGAGTTTAAAAGAGTGCGATTTAAGAATTTCAGGCAGCCGTTTTCGATCGGTTCAAAATAGTTTGTTTCGCTCAAGATGAATCCATGGATAATCTGCGCGGAAAGGGGCGTAAGCAGCGGTCGGTGTCATTGCGGAAATTAATGGAGTTGGCGATTCGAGCTTCGTTGCAATTGAGCCAGTAATTGGGTGATGAGTCTGCCCTGATTCCTAATCACGTTGGCGAAGCCATGACAAGATAAATTTGGTGAAACACATACATCTTGCCTTTCAGTCGATAGCAAAGGCCATCGGCAGTTTGACCAAGCGTGGCATATCGCGCCACAAGTCTGCCATACGACAGCGATGCAACTGTTTCAGTCAGGAGTGGACAACCAGAAAGCCCTGTTGAGTAGTATTAGAAATTTTTTTTTCGCAAGGCCGCTGGCAGAAATCTACACATTGGGTGGCTATGCAACCTACACCGGTCATCGGATTCGATTGCTGCCGAATGGCCGCTTTCAATTTCGGCGAATATGTGCACAATCGTCCCAACTCAGACAGTCGAATTGAATCGCTCCTAGTCTAGGCCGCCAATCAAAGGTGGAACTGAATGATATTATTTCGATGAGTGTAGGTAGGCAGATTTTTCAGTAATGTTTAGCGTTGAAAAATCAAATAGGATTGTGACTTTACCCCATTTGGCAGATATGTATGTGCCGTACCAATTAACCCGCTATCCGGTGCAAGCTGTACAATTACAAGAACCGCAAAATTAGCCCCGACAGTTTCATCCATGACAATCTCCAGCATAGAGTTATCATCCTTGGAGCTTGGGTATGGAGTAAAAAGTGGATGGGAATGCCACTCACCTATGTAGTTGAAGCGAGAGTAATCATTGTTGCTCTGCCTAAAAAAAGCGTTTAGTTTTCCAACCGCATCTTCGATTATTCTTATGAAACTGCTGATCCCTCCACGTTTCTGAACAGTGATCTTAGTCACTTTGAACTCATCTGGGCCGGCGTGCTCTCCCATCAAAATGCCGCCTATCTCACGATCACCCGATTTACGTAGTGCAATAGTGATTTCTTCAGCAACTTCAGGAGCTAGAATTAGCTTCAGCACTACTTTTCTCGCTTAATTTTTCGAGCAGCAATTTTACTGCAGCCACTGATACTTCGGCTGTAGGTTGAATTTCATCCTTCCAACCCTCGCCAGTAACCTCTATTGGCCTAGTATCAAAAGGTTGAGTGAAAATCCACATTTTTTTCATACCGATAAGATAAACAGGATACGGATATTCACTCGGGTTTTTTCGCAATGCAGTATCGATGATGAGATTGGTTAATGATGTAGCTATCACTCCCACGTTACTATCGTATGCTATAGATGGTGTCTCGGCTTCAATATCATATCCACGTTCTTGCTGAAATGGCGCTGGTTCTTGTTTAGATAAATACTCATAGAAGCTGTCTCTGACAGCGATAGGATTCGGGTCTATATCTGGTCGCGCACGTGCAACAAGTCCTCCGTAACCACCGGCAAATACTTCACCCCAACACATTGGGATTTTGTATGCGTTGGCGATAGCTGCGACAAGGAGGAAGACTTCAGGGTTAGCTGTTGCATCTAACAGGACGTCACACTGCGAAAGGCTTTTAAGTGCTCCTGCTGCGTTAATTGGAGGCTCTTGACCGGCGATACGATGATTCAACGCTTCGATCTCAAGGTTAGGCATGGTCAGATTTAGCGCATTTTTAATGGCATCCACTTTATGCAAGCCAACTTCCGTCCATGATAATTCATGCCTAACTAGATTCTCTAGTTTTAGATAATCATCATCTACTACAACGAACTTCCGGATTCCAGACCTTGCCAATGAAAGCGCAATCTTACTTCCCATTGACCCAAGTCCGATAATTCCTACCTTTAATTCAGGCAGTTTTTTATGTTCTTCTGGCAAACGAACTTCATCAGATGGTGGTGGAAGTATCACCTTATATTCTTTTAACGGATTGTCAGAATACGAGACTATTGAGAATTGACGAATTGCTCCTGTTTTATTGCCATATAAAACAATAATCCGTTCTTCGTATTTCTGCGTTTCTTCATTCTTCACAGCAATGTCGGATATATCTAACCCAGTTTCAGAAATTACTTTTATCAATTCATCAACGGATGAGATTTTAAGGAGCACGTCAAATGCATCGCTTTTTAAAAGCCAACCTTTTCCCTCAATGCTGAATAACGAGGAGAATCCAGTAATGCCTACAGGTATATCACCAACAACATGGGCATTGTCTTCTGCCGCATTGATGTTAGTAAAAAAGGCAATTTGCCCCGCATCACTGAATAGCGAGCTAGTTTTAAGTTCTACTTTTACTTGATCTTGCAACCCTTTAATTACTGAAAGTGCATCATTCGTCACAATAGAACGAAAGTAGGAATTTCTAGCCCTTTGACCCTCAGTTATTCTATGGACAGAAGGCACGACGCCAGGAGCAACTGGTATGTTTTCAGTATGCAGCAGCTCATACGTACTCCGGATAATATCAGCCCCTGTTACCTCAGAGTTCCAATTGTCTGCCCTCCACTGCAAGCATAGCGATCCTCCGGGTCCGAACTGATGATTTGACCACCTTTCCGAAGGATCTCGAGGCCGAATATACAAAGGTGCATTGGGAAACACTGCAGGATAGCCCATACGTGCTTTATAGACCCTATCATGCACCGTCATATCCAGCTGAACTTCTAGGACCCAATCCTCCGGTGTTATTGACCAAGAGACAGTTAGCCAATCCACTTCTTGAGCTAGCTTGTCGAGTTCCGCACATTCTCGAACAAATCTATCCGGATATTTAGTTAACCATTCCATCTAGGCAAATCCTGAAGATTTGTTTGGTACGATGGGCTTGTTAGGGAATGACAGGCCTGCTGCTGCAAACGTAGCTGGCTGAAGTAGAGATGCTGCTGATTTCTTGTCGGTAATAAAGTCATTGAAGTAATCCGTATCAAAGACTTTATTCCATGCCTTCATCGCCATCTCGTGATTGCAATCTGATTTATCAAGTACTTCAAGATGTTTTAAGTTCTCTGACAAACAATCCTTAAAGAACCCAACACACTCATCATCCCATTCGGCCAGATTCTTGGGTTGCACTGGATGCCTAACTGTTCGGGAGATGGCCAGTACATCTCTTATTGCCTGCCATGTAGAGCGTAAGGCCTCATCGTCTCGGTCTGTGACATACACCATATGATCAACAACTAGCTTTGTAATACAAATGCCACTCGTTGTTTTGTTTTTCCATGCCTTGCGGCTTCTTGCCATTTTCTTAGTAAGTCTGACAATTCTCCTGAGTTGGCTTGTATCTATATCGCCGCTTTTCAGCTCTTGCGTCACATGATCATTGAACCATTTTGTAACTGCACGAGCATCGGATACTACCCATTCCTCTCCGCTGGCAAGTTCATGTTTGGCTATTTCATTGCCTAAGATATCTTGAGACCATGTGGTTCGATAAACTGGCAGGTCTATATGGTATCCAGCTGGATAATACTGCCTTACGCAATTGTTCTTAACCTGAGCATCGAAAGCCAATCGCTCATCGTAAAGTGCGTTCTTTACTCGTTTTCTGGCCGCTTTTGGTTCGAGTTCATCCCCATTGTTGTCTAGTAAGCCATCGTATTCGAAATAGACCCCATCATCGATGTCATAGTCATTCTCATCATCCTGTGCCATTGTACGCGTTGCATATGAGCCTTGAGATGCAACCAAGTAAGGAAGAGGATGATTAGTTTTGATCAAACCATTTTCTAATCTGGTACGCCCATTATCTCTATGTCCACGTATTGCATCTTGCTGTGTCTTAGATAGCACCACTTTGATTGAGTGGTATTTCTTGATTTCAATATTGCAATCAATGTTAGCCATATATCCGAGTCCTTACTCTCTAGAGATTGAGGTTTCTAAAAGTGCATCACGAAAACTTTTCATCTGAATGTTTGATTCGATAGATGCCCAAGCAAAATCGACATCAGAAATTGCTTGTCTAGCCAATGCGTTCAAAACCTTCGGTCTTGCGTCATCCATATTTTTTAGATAATTATGCAATTCAGTTGACGGACATTGCGCAGGGAACCTATAGGCAAAACTGTTATTACCTCTTAATTCGGCAATTTTTTTGGACATGTAGTCATTGGCTACCGCTTGTGCATTCATACTCGCAGTAATAGCCTTGACACCAAATGACCAGCCATACGCTCCTCTATTGACGGAATGGCCGACTTCCTCACCACCTTGAACAGGTAAGGTGCCAAGCATGTAGAGGTGAATCGGTCTGTTGAACTCTTCCTTTCTGCTAAGTATCTCGTAGGCTTCAAGCATGCCAACTGGGCCGGGATTGTTTGCCCAGAGCCCCCCATCGACATAATGAACGTATGTTCCCAAAGTATCCGGCTCTTCCAATTTTGCGATTGATCTCAGAATAGGCGCTGCACTACTAGCCATGCATGCATCGACAATTGAGCGATTGTTATCACGACCGTTCAGCCTATCCATATGAGGTGTTTTAAAAACAGTGGAAGCGTGGCGATTTAAATCAACAGCCGTAATGGCGAGGGCAATGCCTCTCTGCTTGTAGAGTTCGCCCATGGTTAAGTTACCAAACGTTTCGGTTAGCACTTCACGTAAGGCCGAATCGCCTGCACCAAGTCCGGCGAAGAACCCGCGGACTATCTTTTCAACAACGGGAAGTGATCGAAGCCGCTGGTATGGGAAAATTTTGTTGCCGTGAGAGTGGTATAGGCCAACCATTTTTTCCAATGGAGTACCAGCTGCCAATGCGCTGGCTACAAAAGAGCCAGTACTTGTGCCTACTATCAAATCAAAAGTTTTTCCAGGATCGACAGTTGCACCTGTAGTACTTTTAATTCGATCAGCGAAGGTTTGTAGATAGGTGGCTTGATAAACACCGCGCACACCACCGCCGTCTAGGCAGAGTACTCGAAATGGAACTGTTGCCGCCATGTCACTCCTTAATTTCTCAAAGGCCTATATGGGGCTTAGTCTAATTATTTCAAGTTTCAATAGAAAATACCTAACTCAGCTGAGGCCATAAAGTGAGGTAAGAGCGGCGCGCGGATCAATACAGTCAGCCCTGGCATCATCATTAACCCATCTTAGGTCTCAAAGTCTGTAAGGCCACCTGGAGTTTGCACGTATTAGCCGAAGTTGAAAGCGGCCATTCGGCAGCAATTCAATCCGATGACCGGTGTACGTTGCATTGCTGCCCTAGGTGGGGAAGAGCGCCAACGGCGGCTCAGGCCGATAACCTGACTGTCCTTTTCTCGGCCTAAGCAGACGGTGGTGATGGGACATGGCTTACTGCTTATGTCAGTTTTCCTACAGTTCACTACATGCCAAATATAGTGGCCAACCACAAGCACACTTACCGCATTAGCCTGTCATAAGCTGAAATCTGCTAGCATTCCCTTCTGGTGTCCATGCTTTATCGGCATGACCGACCGCTAATAAGAAAATCAGGGAAAGTTTGATGGCAAAAGCAGCATCTAAAAGCAACGACTCCTCCGCCAACATCGGCTTTGAGGCCAAGCTCTGGCTTGCCGCCGACAAGTTGCGCAACAACATGGATGCGGCGGAATATAAGCACGTTGTGCTCGGCCTGATCTTCATCAAATACATCTCCGATGCCTTCGAAGAAATGCGCGCCAAGCTCATCGCTGGCAAAGGCGAATACAAAGGCTCCGACCCTGAGGACGCCGACGAATATCGTGCCGAGAATGTGTTTTGGGTGCCGAAGGAAGCGCGCTGGCCGCACCTCATGGCATCGGCCAAGCTGCCCACCATCGGCAAGGTGGTGGATGACGCAATGGTCGCGCTTGAACGGGACAACCCGCGTCTCAAAGGTGTGTTGCCCAAAGATTACTCGCGCCCCGCGCTCGACAAGCATCGCCTCGGCGAGCTGATCGATCTCATCGGCACCATCACGCTGATCGCCACTGCTACGGAAGGCGAGGATGCAAAATCGCATCGCTCGGTTGATCTGCTCGGTCGCGTTTACGAATATTTCCTCACACGCTTTGCCAGTGCCGAGGGCAAGAATGGCGGCCAGTTTTACACCCCCAGTTCCGTTGTTCGCGTCATAGTCGAAATGCTCGCCCCCTACAAAGGCCGCGTCTATGACCCCGCCTGCGGTTCTGGCGGCATGTTTGTGCAATCTGAAAAATTCGTGCTTGAACACGGCGGACGTATCGGCGACCTCAGTATCTACGGTCAGGAGAGCAACGCCACCACGCGCCGCCTGGCCGTTATGAACCTCGCGATTCGCGGCATCGAGGCTGACTTTGGCCCCGAGCAAGCCGACACCTTCCGGCGCGACTTGCACAAAGACCTCAAGGCGCAGTTTGTCATCGCCAATCCACCCTTCAACGATTCCGACTGGCACCGCGTGGATGACGACGTACGCTGGCAATACGGCGTGCCGCCTAAGGGGAACGCCAACTTCGCCTGGGTGCAGCACTTCATCCATCACCTCGCAGCCGACGGCTACGCAGGTTTCGTGCTCGCCAACGGCAGTATGTCCTCCAACCAGTCCGGCGAAGGCGAAATTCGCAAAGCGATTATCGAGGCCGACTTAGTTGACTGCATGGTCACTCTCCCCGGTCAGCTTTTTTACACGACACCGATTGCGGTCTGTATCTGGTTCTTAGCAAAAAATAAGAGCACAGGGAAAACAACCGACCGCCGCAGGCAAACTTTGTTCATCGATGCTCGTGGAATGGGGCAAATCGAAGATCGCAAATATCGCACCCTGTCCGATGAGGAAATCACACGCATCACGCACACCTACCGTAGTTGGTGTGGTAAAGCCGGTACCGAACCCTATGTGGACGTTCCTGGATTCTGCGCGTCGGTAACCACTGATGACATCGCACGACACGACTATAAGCTCACACCTGGCCCATACATAGGCGCTGAGGAAATCGAAATCGACGAGGTGCCATTCGAGGAAAAGATGGTCGCATTGTGTGCTGACTTAACCTCTCAACTCAAGGACTGTGCAAAGCTCGACGTGAAGGTTCGCACCGTTCTGAAATCCATCGGCTACGATGTCTAGCAGGACAACAGCCCAAGCTGCGACGATTGGGGATATTGCCTTTGAGAGCAAAGTCCGCGCAGATGCTATTTCGGAATCAGGACTTCGTGTTTACGGCGTCGACCGCACAGACGGGCTGACCCCCGACGCCAAATACACTTCAAAAGACTTGGGGCGTTACAAGGTTTTGCGTCCTGGTATGTTTGCTTACAACCCGATGCGTCTGAACATTGGTTCGATTGCTTACTGCACTGACAAGCATGCGGTTGGACTGGTTAGTCCAGATTACGTCGTGTTCGGCTGTAAGCCCGGCATCCTTGATCCTGACTACTTTAGCTACGCCATCAAAGGGCCTGAGTGGCGTCAGTGGACTACCGCAGCGGGTGTCGGTTCTGTCCGCGTTCGTATCTACTTCCGTGAGTTGGCGAAGATGCAAATCACCCTCCTGCCTCTGCCTGAGCAAAAGGCCATCGCGCATATCCTCGGAACGTTGGACGACAAGATCGAGTTGATACGGCGTATGAACTCAACACTGGAGGCGATGGCGAGGGCACTGTTCCAGAGCTGGTTCGTGGATTTCGACCCGGTTCGCGCTAAACTCGATGGCCGCAAACCCTCTGGCCTTGATGCTGCTACCGCAGCACTTTTCCCTGCCCACTTTCAAGACTCATCCCTCGGTCATATCCCGCAAGGGTGGAAGCTGGGTGTACTTAACGATCTGATAGATACGGTCGTTGGTGGTGACTGGGGTTCGTCGGAGCCTTCGAATGAAGAAAACCTACCGACGTTTTGTATTCGGGGAGCAGACATTCCATCGTTGCAGGAAGGTGGCATTGGCAAGATGCCTACGCGGTTTCTTAAACGCTCCAGCTTGGAGAAGCGAAGTTTGTCGGGCGGCGACCTCGCTATCGAGATTTCAGGCGGCAGTCCGACACAATCTACAGGTCGCCCGGTTTTGGTCTCCGAAAATTTGCTTCAGAGGCTGAAGAAGCCACTTGTGTGCTCAAATTTCTGCCGCATTGTGAAACTCAAGTCACCGGCAACGTCGAAATTCGTCTATCTTTGGCTACGGCTTGTTTATGAAAACGGTGAGATTTTTCAGTTCGAAAATGGAACAACTGGTATCAAAAACTTTGCGTTCACACTGTTTGCCGAAAAGAACCCGCTCGTCATTCCTCCTCCAGAATTGTGCGAAGCATTTGACCGTGTTGTTTCGCCTATCCTAGAGCAACATCAAGCCAATGGGATTCAATCTAGCACCCTCTCTGCTCTGCGCGACACACTGCTGCCAAAGCTGCTGAGCGGGAAGTTAAGCGTTGCAAAAGCCACTTCCGAACTGGAAGCGGTCACATGAAGCACCTCGAACGTCTCGGCTCACAATTTAGCATTTCAATTACGCCCGATGAAGAAGGTTTTATTGGGCGTGAATGTCCGGTTGCGGAGTGCGAAAGTTATTTCAAGCTTCAGCCTGGAACCGGACTTACAGGCAAAGATCTTCAGTGCCATTGCCCGTACTGCGGACATGAAGACGCACCGGATAAATTCTTCACCCAAGCACAAATTGAGTATGCAAAATCAATTGTACTGAGCCAGGTTACTGGTGCGCTGATTAAGGATTTGAAGACGCTTGAGTTTAATCACCGTCCGAGTGGCGGGTTCGGGATTGGCATTAGCATGAAGGTGACCGGGCAACCGACACCAGTTCGCCATTACCGCGAGAAACAGCTTGAGACAGAGGTGGTGTGCGACACATGCACACTACGCTACATGATTTATGGAGTGTTTGGTTTCTGTCCAGACTGCGGAACTCATAACTCACTCCAGATACTGGGCAAAAACCTTGAACTGGTTGATAAGATGCTCGCCGTTGCCGAGGCGCAGGAAAGCGCAGTGGCACAGGTTCTGATTGAGAATGCACTGGAGGATTGCGTTTCATCGTTTGATGGCTTTGGCCGCGAAACATGCCGTGTATTCTCATCGCGGGCAGCCACACCTGAGAAGGCTGCTGAAATTCGGTTTCAGAATATAGCGAGCGCAAGACAGCGAGTGCGGGAGCAGTTCGGCGTAGATTTTGCTGATGGCCTTAATGATTCGGAATGGGCACTCGTGATCCGTTGTTTTCAGAAGCGCCATTTGCTGGCCCATAAAATGGGAGTCGTGGACGAGGAATACATCCAGGCCACGAGCGACCATACTGCCGTCCTGGGGCGGAAGAGCCAAGTTAATTCTATCGAAATCCGCGCGCTTGTTGCAGCGTTGCATACTCTTGGTGAACATTTGTCTGCATCCTTAAGGTGCGAGTCATGAAACAGGCGGTGACTTGTTTTTTCGCCACCCTGCGCGACGCCTTGCTGCCCAAGCTGTTGAGCGGGGTGTTGAGTATTAACTGACCGGAAAAATTATGAGCACACCAACCGCACAAATTGTAAAGACAACTTCAGGCATACCGATGTTCTTCGGGCCTGACTCTTTAACATGGAAGGAACTTAGGCCGGAGATTGGGCCTGGAGTTACTCCAGAAGAAGAGCAGAAGCTCGTTGCGGCGGCTAAGGCGGCCAAAGAGGAGCTTAAGACGTTACTGCTCTCATCCCTCCAGATGCAGCATGTGGTGGTGGTCGCTGGAAGTGGAACGTCACTCGGCCCCGTTACCAAAGGGCCATCAATGTGGGCGTTATGGGACTATTGCGTGAATTCCAATCCGGGAACCGGAGGCGAGGCTCGCACAGTGGCGCAGGCTGCTGCGAAAGTGATTGCTGAGGTTGGTTACGATGTGGAAATTGAAAAGGAAAACATTGAAGCGTTGCTTTCCCGTTGTGAGGCGTTCCTTCAGGTGAAGGAGAGTGCCAATGTAACGAAATTCATAACGGCATCGAAGAAAGTTATTCTCGATAAGTGTTCGGAGTTTCTCGCCCCAGCTGATGAGAAACAATTAGCGGCTCACCGAACATTCCTTCACCGTCTTTCACGTCGGCGGGTTCGTGATTCAAGGCTAAAATTATTTACCACCAACTACGATCTTTGCTTTGAAGCTGCGGCAGGAAGGCAGGGGTTGGTTGCGCTGGATGGTTTTTCCTTCACGCAACCTCGGCACTTTGATCCGCGTTTCTTTTTGTATGACATTGTTCGCCGACCAACCACAGGCGATGATGTGGGCACACCGTTGGAAGGAGTATTTCACCTCTACAAGCTTCACGGCTCAGTCAACTGGTCGAGAGCTGCGGGTGGAGATATTGAAGTTGTCGCCAATCCAAAACCGGAAGATGCTTGCCTGATTTATCCGGCAAAAGGGAAGTATCAGCAATCCTACGTCCAACCGCATCTTGAATTAATCTCCAACTATTTTTCGGTACTCCGGGAGCCCAATACTTGTCTCATCGTTACTGGTTATGGCTTCAATGACGACCATTTATCAGAGCCGATTCTTGCCGCCATTCGGACGAATCCCCATCTGCGATTAATCATCGTCAATCCATCTGCAGACGATCTCACGGCGCGTCCGCCAGAGAAAAACAAGTATTGGGAATCATTGTTCAACCTCGCTAATCAAGGTGAGGATGTCTGGCTCATCAATGCTTCCTTCGGCGATTTCGCTGAAATGATACCTGACTTGAAATCACTGACCCCTGCGCAACGACTCACGCGGGACATCAAACAAATGGCCGGTTCAAAATGAGCGCAACGTCCAGAATCGAGGATGCCTTCCCGCGCGGCCTGCTACGTCCAGAGCTATTCATTGGGGTATTGTCTTCTGTTTCCGCGCAGGCTGTGCGTTTCAACTTGAACGAAGCCGGCTCTCCCAGCGGAGCGCATTTCCTTGGTGGGCGTTATGGCAAAGGCGAAGTCGGAGAGTTCGTTCTGATTGAAGGCCAGATCAATCTTCTGCTCGGACGAGTCGTGGAAATTCACCTCCCGGAACCCGAGAGGCGGTCGGTCAATGCTTCGCACTCAAAAGTTCCAGACCTTGACGCTGCCGGAACAATCCAACTCCTCGGTTCTGTCGCAATGGATTCACTGAGAGTCACCGCAGGCGTCGAGTCTTACCCCCGGCTCGGAGATCGGGTTTATGCGGCACCACACAACTTTGTTGCGAACTTGCCCAGTCTCATGGAGTCGGAAGGTAGCCCGGAAAGCAAAGTTCTGCTCAAGTTGGGATCAATTGATGTCGCGCTCGAAAGTGCCGTCTCGATTAGGCCAGAGAAATTGTTCGGGCGGCACTGCGCAATTCTTGGCGCAACGGGAGGAGGCAAGAGTTGGACTACGGCGCGCATCATTGAGGAGTGTATAAAATACAAGACCAAAATCATTCTGCTGGATGCCACTGGTGAATACCGTGGTTTTTCGGGCGAACACGTCGAGCACTTTCATCTGGGAAACCCCGTCGAGACGGCAATAGGCTCGCAGCCACGTTCTTTACCGCCGACATGTTTCGTCGAATCGGACTTCATCGCACTATTCGAGCCAGCGGGTAAAGTGCAGGGGCCGAAAATGCGCGCGGCCATGCGGAGCCTACGTTTGGCTCAGCTAGTGCCTACGGTAGCCAGCAACGGCATCATTAAGAAAATCGACCAGTCAAAAGGGACTGTGATTGCAGCAGAGCAACAAGCGGGCGTGTCGGGCAATCTTGACGATCCCAGGCAGGAGTTTGACGTGAGCAAGCTCATTGCCCAAATTGAGCAGGAGTGCGTTTACCCGGATGGATTCGGAGTTGGGAAAGGAGTCAAGGACACCACCAAATGGGGCGGAGATTCCGGCGAGGTTTCGTACTGTTTGTCTCTCATGTCTCGAATCAGTGCCGTTCTTACGTCGTCTTCCTTTGAGTGCGTGTTCAAATCGACTGATCCTGCGCTGACTGCCGCCATCGCCGACTTTGTTTCCAACGACAAGAGGCTGCTTCGAATCTGCCTAAGTGGCGTCGCATACGAGTTCAAGGCGAGAGAGATTACAGCTAACGTCATCGGTCGCCATCTGCTAAATTTGGCTCGAAACGGTGCATTCAAGAATTCGCCAGTAGTGGTCATCGTTGATGAGGCTCACAATTTTCTCGGAAGGCAAGTCGGGGGAGAGGACGCAGTAGCACGGCTCGATGCGTTTGAGTTAATCGCCAAAGAGGGGCGCAAATATGGCTTGAACATTTGCCTTACAACGCAGCGTCCGCGCGACATCACGGAAGGCGTCCTGAGCCAAATGGGAACACTCGTGGTTCACAGACTCACCAATGACCGAGACAGGGAGGTGGTTGAACGCGCTTGTGGGGAAATCGACCGTTCAGCATCTTCCTTCCTTCCAAATCTGAAGCCAGGTGAAGCGGCAATTATCGGGGCTGACTTCCCGATACCGCTTACCATCCAAATCTTTCCCCCTAATGCGCGGCCTAAGTCTGACGGCCCTGACTACCAAAAACATTGGCAGCTCGATCCACCAACGCCATGAACCTTAACGAATCCATCGTCGAAGATGCCGCCCTGAGCTGGTTCGGGGAGCTGGGCTATGCCATCGGCCACGGGCCGCACATGGCTCCCGGTGAACCGGCAGCGGAGCGGGATTCGTTTGCTGACGTGGTGCTGGTTGGCCGCTTACGCGATGCGATCTGGCGCTTGAATCCTGCCATACCGGAAGAGGCGCGCGAGGATGCGCTGCGCAAGGTGTTGCGCGTTGGCACGCCTTCGCCAACACAGACCAACCGGAATTTTCACGCCATGCTGCGCGATGGGGTGCCGGTGGAATACCGGCGTGCAGATGGCAGCATCGCGGGCGATCATGCGAGGCTGGTGGATTACGATAACGCCAAAAACAATGACTGGCTGGCGGTGAACCAGTTCACCGTCATCGAAGACCAAAACAACCGGCGGCCTGACATCGTGGTGTTCGTCAACGGCCTGCCGCTGGCGGTGATCGAGCTGAAAAACGCGGCGGATGAGAATGCGACGATCTGGTCGGCGTTCAATCAACTGCAAACCTACAAGCAGCAGATCGGTGGCCTGTTTAACTACAACGAGGTGCTGGTAGTGTCCGATGGAACGAATGCGCGCATCGGCTCGCTGACGGCCAATCAGGAGTGGTTCAAGGTGTGGCGCACGATAGACGGCGAGGGCGATGCGCCGAAGACTGCGCTGGAGCTGGAGGTGCTGGTGCGCGGGGTGTTCGAGCCAAAATGCTTCCTCGACCTGCTCCAGCATTTCATCGTGTTTGAAGAAGACACAGATAGCGACCGTCTGATCAAGATCATCGCGGGTTATCACCAGTTCCACGCGGTGAATGCCGCCGTGGAGGAGACGGTGCGCGCGAGCGGCATGGCCGAGGCACTCGGCACGCGAGAACCTGAGCCAGGAACTTACTGGGCGGGCAGGATGCACGGCGACCGCCGCGCGGGCGTGGTGTGGCACACGCAGGGCTCGGGCAAGAGTTTTTCCATGTTGTTCTATGCCGCCCGCGTGGTGCGCCATCCGGCGATGCAGAACCCGACGCTGGTCGTGCTCACTGACCGCAATGATCTTGACGACCAGCTCTTCGGCCAATTCCAGCGCTGCCACGAGTTGCTGCGCCAGATGCCGGTGCAGGCAGATAGCCGCGAGCGGTTGCGCGAGTTGCTGCAAGTGGCCAGCGGCGGTGTGGTGTTCACCACGATACAAAAATTCATGCCCGAGAAGGGCGAGAAGATGCCGGAGCTGTCGCCACGGAGGAACGTCGTCGTCATTGCCGATGAAGCGCACCGCAGCCAATATGATTTGATCGACGGCCTAGCGCGCAACCTGCGCGATGCGCTACCGAATGCATCATTCATCGGCTTCACCGGCACGCCCATCGAGAAGAACGACGCCAACACGCGGGCGATCTTCGGCGATTACATCAGCATCTACGACATCCAGCGCGCAGTGGCGGACAAGGCAACTGTGCCGATTTACTACGAGAGCCGCATTTCCAAGCTGTCGCTGAATCAGGCCGCGTTGCCGGGAATCGACGAAGAATTCGACGAAATCACCGAGGGGGAAGAAGACGACAAGAAGCAGAAGCTCAAATCAAAATGGGCTGCACTGGAGGCCTTGGTTGGCGACCCGAAACGTATCGCGCTAGTCGCGGCAGACATGGTGCAGCACTATGAGCGTCGCCTGGAAGCGATGGATGGCAAGGCGATGGTGGTGTGTATGAGCCGTCGCATTTGCGTTGACCTATACAACGCCATCATCAAGCTGCGACCTGAATGGGCGAGCGCCAAAGACGACGACATCGAAGCTGAGAAAAAGCAGGCGTGCGTGGTGAAGATCGTGATGACCGGCAGTGCCGATGACGGCCCGGACTGGCAGCCACACATCCGCAATAAACTGCGCCGCCGCGAATTGGCGACGCGCTTCAAGGACAGCAAAGATCCGTTCCGCATCGTGATCGTGCGCGATATGTGGCTGACCGGTTTTGACGCGCCGTGCCTGCACACGATGTATGCCGACAAGCCAATGCGCAGCCACGGCCTGATGCAAGCCATAGCGCGTGTGAACCGCGTGTTTCGCGACAAGCCCGGCGGTTTGGTAGTGGATTACCTCGGCCTTGCCGATCAATTGAAACACGCTCTCGCCACCTACACCGAGAGCGGCGGCCAAGGCAGCCCGAACATCGATACCGCGCAAGCTATCGCGGCAATGCAGGAAAAACACGATGTCGCTTGCGCCATCATGCACGGGTTCAATTGGGGTAAGTGGATGACTGGTACCTCCGCTCATCGCCTTGGCTTGATTCCGGCTGGTCAGGAGCATGTGTTGCAGCAGGAAGATGGTAAGCAACGCTTCGTGCAAGTAGTGACTGATCTTTCACGTGTGTTTGCGCTGTGTGCTGCGACCGATGAGGCCATCGAGTTGCGCGACGACATTGCCTTCTTCCAGGCGATCAAGGCGCAACTTGCGAAGACTTCCGGCACGCAACGCCCACCGGAAGAAATTGACGCCGCAGTTCGCCAGCTTGTTTCCAAAGCGATCATGGCCGACGAAGGCGTCATCGATGTTTTCACCGCTGCCGGATTAAAGAGGCCGGACATCAGCATTCTCTCTGACCAGTTCCTTGCCGAAGTGCGCGGATTGAAACACAAGAACGTCGCCGCTGAATTGTTGGCAAAATTGCTCAAGGATGAAATCAAGAAACGATCGGTGCGCAATCTCGTGCAGAGCCGGGCATTTTCCGAGATGCTGAAAAGCACGCTCAACGCGTACCACAATCGCGCGATAGCCACGCAAGAAGTAATTGAGGAGTTAATCAAGCTGGCGAAGGAGATGGACGCTGCAACGAAGCGCGGCGAGAACCTTGGCTTGAACGAAGACGAAATCGCTTTCTACGATGCGCTTGCAGCGAACGAAAGTGCAGTCAAGGCAATGGGAAATAATGAGCTAAAAGTTATTGCCGCCGAACTCGTAACTCAAGTGCGCAAGAATGTGACCATAGACTGGGCCGTCCGTGAAAGTGCGCGTGCCAGAATTAAGGTGATGGTGAAACGCATCCTCAAAAAATACGGCTACCCGCCGGACTTACAGGATGAAGCGACCAAGACGGTGCTGGCGCAGGCAGAGTTGCTGTCGACAATGTGGGCGGTGGCATAGACTTACCAAGACAACGTCAATATTTTGCATTTCAATAAGCGGACACTCGCAGCAAACTGAATTAGATATCCCGCCACCGTCTGTTCAGGCCGAAAAGAAGCCTCTCGTAGCAAACGAAATGACCATTTCCATCTGTCGTTTGCTGACCGTCACGACAGTCAGCTTCTGAGTATCTAATTATCAAGATCGTCGGAGTGCAGGGTGATATGTTTACCTGAGCTAGTTAGCCGAGGCATTAACACTAGATGATGATTTCGGCTGGCTTCTTTGATGATGTGAGTTCCGCTACATAACCAACCTCAGCCACAGGATATGAACCGCGCCAACCTAATATCACGCTTAGCCTAGTTACACCCTCAACTAATAATCAAAGATGCCGATAATAATTAGTCATGGCAATCCATTGATGCACTGACCACTAAACTATCGAATGGTGGGCATATTGAGCTACACAGCTTTGGCAGCTTTACACTGAGCTACCGACCGCCGCGCATTGGATGTAATCCAACAAAGGGCGAACGAGTAGAAGTGTTTGCGAAATATGTACCGCACTTTAAGGCCACTAACGAACTGCTTGCATCCAATTTTGCTAAATCGTCTGCTTTCTACTGCAAAGAGGATGTTCTGCAGCCGTGAACTATTATCAGTTAGTAAAGGCACAAGCATGAACCGCTCTGATCTAATATCACGCCTGGCCGACCTACACCCTCAACTTCAAATTAAAGATGTCGAGAGCATAGTCAAGGCAATCATTGATGCACTGGCCACTACACTATCGAATGGTGAGCGTATTGAGATACGTGGTTTTGGCAGCTTTAGATTGAATTACAGACCGCCGCGCATTGGACGTAATCCAAAAACTGGCGAACGAGTTACAGTGCCAGCTAAGTATGTGCCACACTTCAAGGCCGGGAAAGAGCTCAAGGATCGCGTAATCAAGGGTGTCTACTCTACTACCGGCAATTCAAACCAGTCGGTGGTGTAATTCTGCGATTGCCTCTCCCTCCGCATTGCCCAGCGATGCTTTATGCCAGAGGCGGCCAAGGTTACGCTCCCCTTCCCTATTTTCTTATTGATCGCATCCAGGGTGCGCATCATGTTTACTGACTTGGTTTGCTTTTCACTGTCATCAAATAGCGTGGCTTGAACTGATCCTTTGCTCTGTAGACCCATTAGTAGCACGCCGCTTTTTTTGTAGTGAAAACCACTGCGATAGATTTCCTTCAAGCCTTTGATCGCAGCACCGATGAGTTCCATCGTGTCGTCGCTGGGTTGGTTCAATGGCACGATGATTGAGCCATTATATTGAGGGACGCCTTCCTTGAATGGATTGGTATGGATATAAACTGAAATGCTGGCAGCAACCGAACCGTCTCGCCGAAGTTTTTCAGCTGCCCGTGTGGTGTAGTAGGCAATCGATTCTGACAGGTCATCCAGTCCCGTTACCATGGTGCCGAAGGAGCGGGAAACAATGATCTGTTGTCGCGGCTTACTGGCTTCTTCCATCTGGATGCAGGCGACGCCGTTTAGTTCCTGCACAGTGCGCTCCAAAACGACCGAGAACTGACTACGGATTCGCTTTAGGCTGGCCGTGCGCAGGTCTTCAATGGTCTTTATTTTCATGGCAAGGAGTCCTTCGGAGATACGCCGCCCAACTCCCCATACATCTCCGACCGGAATGCTGGAAAAGAGCGCACTGCGCTGGGCATCATCCAGCAGTCCGAAGTCGCATACGCCATCCGCTCCAGCAAATCCTTTTTTGGCGCAGTGGTTGGCCAGCTTGGCCAGCGTCTTGGTATCAGCGATACCAACACAGACGGGAATGCCGACGTTGCGCATGATAGTCTGCCGCATCGTCTTGCCGTATGCCATCAGCGATAGCGGATTAAAGCCATCAAGATCAAGGAAGCATTCGTCAATCGAATAGATTTCCTGACGGGGAGAGAACGTGGAAAGAATGGACATTACACGCTTGGATAAATCGTCGTAGAGCGTGTAATTGCTTGAGAACGCAACGATGCCATGCTGTTTGGCCAGCTTCTCCAACTTGAACCATGGCTCGCCCATCCTGAGACCAAGTGCTTTTACTTCATTGGAACGGGAGACGACGCAGCCATCGTTATTGGATAACACCAAGACTGGTTTGCCTTCAAGTTTGGGCTGGAAGACGCGCTCGCAAGAGACGTAAAAATTGTTGCAGTCGATGAGGGCGAGTGCCATGGTTCGCTATCAGATGAACTTCTTCACTGTGGAGGTCACTACTCCCCACACTTGCAGCTCCTGTCCGTCCTTGAGTTCAATCTCTTTGAAACGTGGATTTTCTGGTTTGAGGATGGTCTTGTTGTCCCGCAGGACAAGACGCTTCACCGTCAAGTCGCCATCTATTATGGCAATGACGATGTTGCCAGATGAGGGCGTCAAGGACTTATCGACTACGAGCAAATCTCCATCAAAGATGCCAGCGTCAATCATGCTGTTGCCCTTGGCGCGCACAAAGAAGGTTGCGTCCTTGTTTGTGATCAGGTGTTGGTCCAGGCTTAACCTGGCTTCGATGTAATCATCGGCGGGGGATGGAAATCCGGCTGGGACTTTATGGCTAAACAGGGGCACCCGGATGGGCTGGCTATCCAAGGCCGGGTATAAAATATCATTTTTGAAGCGTGCCTCTAGCCGTTGTGCTTTGCAAGCCGTAAGGATATCCCCAACCGTGTCGACTACGCTTTCCGGGATACGCATGAGCTTTGTGTTTTCACCATAGGGACTTGAGCCGACTTTACGGCCAGCACCGGGCCGAGTGCCGCCACGTGTTGGTGATTTAGAGTTGGTTTGTTTCATATGATTATCGTAACAATAATCATAAGTGCAGGTCAAGCAATGTTTGGTAGGGGTTCGACCAGTCCGGCATCATCCCGTAATCCAACTCGATTGAGCTCGCGGGTGACCGGCCAGATTTGCAGGGAATCAGGGTCACATGGATGAATCATCTGGAGCTGTTTAGCGGCTTGCTGTTCTTTTGGTGACAGCCAGGTAATCCATTGGTCTGGGTTCAGGATCACGGGCATACGATCATGGATCGGTTCCATGAGCGAATTCGCGGCGGTTGTGATGATGCAGCAGCTTTCAATGGGCTTACCATCTTCAGGATGCCATATCTCCCAAAGACCAGCGAAAGCTAAGGGGGAACCGGATTTGAGATTGACATACCACGGATACTTGATGCCATTCTCTGTTTTCCATTCATAGAAGCCCGATGCGGGGATGAGGCAGCGCCGATGCTTGAAGGCTGACCTGAATGATGGCTTCTCCGCAACGGTTTCACCGCGTGCATTGGCGAGCTTGTTGCCTATAGAGGCATCTTTTGCCCACGACGGAATCAAGCCCCAGCGCATTTTGTGGAGATGCCTGTTACCTTCCGCATCAGCAGTAATGGAACAAATGCGAGACGATGGGGCTATGTTCCAGGAAGGCGAGAATTCCAGGTCGCCACTCAGCTGGAAGTATTCGCTGAGCTTCTTGGGATTTTCTTTCAGTGCGAATCGGCCACACATATTATTTACCTCGCCATAGCCTTAATCACGATGGAAATTAGTCAAAAATTTTATGCCCGTCCGTCGAACTAGCTTTCTATAGCTGATTGGCTTACCTATCCAAGATTCATCAGTGTTGTCTAGCCAAATGGGCCCACTCTCGATTTGTGGCGTGATCATAGACCCAATGATGCCAATGTTGTGTCGATGATCATCTGGTAAGGCCAGAAGCCGACACTAATGAGAGAGATAGTAATGTGCCACAAATGATTATTTAATCACTATTGTTTTCTCAGGTCTAAATAAAACCTGATTCATGGCGATATATGACAGTGCGTGAACATCATTGAAACGTCGACATGTGACCATTGCAGCGCGAATAGCAAAGCCGAATTAGGTAGCAAGTTTTTGTGTTATTACGCAGAAATAACTTCGTATAACAATATTATAAAATTGGAGTCATTTTGGTATCCAGACGTCTAGCAGAAAAAATTGAATTTGAAGAACCAACACTTCGCTTGGCGGTTCTAATTGACGCTGACAACGCACAAGCTGCTGTCATAGAAGGGCTTCTCGCTGAAATCGCAAGGTATGGTGAAGCAACCGTGAAGCGCATATACGGAGACTTCACTGCTTCAACAAGCTCCTCATGGAAGAAGGTGCTGCAGCAATACGCTATCAAGCCGGTTCAACAGTTCGCTTACACGACAGGAAAGAATGCCACTGACAGTACGCTTATTATTGATGCAATGGACTTGCTGTATACGCGAAAATTCGATGGTTTTTGCTTAATAACAAGCGACAGTGATTTTACAGGACTTGCTATGCGATTGCGTGAAGAAGGACTCACGGTTCTTGGTTTTGGGGAAAATAAAACACCAGATGCATTCCGCAATGCCTGTCACAAGTTCGTGTTCACTGAAGTTCTCCGTCCAAACATAGCAGTCGAACCGGTCGGCCAGCCGCCGATAGTTAAGAGTGAGCAAAAAACTGTTCCATCTCAGGCATCCACCGTGGTAACACAGCCAAAACTTGCATTCCCCAAAAAATTTGTTTTAACTGCACTTGAACAGTCAATTGACGATGCTGGCTGGGCAGGTCTCGGTGCATTTGGCAGTTACCTTACAAAATTACAACCCGACTTTGACTCTAGGCTTTACGGCTATAAGAAGCTCTCTGATCTTGTCAAAGCAAAGACTGATCTTTTCGTGACTGAACAAAGGCAAACATCCGGATCGAATCATAAGTCTCTATACCTTCGTGCGAAATAGTTTTCTCTCAAGCAGATCACGCTGCAAGTAAATGAGGCATCTGTGGGTATAACCAAGCAGGGTGCCCCCTAATGCTTCGATTTACGCTGATGCCGCCAGTCCCACGGTGGGGTTAGGTCAGGATCAATCCATAACCCCTGCTTTTCTGTACGTGCTTGTTCCTCAGCCTGAGCATAAATTGTACGGTCTTCTATGGATTGCTCTTTCTGGTATTTTTTGTAGTGCCAAGCTAGACCCGCTTTCACCTGCTGAAGATTGGCATCTGTACCATCCACCAAAATTTTGCCCACAGTGCGACCATATTTGTCCTGCTTGCTGTATTCAACCGTCACCTGCTTATTGAACACCAGCGAGGAAAGATGCTCTTTGGACTTTTGACCGAATGCCTGTTTTTTCTCAGGCGCATCAATACCCATTAGGCGGATTTTCCATTGAGTGTTGGTGGCATCCAAGACAGTCACGGTATCGCCATCAGCAATGCCTACAATGCGTCCGTATAGTGAGTCTGCGCTAGATGTATTAGCAAATATTAGAAAGGCTGCCAGGAGCAGAACTCGGGTAAAGTGCGATTTCATTTTTGGAGAACCGTTATGACCGATTTGGTGGAGCTTGCACACTACTACAATCTTGCTGACCAGTTAATTGAAAAAGCGAGTAAGCAGGACATTGCTGAGACCGCAAGACTGTTGGCAGTTAATCTGGCGCATTACAAAATGAAATATGGGGAACTGCCATTGGACGAAACCCTTGCCATGATTGACATGGATAAACCCAACTCTGAGCAAACCCAAATGTTGGTGAACGGCATGGAGACCCTTATTGGCGTGCTGGGGAATATTGTTATGGGTATCGGACAAGAAAAACACTGACTAAAAAATGTCCCGCCGCATTCACTACCATGTCTATGTTATTGAGCTGTCCAATGACGTGCTGTTTGAGGGTAAGTTCAAAAAATGTAACCCTGGCTACATCTCAGGCAAGCCTTGCGTATATGTCGGCATGACGGGATTAAACCCAGATGTGCGCTTTGATAAACACAAAGCAGATATCCAGTCCAACCGATATGTGAAGCAATATGGATTGCGGTTGTTGCCTGACATCTATGAAGGGTTTAATCCTATGTCCTATGCCGAGGCTTGCGACAAGGAGGTAGAGATAGGGATTGATTTACGGAGTGCAGGGTTTGGAGTTTGGCAAGCTTATGCAGTGTCCCAGCTTCCTCGACGGCTTGGTCTGACGCGTGCTCGGACCGACGTCAACACGCAGGAGATGCAGACCAAGGCGAATTCAGTGGCGCGTTGGTGCAAGCACGCGTCAGACCAAGCCGTCGAGGTTGGCACCAAACCGTGGAAGTATCTGCTGCTATCTCACGTTGAGATTACCGAGTCGAAGCGGCTATCGGATTATCTGCGCTTTGAGGTAAGAAGGTAGCTGTGCATGCGTTGCAAGCAACGGTGGCCATCATTTTAATAATTGCCCTGCGCCTACCGGCCAAGCTGCCTCCGCCCGATATCCCAGGTGACAGATGACCCACGCACGATGGCCGATACCTGCTGCCCCAGCCGCTGTTCAACCACTGGCTTCCACGGCACCAGGCTGAATCCCATGCCGTCGTCCAGCATCGCGAAGCGACCGCTGGCGAGCTGAACTGAGCGGCGGTAGATTCCGTTTGCGCGTACGCCGTCGCGCAGCGGGCGGTGGACCAGCCCTGTCTGATGCTGGATCACTTTGCCCGCAGCAGCCAATTCCCGGTCGCGTAAGGTGGATAGCAAGTTGCGTACTAAAACTACACGCGAGCCGCTCCGCTCGGCCAAGCCCTGCTCGACCAGGAAATCGATTCGGCTTTGCAATGCATCACGCACCTGGACACCGAAGCCTCGTGGCGACAGTTCCCTCGCGTCGCCCACCATTTGATGGTCCAACCATGTTGCGCCTTGGGCGCGTACTTGCTGTTCGATAGACAGGTGCGAACGCAATTCGATGGTACCTCCTGCGGTCCTCTGCGTATCGTGCGCGTGCGAGCGTGACAAGAAGTCAGGCGGCACCCGCCAAACCCCATCGGCCATGCGCTCCACGACCCCTGAGCGGCGCAGCGCTTCGAGTCGGCGCACGTGGGCATCGACCGCAGTTTGTGGGTCTGGGGCACCTTCTTGTCGAAGCTGAGCAAGATGGTCAACGCTGCGGTAAAGACCTTCACGCGCGATACCCGCGATGTTGCGATCTACCGCTCGTTCCCGTCCGGCCGGCTTTACTTCCACGATGCCACCCACCGGCAGTGCGGCCAGATCAGCGCCAACCGGCAGGCGAACATAGTGCGCGCGGCCGTCGATGCCATCAACCACCAGATAGCTCCGGTCATTGAGTTCGTCGGCCAGACCCTTGGCGGCGATGCGGCCGAATACAGGTATTGCTGGCGCTGTTTCCAGTACCAACTCCCGCTGCTGGCCCCGCAAGGCTTTGTGCATCGTGCGCAGGATATCGCCGCGCTCGCCCATGGTGGTCAATGTCTGTTGCATGTTTGGGGATAGTCGCCAGTGGTTCGCGTCGATGCGCCCGACCAGTTCCATCGCCTCCAGCCGCTGCAGCCGGGCACGCAGAACGGTTTGGCGCTGTCCGTCTTTGGGCTGCTGGGTCAGATCCACGATATCCCCAGTGGCCTGCCTCAACAGCGTCCGATCCAAGCTCGTCAGCCGCTCCTGCTCAACTTCCCGTAGCAGCCCTTGTCGAATATCCAGTTCGGTGCGTGGCCCCAGCCATTCGGTCGCCAGCTCGCTTGCGCGCAGGCGCATGCCGTACGCCATATAGTCCGGCGCAATCACCAGGTCTTGACCCTTTCCTCGACCATCTCCGGCGCGCCCGCGCAGCACGATGTGCGTGTGCGGGTTGTCCGTATCCCAGTGATCGACAGCCACCCAGTCCAGCCGGGTTTCCAGGTCGGTGGTCATGCGCTGCATGAACTCGCGCGTATAACCGCGCAGGTTTTCCAGCTCCCCGGCATCCTCCACCGAGACGATGAAACGGAACTGGTGGCGATCGCCCTTGCCGCGTTCCTCGAAGGCCTTGAGGTCAGCCGTGTCAGTCTCGGCGCCGTAGGCCTGTCCTCGCTCCCCATCACGCGTCACGCCATCGCGCTCGATGTAGCGCAGGTGCGTAGAGACGGAATTAGCGCCAGCCTTTTTCAGAACCACAAAGCGAGACTTGATGGTCACGCGTCGCGCGTCGGTTTTAAGCCCTTGGCCCTTCATGCCTGCAGCTACGCGGCCCCGTCCGAAGGTCGATGCGGGACGCGCACCGCGCGCCCCCGAAGTTTTCGCTCCGGCCTTCGAGACCTGTTTCAGGACTTGTGAGACAAAGCGCTGTGCGCGCTTGCCGCTTTGCGATCCATCCGGCCGCCTAGGTGCCCCCGGCTTGATACGAAAACGCTCTTCGTCACGCGAGGCCATGACACAAGTTCCATCGTAGGCTGGCATACCGCGTCGAAGACGGCACATGGGAAACCGTGAGCCCATCCGGCTTTGCGCTCCACGACGGCACACCGACTGCAAGCCGCCGTGCCGCGCCCAACCCACGTGCAGACTGACATTGCGGCAGGGTACGTGCCGCCCCTTTTATCTTGCCCTCTGCCTTTTCCGATCGCTGACGCGACCGGCTCCGACGGTCAGGCTGCGATTGTCTGCACGGGTGAAGCACCGCAGCCGCAGGCCATGGTGCAAACGATGTGCAGCGAGACTGCACGAAGAACGGTACGCAGCGCTGCACGTTCATGGCGTGTCCCACGTCCCTAAGGACTGCGCGCTGCCGATCACGGCGGAGACAGCAACGGGACCGAAGTACCGACTGTCGAACGATGCTGGATTGGTTGCACTGAGCAGAAATAGCTCACCATCGTGAAGTCGTCGACATTGTTGCCATGCCAACAGTGGACGGCCACGGCCATCTGTTGCATGGACGCCGGCCACCGGCATGCCGTCGATGCGAACGATGTGCTTCTCGATGCACACCTGCTGCGGTGACATCGCGCCGATGCGTTTGAGCAGCGGGATGTGCTCGGGCAGGTAGCCACGCTGCACAGCCAGCGCGGCGGCGTCTGCCGGAAGCCGGGCGAGCACGATGCTGCCGACGTGCAGCGAGTCAGGCGGGCCGATGCGATACCAGCCAGGCGGTACGCTGTCGCTGGGGTTGTAGATGATGCGCACCATTGATGTGTGCACCGACGGCCAGGCAAGTGCAACAATGCCGAAGGCGATGAATAGCGCGACTACAACGCGATGGGCGTTCATCGCAGCACCTCGCCCGCGAGGTAAGCGGCATGCCGTTCGACCGTGTAAGCTGGTAGTGGGAGGCGCGCAGACAGCCGGTTGCCCAACGTGCGCCAGTACGCGAGTGACACCGCTGCCGGATCAATGCCAAGCGCTTCGATGGCGTCGATCTGTGGCATGACCGACTGCACTTGCTGCTCACCCTCGGCGCACAGCAGCAGCTGCGCACCGGGTTGGATGCCGGCGATGCGTTGCACTGCATCGAGTGGCGTGCAGGCTTGCAGCACCATGAGCTGCCATCGTGTCGTGCCGTAGTCGTTGGACTCCCAGTGCACGCGGCAGAACAGGGCGGCAGGAGGAAACATTGCGCAGCGCCGCCAGCGGTCCAGCCGCAGCTCGCGCATTGGATGTCCGAAGCGCAGATAGAGGTTGATCCGACGTTCGACGAACGCCAGCGATACGCGCGTCAGCGGTGTATTGTTCGTGACGTTTGATAACACGGGACGCGGTGTGGGTGGCATGTTGCTGGCCGTCTGCGGCAGCGCGCTCATGGCTGCTTCTCCGGGAATTCATGTTCCAGCAACGCACGAAGCATCTCGGCCACCGTGATGCCGCGTGTGAAGGCTTCAACCTTGATACGGGCGCGCAGCGACGGTGTCACGTCGATGGTCAGCCGGGCGGTATAGAGATCGGTTTTTCCGATGTCCGCACCGTCGCCCTGGCGCACCCATGCATCGGCATGCGGGTTGGCAGGCGGACGCGCACCAATGGCAACCCGTTTGATGTTCTTCATTGCGCCATCCTCAACACTTCATCGGCGAGCGCCGCGATCTCGTGTGCAGCGATGCTGTCTGCGTCGAGTTCGCGAGCAAGTCGGCCAGCGGCCACGCTGTCGGCGAACACGATGCGTTGCCGAACCTCCGACAACAGCGATGGAAGTGGTTGATCGGCAAGCGCACCGCGTGCCTCGCGTCCGATCACCGTGGTGCTGACACGCCGGTTGATAACGAAAGCAGCGCGCAGCGCTGGCCGGAACACCTGCGCTTCGCGGATCAGCGACACCATTTCGGCACTGGCCCATACGTCGTAAGGACTGGGTTGCACGGGAATCAGCACCAGGTCCGCTGCGAGCAGGGCGGAGCGCGCGATGGCGGCGATCCGGGGCGGGCCATCGATCACGATGTGATCGCAGCGCCGGGCGAGTTCTGACGCTTCCTGATGCAGCGTTTCCCTAGCCAGACCGACCGCACCGAACAACCTGGGCAAACTGTTCTGGCTACGGCGCTGTGTCCAATCGAGTGCCGAACCTTGGGGATCGGCATCGATCAGGATCACTGCGCTACCTTGCATCGCCAGCTCACCGGCGATATGCGTGGCGAGCGTTGTCTTGCCGACCCCGCCTTTCTGGTTCAGCAGCGCGATGATCATGATGCGCTGCCTCCTGCTCGCCGACTTATCCACAGCGCGCGGGGTCTTCTTATCGTTAGTTTTATAGATTTAAAGTTAGACTTTAAGTTAGGAAACACCGAACCCTTTGCTGCGCAAGGCTTTTCGACGCGTTCGCACTCCTGATAGCACGACAGTACTACTCCTGATAGCACGAGGATTCCCACTCCCGATAGCACGAGCGTATTCACAGTTTGTCCACAGGCACTGAACTGGCACCGAAGTTGCCACCGGGTCGCAGCTGTGCCGTAGACGGCACGGCTTGGAATGTCAGCACCTCCGGCCCGTACCTGGGCCGCAGAATGGCGAGCGTGTAGCCCGGCAAGGGTTGCCGTGCCACGATGCGGCGCAGGTCGTAGGCGAAGTCGGTGAAGCGCGCCAGGCTGCCGGACTTGCGGTGCAGGTGCGGGAAATCGAAGCGCCAGCCTTCGCGCTGCCAGCCACCGTGCTTGCGCACCAGGCGGTACAGCCAGCGCTCTATACCGCCGGTCAGGCGGAAGTAGTTGGCGTCGATGGTCAGCACCAGGTTCTCTTCGAACACACCGGCGTAGAACCAGTCCGGCAGGATCAGTTCGATGCCCAGCGGCCGGCCTTGGCCGTCCGCGCGTTCCTTCCATTCGTTGATCCAGGAGAAGCGATGCAGGCGCCGCGCATTCGGTTGGCGAATGGAGGTGGCGACGCTGGTGGACTGCAAGCGATCCAGCGCAGCTTTGAGGCGCTGGTAATCGCGCAGCGACGTGCCACGACCAATGAAACGCAGGATCTCGTAAGGTGTGGCCGCCATGAGTCGCGACGAGCGAATTCCCGCATCGCGCGCCTCGATGATCTGGCTGGCAGCCCAGATCAGGATGTCGGCATCCCATATCGTGGCCAGACCATGCTCGGCCGTACCTTCGACCCGCACGGTCACGCTGCTGGTGCGGAAGTCGATGGGCACCGTGCGCTTGCTCTTGGCCAGCGAAAAGAACGGGTAGGCCATCAAGTCTTGCGCATCGCGTGCTGGCAACTCGCCGGAAAAGGCATGGAACAGTTCGAGTTGTTCGCGCTGCGGGTCGTGCCCGATGGTCATCAGTGACGGTGTCCATCGCCGCTCAGCGCACGCCGGGATGCCGCGCGGTGTACTCGGGATCGGACGTCATCTCAAAGCTGCGCGCATCGGCCCAGG
>NZ_CAKMAA020000051.1 GCF_924101635.2 Candidatus Nitrotoga sp. HW29 | reverse complement strand
GAGATGCGCTATACCAAGCCAGCATCAGTTGTTGCACTTCGAACTTGAATCCGCCCCTGACACTGCACCAAATTTTGTAATAACTGTTTTCATTCATAAACTTGATTGGGATGAATTGCAAAATTTTTAGTTAAATCGACCAGTGTTTTATTACGCTATGATCGTAACCAAGGCCATTTTAGTTTTGAATAAGAAAAATTGTCATTTAATGAATTGCCCAAATTTCCAGAGTCATCTTTTTATTACCTAATCAAGATTGCGTGGCAAGGCAGCTGCGCTGCAGATATTGCGGATAGGTAATATTGATATGATTATTGTTGTGATATTGAGTAAGGCTGCCAGATGTTACTGGATTACAGTTTTACAAATTTCAGCCGCTACCTATGGTTAATAGTAGTTAACCAAATTTAGGAAATCCTCCGGCAATGCCGGGATGGCAGTAGAAGTTTGACATTGACAGGAGTCTATCTGTGACACTCTGAATTGTAAGCCGCCAAGCAAACAAAAAAGGGAAGATCGAGATGGGCGGCAGCGAAGGCCTAAGCCACAGTTAATGGGAATGCAAATATTACGTGATATTTATTCTGAAGTGTAAACGTAAAATGTTGTGCGAGTAGTTGGAGCCGCCTCTTGGACAAGTGTTCAGGAGGCTGTCTGAATACAAAGAAAATCGGATAGAAGAGGAGCGCTAATGCCTGCTCATAAACACATGCTGATATCGATTTCGCCGAAGTATTTGGTATTGTAAGTCATCGGTTACATCAAAGGGAAAAGTGCAACTCATCTGGTGTGAGTATACAGTGAGTACAAGCGTAATTTTGTGGGGCAATCCTTAGGCCGAGATAAAGATTTGATTCGGCAGTACATTTGGCATCAAGAGGGAGAGCAAGCGCCTAAAACAGATGCCGCGTAATTGATCCCATTAAATCGCTTTGAGCGACACACAAATTAAAGCCACCGGCTTTGCCGAGGAATGCTTACCTGACTTGCGTTATATATAAAGTCGAAGTGGCATACTTGTGACCAGAAAACGCTATGAATATCTATTCAATTGAATCAATTAATTGAATAGATATTCCTGATTAGTTACCTGCCTCAGTTGGATGCAATTTTCTACGCACAAGCTCA
>NZ_CAKMAA020000050.1 GCF_924101635.2 Candidatus Nitrotoga sp. HW29 | reverse complement strand
CAAACTTTCGATGTCTAAAGCGGTGCCGTATCGGTGCCGCTTCGAACCTTGACAATAGGCCGATCCTGATCCGCGGGTATTGCGTTGACGGCACATCGAAATGGACTGAATCGAGTAATCACATGAGGGGGTAGCGCATGGTGCCGACCGGCGTGCTGACTGGCCAGATCACGATGGTTTTCGCCACCGTATTACTGGGGTTATGGAGTGCCACCCAGTGGACGGCGGCTGCACTGGGATACCAGATGCGCCTCGGTGCCCCGTGGTTCGACCTGCTTGGCACGCCGATCTATCACCCTTGGCGGCTGTTCGAGTGGTGGTACTTCTTCGATGCTTATGCGCCCGACATCTTCCTGCGCGGCGGTGCTATCGCAGCCTGCAGCGGCTTCGCCGGTGCCATGGTGGCCATCGCCATGTCGGTGTGGCGCGCACGGCAATCCAAGCTGGTCACGACCTACGGTTCAGCACGCTGGGCTCTACCCGCTGAAATCCGCCGTTCCGGGCTGACCGGCCCTACTGGCGTTTTCCTGGGCCGCAAAGATGGCGACTACCTGCGACACGAAGGTCCCGAGCATGTGATGGCCTTCGCGCCCACACGCTCCGGCAAGGGTGTCGGCCTGGTGGTGCCAACACTACTGTCGTGGCCCGGCTCGGCCGTCATCCACGACATCAAGGGTGAGAACTGGAACTTGACCGCCGGATGGCGCGCACGCTTCTCGCATTGCCTGCTGTTCAATCCGACCGACGCACGCTCGGCTGCCTATAACCCGCTGCTTGAAGTGCGGCGCGGCATGCACGAAGTACGCGACGTGCAGAACATCGCCGATATCCTGGTCGATCCCGAAGGCGCGCTGGAGCGGCGCAACCATTGGGAGAAAACTTCGCACGCACTGCTGGTCGGCGCGATTCTGCATGTGCTCTACGCCAGCGAAGACAAAACGCTGCGCGGCGTCGCCAATTTTCTGTCCGATCCGGCCTGCCCGTTCGAGGTGACGCTGCACCGGATGATGACGACACGACATCTGGGCGAAACAACGCACACGGTTGTCGCATCGGCGGCGCGCGAGGTGCTCAACAAGAGCGACAACGAGCGATCCGGTGTGCTGTCCACCGCGATGAGTTTCCTGGGCCTGTATCGTGATCCCACCGTGGCCGAAGTGACCTCACGTTGCGACTGGCGTATCGCCGACTTGATTGATGCCGATCATCCGGTGTCGCTGTATCTGGTGGTGCCGCCCTCGGATATCAGTCGCACCAAGCCGTTGATCCGCCTGATTCTCAACCAGATCGGCCGACGCCTGACCGAGTCACTCGATGGTTCGGACGGCATTGCCCGTCGCCACAAATTGCTGCTGATGCTCGACGAGTTCCCGGCACTGGGTCGGCTCGATTTCTTCGAGAGTGCGCTGGCCTTCATGGCGGGCTACGGACTGCGCGCCTTCCTGATCGCTCAGTCCTTGAATCAGATCGACAAGGCCTATGGCCAAAACCATTCGATCCTCGACAACTGCCATGTGCGGATCGCGTTCGCTACCAACGACGAACGCACGGCCAAACGTATTTCCGAAGCATTGGGCACCGCAACCGAATTGCGCGCGCAGCGTAACTACGCGGGCCACCGGCTGGCCCCCTGGCTCGGTCACTTGATGGTATCAAGGCAAGAGACGGCACGACCGCTGCTCACGCCCGGCGAGGTCATGCAACTGCCATCTGACGACGAGGTGGTGATGGTGTCCGGTCATCCACCGATCAAGGCCCAGAAGATTCGCTACTACCTGGATGCGAATTTCAAGACGCGCGTGCAGACCCCGCCGTCATTGCTACCTGGACACTACGCCGATGTACCGGCAGCACGACCAGACGACTGGACCGGACTGGCCATCCCCGCCGCGCCGATTCTCGGCTTGGTCTTCCCCGCACACGGCGAGGCCACCGACGACGGCGGGCATCAGCAGCAGCCGGAACTGGCTGAAGTCGCGTTCACACCAAAGCCCGAACACGCGGTGGACGACCTGGGTCTGCTCGATGACGACGACTTGCCGTTGCCCACCCAGCTCGACCCACGCCTGCAACGCACGGCGCGGTTGGCCACCCTTGACCATGATGACGGGATATCCCTATGAGCCAAGGTTATTCACGTAAGCGCCTGAACCTTTTCATCGAACCCGAGCATGCCAAGCGGCTCGACGAGCTGGCGACCATGAAGGGCTTGTCCAAGTCCTCCATCATCGCCGCCGCGCTGGCCTCGTTCCTGTCACCCGACTCCGGCGATCAGCGCGAAGCGGCTATCGCCAAGCGGCTGGATCGCTTGTCACGCCAGCTCGACAAGCTTGAGCGGGACCAGAACATCCTGATCGAGACACTGGCGCTCTACGTGCGCTACTTCCTCACCGTCAGCACCCCGGTGCCGGAAGCACATCAGGAAGCGGCACGCGCCCAAGGCCGCTCGCGCTTCGAGCAGTTTATCGAACAGCTCGGTCGGCATCTGCTGCGCGGGCGCAGCCTGGTCAAGGACGTGATCGAGGAAATCCAGCCCGACTCCAGCCAGTTCTTCGGCCAGCAGGAAAAC
>NZ_CAKMAA020000049.1 GCF_924101635.2 Candidatus Nitrotoga sp. HW29 | reverse complement strand
CGACCAGCGCAGTGGAAACGCTACGTTCGTCAAGTGATGGCAACGCGCTGCATCCACCGATCCACCCTACGGAAAACAACAACACCAAAGTGAAAAAGTTATTTTTTCTAAACGGTCTCATCGGCTCTCGCAAGCAAAACAGAAGAGAGAAATTTCGCGCCACTTCGCTAGGGCGTGTTGGGCAGACGATAAAATGTTTGAAGTGAACTGATCATGCCACCGTTCCAAGCATCTTGCAAAAGCACGCCAAGGACAGCAAGAGCAACACAGGTCTGCTAACAGCGAGGTTGGCGAATTGCAGTCACACGAACGAAAGCCCGCGCCGAGAAATACAATGGCCTGGCCGAGGATAATGAAATTGCCAATTGATAGTTCGGCGTACTCAGTATGAATATCTGGAAGAGCTGTGCATTTGTTCCCGAAATTCCATGTTGTAGATCCTTTCGGTGCTCCTTGCTCCATTTGACACCTCTGCCTTAATTAGCAAAACGTTAGTGTCTATATTTTTCAGCTTGCTTCAATTTTATGTAGTAATGAAAGAGAACTAGCGTTTTGATAAACTTAAAACGGAGGTGTCACATGAAACAACACTCTTGGCAGCGTGTATCAATCAATGTAAATTCCCCCCATTCTGACGCATTTAACCGCATCCCCTGACGTGATGTTAGGTATAACTTAACTTGATGCGAATACACCAAGCCCACGTAAAGGCGCTAATGGATTTAGAGCCAGGAAGTCTCTTGGTTTTTTGACAGTAAGCGAAGAGTTAAGCCCATCTTGTCCGGAGGAATTGCCCGGCCACAAGTGGCGAGTTTGAGGTGACCATCCGAGTAGCTTGCCCGTATGCTCATTTCATTGCGGATACCTGAGGGTGAGAAGCATCCTTGGCACAGGCACCATTATGAGGTTCAATTTTACAGTCTGAAGGGTAATTACCGTGTCAATATCAAGAAGAGATTTTTTGCTGGGTACCGGTTTTGGTGCCGCTGGATTAGTCGTTGGTGCCGGTTTGCCTACGTTACTTAAAAGTGATGTTCCTTCAGTAGCGCTTAATGTTTTTGACTATCAAAAGCTGGCAAAAAATCGCCTACCCGGCATTGTTTTTGACTATCTGGAAGGTGGTTCGGGTAGCGAACGCGCGCTGCACCACAATCTAGCTGTTTTTGAAAAGCTTAGCTTTAAGCCGCGACGTCTAGTCGACATTAGCCACCGCAAGCAAGGGATCACGTTGTTCGGCAAGCCCCAAACATCGCCCTTCATGATTGGCCCCACAGGTGGCAATAGTGCGCTCTGGCCGAATGCCGATTTGGCTTTGGCTCGCGCTGCCAAGCAGGCCGGCATTCCATTTACCTTATCCACGCCCGCCGGCAACTCGATTGAAGAAGTAGCTAAAGGTGTCGACAGCAACAAGTGGTTTCAGCTCTATGTTAGTAATCGCGAACAATCGAAGGTGTTGGCTAAACGTGCTCTGACGGCGGGTTACACCACGCTGGTGCTAACTATCGACGTAGCAGTCAACGGCCTTCGTGAACGTGACCAGCGCAATGGCTTCAAGATTCCTATGGATATGACGCCTAGTGTGATTTTGGATGGCATCACTCACCCTCGTTGGTCGATGGACTATGTAGTCAATCCACCACAGTTGGCCAATTTTGTGAGCGACAATGCTGCGGACATCGAAGCACAGACACAAGCCATGAACCGTAATTTGGATGCCACTTTCGACTGGGCGGCGCTGCGTCAGCTTCGCGAGATTTGGCCACGTACCTTGCTGGTCAAGGGCATCCTCAATGCCGACGACGCTGTTCAATGCATCGAAAACGGTGCCGACGGTATTATTCTGTCCAACCACGGTGGTCGCCAGTTGGGTGAAGCCCTCTCCCCGCTACAGGTATTGGCCGAAACACGGCGGAAGGTCGACAAACCCATTCTGATCGATAGCGGTTTTCGTCGCGGCGCCGACATCATCAAAGCGCTGGCGCTCGGGGCTAATTGTGTCCTCTTGGGTCGTGCAACGCTCTATGGCGTTGCCGCTAATGGCCAGGAGGGTGTTAGCGATGTCATCAGCATCCTGCAAAATGAAATTGACAATATCTTGGCACAAATAGGTTGCGCCGACGTCAATAGCCTAAATCCAAGTTATTTACATGAGGACAGTGTCCGTTTGATGCAAAGTATCTGAACCTGAGGGATTTAACTTTTTTTGTCCGTGTTGTCTTTCGTGAATGAATGCTGTCTTCCGCAATTGGATGGCAACGCGAACATCTACAATTCGAGGGCTTGCATCTCAAAGCCATACCCTACCAGCACGGTACTGAAGTTACTACGTGCTAGTCGCGCAGCGTGGATAATCCACATCCTCTTTGGCGACATATCCGAGTATCTTTTGATCGTGATCAGTAATTTTTATCCAGATAGGACATAAAACGCTTGTCGGGATCATATTTTTGCCGTACTTCAAGTAACTTGCGCCATTTTTCCCCAGAGAAAAGCTTCGGCGCCAGTTCAGGATTGTGGGTGAAGTCGGTTTCATTCATGTAATAACCTCGAATGTAGGGTTTTACATCAGCATGAATTTCGTCCAAAAGCTTGTAGTTGGCTTTTACATCGTCATCGTTTTTGCCGATCAGATACCACGATACGTAGTGTGGCGCCGTGTAGGTATAACAACAGGGTTCCGGCATGGTGGGGTTGCCATCAGGCACGCAAATACTGAAAGAACGGCGATCAACGGCTTTTTCTTTGATATGCTTGCCAACTATTTTTATCACTTCGGTCGGCTTATCAGTGAAAATCGCCATCTCCGCCGTGCGATATTGTGCGTAGGAATCCGTGCTTAACTGTTCGTAAAGTTGCATATAATCAAGAACCTCATCGTGATCGACGCGCATCACGCTTAATTCAGGCAATTTACTGTTTTTAAATACGGCAGCGGCTTTTTTAGCAGCCGCAATACTGTCGCCAAAAGAGATAAAGATGACTGTCCAGTACCAGCCATCCTTATCACCACCCGATGGTGGAAAATTTCCCATCACGCACGTCAATTCAGTGCGGTAATTACTTTCGGGTAATAAACGTAAAATTTCCTGCGAGGCGTTTTCGATTTTTTCCAAAGGGAAAGCGTACACATTCTTAACAATTGACGGCGTGTCGTATAGCTGCAATTTATACCGTAGCACTCCCGCGAAAAATCCCGAACCAGCACCCCGCATGGCCCAGAATAGATCTTCATTTTCGTGCTTGGAAATGGTTAACACTTTGCCATTTGCCAGCATCACTTCAGCACTAATAATCGAGGCACTGCCCAGTCCACGGGCTGGCATATTCCATCCTAACCCGCCACCAAGCAAAAAACCGCCAATCGTCACAAACCCGGTGTGCGCTGATGGAAAGGCCAAGCCGTGATCATAGGCAGCTTTGTTCAGATGTTCGCTTAATAAGCCAGGTCCTGCCCACGCGATTTTATTTTTGACATCAATTTTGAGCTCGGTAAATTGCGACATATCAACGGTAATCACGTCATCTTGCAAGAAGGCCGAGGAGATGTTGTGTCCGGAGCTGCGAAACGTGACTGGCTTGTTCACTTTTTTGGCGTAGGCCAACAATAATGCAAGATCATCTTTATCCTTAGGCTGGGCGATGATGGACGGATAACGGATCGGTTTGACGCGATACCATGACATGGCCCAGAACCAGTCCAGGTAAGCTTTATTGGCACGTGCAATAAGCGGGCCTTTAAAATTTTCAAGTGCGGTTGGAGTATGGCCCTGGCTTTTTGCCAAGGCCACACTGGCATGGAACAGGCCGCTGCTGGCAACCCCGCTCAGGGCGATAAGCTGCAAGAGCTTGCGACGTGTCCGATTGATTAGGTTCTCCATATTATTGCACCCCGGTTTTGCTATTTACGTGGATGTTCAAGTGACTGTAGTATCGAGCAAGTTCCCGTATATTTTCAGGACTTACATTCTTGATAATATTTGCCATAATTTCATTATTTCGTTTTCTACTTTTAAAATCCTGCATCTGTTTAAGCAGATAGCTTTCTTTTTGCCCGGCCAAGTTGGGGCCTAGACCTGAAGATTTTTCGACGCTGTCGCCATGACAAGTTATGCATGTTTTTAGCGCTTTGGGTCGGATCAACTCTTTGGGTACATTGACCGCAACATCTTGTTTACTGAAATAGACCGCTGCCTGGATCATTTCTTGCTCGGAAATATCTTGTGCGACTATCTGCATCATGGCGTTGCTGCGCTGTCCATTTTTGAATTTTTGCAGTTCATCTTTGATGTATTCGTCTGAAAGCCCGGCAAGATTCGGCCAATCAGGGAATTGGCTGATGCCTTGAGGACCATGGCAACCCGTACATTGACTGACTACGGCCGGTTTAGGATTTATATCCACAGGATAAGTTGTTTTTTGATCCGAAATGGAAACATTTTGAGCCGCACATGCACCGGATACTATGAGCGCCAGTACAGGTATGGCTTGCTGTACTATCTTTATGTTGATAAATCGCATCGCATCACCTGAAAAGAATCATCTGGAAGATCTCGAATGATCGGATTGACCATAGGCGCTCCTTTTTTTGTTGCAAGGAGCATCCTCCAAGCTAGGATAGTTGCTTTTAAACCCAGCCACAAGGCTTCAGCTTTGTTCACTCATAACGAGCATACCTATGAGCGGCTACAGTACCACGTCACGGATTGTCTGCTGTTCATGCGATTTTGGGAGTTGAATGGCAGGTAATGTCCTTGATATGTGTACTGTATGAGCTTTTCGTAAATCCCTCAAGGAGCGTAAGCTCGCCGCATTTACTGGATTAGCTCGATTTTTTCAGGCTGTACCGGACTGAGGTGAAATTCAGTCGCATACTTTAAAGTTTTTCTGTTGGCAATCATTTGCCATTTTCTGTGCTTTTTCGATGTGCTGTAGTGTCATTTTATTTGAAACAACGTCGCGACTTTTTATGGCATCTTCATACCCCAACGCTGCACTAAGATTGAACCACATGTGCGCGCGAACATAATCCAGCGCAACACCTTTTCCTTCCTCATACATTTCGCCCAGGTTGTATTGTGCATGCGCATTTTCTTGCAATGCCGCTAGGCGATACCATTTTACTGCCTCAGCGTAATCTTGCGGAACACCTTGCCCTATCTTATAACTCACGCCAAGGTTGAATTGCGCTTCCATTTGCCCTTGAACTGCTGCTAGACGCCACCATTTGACTGCTTGTGTGGAATCCTGTGCAACGCCTTGCCCTTTATCATACATATAGCCAAGATTAAATTGCGCCAGACTATCTCCCTGCATTGCAGCCAGACGATACCATTTGGCAGCTTCAAGGTAGTCTTGCGGGACGTTTTGCCCACTGTAATACATCAAACCAAGGTTGTTTTGCGCATAGGCATTACCTTGTGCTGCTGCTAATCGATACCACCTGACAGCTTCAGCGTAGTCTTGCGGGACACCTTGTCCTTTCATATAGCTTACGCCGAGGTTGAACTGTGCCTCTGCTTGCCCTTGTGCTGCCGCCAAGCGCCACCATTTGAATCCCTCTGTAAAATCCTGCGCAAGACCTTGACCGTTGATATACTTTAAACCAAGATTGAATTGCGCATTCGCATTGCCTTGTGTCGCAGCCAGGCGGTACCATTTCACAGCTTCTGCGTAGTCCTGAGCAACGTCTTTCCCTTTGTCATACAAATAGCCAAGATTGAATTGTGCATGCGTGTTCCCTTGCGTTGCAGCCAGACGGTACCACTTCACGGCATCTACATAGTTCTGCGCAACACCTTGCCCATTTGCATATTTCAAACCAAGCTCGTATTGCGCATTCACATTCCCCTGCGTTGCAGCTAAACGATACCATCTCACAGCTTCTGCGTAGTCCTGTGCAGTACCTTGCCCGTTGGCATATTTCAAGCCAAGATTAAATTGCGCATTCACATTTCCCTGTGCTGCTGCCAAGCGATACCACCTGACTGCTTCAGCATATTCTTGCGGGGTGCCTCGACCTTCGTCATACATTACACCAAGGTTGTATTGCGCCAGCACATCCCCCTGAGCCGCTGCTAAACGCCACCATTTGAATGATTCTGCGTGATCCTGCGTAACGCCTTGCCCGTTGGCATAGCTCAAGCCGAGATTATATTGTGCATCGACATTCCCCTGCGCTGCAGCCAGGCGATACCATTTCACGGCATCTGCATAGTTTTGCGCAACATCTTGTCCGTTTTCATACCGATGACCGAGATTTATTTGTGCCCTCACATCTCCATGTGCCGCGGCTAACAGATACCATTTCACCGCTTCTGCATAATTCTGGGAGATACCTATCCCTTTTTCATACATCAAGCCGAGATCATATTCCGCATTCACATTTCCCTGTGCTGCCGCTAATCGATACCATTTAATTGTTTCTGCATAGTTATGGGGAACACCTTTCCCTTTGTAATACATATACCCAAGATTAAATTGCGCTTCCGCATTTCCTTGTGATGCAGCTAGGCGGTACCATTTCACTGCGTTTATGTAGTCACCACGCTTATACGCTGCCAAGCCATCTTTGAATGGAGACGCCCAAGCTGTATTAACATTCAACAATAAAGCAGTAAGTATATAGAACAGTAGTTGTTTCATTGGGCACCTCGTTGTGTAATAGCGAATGGTGACTTAGATTAAGGGGTATAAGGTTTTTGAGAGTAACGTCAATACAGAACCATACAGCTATAGGCGTTAATTGACCGTAATAACCAGAAGCTCAATATTGCAAATATTTTTCATGGTGTTACCTATTTGTCCAGTGTAGTGCGATATTGATTTTGGAGTTTAAGTAACTGTTGAATCTGATGATTATTTGATAGATACATGAAATGACAGCAAGCTGGAAGTTAGCCGGGGGGTATGTATCTTCGGATTTTATAGATGAAATAAAAATGTAAAATTGCAAAAAGGACTGCTAAATTTGCAGTCCTTTTGTGCTTTATGACCTCAGATTATTTGGCTGTAGCATCTTTTTCACATTTTTTTAGAAAGCTGTTCTTAGCTGCACCGGCCAATTTTTTCTCGGTGGCTTGGATGCCACAGGCGGTAAGCGCAGCATCCTTGTTGCATTTTTTCAAAAAACTATTCTTGGCGGCGCCAGCCAGTTTCTTTTCGGTAGCTTGGTTATCGCAGCTATTGTCAGTAGCGAAAGTTAGATTGACGGCAAACATACTCAGTAAAACAACAATTACGAGCTTCTTCATTGACGGTCTCCTCAGGTCGATAAGATTGTACAGACGGTTAATCATGGGCTTATAACCTTACCGGAACATGACAGGCATAACAAGAGGCAGATTATTTGTATCGTAAACTTCGGATACCACAGTGTATTTTATCGACATGCAACATTTTGTTGTGTAATAACTAATTCGACAGTACGTAGAAGCTCCCAATCAAAATACTAAAACTTCGCGTTGAAACTGCCAGGGATCTCAGAATAAAAACACATGCCGCAATTACCCCTACGTTTTTTCATCATCAATGATGCGATCGACTAAAATTCACTTAGGCGTTTCTGGCAAAAAAATATTCAGTGCATTGCAACACTGGAGCAAAAACATGAAGAGTCATTATGAAGTATTACGCGGTGGTTCAATATAAACCGCATTGCAGTAGCGGTCTCTGCGGTTCTTATACTTTGTGCAACACTCCATCCATCAGGCGAAGCTGACGCTGCATTTTCCCCGCCAGCTCCAAGTCGTGGGTGACTACGATAAAGCTGGTATTAAGTCTGGAATTGAGTTCTTGTATCAACTCAAATAATGCTTGCGCACTGGCTCGATCAAGATTTCCAGTAGGCTCGTCTGCCAATACGCAGGCTGGCTCGGTAACGAGTGCGCGCGCTACGGCGACACGTTGACGTTCACCACCGGACAGTTCGGCGGGTAGATGCTCCGTACGGTGCACAAGACCTACCAGCCCAAGCATACGCGCAGCGATCGGTTCTGTTTCATTGCGCTTCATGCCACGGATAAGTAATGGCATGGCAACATTTTCCAGCGCGGTGAATTCCGCCAGTAGATGATGAAACTGGTACACAAAACCCAGTGCCCGGTTGCGCAGCGTGCCGCGCTCTGCTTCATTCATGGCTTGTACATTGTGGCCGAGAATGGTGACGCTACCGCTACTGGCTTTGTCTAATCCACCGAGCAAGTGGAGCAGGGTACTTTTGCCGGAGCCGGAGCTCCCTACGATGGCGATACGTTCACCGCGCATGACGTCAATGTTAACGCCGGTAAGCACGGGGACATTGAGTTTGCCTTGCACAAAGGTTTTGCATAAGTCGCGGCAGGAAATGACCATTTCACTCATAGCGTAGTGCCTCTGCCGGTTGTGTCTTGGATGCCCGCCAACTTGGATAGAGCGTGGCAAACAGGCTGATGAGAAAGGAGAAGCATGCCACAACCAGCACATCGTCGCGCTGTAGATCGGAAGGGAGTTCGTTGATGAAATACACTTCTTTTGAAAGAAAGTGCATGCCCAGCAGTCGTTCTATGAACGGAACGACCGTGTCGATGTTGAGGCTCAGTAGTACGCCTCCTCCCACACCGAATATCGAACCGATCAGCCCAATTAGAGCGCCTTGTACGATGAAAATTTTCATAATGCTGGCGGGCGACGCACCGAGCGTGCGCAGAATGGCGATGTCGGCTTGTTTATCGGTAACCGCCATGACCAGCGTGGAGACAATGTTGAATGCGGCTACCGCCACGATAAGTGAAAGAATGATAAACATCATCTTTTTTTCGATTTGCACTGCACGGAAATAGTTAGAGTGTTGGCGCGTCCAATCACTAACGTAGGTATTGCGCGGTAAGACACGTTGTATCTCGATGGCTACCTGGGGAGCCAAATCCAAATCATTCAAACGTGCACTGATGCCGCTTATCGTACTTCCCATTTGATAGAGCTTTTGCGCGTCATTCAGGTGTATCAGTGCCAACGTATTGTCATAGGGCGCCATCCCAATCTCAAAAATACCGACTACGCGGAATTGCTTGAGGCGCGGTACCATCCCGGCAGGTGTGATCTGTCCCTGAGGAGAAATAAGTAGGACTTTGTCGTTCAGACGCACGCCCAGTGTGTGCGCCAAATCTGAACCCAGCACGATGCCGAAACCGCCTTCCTGCAAAGCTCCCAGCGAACCGGCTTTCATTTTGCCGGAAAGATCGATCACTTTATTTTCATGCTGCGGCAAAATGCCGCGTACCATTACACCCTGTACGTTTTGATCAAACGAGACCATGCCTTGCCCATTCACGAAAGGCGCGGCAGCCGCTACTTGCGGATATTTTGCCATGAGCTGTAGGGTAGGCTGCCAATCGGCCATATAATTTCCTTCTTCGCTGATTTGCAAGTGAGGCGCGATACCTAGAATACGTGCGCGGATTTCTTTTTGAAAACCGTTCATCACCGACAACACCACAATCAGCGCGGCCACGCCCAAGGCCATACCCAACATGGAAATAAGCGAAATAAAGGAGATGAAATGATTGCGTCGTTTAGCACGGGTGTAACGCAGACCAATAAAAAACTCGTAAGGACGCAAAGTGAAGAACTCAAAATGAAATGGGCGCTAGTTTGCCATAAGAGCGTTCTCTGCGGGGTGGTAAACTGGTGTGGGTAAAAATTACTTTACAACTGCTTGCAAAAACCAGCAAATTCTGGAATTTTTTGTTAACTAAGCAACAAAGTGAATATTTAACGTAGTCATTCATTAAGACCAAGTCGACGTGATTTACACAACACTGTCATTAAGTAATTTCGGACAAATGCAGCATGAAAAATGTAGACATCGTTATCCTTGATTTATTCTTGCCACAAGAAATTTTTATTGATGCTTGCACCGGCCTATCTGTGCCTGTTTTAGAGAAAATGCTGGCGCGTGGCAAATCTGAATTGTTACCATCAGAAATTTATTCAACAGGTACGTTGGAAGAGTGGTTATGCCAGATTTTTGGTGTCGTACGGCAATTGGACGAACCCATCGCACCAGTTACGTTAATAGCGGACGGAATGCAGCCAGGCACGGATTATTGGTTACGTGCTGATCCCGTACATTTGCAGATACAGCGCACGCAATTGTTTTTGCATCCACAAGTACCATTAGATGCTGATGAAGCAGCTCAATTGTGCAACAGTTTGAATGCACATTTTGTTGCTGAAGGTTTACGTTTTTTTTCACCTCATCCACAGCGCTGGTATATACAGATGAAAAGCGTTCCAGACATCGTGACACGCCCTTTGTCACAGGTGATAGGTAGAAATGTACAAACGCATTTGCCGAAAGGACCGAATGCTTTGCGTTGGCATAAAGCATTCAACGAAATCCAAATGCTTTTTTTCGAACATGCTGTTAATCAGGTGCGTGAGGCGCGAGGGGATCTACCCGTAAACAGCATATGGCTGTGGGGAGGAGGGCATGCGGTGGAACAATTGGCACGGCCATATACGAAAGTTTGTGGCGACAGTTTTTTGGCCGGAGCATTTGCACAGGCGGCAGGCATTCCCTATCAGATATTGCCGGATGATTTAACCCGGTATGCTGATGATAGTGAAGGTGATGTGCTAATTGTCTGGGAAGGTTTGTGCCGGCCTTCCCAACAAAGCGACCTACATGCTTGGCGCGATTCAGTGCAATGCCTGGAGCAAGGTTATATCGCACCCTTGTGGGAAGCACTGCGTAACGGACATATCAAGCGGCTGAGCTTGAATATATTGAATGGGGGCGTTGCCCATCGAGTTGTGTTGACGCGTAGTGCGGTGTGGAAGCCGTGGCGTTTGTCCAAATCTTTGACGCAATATGCGCTGACGTAGCACAAATAATCAGACTGAAATTTTTTAACAATCCAACAAAATTTTATTTGCTCCTCTTTGGCCTAGCTAACCGGATACTGTATCATCTGGATACGCAAATAAATACGAAATTTATGAAAGCTATCTTCTTGGATTTTGAGCAGCCCATCGCCGAATTGGCAGGCAAAATTGAGCAACTCCGTTTTGTACAGAATGATTCAGCACTTGATATTTCCGATGAGATCAACCGTCTGCAAATAAAAAGCCAGGCGTTAGCCAAGGATATTTACGCCAAGCTCACGCCATGGCAAATATCGCAAGTGTCACGCCACCCACAGCGCCCCTACACGTTGGATTACATTCAGCACTTGTTTACTGATTTTGAGGAGTTGCATGGAGACCGCTCTTATGCCGATGATCCGGCTATTGTCGGCGGGTTGGCGCGTTTTAATGGCCAAAGTGTAATGGTAATCGGACATCAAAAGGGGCGTGATACCAAAGAGCGACAGTATCGCAACTTTGGCATGCCTCGTCCCGAGGGTTACCGCAAGGCGATGCGCTTGATGCGGCTGGCGGAGAAATTTGATATTCCTATTATGACTTTTATTGACACTCCGGGCGCGTACCCTGGAATTGGTGCCGAAGAACGTGGTCAGTCCGAAGCCATCGGTAAAAGTTTGTATGTGATGGCAGAACTACGGGTGCCATTGATCTGCACGGTCATCGGAGAAGGCGGTTCCGGTGGCGCGTTGGCCATTGCGGTGGGTGACGTGTTATTGATGTTGCAATACGCCACTTACTCGGTCATCTCGCCCGAGGGCTGCGCTGCCATCCTTTGGAAAAACGCAGATAAAACGGCTGACGCAGCTGAAACACTGGGTATCACCGCAACCAGATTGAAAGCACTAGGGTTGATCGATAAGATCGTTAACGAACCACTAGGCGGTGCTCACCGTGATTGTGAAGCAATGATGCTAATCCTGAAAAAAAGCTTACAAGACGCCTTGAAACAGGCGCAATCTCACTCCATAGACAAGTTGCTGCAGATTCGTTTCAACCGTGTAATGGGCTATGGCAAGTTCAAGGAAGTCGAGCTTTGATTTAACAGGGCATGTCGGCGACGTGCTCTCCCCCTTGCTTCCTGCGGACAGCTCGATCCTGCTTGGTTTGAGCGGTGGGGTTGATTCAATCGTTCTGCTGCACCTGCTACAGCATCTTTCTCTCCGTTGTTCATGGCGATTAAGCGCATTGCACGTACATCACGGTATCAGTCCGCAGGCGGATGTTTGGGCGGTATTTTGTGCTGATTTGTGCGCACTTTATGGAATTTCCCTGCAAGTCGAACATGTAGATATCGCGCCATTACGCTCGCTAGGCCTTGAGGCGGCAGCGCGAAAACTTCGTCACGCCGCGCTTGCACAACAGCGAGTGGATTTTATAGCGCTGGCGCACCATCTTGATGACCAGGCTGAAACTTTGCTTCTGCAATTGTTACGCGGAGCTGGAGTGCGTGGCGCAAGCGCCATGCCAACGATAAAGCATCGTGCTAATGCCCCGACACTGGTACGCCCTTTACTTAATGTTCCTCGTTCTATACTGCTGGAATACGCTCAACAGCATAGCCTTCAATGGGTGGAAGATGAAAGCAACGCTGATGACATTTACCCACGCAATTTTTTACGTCATCGGATATTGCCGTTGCTAGAACACCGCTTTCCAGCTTATCGCAAAACTTTGTTGCGCAGCGCACAGCATTTTGCGGAAGCAACTGAGCTGCTGGATGAATTGGCGCAGCAGGATGCGGATGGGGCAATATCAGATAATCATTTGGATATTAAACAATTGCGTATGTTAGGCATTGTACGAGGGAAAAACTTATTGCGTTATTTCCTTGCAGTACAGGGAGCAGCCATCCCGGACAGCACGCGACTACAAGAAATACTACGCCAGCTGTGTAATGCTCGCCAAGATGCACAGGTGTGCATCAACTGGCAAGGTTGGCAAATGCGCCGATATCGCAACCACGCTTACACCATGCCTACGTTGCTGCCGCCGGTTGATTTTACCGTGATGTGGAACGGTGAAGAAGAAATGTTGTTGCCGCCGCCACACGGTATGCTTTATTTGAGAAATACCATCGGACAAGGCATCAGCGTGGCAAAATTACAACTCGGAATTGCCAAAGTTCGTTCGCGTCGTGGCGGCGAAACTATTCGAGTAGATGCGGCGCGACCGCAACGAGATTTAAGAAATCTGTTACAGGAGCATGAGATACTACCGTGGCAACGCGACCTATTACCCTTACTCTTTTGTGACACTGATTTAGTATGTATCCCTGGTATAGGTATAGCTAACGCATACCGGGCTCAACCGAATGAAGTTGGCGTAATAGTTATTTGGCGCGCAGATCTCAATACAGGGCAGATTCAATTCTGAAGTGCAACTTTTGTAAGAGAATTTAGGTGGAGAGCTGCGTTACTATCGGAGCCACTTAAACGACCAAGTAAAAGGAGCACAGATGAATCAATATAAGCACACCAGCGAGCAACGATATCAGATTTACGGACTGAAACAAGCGGGTTGGGAGCAACTTTCCAGTCCTATGGACATACAGTAGTGTCCGGTTAAAAGTCGAACAAATTTAGTTGGTTATAAAAAGTCGTCTG
>NZ_CAKMAA020000048.1 GCF_924101635.2 Candidatus Nitrotoga sp. HW29 | reverse complement strand
GCGCTATACCAAGCCAGCATCAGTTGTTGCACTTCGAACTTGAATCCGCCAATTAAGAAATGCTACTAAATAAAATTTTTGAAAATAGCAAGGGACAAGAACCATGTCCATTTTTTGGTTCAGTGCGTACAGACTTACACTGTTATCAAGATGGTGCAGATGTTTAGAGCATAATGGCGCGAAGGATATTCAGATGTTACTCACTTGGACTATCAATTTGTGCTATGTCGAGATACTCCGCAGTTTGCTACAAAGTTATTCGTTGCAATCATATTGGTTGGATTCCCCAGTTTAAGTAACATAAACTACGAAAAAACGGGCTAGTAAGGCAAATGCTTCTGACGCGATATATCAGATTTTAACTGTTCACGTTCTTCCGGCGACATATTCTCCCAGCGTTCATGCATTTTTTTTCGTTGAGCTTCACGTTCAGCCGGTGACATTTTTTGCCAGTATTCTTTCATCTTTTCGCGCATTTTATGGCGTTCTTCGGGAGGCATTTTTTCCCAATACTCATGCATTTCCTTGCGTTTTTCAGTGCGTTGTTCCGTTGTCATAGCTTCCCATCTCTTATGCAATCCACCCTCGGGTTTATTTGAGGGCATGTTTTGCCATCTCTTGTTTACCTCTCGATATTCTTCGGTGCGTTGCTCAGGTGTTTTATTTTTCCATTCCTTGGAAATTTTCTCACGAGCTCTAATTTGATCTTCAGATAATTCATTTTGTATTTGCTCGGGGCGGGCAGCCTGTGCAGTATCGTCAACCGATTCAATTGCTAATGCAGGTATGGTGGCACAAATACCAATACAAGTTGCGAAAAAAAGTTTTATCAAGCTTATAGCCACGGATATTCTCTATAAATTAAGTAGGTCGCACATGCATTACGGATATAACAACTCTTCATGATCAAGCTGCATACGAAATCTTTGGTGTTGGCGAATATGTGTGTATATTTTTAATATTTATGTGGCCATGAAAATTATGGCCGCAAATTTATTGATACATTAATAACCGTTATGTATGAATTGTCTGGGTGTCTTCGGCGGTTTACATGAAATGAATTGTAAAATTCAACTATAAGAGAAATATTTTTTTTAGAGACAGAATTGTAACAATTTGTTTCAAGCAAGGCGCAGCTACACAATTCTTTACAGTTCAAACTTGAAGTTAGCTTTATGATACCTGCCATGGATGACATACAACGAATTCTAATTATTGACGATGATGCTCGCTTACGTTCGTTGTTGCTCCGCTATTTGGGTGAGCAAGGCTTTGCGGTGAAAGCGGTCGTTGATGGTAGCGAGATGGATAAGGCCTTGGCACTAAATCGCTATCATCTTTTGGTGCTGGATCTCATGTTACCAAATGAAGACGGATTGTCTATTTTGCGGCGTTTGCGCGGAGCAGGAGAAAATGTTCCAGTGATTCTACTCACTGCCAAAGGCGACGAAATAGATCGGATCATCGGATTGGAAATGGGCGCGGATGATTATCTTCCCAAGCCGTTTAATCCACGCGAACTGGTGGCACGTATTCACGCAGTATTGCGCCGCAAAGGAACTCAACCGATTGGCGCACCGCAAACCGAAGAAAAAATAGTCACATTTGGCGTTTGTGAATTAAATTTAGCGACGCGTGCGTTAAGCAAAGCAGGTAAAGCAATCACGCTCACGACCGGCGAATTTGCATTACTCAAGGTACTTGTCACCCATCCTCGTCATCCTTTATCGCGCGACAAACTTATGGACTTGGCGCGTGGTCGCAACCATGATCCATTCGATCGTGCTATAGACGTGCAAATTTCTCGGCTGCGCAAACTCATTGAGACTGACCCTGCACATCCCCGTTTTATCCAAACGATTTGGGGGCATGGATATGTGTTTGTACCGGATGGAATAAAGACTTGATTAATTTCCCCAAAACTTTGCTGGTACGTGCCTTTCTACTCATTATGGTGCTGACCATATTGTCTTTAACCGCCGCTCTGGCAATTTTCAATCAAGTCGAACGTGAACCGCATGCACAGCAGATGGCACAGTTGGTTGTGTCGGTGATCAATCTCACACGCGCTGCCGTGCTATCCGCTGCCCCGGAATGGCGCTCAGCGCTACTCGACGAATTGGCAGATGTAGAAAGATTGCGTGTACAAATGGCAGACAAAAGTGATGTGCTCAAACCCTTGCCCGCTCATCCTCTTGAATTGCATTTAATGATGGAAAAAGTGCGCGAAAGCTTGGGTAAAAATACCCGCTTTGCTGCGGAACATAATGGTGTGGAAGCTTTGTGGGTAAGCTTCTTTATTGGCAATGAAGAATTTTGGGTGGCATTACCCAAAGAACACATCGAACATCCGGTATCGCAAGTATTATTGATATGGGGCAGCTTGGTTTTTGGCTTGGCCTTGCTCGGTGCTTATTTCATTGCGCGTCAAGTGGCGTATCCCTTACAGCAACTTGCGCAAGCAGCACAAAAAGTAGGTCAGGGGGCGACTCTGCAGCCGTTGCCGGAACGAGGCGCGCATGAAATTGTCGCGGTAACGCACGCGTTTAATCAGATGTCTGCCGATCTCACCGCGAATGAACGTGAACGCGCGTTGGTGTTGGCAGGCATTTCGCATGACCTGCGTACCCCGTTGACGCGTGTGCGGCTGGCAGCTGAGTTTATCGTAGAGGAATCCTTACGCGAGGGGCTTGCCGCTGATGTTGAGCAGATGAATGCAGTCATTCAGCAATTTCTTGACTATGCGCGCCTGGATGAGGATGAAATCGTTATTCAACTGAATATAAAATTACTTGTACGCGAAGTCGCGGAGCGATTTAAACAGCAAGCAAAATCGCTTACGCTCGAACTGCATGATGTGCCTATACTGCAAGTCAGGCCATTATTGTTGAAACGCGCGCTCTCCAACCTGCTGGATAATGCTATTAAACATGGTGGCGGCAAGATTACTTTGCAGCTCAAACAGGAAGAGAATCAAGTTAATCTGACTATAACGGATTGCGGTACGGGTATTCCTGCTACGCAACACGAAGCGATCAAGCGACCATTCGCCCGATTGGAAACCTCACGCAGCAATGTCACCGGAACTGGGTTGGGATTGGCAATTGTCGAGCGTGCGGCACGTTTGCATGGTGGTGAATTTCGTTTGAAAGATAGCGTAGCGGGAGGGTTGGTGGCCCAACTAATTTTGCCGTGCGTCTAAAAGTTTATGCAGTTAAAAGCTCTCAGTGGTCACCGTGCGAATCATCTCTAGCAGGCTGCTGAAAAACGCCAGCCGTGTTGATAGTTGGTAAAATATCGC
>NZ_CAKMAA020000047.1 GCF_924101635.2 Candidatus Nitrotoga sp. HW29 | reverse complement strand
TAGAAATGATGGCAGTACGTCAAATTAAATCGAGTCTGACCCTCATGGCACTCGCGTTAGTAAATAACGCTCACTATCAATTAACGTGCTTTATATAACGCCCTTTCTACAGGATAACTTGCAAAGGTTGGCCGGGTAGATATAAAGGGCGAAGGCGAGCCATCATGTAAGGACTGGTTATAGAAATGATGGCAGTACGTCAAATTAAATCGAGTCTGACCCTCATGGCACTCGCATACTTATCGCCGCTTTACGCCGCCCCGACTGGGTGGTGGTGTATGCCAAGCAGCCGCTGGGCGGGCCGGCACAAGTGCTGGAATATCTCGGGCGCTACACGCACCGGGTGGCAATTTTCAATGAGCGCATCCTCGGCATAGATGGGAGTCATGTGCGCTTCAGGATGCGCGATTCGGCCAATGGCAACCGCAAGAAGGTGATGCGCCTGGAAGCAGGCGAGTTCATCGGACGTTTCATGCAACACATGTTGCCTAGTGGCTTCAGGTGTATCCGACACTACGGCTTGCTCGGCTCCGCGCACAAAGCCGCCAACCTGGCCGCCGCGCGCGCGGCGCTGGAAGCACCCGCGCCTGACCCGATCGTGGTGGAATCGGTGGAAGCATTCATGCGGCGGGTGACGGGTATCGAGTGGCTGAACTGTCCGCACTGTGGTGAAGGCGAGTTACGGGTAGTAAAGGCGATTCCCCCACACATGCCGCGTGCGCCGCCTCGGGAGCCGCCATGAAATCTCTCTATTTTTTTATTGCGGCGCCCCGACAATCATGTGTTTGTACCTGCCGTGGATTTGCTCGCCCATACGGCAGGAGCGGCGTTCGCACTTATCATTTTGTGCAATATTCAGGCAGCAATGAGCGCAGAAAGTTTGCGCTGGAGTATCCGCTTATTCCTTACCCACTGGCGTACTCCCCGATCATGCAGTTGACGACGCGCCGCAAAACCTTACAATCCCCATAGGTTCCGCTCTCCGTAAGGTTCAGTCCAACAAGGTTTATCTGCCGCCAATACAGGACGCAGGTTAAACCAGTTTGGGCGGGGCGGCAGATAAACGCTATTCGTTAGCAGATAGGTCAGACGGGATGCATATACGGGAGGCCACGCGCGAAGATTTTGACCAGATCTGGCCGATCTTTCACGAGATCGCCGCAGCCGGAGAGACCTATGCATACCCTCGAGATATCACTAAAGCAGAGGCGCTTAGGCAGTGGGTGGAGGTTCCAAGAAAAACGTTCGTGTTTGAGGACAATGGACAAGTCCTAGGCACCTACTACATCAAGACCAACCAGTCAGGTCCAGGAAGTCACGTCTGCAATTGTGGCTACATGGTTTCATCGGCTGCGCGAGGACGCGGCCTAGCCAGCGCAATGTGCGAACACTCTCAGAAAATCGCTAGCGAGCTTGGATACAAGGCAATGCAATTCAACTTTGTGGCGTCGAACAATGAGGGCGCAGTGAAGCTTTGGCATAAACTGGGCTTCGATACCGTCGGTCGCCTGCCTAAGGCATTTCGCCATCCTTCCAAGGGCTACGTAGATGCGTTGGTTATGTACAAGTGGCTGGAAACATAACAACGCGCTCCAGCGGGGCCGCCGCTGCGCGGCGCGGCGGCCCTTGAGCGCGAGCGTTAGGCCGCGCCCGAACCGTACCCCCTACTTGATCTATTGTATCCATATGGCTACAATGAATGATGTACACGGTTCGCCAAACTGAAGAGTTCGTTGCGTGGCTTGATGATCTCAAGGACAAACGTGCTCAGGTTCGCATCGTTGCCCGGCTGCGGCAGGTTGAAGCAGGGAGCCTTGGTGACTGGCAACCGATTGAAGGGGATGTCTCGGAGCTACGGGTTGACTTTGGTACTGGGTATCGTCTCTTCTTCACTCGGCGCGGCCGAATCATCATTGTGATGCTCACGGCTGGTGACAAGACGTCCCAGAAACGAGACATCCGCCGTGCTTTGAAGCTCGCAGCCGAACTCGGAGATGATCTATGACCAAGACCAAAGCAACACCAAAGCTCGTCGTCTTTGATGCCGCACGTTATCTGAATGACGACGAAGCGATCGCTGAGTACATGACTGCGATTTTGGAGACCAACGATCCAGACTTGCTTCTTCTCGCGCTGAGCGACGTCGCGCGCGCGAAAGGAATGGCACAAGTCGCCAAGGATGCAGGCCTCGGCCGTGAAAGTCTCTACAAGGCGCTCGCACCTGGGGCCAAGCCGCGCTTCGAGACCGTATTGAAGGTCGCGCGAGCCTTGGGCGTCAAGTTCATAGCGCAGCCTGCGTGAGTCATTGTGAAGGCGCGATCTAACCCTTCCTTCAAGCGGACGTGCCTTCGGCACGCCGCTTAAGTCAAACGTTGGGCCTATGTTCGACATAGGTTACGCAGCGCGCTAGAATTACTTTGTTAGTTTTGAATAGAGTCCAGATCATGAACACACAACTCTTACAACAAGCTCGTGTGCTCGACATTGACGAGCAGATCGAACTGGTTGAAGCCATCTGGGACGGGATCGTTAGTCGTGGTGCCGTGCCACCGTTGACCGAAGTGCAGAAAACGGAACTTGACCGCCGCCTCGCAGATCATCTTGCCAACCCCGACGATGTAGTTTCATGGAGTGAAGTAAAGGCTGCTGCTCTTGCCAAAATCAGGCAATGAGCCTGCCCGTTACTTTTCATCGTGCCGCCAGTGCAGAATTCATCGAGGCAAGTGCGTGGTACGAGACCAAGCGAGTTGGTCTTGCTATTGAGTTTATGGCCGAGATTGACCGTTGCGTATCGTTGGCATCTGAACAACCTCTCCAATTTGTCGTTGTTCGTGAGGACATTCGGCGTGTTGTCGCCTATCGTTTTCCATACAGCGTTTATTTTCGTGCAGAGAAACATCGCATCGTTGTCTTGGCAGTATTCCATGGTAGCAGAGACCCCGCCATTTGGAAGTCCAGAGCCTAACCCGGCGTTCAACCAAATCGCCCAGAAGCGGGGCGGCTGGTTAATTTTACGTTATAAGCAAGAGGTCACCGTATGAGCCTCAGGGTTTTCATCAGTCATGCCAGCGAAGACAAAGACCGATTCGTCACCAATTTCGCGACGAAGCTCAGGGAAAACGGCGTTGATGCATGGCTGGATCGCTGGGAAATGCTCCCAGGCGATAGCCTTGTCGACAAGATCTTCGAAGAAGGCCTGAAGGAGGCCCATGCTGTAATCATTATTTTGGGGGCGGATGGCTACTTCGAGTGATCTCACTACTTCGGCGGAGGGCTAGATCGGTATGGATGCCATATTCGCGTTACTGGTTATGGTTTCGAAAAATATTGCGGCTCCGAGATTGAGGGGTACGATCAGTTGAAGGAACAGGGGTTAAGCTTCGGCTAATTGAACACATTCTGGACGTGTTCAATTCCAATGGTCTCATTAGTGCCACGAAGTTCTTCGGGGGCAATATTTCTATTCATCACGTCCATCCAAAATTTTGCAGGATGTTGGCGTGATTGCTCATAACACTGCGCTCCACCCGACCAAAAACCGCTATGCGGTTTTCGTCGGGTGAGCTAGGCGGTAGCAGTCAACTTGCATGCATCAAAAAAAGAGCTAAAATATGCACTCAATTTAGCATTTATTTTAAGGTGTACAAATGCAGCAAATATTGGCTTCATTTAGCGCAAGCATTTCTGAATTAAAAAAAAATCCAACGGCTTTATTGAATAAGGCGGAAGGAGAGATTATTGCCATACTTAACCACAATCTTCCGACAGCCTATCTTGTACCTGCGGCTGTTTTTGAACAGCTAATGGATAAATTGGAAGATTATGAGTTGGGTGAAATAGTGAAGGAAAGACAAGCAGAAAAACACTTGGCGATTGAAGTATCCCTTGATGACTTAGGAATTAAAATTCCTGCCCAGCGCGAAAAAGGAATGGGATAAACTCGACAGTAGCATTAAAGCCCAGTTTAAAAACAAGCTGAAAAAATGCTTGGAAAACCCTCACATCCTATCCAACAGGCTCAGTAATTTTGATTGCGCTTATAAAATTAAACTTCGCTCTGCGGGTTATCGCCTTGTCTATGAAGTTAATAACCAAGAACTTATTGTTTTTGTTATTGCAGTGGGTAAAAGGGAAAATAATGGTGTATACAATAATGCCAAAAACAGAACAAATGCCTCTTAAGAAACACCTCCCAACCAATTGATTTTAAAAAGTAGAATCAAGCGGGTTGTTCATTGACGACGAGTTTCATCCCCATTTTTTCAGCGCGCTGAGCTAGTTGTCGCAACACTCTTTCGCGATAACGTTCTTCGTAATAATTCTGTCCTTGATCGGTATATTCTTCACCTTTGGTAAGCATGGTGTAGATTAAGCGCGCCAACTTGTGCGCGGCGGCGGTTACGGCTTTAGGTTTGTCCATGCGCCCGCACATCCTGCGGAAATATGCGCCCAGCGCCGACTGGCTGCTACGCAATGCTGCTGCGGCCAATCTCAAGGCTTGGGCCGCCCGGTTAGCTACGCGCTTGGTTTTGCCGCTGATCACTTTGCCTCCGGTAATCTTGGTACCCGGACACAGCCCCAGCCAGCTCGCGAAAGACCTCAGGGGCAGACTCGAATTTAAGTGCTATGTAGCTTCTCTTGCAGTCACACCTTTATCAATCACTGATAGGGTACGATGCGCGATTGTCCGCTGATTTTATCGAGTCCAATAAGTGTTGCGGTAGATGCAAAGAGTCCTGGTAGCCGGTTTCAGTTCTGGTAACACATCACACTGAGCTTTACTTCAATCCATATATTCGAATGAGCGGTGGTTTTCCTAAAAGCTCCGCTCTGCCACTTCGTTAGCGAATTTTGGAAGTGGTTTAAGTTGCTTACTCATAGTTTGTTCGTTTCTTTTTGTGCATATCTCTTGTTCCAGTGGGCTCAGTTCCATTTCTATCTATAGGTAAGATTGCGGTAATACGTTCGCGCAACATGGGCTCAAGTGCCGTGGGTGAAATCTCAAATTCCTGTTTGAAACAAGAGGGTGCGACGACGATTTTCTATTTCAGCTTCTCGCCAAAATGACCGCAATGCGGTAGCCTATTTTTTTGATTTTTGAACTGTGAGACCTTATGAAACCCAATATTGGTTACATCGGCCTGGGCGTGATGGGACATGCTTGCGCCAATAATTTGCTTAAAGCGGGGTATCCGCTGTGGGTGTATGCACGCCGCCTCGAACAAATGCAGCAACTGGTACGGGCCGGTGCGCATGCATGCGATACCCCGCAAGCACTGGCAAAACATTGCAATCTGATCTTTACCAATGTTTCCGATACTGAAGATGTATGGGAGGTGATTCTCGGTGAACAGGGCATTATTCACGGCGCACAAATCGGCAGTACGGTAATTGACATGAGTACCATCTTACCTTCAGTTACTCGTCAAATAGCATCAGCGCTGGCGCAGAAAAAAATAAACATGCTCGACGCACCAGTTTCGGGTGGTAGCCAGGGGGCCATCGATGGCATGCTCTCCATCATGGTGGGTGGCAAGGCCGACGTATTCGAGCAAGCATTGGCTGTGCTGCAGGTGATGGGAAAAAACATTGTGCATATTGGCGATCATGGTGCGGGGCAAGTGAGCAAAGCGTGCAATCAGATTGTGATAACACAAACGCTAGTCGCGATTGCCGAAGCTTTTTCGCTGGCTGTTGCGTCCGGTGTAGATCCTGCAAAAGTAAGACAGGCTTTGCTGGGAGGATCTGCCGGTAGCCGAATACTTGAAGTGCATGGACAACGCATGCTCACGCATAATTTCATGCCCGGTTTCAAAGCCAAACTGCATCAGAAAGACTTGTGTATCGTGCGGCAATTTGCGGATGAACTGGCTATGAATTGCCGGGCACCAAGATGGCGGCTACGTATATCAATGCGCTTGTCGAGGCAGGGATGGGTGAAGAGGATTCATCTGCCATTGTTACGCTGTTTGAACAGATGTTGGGCAAGAAATTCTGAAATGTTTCTTGATAAATCTGTTGCAAAGCCTTCAACGCGTGAGCAGGTTTGATTATGAGTTGCTGCGTTATCAGCCAAAGCGGCGCTGCGCTTCTACCGCAAGGCCAGCACCGACGCTGCCGAATAAGTCGCCTTCCATGCGTTTGGCCATAGGCAAGATTGCGGCAATGCGTTCGCGCAGTATGGGTACGCCACTGGCACCGCCGGTGAAAAATATCGTATCTACCGATTCGCTGCGTATACTGGCCTTTGCTAGTAAGGTGTTCAGGGTGTTGCCGATTCGTTCTACCAATTCTGCCGAAGCTTGCTCAAATTCGATTCGGGTTAGCGTGTGGCGTAAATTTGGCGTCAGTCGGTCCAGATGCAGGATTGCGCTATCGCTGGCCGACAAAGCGATCTTGGCTTCCTCGACTTGTACGGCCAGCCAGTGACCGGTGCGATCGTGGATCAGCTTTAGCAGGCGGTCCATAGCTTCAGGCGCTTGGGTGTCCAGATACAGTTCCTGCAGCTCGGACCAGGTGCGGCGGGTATAGACCTGATTGATGGTGTGCCAGGTGGCAAGGTTCATGTAGTAACTGGAGGGCATGATCAGGCCGCGCTTGAGCAGGCTGCCATAGCCTAGCAGGGGCATCACGCCTGTCAGGCTCAGTTGCCGGTCGAAATCGGTGCCGCCGATGTGCACGCCGCTGTTGGCCAGCAGATCGTCCCGCCTGTCGGTTACCAGTGCACGTTGTGGCGAGAGTCGGATCAGGGAGAAGTCGGAGGTGCCGCCGCCGATGTCGGCGACCAGCACCAGCTCTTCGTGGTTAATCTGGCGTTCGTAATGATAGGCTGCGGCGATTGGTTCATACTGAAAGCTCACTTCACGGAATCCGGCGCTGTAGGCGATGGTTTCCAGTGTTGTTTCGGCCTTTTGGTCGGCGGCCGTATCGTCATCCACAAAAAACACTGGCCGACCAAATACGGCTTGGTCGAAAGAGCGATCTGCCGCTATTTCGGCGCGGCATTTGAGCTCGGTGATGAACTGTGTCAATAATTGCTTGTAGGGCAGTGAGCGCCCCTGGATTTCGGTTTTACCCTCCATCAGGTTGCTGCCCAGCAGGCTTTTCAAGGCGCGCATCAAGCGGCCTTCATAACCCTCCAAATATTCATTGAGGCCAGCCTGGCCGATGCTGATGGTACTTTCTTCTGCATTGAAAAAAATTACGGAGGGTAATGTGGTCTTGCCATTTTCCAATACCAGCAAGGGAGAATCATTGGGATGCAGCCAGCCGACGGTCGAATTGGACGTGCCGAAATCGATGCCGCAGGCGCGTGCGGGAGTTTCAACAGACATGGGTAGGAGAGGGAGCTGAAACCGAACCGATAAAAATGGAGCGCGATACTACCGCCCGCACAGGAAAATGTCGAATAATAGCCAGAAATGATCATTCAGAATTCTGCTCCAAAATGACAGCAGGGACCGATGATCTGCCCGTCATGACGAGAATGCCAATTGTCGCTTCATCAAGAGATCAATGGTACGTTTTCTGACAGGTGCGATTGATTATGGATGCAGGCATGATAATGTACCGTTTTAAGTTTCGCAAAACGGAGGTGTCTATTTCCTTCAGCCTACCTCATTGACAGGAGAGCGGTGGCTCATGGATATTTTAACTCCTGCGTTTGAAATTCCTATTCTTAATTCCTAGGCAAATAAGCACGTGCATCCATTTTAAGAACAGGCGGGTTTTGCTTTTTGGCTCAGAAACTGAAGTGAACAAAAACATCTTCAAAAAGGATGCGCTATGGAAAGTTTTAACGCAGTACCTCGGATGTCCTGTTTTATCGCAATGCTTGTTGTTCTGTTTGCCGGCCTGTTGTCCGGCAATGCCGTTGCCGCCTGGTCAACCAACCCGACGGTCAATAATGCGATATCCACGACCCCAGATTACCAATCACATCCAACCCTAATAAGCGACGGTAGCGGCGGAGCGATTATCACCTGGCAGGATGCTCGCAGCGGCACTAATGACATCTATGTCCAGCGGATAAACGCGAGCGGAGTGGTGCAGTGGGCCGTAGACGGAGTCAAGATATCCACGGGCGTAAGTTATGGATCAAATCCAACCCTAATAAGCGACGGTAGCGGCGGAGCGATTATCACCTGGTATGATGGTCGCAGCGGCGCAAGTTGGGACATCTATGCCCAGCGGATAAACGCGAGCGGAGTAGTGCAATGGCTCGCAGACGGAGTCGCGATATCTACGGCTTCAGATGACCAATCAAATCCAACCATCACAAGTGACGGCAGCGGCGGGGCGATTATCGCCTGGCAGGATTTTCGCAGCGGCACAAATCAGGACATCTATGCCCAGCGGATAAGCTCGAGCGGAGTGGTGCAATGGACCGCAAACGGAGTCGCGATATCCACGGCTGTAAATTACCAATTTGATCAAACCATGATAAGCGACGGTAGCGGCGGGGCGATTATCACCTGGCAGGATTTTCGCAGCGACACAAATCAGGACATCTATGCCCAGCGGGTAGGTGCAAACGGGGCATTCGCCAGTCTGCCCGTCGTTGAGTTTTATAACACCAACCTGGATCATTATTTCATTACTGCCAACACCGGTGAGGCTGCGGGCATCGACGGAGGTAGCGCGGGACCCGGCTGGATACGAACCGGAAATAGTTTCAAATCGGGCGGTAGCACGTCCGTTTGTCGCTTCTACGGCAGCCAGGTTCCCGGCCCCAATTCGCATTTTTATACAGCATCGGCCTCTGAATGTGATGGTCTTAAGCAGCTTCAGACCACTACGCCCGCCGCGCAGAAGCGTTGGAATTTCGAAAGTCTGGATTTTGTTTCGACTCCACCGACCAATGGTATATGTCCGACCGGGACAGCGCCGGTCTACCGGGCCTATAACAATGGGTTTGCCCGAGTGGTCGACAGCAATCATCGCATTTCCAGTGCTACAGCAGCGATTCAGGAAGTCGTCGCGCGCGGGTGGATCGATGAAGGTATAGTCATGTGCGCTCCGATTTGATTTGACCTAAAGTTAGGGGAATCAATGAATGGGATCTGACTCTGAGGTCTCCCCTCAAAGTTGCAACGCGGGATGATCATAATGTAACCGTTTAAGGGCTGCACCAAGCTCGCGCGGCGGGAATGCCGCCATACCATGTTGTATAAGCTGCAATGCCAAAGTAATCACAGAGAGAACCGGGCGCGAACGCCGCGTATTGCTCTGGAATTTGAACTCCAACTGTCGCGCTTTACCCACCTCGCCAATCAAGCGTAGTACGAACGAGGCAAGACATGCGACCAGCAGCAACACCCCCTAGCGATCTTTTTGTGTGAGACCTCAGGACCTCAGGGTTAGACTCGATTTATCTATCAAGTCTAATCCCATTGATATTTTTTGTAAAAAACACCATTCTTTTACCAAGCGCTCGATGCCAAATCTTTTTCATTTAAGGTGCATCATCAACTGCTTGTTGCCAATAACGTGCGTGGCTTTTGCGATATCGTTCCACACTAATATTTTGTATATCCATTTCCACCACAATTGCACCATCTTTGTCGGAGCGCAATAATTCACTGTCCATCGCGCGATAACGCTCGACGATTTCTTCTTTGGGATGACCGAAGCGATTGCGGTAACCTACGGTGAATACAGCATAGCGTGGATGCACGGCCGCCACGAAGGCATTCACGGACGAGGTTTTGCTGCCGTGATGTGGCACCACCAAGAGCGTAGCGGGGAGTTCTTCCTCATGTTGTTTCAGCAACCGCCATTCGGAATCTTTTTCAATGTCGGCGGCAAGCAACACGCTGTTTTTGCCCGTGCTGATTTTTAATACGCAACTGCGGTTATTGTCGCGGATTTTTTCTTCCGCATAACTTTCCGCTGTCGGGTGTAGTACTTCAAAATGCACGCCGTCCCATTCCCAGGCTTGCCCATCTATGCAGCGCTGGGTGTTGGAAGCGTGTTGCAACACGGGATGGTTTGTTGCCAGCGAGGATGAGAGCCAACCTACCGGCAGCCCTTGCAAAATAGATAATGCGCCGCCGGTATGATCGTTGTCATCATGGGTAAGAATCAGGCCGTCGAGATGAGAGATGCCCATGCCACGCAGCGCCGGGATGAGGATGCGGTTGCCACTGTTGGCCTCGCTATTAAAATTGGGGCCGGCGTCATAGAGTAATGCGTGGTTGCGTGTCTGCGCGGCGACGGCCAAGCCTTGCCCAACATCGAAAATGACCAGGCGCAGCGAATTTTCAGGCGGCACTGCGGGCAGCACCAGAAACATCGGTAGCAGGGCGATCAGCCCCAGCCAGCGTGCGGGAAATCCACGCGGCAATAGCATCCACAATACACCAAGCATGCCGGTGACGATGCTCCATGTGGGTGGTGCGTGCTGTGTCCATACCACCTCTGGCAGACTATTCAGCCATTCCAACAGGTGGATGCATACCCTCATGGCCTGATGTGCCAGCCACAGCGGCCAATCGAAGGGAAGTGCTGCGCCCAGCAGGGTGAGCGGCACCACCACGAAGCTGACCAACGGAATGGCAAAAGCATTGGCGATGGGCGACACCAGTGAAACTTGCTGGAACATTGCCAAAAGCGGCGGAATCAGGCCGATACTCATTGCCCATTGCACGCGGCCATAGGTTACTAACCAGTGCGGGGGGCGTAAACGGTGCGCGGTCACATAAAAAATTAATGCTACCGCGCCGAAAGAGAGCCAGAATCCCGGTGATAGCACCGCCCATGGGTCGAGTAATAATACAACGAGCAAGGCGGCGGCAAGAATTTGCGACGGTGCGACAGTGCGTGAGAGCCACAACATGGAAGCAATCGTCGCCAACATATACACCGTGCGTTGCGCCGGCACACCGTAACCCGCCAGTAGTGCATAGCCGAGTGCCACCAGCAAGCCGATGAGCGCAGCAACTTTGCGTGCCGGTAGCGCGCGCGTGAGGCGCGTACTGCGCCGCCATAACCAATAGCTTACAGCAAACGCCAGTCCTGACAGCATGGTGATGTGCAGGCCAGAAATACTCATCAAATGATTAACCCCGGTGCGCGTAAAAACCTGCCATTGCGTCGCTGGAATGCCTGTCTGGTCGCCAATGGCAAGTGCGGTTAATACGCCGACGTAGTTATTTTTTTCGATAACACTCATCTCAGCGCTATCGAGAGCTTCTGCCCCGCTTGCGGTGTGTGGAATTTGTAATGGGTGAAGCTGATTGGGGAGGGCGCTTAACGTTTTCTGGATATGGTCACGCACTTTTTCGCGTAGGCTCTGGATATAGTAATCCGGCGACTGTACTAACGCATCCAGTCGCACGTTATCTGGCTTTCGATGAATATAACCGTTGGCGCGTAGTTTGTTTTCCAGCATCCATGCTTCAAAATCAAAATCGTGAGGATTGCTGCTGCCGTGCGGCTGCTTTAAGCGTACCGTGAGCTGCCAGCGTTCCCCGGCATGGATATCAAGCGGTTCTTTCCGCATTTCATCGTAACTACCAAGCAGGATATGTGGCGGAACAATGGCATTGGGGGTGAGTACTTGTTCCACATCAAATACAAAACGAAGTCCGTGTTCATGCTGGGTGGGAAGCTTTGCTACCACGCCGATGATTTGAATGTCTTTGCCCTGCCATTCGGCAGGTAGCGTATCGGACAATCGTTGCTGCGCAAAAAATGCAGCGTAGAAAAAACCAAAGGTACAGGCAAATGTTGCAAAAAGAGTAGGGTATGCTTTGCGCTGGAAAAGAGTGTTACGGGGTAGTAACAAAATACCGGCGAGCAATAAAGTTAATCCACTCCAAGTGAAGTTGGGAAGTGCTGCTTGTTGTTGTAAAAGCCATACGCCCAATGCAAAAAATAAAACGGCATAGCGCATGGTTTACTTAACGCCGCCGAATGAGCTTGAGCAATGCGAACCAGAGTACGCCGCACAGACTGGTAGCAGTACTCAGCGCAAGTTGATAGAGGGTGAGGGAGGTGAAGTGAAATATATCGCGTAAAAAGGGCAAATACAGGGTCAGCTGAAGAAAGGAAAGCGCACCGCCCGCTATCAATACCAGCAAGAACATCGGTTCGCGTGTTACTTCCAGTGTAATCGCCAGGATATTGCGGCTTCTGGTCGCGGGCAATTCGTTTATTCCTTTTGCGTGCAGTCGCCAATGTGCTTCGGTATGCGTCAGGCCGCGTATATCAGTTGGGTCGGGTGTTTTCGGACTCATGTGCAAACTTCCCAAAGAGGGCTGGTATATTCAATAAAATAAGGTAATCTACGATCCTGATATTGCCTGTAACTTTTGTCTAGTAACGATTTTGCCTTATTCAACGGATACCTGTGCCGAAAAAATATTTCAGAAAATTCCTACCCAGCCACGAAACATTCAAACAAAGCCGTTGGGCGTGCTGGTTTGGCGGTTGGTTAAATCATCCTAACCTGTGGCATCTAAATCGTCACTCAGTGGCAGGTGGCGTAGCCGTTGGTCTGTTTACCGGGCTGATTCCTGGTCCGCTTCAAATGATAGGTGCAGCTTTGCTGGCAGTGCTGTTGCGCGTTAATTTGCCGGTAGCTGCGGCGACCACGCTATACACTAACCCATTTACCATCGTGCCTCTCTACGCGTTGGCCTATCAGCTTGGTGTATTTGTTACCGGGCATCATAACGGCCAGTCACCCGTGAGTTTAACCCTGCCGGAAATGACGTGGGTTAACTGGCCTGCCGTCATGCTGGATTGGATTGTGTCATTGGGTAAACCGCTTGCTGCTGGTTTGCCGCTTTTGGCGTTAAGTTTTGCTATTGCGGGTTATTTTAGTGTGCGCATGTTGTGGCGTGTGATTGTGGTATGGGAATGGCGCAAGCGCGCATCACGGCGGCGATGAGAGTTTTACGGACGGTGCATACGTCACTGTGTTCAATTTTGTATAACCCGGCATGGATTTTGGCAAGTCGAACTTATTGACTAAGATAAAAAAGATTGTGATGAAAAAACTTGAACAATTGAATTTTGATAATACTTTTTCTCGACTGCCAGATGTTTTTCATAGTCGTCTGAATCCTACGCCCTTGCCCAACGCCTATTTGGTTAGTTTTAATGCGAGTGCCGCTAAATTAATTAACCTGGATGTAACCGAAGTTGAGCGCGCGGATTTTGTTGAATATTTTATTGGTAACCGTTTGCTGCCCGGTAGCGAGCCGTTATCGATGCTCTATGCGGGACACCAGTTTGGTCACTTTGTGCCGCAACTGGGAGATGGGCGCGCAATTTTGTTGGGCGAAATAAAAAACAATGATGGAGAGTATTGGGATATTCAATTGAAAGGGGCCGGTATCACACCGTTTTCGCGCAATGGCGATGGCCGTGCCGTGCTGCGATCCAGCATTCGTGAATACTTGTGTTCAGAAGCGATGCACGGCTTGGGTATTCCTACTTCGCGTGCTTTGTGTATTGTGGGCAGCGATGCAGAGGTGTACCGCGAGACTATCGAAAGCGCTGCTGTGGTTACCCGTTTATCACCGTCGCATGTGCGTTTTGGTTCGTTTGAGGTTTTCGCTTATAGGGGACAGCACGAACCGATCGCTATGCTCGCTGATTATGTTATTGCCAAGCATTTCCCGGACATCAGTGATACGCCGGACAAGTACTTGCGTTTATTGAATGAGGTTATCACGCGCACCGCAAGTCTGATGGCTCAATGGCAGGCTGTCGGTTTCGCACATGGCGTGATGAATACGGACAATATGTCGATCCTCGGGCTGACTTTTGATTATGGCCCATTCGGTTTCATGGAAACCTACGACCCGGGTTTTATTTGTAATCACTCCGATCATGGCGGACGCTATGCCTTTGATCAGCAGCCGCAAATCGGCTTGTGGAATCTGGCTTGTCTGGCGCAGGCTTTGACGCCTATTATTGCGGTGGAAGAAGCGCAAGCGGCCCTGGAAAATTACGAGCCGACATACTTCAAATACTATACTGAATTGATGGGCAAGAAGCTGGGATTAACCAACGCCAGTAAAGAAGATGCTGCTCTCGTGAAGTCACTGCTGGAAATGATGCGCGCAAATCAGCTGGATTACACTAATCTGTTTCGCAGTTTGGGTTCGTTCAAATTCGCGCCGGATGAGACAAACAACGCATTACGCGATCAATTCATCGATCGGGCGGTATTTGATGCTTGGGCCGGCGTGTATCGTACACGCCTGCAGAGCGAGCCGGAAACGGACGAAGAGCGAAAGGTACGCATGGACAAGGTCAATCCTAAATATATTCTGCGTAATTCCATGGCGCAAAGTGCGATTGCTCTGGCGGAGCGGGAACGCGATTTTTCGGAAGTAGATCGCTTGCTGGCATTGCTTAGCCGACCCTTTGATGAGCAGCCAGAAATGGAAGATTATGCCGCGCCGGCACCGGATTGGGCGCGTCATGTCGTGGTAAGTTGTTCATCCTGATGAATGCGTGCTGCCTGTAAAGCTTTTGGCTTGCCAAAGCAACACTATGAAATTTAGTCGGAATTTAAGCTTGGCTATTCGCGTAGATATTCTTTAGTTGTTGGGTGATGAATATTTGCGATGAAAATTGTTTACACGTATACCGGCATGAGAAATTTCCCATACAAATCTGCAAAAAATCAAAAGCTAGGCCGCTATGTTAGATAAACATAGCGCATTGAACGACTGGCTCGCCTATCTTGAGACCAAGCATCCCAAAGCGATTGAATTAGGTCTTGAGCGCGTTGCAAAAGTTAAACAGCAGCTGGGGCTCAAACCCGCTTTCCCTGTGATTGTTGTGGGGGGAACTAATGGTAAAGGTTCCGTGTGTGCAATGCTCGAAAGCATACTGCACGCAGCGGGTTATCACGTTGGCTGTTACACCTCGCCTCATTTGCTGGATTACAACGAACGCGTCCGTATCGGTCAGCAGCAGGCCAGTGATGCGATGCTGTGCACAGCATTCGAACGGATAGAGCAGGCGCGTGCTGCGCTACCTTTGCAAAACAAGAATGCCAGCTTGCAGGGGAATGATGAATTACAGGGGAATGATGAATTATCAGAAATTTCATTAACCTATTTTGAGTTTGGCACGCTGGCTGCGATGCAATGTTTTATCGACCAGGCGGTAGAGGTGGCAATACTGGAGGTGGGCCTGGGAGGGCGGCTGGATGCGGTTAATGTGTTCGATCATGATTGTGCGGTGGTTACCAGCATAGACTTGGACCATATGGAGTATCTTGGTGATACGCGTGAACAAATTGCATTTGAGAAGGCGGGAATTTTTCGTGCTGGGAAAGTGGCGGTGTTTGGCGATAGAGATGTGCCTGTTACGATTCGCACACAGGCGCAGCATATCGGCGCACAGTTGTGGTGTCTGGGTGAGCAATTCAGTTTTACGGCAGGCGCGCAACAGTGGAATTATCACGGTGCGGGTGGTACTCGCAGTGCTCTACCTTATCCCGCTTTGCGTGGAGCATTTCAATTGCATAATGCCAGCGCTGCACTGGCGGTGCTGGCTGCGCTAAAGAATAAATTGCCGGTGAGTATGGCGGCGGTACGGCGCGGTTTGGTTGAGGTAGTGCTGCCAGGCCGTTTTCAAATTATGCCCGGCAGGCCGATGCTGATTTTGGATGTGGCGCACAATCCCCAGGCGGCGCGCTCGCTGGCGCAAAATTTGGCCGCCTTGCCGCCTTGCTGCAAGACTTTCGCCGTGTTCGCCATGCTTAAGGACAAGGATATGGCCAGTGTTGCGCGTGCGCTCAAGGGGCAAGTGGATATCTGGCTAGTGGCCGGCATCGCCGCGCCGCGCGGTGCAACGGCCGCAGAATTATCTGGAGTGTTATATGCCGAGGGAGTGGAAAGTGCGGTGTTGATGTTTGTCACGGTAACAGATGCGCTACAGCATGCCTGTAATGAGGCCGTCGAAAATGATAGAATCATAATATTTGGTTCATTCTATACAGTAGCAGAGGTGATGCGTGCGCAGTCTGCGCCACGCTTGATTTGTGCGGAGAGTCATGATGGCAAAGCAACTGATGGATGATGAAATCAGTCTGAAGCGTCGAGCAAGACGTCGCTTGATTGGCGCAGTGGCCCTTGTTATCGTAATTGTGGTGCTGCTGCCTATGGTGTTGGATAGTGAACCCAGGTTAGGGGGCCAGGATATAGAGTTGCGCATCCCGGACAAAGATAAAGTAGGTGAGTTCGTACCCAAGATGGACATGCCGTTAGCGTCTGTCTCTGTCCTTGTGGTTTCATCACCGGTTGCTGCTCCTGTTTCAGCGGTACCCAGTCTACCTGTCATTAAAGATCAAGTAGCCGTGGTATCGCAAACGATTAAAAGTAAGCTTGCTCCAGTCAAATCTGAAGTTAAGTCTGTTGAGGATACTCAAACAGAGAACAGGAAAGTTGTGCCTCACTCTGGTTTTGTGGTGCAGGTTGGCGCATTTGCCAATGCTGATACTGCGCACCAATGGCAGAAAAAATTGAGTGAACAGAATATCAAGGTTTATACCGAGAAGGTGGGTAACAAAATCCGTGTACGTGCTGGCCCGTATGCCACGCGTGAAGCCGCAGACAATATTTATAAAAAACTGGAGGCGCAAGGGCTGAAACCGACGGTAAGTCCAGCGTATTAGGCATGACATGGTTTGATTATACGGTCTTTATAATCGTTGTTTGGTCGGTGTTGCTGGGATGGTGGCGAGGTTTTGTGTATGAAGTGTTGTCGCTCCTTGGTTGGGTGGCAGCCTACGTAGTGGCACGTTGGCAGGCAGTTAATGTGGCAGCTTTGATGCCGGCCGAGCTAGGGATAGATGCGATCAAGGTCACAGTTGCTTTTATTTTGCTGTTTGTGACGACCTTGATCGTCAGTGGTATCGTGATATGGCTGTTATCGAAATTAATCAAATTGACCGGCCTCGGTTGGGTAGACGGTCTATTCGGCAGTTTATTTGGCATGTTACGTGGCATGCTGTTAGTACTGATACTGGTTTTGTTGGCGGGATTGACTGATTTGCCGAAAAAGCCGTTTTGGCGTGAGGCGAAGTTAAGTAAACCATTAGAAAGCATGGCGTTAGCTAGTTTGGTCTGGTTGCCAGATAGCGTGGCGCGTCGTGTGCATTTTGGATTAAAAAATGAATATGGGGGTTAAAACATGTGTGGCATTCTAGGCATTGTCGCGCAAACATCGGCCAATCAAGTTTTATATGATGGTTTGTTAGTGCTGCAGCATCGCGGGCAGGATGCCGCTGGTATTGCCACTATTGAAGGCAATACCTTTCACTTGCACAAGGGTAATGGCCTGGTACGCGATGTATTCCGTACGCGTAACATGCGGGCACTGCGCGGTAATGCGGGGATAGCTCATGTGCGCTATCCTACTGCGGGTTCCGCCATTGATCACAATGAAGCACAGCCATTTTATGTCAATTCGCCATTCGGTATTGTGCTTGGGCATAACGGCAACTTGACCAATACTGAGCAATTGCAGCAAGAATTGTTTCTGGAAGACAGGCGACACGTAAACACCAATTCCGACTCGGAAGTGCTGCTCAATGTGCTTGCGCATGAATTACAAGCCAATTCCACAATGCGCTATCGTTTGGACATTAAGAACATTTTTGATGCCGTATCCGGGGTACATCGTCGCTGCCGTGGAGCTTACGCAGTAGTGGCAATGATTGCGGGATATGGCCTGCTGGCGTTCCGCGATGTTTATGGTATACGGCCGCTGGTATTGGGTAGCCATCAAACTGAAAATGGTACGGAATATTTGATTGCTTCGGAAAGTGTGGCATTGGATACGCTAGGTTTTAAGTTTATCCGCGATATTGCACCAGGCGAATCGGTATTTGTTGACTTTGATGGAAATCTTCATAGTCAACAATGTGCAGAAAATCCAACACTTAATCCATGTATTTTTGAGTATGTTTATCTGGCGCGTCCGGATTCGGTGATTAATGGAATTTCGGTATATGAGACACGCTTAAATATGGGTGAAAATCTGGCCGACAAAATTACCCGCGAATGGCAGCAGCATGATATTGATGTTGTTATCCCCATTCCAGATTCCAGTCGCCCGAGTGCTTTGCAGTTGGCTAATCGCTTGGGCATCGCATTTCGCGAAGGTTTTGTGAAAAATCGTTATATAGGGCGTACCTTCATCATGCCGGGACAGGCAATGCGAAAAAAATCGGTGCGCCAGAAATTAAATGCAATTAGCGTGGAACTTAAGGGTAAAAATGTCCTGTTGGTAGATGATTCTATTGTACGTGGTACCACGAGCCGTGAAATTGTTCAAATGGCGCGTGATGCCGGAGCGCGCAAGGTGTACTTCGCCTCCGCCGCTCCCCCAGTGCGTTTTCCTAATGTGTATGGTATAGACATGCCGAGCCGTAAAGAGCTGATTGCCACCGGTCGTAGTGATGAGGAAATTTGCCGTGAAATCGGTGCAGATAGATTGATATATCAGGATCTCGATGACCTCAAAGCGGCAGTGCGCAAGACGAATCAGAATATTGAGTACTTCGATGCTTCATGCTTTGATGGTGATTACATTACCGGGGATGTGACATCAGAGTATCTTGATGAAATTGAAGCGGCGCGTGAAAATGGTAAGGTAAATACGGAGGATGATGCCAGTCAACTGGATCTTGATCTGGTCGCTAATCCGTAATCAGAATTGCAGTTAAGTGGATGAGATATCAATACCTGAGCGATTGATCTGCTTGAGCTCAAAGTGCCAGAAAGCGTATGCAATATAAATAACAATTTTTTCTGGATACTGAAACCGGGGATTGAATTTGTTTGACAGAGGCTAGCCTTTAACATAGAATTTGCGCCCTCCGAAGTTTACTATTTTTTTGTTTTAGGAAGCGCCATGAAAACATTTTCAGCTAAGCCCCATGAAGTCCAGCATGACTGGTATTTGGTAGATGCTGCCGACAAGATTTTAGGTCGTTTAGCTAGTCAAATTGCAGCCCGTCTACGCGGCAAACATAAGGCGATATATACACCGCACGTGGATACGGGTGATTTTATTGTGGTGGTCAATGCTGAAAAGCTGCGTGTTACCGGCAACAAGGCGCAAGACAAGGTCTATCACCGCCACACTGGTTATCCCGGTGGGATTTATACAACTAATTTTACCAAGCTGCAGGAACGTCATCCAGACCGCGTGTTGCAAAAAGCAGTTAAAGGTATGCTGCCAAAAGGTCCTTTAGGATACGCCATGTTGCGTAAGCTAAAGATCTATGGTGGTGCTGAACATCCCCATTTGGCGCAGCAACCTAAACCTATTGATTTATTGAAAGCTTAATCATGAACGTGACTTACAACTATGGTACCGGTCGTCGCAAGAGCGCAGTAGCTCGTGTATTCATTAAACCGGGCAAGGGTGATATCGTGGTAAATGATAAGCCACTCGATATATTTTTCTCGAGAGAAACTGGTCGTATGATAGTGCGTCAGCCGCTGGAACTGACCGACATGCTTAACAAATTCGATATTATGGTAAATGTGTGTGGGGGTGGTGAATCTGGTCAAGCGGGAGCAGTGCGTCATGGCATTACTCGTGCCCTGATAGATTTTGATGCGGGCTTGAAGCCTATGTTGAGCAAAGCTGGACTTGTTACCCGCGATGCGCGTGAAGTTGAGCGTAAAAAAGTTGGTTTACGCAAGGCGCGCCGCCGCAAGCAATTCTCCAAGCGTTAAACGTATTGGGAGTGTTTGGAAAAGCCGCCTTTGGGCGGCTTTTCATTTTAATTGTATTATTCGTCAAATAAATAGTTGGCAAATAGTTGAGTGCTTGATAAGCGGAACAGTTTGTATCTTTTGTGCTGCACCTTCGCGGTGGCGAAATCATATTGGTTTGGAAAAAAGCAGTCTGGTATGGCCGAATTTCTATAAGCGGTTAAATTCGTCTCATGCTGAAATAAGCATGGCACTATCGACTACTTATTACAAGATAATAGCTATTGCGATGTATTTGCTATAGCTAACGCAAAAATAGGGGAAAGAAGTGATTAAAGTTGGCATCGTCGGAGGAACAGGTTATACGGGAGTAGAGCTGTTGCGGCTACTGGCGCAACACCCGCAAGTGGAGTTGTGCGCCATTACTTCGCGCGCTGACCAAGGAGTGCCGGTCAGCCAAATGTTTCCCAGCTTGCGTGGTTATGTGGATTTATGTTTTACCCACCAAGATGATGCACATCTGGATCAATGTGATTTAGTATTCTTTGCTACACCCAATGGTATTGCCATGCATCATGCACGTGCATTACTTGATGCAGGAGTGCGGATAATAGATTTAGCGGCGGATTTTCGTATTCAAGACGTGGCAGTTTGGGAAAAATGGTACGGTATGAGCCACGCCTGTCCTGATCTGATCTCTGAGGCAATATATGGTTTGCCAGAGAGTAATCGTGAACAGATAAAACATGCACGGCTAGTGGCCAACCCGGGTTGCTATCCAACAGCTGTGCAGCTTGGCTTTCTTCCATTGCTGGAAGCGGGGATTGTGGATTGTAGTAGCTTGATTGCCGACGCAAAATCGGGTGTGTCTGGCGCGGGGCGCAAAGCAGAGGTTAGCATCATGTTTTCCGAGGCAGCGGACAATTTCAAAGCTTATGGTGTATCAGGGCATCGCCATCTACCCGAAATTAGCCAAGGGCTCGCGCGAGCGACACAACAGAAAATTGGTTTGACTTTTGTGCCGCATCTTACTCCGATGATACGTGGTATTCATGCCACATTGTATGCACGCATACAATGTGATGCTGATTTGCAAGCGTTATATGAGCAGCGTTACGCCAACGAAACATTTGTGGATGTAATGCCAGCTGGCAGTCATCCGGAAACGCGTACCGTACGTGGTGCGAATTGCTGCCGTATCGCAGTACATCGACCGCAGCAAGGTGATACTGTGGTTGTATTATCAATAATTGACAATCTGGTCAAAGGTGCGGCCGGTCAAGCGGTACAGAACATGAATATTATGTTCGGCTTACTTGAAACGACAGCGCTGACCGGCATCCCTTTGCTGCCTTAGAATACATTCAGTCAGTTTTGGGTAGTTTGAAGTGGGTTGCCAGTAATGGATTCTAAGGAAATGCTGAATAATTCACCGCACAGCAGAGTCCGGCGCGTAGTTTCCGGATGCGAGGTGAAGTTCTGCGGTTTTTTCCCTGAATGGCGTCATTTTTTGCATTATTTCCCCCATTTTTCGTATTCAGGACGCAACTTGGCCGTCAGCAATATATAGCCATCGGCGCGCCAGCACCAAATTAGCAAAACCAAACAGCGCAAATAGCTGAGCGGTGTTCTTGGCTAACCCTTTGTAGCGGGCCTTGCGGTGCATGAACAGGTTCTTCACCACATGGAATGGATGCTCGACTTTGGCACGAATACTGGCTTTGGCATGTTCAAGTTTTTCCATCAGCTCGCCTACAGTCGACTTGTCCAGCGCTTTACATTTGGAGGGCCGCATCGCAACATGCCAGGTCACGGGCAGCTCCAGATTCTTGTCACGCTTCCCAACGCTCTGATAACCCGCATCTCCACCCCAAATAGTATTTCATGTGGTGGTTTGAAACCCAGCACTTTGCGTGGCTGGTGGTTGAGTCGTTTTACTGCCCGCTGCACTTGTTCTTCGGTGATGTCTGTCAGCCCCATGCCCTTGGGAAGTACTGCCTCAATAGCCCGTTACTATTCTCGTTCAGACCTCGCTCCCAAGAACGGTAGGGATGCGTGAAATAGATCGCAGCCTGTAGTTTGCATAGAGTTAAATAATCAATATTAATCAATTTCCTATGATATTAGCTGCACCAAATAAAATATATTTCAAAAAAATTAAAGTTTTGTTATGGCCTGTCGATAATAAAAACGTAAGCTTGAATTTGTCCCCTTGCAGATTTAGGTAAACATGAAACCTCCACTTACAACCTAATACGAGTAAGTGGAGGTTTGTCTGTCCGTGTAGGAAAATTTCTTACACAAAAATCGGAAATCTTCTGATTTTTTTCTATTCATTTGTGTAGCAATATTCAATCGTCGAAAAAGACAGTGTTGTTAACTTGCAAGGGGAAAATCATGAATATAGATCAACTTCATTTAGAAATTAAAGACGCTAATCTTTCTTATATGCTGCTTGCACGGCAGATGATTCAGGATGATAAGGAGGCAGCCATTTTTCGTCTTGGAATTAGCCAAGAAATGGCCGAGCTCATCGCCGGGTTAAGTTCAGCACAATTACTCAAAATGTCGGCGTCCAATATGTTGTTGTGTCGCTTCCGCTTTGATGAAAAACTTTTATTTAATATGATCACTGATTACAACAAGGACAGGATGATGTCACAAGCGCACACCGCTATCCTGATGGCCGGACAGCCTTTGGAGGCTTTAGTAGATTGATTTAAAATAAATTATCGGTGGGGGAATGTCATGCGAAATAAAAGTGTGGTTACTGAAGCTTACCAAATTCAGATTGCTGTAGATTTAATTAAGCTAGGAGCACGTCTGCAATTACTACAGGAAGAAACCGCTTTAAGTCGTGAGCGTTTGCTTAAGTTGTACAAGGAGATAAAGGGGGTATCACCGTCAAAGGGTATGTTGCCTTACTCAACTGATTGGTTCATGAGCTGGTCACCTAATATTCATTCTTCGCTGTTTATGGATATCCATCAGTTTCTGCTAAGGCATACCAGCTTAACGGGTGTTGAGGCATTAATTAAAAGCTATTTATTGTACCTTGAACAAATCAATATTAGTGGCGATGAGCCGATATTGAGCATTACGCGTGCTTGGTTTTTAGTACGTTTTTTTGATGCACAGATGCTGCAATTGACAGGCTGCATCGAATGTGGCGGACATTTTGTAGTGCATGCCAATGGGTTGTACTCTGGCTATGTGTGTGGCATTTGTCGTCCACCTTCCCGTGCCGGAAAAACAAAAAGAAATGCTGCAACATCAGGTTTGTTAGCTTAAGTGGGGCGAATTAAAGTTTTACTATCGGGTGTCGTTACGGTCACAAAAGACTATGTGGAATAATCATGATGAGATTTACGCTATCCGGTTGTGTGAATGCACGAAATAATATCGATTTATCTAACTTGTTTCCGGGATTTTTACAGAAGCCGATACCACACTGCTATAAAAGGTCGCTTTGTACGCAATTCAAGGGAGCTGGGTTATGTTGGTAATTGTTGGGTATGTAGTAATTATAATTTCTGTGTTCGGTGGCTATGCACTAGCGGGCGGACATTTGGCTGCCTTGTTTCAGCCAATTGAGTTGTTGATGATAGCAGGTGCTGGTTCGGGCGCCTTTTTAGTGGGAAATAGCGGCAAGACGATAAAGGCCACTATGAAAGCATTGCCTAGTATATTTAAGGGCGCAAAATATAGTAAAGATCACTATATGGAACTAATGGCCTTATTGTACGAGTTACTTGGCAAAATTCGCAAGGAAGGATTGATGGCAGTTGAAAATGACATTGAGAATACAAATGAGAGTCCTCTCTTTGCCAAGTATCCAAAAATAATGGCTGATCATCATATAATTGAATTTATGGCAGATTATCTGCGAATCATGTTGGGTGGTAATCTGAATGCGATGGAAATCGAGAATTTGATGGATGTAGAAATAGAAACGCATCATCATGAGGCAATGGTACCGTCACATGCATTGGCCAAGTTTGGTGATGCCTTGCCCGCTTTTGGTATAGTTGCTGCGGTTATGGGAGTTGTGCATACGATGGGGTCTGTCGGAATACCGCCCGCCGAATTGGGCGTGTTGATCGGTGCAGCATTAGTAGGCACCTTTTTGGGTATTTTGCTAGCTTATGGTTTTGTCGGTCCCTTGGCGACTCTGCTGGAGCAAAAGGCAGAAGAATCGAACAAAATGTTCCAGACAGTCAAGGTGACATTGCTGGCCAATCTAAATGGCTATGCTCCGGCGATGGCGGTAGAGTTTGGCCGTAAAGTGCTCAATTCTACTGAACGTCCCGGCTTTCTCGAATTGGAAGAACACGTTAAACAAAAACGCTGAATAGAAAAATTACACTGAAAGAGCTGCATCATGGCGAGCGACGATAAGAAACTCATAGTAGTTAAGCGTATTAAAAAGGTGGCGGGCGGGCATCACGGCGGTGCCTGGAAAATTGCCTATGCTGATTTCGTTACTGCAATGATGGCATTTTTTCTATTAATGTGGCTGTTGGGTTCGACTGCCAAAGGTGATTTGAAAGGTATCTCTGAATATTTTAATACGCCGCTCAAGGTTGCATTGTTGGGCGGATCGGGTAGTGGTGATAGCTCCAGCCTGATCAAGGGAGGAGGTAAAGATTTGACACGTAGTGAAGGCCAAGTGAAGCAGGGGGAGCTTCCGACTGAAAAAAAGATCGTTAATCTGAAGGTGGCAACTGAAGAGGCTTTGCGTATCGAAAGACGCAATGAATTGGACAAGCTCAAGATGTTGAAAGCTAACTTGGAAAAAGCGATCGATGCCGATGCCAAATTGCAAAAATTCAAGAAACAGATTCTTCTTGACATTACCACTGAAGGTCTGCGTATTCAAATTGTGGATGAAGAAAATCGTCCTATGTTTCAGAGCGGGAGTGCAAAACTTGAACCCTATACCATAGAAATTCTACGTGAAATTGGCAAGATGCTGAATCAAGTACCGAACAAGGTGAGTTTATCGGGGCACACAGATGCTCGCCCCTATTCTTTCGGTGAGAAGGGTTACAGTAATTGGGATTTGTCGGCAGATCGTGCTAATGCTTCGCGCCGTGAGTTGATTGCGGGCGGGATGGAAGAGGAAAAAATGGTACGAGTAGTGGGATTATCGTCTGCTGTACTATTTGATGGGAAAGATCCATTCAATCCAGTTAACCGTCGTATAAATATTATTGTGATGAACAAAATGGCAGAAGAGTCTGTGCGCACTGATGGAGGTACAGTCGAGGTGGAAGCTGAAAGTGGACCACTTGCTCCGCAATTGATAAAGAGTAGTATTGAGAGTAATAAGACGCATTGATAAATTGAGCTAGTGTTTAATTGCAATTAAACACTAGCGAGCATGGAAAAAGAAGATGTCCGCAAGTAGTCGCGAAAAAATTGCATGAACGACGCAAGCAAGTTATTTATATCTACCGCAAAGGCGTGGCGGTGTGGAGATCGTGGCGTAAACGGGACTGAACTAGACCAGAGTCAATACGGCGCTGGGGTTGTATAAGGCTGAAGATTCGAGAGCACTTAAGTCTGGCTAAAAAAACTGGCAGTGGACGTCGCTTGACGTTTAGCTAAAAGCTGGCGATTCAACAAACCATCTGCGACAAACGCCCTGAAGCCAGAGCGAAAACAGAGGGTGCGGAAATTTACTGGGGTGACGAGACGGCGCTGGCCAACACGGATGTTAGAGGCAGGAGCTATGCGCCGGTGGGCAAGATACCAAATCGAGTTGTTTTACTTGCCCAGCTACAGTCCTGAACTCAACCCCGAAGAAAGACTGAATACGGATCTCAAACACGTCATTACTTCAAAGGTGCCAGTACGCACCAAGGCAAAACTCAGAGCTACTGCGACAAATCACATGACGATGCTTGAGTAAAACCTCGAACGTGTGCGCTGTTATTTCGGCGACCCAAAAGTCGCCTACGCGGCTTCATGAATGATTCGTGTCGGATCAATAGTGGTATTCGTGAGACTTAAACGATTTGCTTATTTACTTTTTATGGCCGTCGTCCTATGATGCGGCTCTCACTGGTATATATGTAGAGGTGGGCGCGTGATACTGAGTAGGACTGAAGTTGGTGATTGGTTGCCTTAATTAACATTTAAGATATTTGCCGAAAGCTTCATGAAGTTGATCGTTGTAGCGTGAAAAGATGGAAGTTGCTGTAGACGGAGAGATTGTAAGGCCGTTTATAAGCATACTAAATGCACTTAATATCCATGTGATCTACATATTTCGATTAAATGGGTATGGTGTTTTAATTAAAGCAATATGTTATGCATTTAATAAAAGTGGAATAGGGATTTATCAGGAGAATACTTTATACGTATGTTTTTTTCTGTAGAAGATTAATCTTGATTTTAGTATCAATAAGTTATGTGGATATTGATTAAGTTTTATTCAATAAATACTAGTTTGATACTAGGGTGAGCTTGTATATGAGTTGACTTCCATGATGATTATTTGCGTACTGTAGTAGTAATAAAGCTTGTAGGAGTGAAATACACCTCACCCCCACTCAACTATCCTCGTAAGATTTGATATTAAGGAGCTTATAATGAAAAAAACTGTTATGAATCTAGCTATCGTTTCCTGTTTTGCATTTGGCTTATCAGTAGCACACGCTTCAACTCATGACACGAATGGGCATGGAGCTGCTGCTAGTGATGATGGACATTCTCATGCTACGTCGGATGCCTATTTCAAGAAAGCAACAGTATCTGGTCAGACACAAAATGTGCAGGTTGATGCCAAGGGAGTTCGTCTTCCCTATAATATGGCCCAAGACTTGCCAAGTGTAGGTGAGAGTGACCATGGGGTAAGGGCAATGCATGGCCAACCCAATCCGCTTCTTGTAGCTCGCAATGTGGCAAAGCCAAAAATTGAATCTAATAATTTTCACTGTATGGCAGGGGCGAATAATCCATCAGGATCTTGCTATAATGTATACCCAACTAGTTCTGGAAGAAATTATTATCAAGGTAGATAACACTTGATAACATGGCATCATGATGTTTAAGTAAAAATTAAATTACAAGGCCAGCAGTGATGCTGGCCTTGTAATTTATACATTGTATTTATTATTGTCAGCTCCGGCGTTTTTTCTTTTGGCGAGCGCAGCGGTGACCTGATCCTCTGCTCCATCGGTCTCTTGTAGTTACAAAAAACAGCCATCTAAGTATTTAGACTTTTGGTGCAACCACCCTCAGAAATCTGTTCTGTTACTAAGGATTAATGAGAAATATGTTTTGAAAATGTCAAAGTCGGCTTGAATGCAGGTACCCTTCGCGTTCTAGTTTGAGCAAAATTTGATGTACCGCCTCTTCTACATTGATGTTTGTAGTATCTATTACGAGTTCAGGGTTTTCCGGGGTTTCATAGGGGTCACTGATGCCGGTGAATTCTTTCACGATACCAGCGCGGGCTTTAGCGTAAAGTCCTTTGCGATCACGACCTTCACATACGTGCAGTGGCGTGGCTACATGGACTTCAAAAAAACCACCCAATGGTTCGATCATAAGCCGTACATCTCGGCGTGTGGCGTCATAGGGTGCAATTGGTGCGCAAATGGCAATACCGTGGTTCTTGGTGATTTCGGAGGCGACGTAACCGATTCTACGTACGTTGAGATCGCGATGCTCACGTGAGAAGCCTAGCTCGCTGGAAAGATGCTTGCGCATGATATCACCATCCAATAAAGTAACTTGTCTACCTCCCATTTCCAGCAGCTTCGTCATTAGGACTTTGGCTAAAGTCGATTTTCCGGCACCAGACAAGCCTGTAAAAAATATTGTAAGACCCTGTTTATCACGGGTTGGATAGGCTATGCGTAATTCATTCAGTACTTCAGGGTAAGAAAGCCACTCAGGAATTTTTAGTCCTTCCGTCATTCGACGTTTCAATTCTATATCGGTCAAGCTAGCACTGAGTGCACTTTCAGGTACTTCTTCCACAGGTAAATATTGTGCGCGTTCTTCTACGTAAACCATGCGTGGAAAGGGGATCAATTCGATACCTACAGCATTGCGCTTCGCTTCATTGGCGGGTAAGTTGTATTCGTGAAACAAATCTATCCCACGTCGGGCGTCGTTATTATCTTTATATTCTCCACCAACAATTAAATGAGAGCAGCCATAATTGCGTTGCACAATGGCTTTCCAAAAAACTTCACGTAGTCCGGATCCGCGAGGGTAAAGGGGAAGTAGGGATAGGGCCGTGGTCGTGGAAGAAAAACGCGGCATGATTGCTTGATAGCAGCGTATTAATGTGAAGTAGTTGGGATGATCAGATTTTGCGTTGCCGATGACAGGGTGGATTAGCAAATTGGCTTTGCGGGCCATGGCATAACGTAACGTAATCTCATGTTGAAGACGATGTAATGGTTGATGCGCCTGAAAAGCAATGATACGGTGCCACCCGCGTTGTGCGAAAGATTTTCGTAATTCTTCCGGGGTAAGATGGAGTGTCGGAAAATCGTGTCGCAAGGGTAAGGATAGTCCTTCAAGATGTCCCGTAACAGCATATTGGCTTTTTTGTTGTAGCAGCTGAGCAACCGCGGGGTGGGCAGGGTCATCTGAACTAAATAGAACGTGTGCTTCCATTCTTCTATCGGGCTGCCAAAGTTCTTCTACGGTGATCACAGCTAGCATGAAGCCTTCCGGATCGCGCAGCGCAAGACAGCTTCCGGGCGTAAGTTGCTGAGCAACTGAATCCGGAATATCCAGGGTAATGGGTATAGGCCAAAACGTGCCATCGGCGAGGCTCATGTTATTCAGAACGCTGTTATAGTCGGCCTGATTCATAAAGCCGCGTAATGGAGAAAACCCCCCGTTAAGTAGCAACTCCAAGTCTGATAATTGTCGCTGGTTTAGATCTAATGATGGAAAATGTATGGCTTCGCGGCATAAGGCTTCCGCACGCTTTTGGTCAACATGCAGATTGACCAAATCGCCCCCATAAGGTGTTATAAGTTTATCTATTATGTTGGACATTGTGACTGAATGTTGTGTTGAATATTTGATTGAACCGGTCGAATTGATTTTCCGGCAAATAATTAATACCAGCTGCGCCTTTTCTTCCTCCACCCGTTTCAAATTGCTCGCATACTTTATCGGCGCCACTTTTTGTGGTCAATGGTGCGCGCACGCTAACCACAAATCCTCCATTAGTACGCTTGGTTAATATGGCATGGGCTTTAGAAGGGAATGTTGTGGCTAAGAGATTGCCGAATACACCGGAGATGCGTCGACTCCATGGTGCATCGGGAAGAAGGTAAATCGCGCCGGTAGTATTTCCCACTTCTGGTTTTAGTTTTTGAGCTAGTGCAATATCCGCAATATAGCCATTTTTTAAAGTTTCAAAAGCTGGCTCTTCATGGATAAAGGTAAATGGGTCGCGGTGATGATGCATTATTTGATAGAGCTCGGCTGGATGAAAATACAAGTCTTGTAGCGATTCTCCATAAGCGTTGTAGTTGATGCATTCTCCCAATTTTTGCAGTGTATCTAGCTGGACAGTGGTAAGTTGCAGAGGTTTTGATGCATGTATGGCTGATTCATGCATATTGTCTCCAAAGGCGGCGACTACTGCCCAGATTAAAAATTGACCGTTAAGGTGATTGTTAACCAGCAAACTAGTGCAGGTGTTGGGGCAAGTGTCGATAAAAGTGGTTAGATGAGGGTGAGCGGGAATCTCTCCCGGAATATGATGATCAAAATATCGTACTTGCGCTCCGCGATCCAATGCTAGTAGTAGAGCCTCCCGGTTTTTGCTCATGGCAATGTCCAAAATAGTAATTTTGTCACCAACTTCAGGTTGGATTTGCGCCAGTAACGAAATATCCCGTTTTACACCCGTGACGAGAATGCTGTTAGCCGGATGAGCGAGACGCAGTTGATGCAAAGCACAAATACCGTCCGCATCGCCGTTAAAGATATCGTAAATTGTCACATTGCTCGCTATTATTAGCTATCTATTCAGATAGATAGAGATTGTATAAGGCGGTAATTTGCGCTCGACAATGCAAATTTGTGTTATTCATCACATGAATTTATGGAGAGCTTGTGTTAAGTGGAAGTTAATTTATTCTGAACTAGAATAGGCTTTGAAAGCGCGGGATTTTTCGCGAAATAGCTTTTAATACCACTGAGAATAGCGCGCGCCATTTTTCCCTGATAGTCCTTGTCGTTCAGGCGCAGTTCTTCGCTGGGATTGCTGATAAACGCGGTTTCAATCAATATCGAAGGAATGTCAGGTGATTTCAGTACGGCGAAACCAGCTTGCTGAACAGAATTGCCATGTAGTGTATTGATGTTGCCCATCTCCCCTAGCACATGTTTGGCTAACTTCATGCTATCGTTGATAGTGGCTGTTTGCGAAAGATCAAGTAATGTGCGTGCAAGATAGGGGTCTTTTACTGCAAGATTCACGCCGCCAATTAAATCAGCTTCGTTTTCTTTTTTTGCGAGCCAACGTGCGCTGGCACTAGTAGCACCGCGTTCGGACAGGGCGAACACTGAGGAGCCGCGTGCATGGGGTTTAATGAACGCATCGGCATGGATAGATATAAATAAGTCGGCGCGTACTTGGCGTGCTTTTTGTACACGTCCGTTCAGTGAAATGAAATAATCGCCCTCACGAATTAATACGCCATGCATGTCCGGGGTCTCATCCATTAGCTCCTTCAATTTGCGTGCGATCGCCAGCGTGACGTTTTTTTCGTATGTGTCATTGTACCCCTTTGCGCCCGAATCTTCGCCGCCATGCCCGGCATCAATAGCAATGATGAGTGGCCGTGTGCTCATCTCGGGTCGCAGGCGTGCCGTGGATTTGGTTGATCTAATGGTAGGCTGCGGAGTGGGTTGCGTGCCTGTCATTTTATATTTTTTTGATTCAGTTTCTTCAGGCAACCGATTTACGGTGGTGGGGGCAGATTCCTGTGTTTGAGATGCCGGTTCCTCTTGCAAGAGTGCCATCATTGGATCCAAGGGAATAGCGGGGTAGATGTCAAGAACCAAGCGGTGGTTGTATTTTGCCACCGGTAGAAGATTGAATAATTGTGGTTTGACTTGGGACTTAAGGTCGAACACCAAGCGTGTTATACCAGGTTTAAAGCGGGCTACGCGGACACTCTTTATGTAAGGGTCGTCGCTGTGAATTTTGCCAACGAGCTCATTAAGAGGGCCGTTAATTTCAACATCTGTTAAATCAATTACCAGCCGATCAGGGTTTTTAATGGAAAATAATTCATACCGGATCGGTTTGGCTGATTCTAGTGTCAGGCGAGTGTATTCCAGTGCCGGCCAAACGCGAGCAGAATTGATGGCGATAGCTGCCTGCGCGTGAGGCAGCCACAGCAAAAGACCAAATAAGACTAACTTTGCAATACTTTTAAGCATTCCCTGCCAATCTGTGAAATTGCAAGTACTTCAATATTGCGACCATTATTTACTGTTTCAGTAGATAATATTTCGAGAGTGATTTCCACGTCTGCTTGCGGTACAAGACCTTGCGCTTTTTCCGGCCACTCCACTAGGCATACGTTCCATCCGTCAAACTCATCGCGGAAGCCAGCGGCATCCCATTCATCCGCGTTATGGAAACGGTAGAGATCAAAGTGGCGCAAGTGTAACCCACCAGCTTGATACAGCTCAAGTAACGTATAGGTTGGGCTTTTGACCCGTCCCATATAGCCCAGCGCATGCAGCAGTGCACGTACTAAAGTAGTTTTACCGGCGCCCAAGTTGCCGCGCAGATAAATCACCATGCCAGGCTTTATTCCTGGGGCCAGTCGTGCTGCAAACGCAACGGTAGCGACTTCATCGGCCAGTGGCAAGCTTATTCGGCTATCATTCTGATTATGCAAATCGAGACACCTCAAATTGTGGATTACACCGCACTAGCCGCCAAAATAAAAGAATGGGGTAGGGAGCTTGGTTTTCAGGCAGTAGGTATCGCTGATATCAATCTTCACGATGCCGAGGAGCGCTTGCGGGACTGGCTTGCACGAGGCCTCCATGGCGAGATGGATTATATGGCAAAACATGGCGCTAAACGCACCCGTCCGGCGGAATTAATTCCGGGCACACTGCGCGTTATTTCTGTACGTATGGATTACTATCCTCCCACTGTTAAAAACGGTTGGGAAGTGATAGAAGATGGTAGCAGGGCTTTTATTTCCCGCTATGCCTTGGGACGCGATTATCACAAAGTTTTGCGCAAGCGCCTGGAAAAATTGGCTCAAAAAATTCGCATTGAAGTGGGTGGTTTTAACTATCGCGTATTCACTGACAGTGCGCCAGTAATGGAAGTAGAGTTGGCATATAAAGCTCGGTTGGGCTGGCGTGGTAAACATACGTTGCTGTTGTCGCGTGATCATGGTTCGTGGTTTTTTCTGGGTGAGCTCTACACTGATCTGCCGCTCCCCATGGATGAGCCGGAATCGGAACATTGCGGTACCTGTATGGCGTGTATTCAAGTGTGTCCGACGCAGGCTATCATCGCACCATACAAGCTGGATGCACGACGCTGTATCTCCTACCTGACTATCGAACTTAAGAGTAGCATTCCTATAGAGCTACGCCCGTTTATCGGAAATCGCATCTACGGCTGCGATGACTGTCAAATGGTATGCCCATGGAATCGTTTTGCGCACAAAAGTCTTGAACCGGATTTCGCTGCAAGACACGGGCTGGATGATGTCGCATTGACAGAGCTATTTGGATGGGACAAGGAAACGTTCAATCAGAAATTTTCCGGCAGTGCTGTTTACCGTATCGGTCATGAGCAATGGCTACGTAACATCGCTGTGGCGTTAGGTAATGCGCCCAACAGTATTGAAGTGCTGGCTGCGCTGCAAGCTCGTGCCCAAGACGCGTCTCCGTTAGTGCGCGAGCATGTAGCTTGGGCACTGGAACGGCAAGGAAGCTGAACATTTGCCAGGCTATTTGATCATCATGAAAACGTGTTTTGCAGTGGTCACACCGAGGAGGATGACCGCACCAGCTATAATTCCAATCAAAACATTTAGTAGCATGGGTGCTCCAATATTAATCATTGAACCAATAATGCCGTTGTCGCCAGGGACTAAATTGTGGATTAGTTCAGATGCGTCAAATATGCCATGGATAAGGATGCCCCCGCCTACCATGAACATGGCAACCGTGCCAACGATGGACAGGCTCTTCATCAGGTACGGGGCAATTTTCAAAATTGCGCTTCCTATGCAACGTTGCGTTTTGCGAAATAGATTGTCACCGTTTTTTTGACTAAGATAAATCCCACCATCGTCCAGCTTAACGATTCCAGCCACCAAGCCATAGACACCGACAGTCATAATGATGGCTATGGTTGTTAGTACTGCAACCTGTTTCCAAAACGATTCCGTCGCAACCGTTCCTAGCGTAATTACAATAATTTCAGCAGACAGAATAAAGTCAGTACGGATTGCGCCTTTAATTTTGTCTTTCTCGAAATGGGCCATATCGACGTTACGATTTGTGAGTGCCGCCACATGTTCAGTGTGATGTGTATCGATTTTTGTTTTGCTTTGCATCAACTTATGGGCAAGTTTTTCAAATCCTTCATAGCAGAGGAATGCTCCACCCAACATTAATAATGGTGTCACAGCCCAGGAGATAAAGGTGCTAATAGCAATTGCCGCAGGTACTAAAATAAATTTGTTTTTGAAAGATCCAATTGCAACTGCCCAGACAACGGGTAACTCGCGGTCGGCTGTAACCCCTGATACTTGTTGAGCGTTAAGCGCCAGATCATCCCCGAGTACGCCTGCAGTTTTTTTAGCTGCGACTTTGCTCATTACAGCAATATCGTCCAAAATGGATGCGATGTCATCGATTAGAGTTAAGAGGCTAGTTCCTGCCATGCTTTATTTAAGATTAGTTATGAACATAAGTTATTAATAGTTTAAGCTGGGCTATCGCCGAATGAAATTCATGGAATTGTCGCCGGCTGCCAATGCGGGGATGTTTGCCTTTATCGAAATTTCACCAGAAACATTTCCCCCATGAGGCGTTAATTGCCTATGGGTTTAGTCACATCAAAAGCTACTTTTACCCAATCGATCATTGGGACAGTATAAAGGTCACTAGTTTCTCGATATTTTCATCCGATACGCGAGGAGAATACGGGGGCATGGTGATCCCACCCGTTACATCCGTCCAATTACCCTTGCCGCCCATTTTTACTTTTGCAATTAGACGCGTCTTGGCGTCAGTATCTCCGTTGTAGCGTTTACTAACGTCGCGCCATGCGGGGCCAATTAACTTGGTTTCGATCTTGTGACAGGCTAGACAGCCACTTTTGTTCGCTAAGGCTAGCCCCTCCTCGCGATTCAGCGACCCGCTCTCCGTGCCTTTGTTCACCGTAAGTGGCATTTCAGCTTTCGCCGGAGAAGGAGGTTTTAGGACAGTAGACTCTAGCGCTGTTTTTTCCGGCGCTTTTTCCACTGTGGGCGAAAGTATGGGTTGTCTGGCAATAATAGGAGTGCCTTGCTCTACATGTAAAGCTTTTTTACTGCTAGGTAATCCATCCTTAATGTTGTCATTCATCTTCGGTAGTTTACTGCTTGTCTTGTCAGGGGCAGTGGGAGTAGCGAGCGTTGATTCTGGCAATGCCGCCTCTGGTACTTTGTCTTTTGTGGCGGATGTTATTGGCGGGTCGGTGATAACGGTAGTATTGTGCTCAGCTAAAGGGGGCGATACTGGGGATACAGTGGATTCCTGTTCGCTCTTATTTCCGCATGCTGATACCATCAGTACGGTAGCGGTAATGATAAATCCTGATCGTTTCATATTGACCTCATTTTGTTGATGTATTTATCCCTTGCGGTTGGAAACTGTATTTTATTTTAGATACCAAGGGATAAGTTGAAGATTTTTAATATAAACATAATGTATGTGGATTGACAATAGCTGTTGTTAATTGCTGTCACCTTCATTCAGACGTATAGTGATCCTTAGCGTAAAATGTACTATTCGGGATGGGTAGTTTAAATATTGTTCCGTAATTCTTTGATGAGGAGAGCGTCATGCGTACTTGGTTATTATTCCTGGTTTGCCTTGCTACATTGGTTTTAAGTGGTTGTGGCTATAACACATTGCAATCCACCGACGAGCAAATCAAGGCAAGCTGGGCTGAAGTGCTAAATCAATACCAGCGTCGGGCCGATTTGGTGCCTAATCTGGTTAATACGGTCAAAGGCTATGCCGCACAGGAACAAGCAGTGTTACTGGGTGTAACCAATGCGCGGGCCAAAGTCGGTGGAATTCAGGCCACACCGGAACTCATTAATGATGAACAAGCTTTTGCTAAATTTCAAGCTGCCCAAAGTGAAATGACGTCGGCATTAAGCCGTTTGTTGGTAGTAAGCGAAAATTATCCGCAGTTGAAATCTGACGCTAATTTTCGTGATTTGCAAGCGCAGCTCGAGGGTACGGAAAATCGTATTACAGTGGCGCGTAGCCGATATATTAAAGCGGTGCAAGATTTCAACATTGTTGTGCGCTCTTTTCCTGGCAATCTAACCGCGATCATGTTTGGATTCAAGGTCAAGCCATCGTTCGCAGTTGAAAATGAGAAAGAAATTGCCAAGTCGCCAACAGTAGATTTTAGTGTACCTGGTCAGTTATCGCCTGCTAAGTGATATGGTACGTTTATGGGCGCCAGCCCTGCTGTTTGCACTGGTATGGTTGAGCGGTTTAGTGCACGCGGAAGTAGCTGTGCCGCCATTAAGTGCACGCGTAACTGATTTAACCAGTACTCTTGATGCCGTCCAAAAGCAGCAACTTGAAACACGGCTCGCCCAATTTGAAGCAAAAAAAGGGGCGCAAATTGCTGTGCTGCTGATTCCAACTACCCAGCCAGAAACGATTGAACAATACGGTATTCGAGTTGTGGAAGCGTGGAAACTCGGACGCAAGGGAATTGATGATGGTGTATTGCTGCTCATTGCCAAGGATGATCGTACATTGCGCATTGAAGTCGGCTACGGTCTGGAAGGTGTGCTGCCCGATGCTGTTGCAAAGCGTATTATTGCCGAGACCATAACTCCGCACTTTAAGCTTGGAAATTACTATGTGGGTATTACAACGGGGATTGAACAAATGTTGGCGATAATTGAAGGCGAATCGTTACCGCCACCCGAGCGTAGTGCAAGCTCAGGCAATTTTAAAAATCTTGAATCGTTGTTGATTATCGGTTTTATGCTGGCGATTGTGGTGGGCGGAGTGCTGCGCAAACTCTTGGGACGGCTACCTGCGGCGATTATCATCGGTTTTGTTATTGCTATGCTCGCTTGGTTCATCGCCGCCTCTATTTTAATAGCAGGGATTGTGGGCATCATTGCATTTATCTTCACTTTGGTTGGTGGCGGACGTGGTGCTTTAGGAGGCGGTAGTTTTGGTCAAGGAGGGTTTGATGGAGGGGGTGGATTTGGTGGCGGAGGCGGTGGTTTCGGCGGCGGTGGCGCGTCGGGGCGATGGTGAATGGCTATTCAGCGCATCGTTAAGCATTTAATTACGGGCAGTATGGCAGTGAGGGCTGCGTTCCCTGCACATTCGTTATACGCCATTGAGCAGGCGATTCATGAAGCCGAAGCTAAACATGCCGGGCAAGTCCGCTTTGCGGTTGAAGCATCGCTCGATTTCGTCGCTCTTTGGCGTAATCAGACTGCAAGTGAACGAGCTATTGATATGTTTTCGCAATTGAGAGTATGGGACACCGAGCATAATAATGGAGTTTTGATTTATTTGTTGCTTGCTGATCGTGACGTGGAAATTGTTGCTGACCGTGGCATACACGTTAAGCTTGGTAAGGGTGGCTGGGAAGAAATTTGTCTTGAAATGGAATCGGCATTTCGGCTGGGTAAGTTTGAAGTGGGGGTAATCAAGGGAATCCATGCTGTAAGTAGCCATTTACAGCGGTATTTCCCGAAAAAATCTACCACAGTGAATGAACTGTCAGATAAACCAATACTCTTATAAGTAAGCTTGCACTACTGCACATAATTGTCGGGTATGTGTGTAGTAGAAGATAAGCGGTACCTGCGCTGGCTCGGCATGGATATTTAGTGCTTTGTTATCAGAGTTTCGGTCTTGAGTAAGTTTCGCGTCGTTTCACTTGGTTGGTTCAATTTTGGGTTCGCTGAAATTAATTAGTTAAATTTCTGTTGATAGATAGACTGGTGCTCGTGCTAATGTGATCGTCAGAGTAAGTTTGATTAGTTGCTATTCAAGAGTTATTGTTTGCGAGATTTTGATTTTTAAAGATAGGTTGGAAATTGTAAACAAATGTATCAAACAATTGTTTCATAATTGCCCCAGTGGTAGAATTTTTTTGTTGTTGCTTTAAAGATGTGTGTGGCAGGTGTAATCCATTAAAAATTACACCGGCGCACCACTTTTTCTAATATATTAAGGAGAACACTATGCTGAAACAAAATATCATTACTGCATTATTGTTGTTAAGTTTGCCAGTCGTTGCTCATGCTGCAGATTCCTATAGTATGGATCCTCAACATACCTACGCACATTTCAGTGTCAACCATTTAGGTTTTTCTACCATGCAGGGACGTTTCGATAAAAGTAGCGGCAAACTTACCTACAATCGTGCTGCAAAGACTGGGTCGGTAGATATCACTATTGAAGCGGCTTCGATTACCACTGGTTTTGGTAAGCGGGATGACCATTTACGTTCACCGGATTTTTTCAATGTCGCCGAATTCCCCAATCTTACATACAAATCGACCGCGGTAAAATTCAAGGGTGATATTCCAGTTAGCGTAGAAGGTAATCTTACTCTGCTTGGTGTAACCAAACCGGTAACGCTCACCATTCTTGCTTTCAAGTGCGGTAATAACCCGATGAGCAAAAAAGAGTTATGTGGCGCGGATGCTACCGCACAGATTAAGCGCTCGGATTTTGGTATGAAATTTGGTTTGCCTAATATAGGGGATGATATAAAAATGGTGTTTGACGTGGAAGCATACAAAGATTAATCTTTAAAATTGGTATTTGTAATGCAGAAGAAATGGCAAGCACATGCTTGCCATTTCTTCTGCTGGAGAGTTTAAAATTGAATTCGCTTGATAGTAACGGCTATCCAAAGTCATCGGTTCACCGTACTAGCGCGTTAAATCAGTATTGCTAACAAAAAAAGGATTCTTAAATGAAGCGTTTTTTATTTGTAGCGGCACTGGTTATCATCACTGCTCCAGCATTGGCTGCCAATGTCGGAGTGTCTGTTAATATTGGTCAGCCCGGCTTTTATGGTCGAATTGACATCGGTAATTATCCACAACCCCAGTTAATTTACTCGGCACCTGTCATGGTTCAGCCAGTGCCAATGGGTACAGCTCCGCAACCGATCTATCTACGTGTGCCTCCAGGTCACCGGAAAAATTGGCGCAAGCATTGTCAAAGGTATGGTGCCTGTGGCCAATCAGTCTATTTTGTTCGAGATAATTGGTACAACAATGTATATGTTCCTAGCTATCGTACACATGGAAATTATCAAGGCGAAGAAAGAGGAGGTTATGGTGGGGGCCGTGGTAGTCCTGGCAGGGGGCATGACAGAGATTAAATTACTTTGAAGGAAGCTTGCGTAAATACACGGTGCAATAATCAACCCATTTCGATGAGAGATTGAAAGACTGTATTGTATTGCTGTTAAATGCTTTCATATTTTCTTACTGCTAGAGTAAACCATCTACTAGTGTCACCGTATGCAGCGTGGCCCAATCATTTTGGGCTAGCCAAATTGCTTTCGAGTTAATGTTTGACCACGGTATAAATGCTGTTGCTCATTACTTGAGCCGGCTACTATGGGTATTGACCCTTTGAATAGGGTAGACGTGTATCACGTGAACAGTAGCAGGATTTGCTAACTACGCACTTAAATTGGCATTGTAGACTGGCTATTTAGTAATCGTTTCTCTAAGTGATTGATAATTAGCTGGTTATAAACTACTCTAATGAAAGCGAATCTGACTGTTAATCAGGTTCGCACAATTAGCTCCTATCTTGGTCTCTATTAAATTCATATCGAGGTTGGAATACTTTTTGTTCAGGAGTATTAGGGGTGGTTGCTTGGAAGCGGGTTGGATCTGGTTTGATTATCAGATTTCATTATTAGGGAAGTACTGATTAATTCGCGTTTCAAAATTTATAATCAACTTGTTACGTGCGTAATTCCGCGATTTTTTAAATTAATCAGCATCTCCTTAGGAATATAAAAATTGGAAATGGAGCCTTACGTATATTGGTTTTTGTTAGCTTTTGGTTTGCTCGCATTAGAGATGGCTACGGGAACGTTCTATATGCTAATAGTAAGTATTGCTTTGGGCCTGGCAGGTATTACGGCACTACTTGGGTTTAACTTGCCATTGCAAATTACGCTTGGTGCGGTGGCTAGTATAATTGGTACCGTGATTTTGCGCCGTATGAAAGGCAAGCATACCGGCAAGATGATTAGTCAAAGCTTGGACATCGGCCAGTCGGTGCGAGTTATATCATGGCTTGAGGATGGCGTTGCGCGCGTGCATTACCGTGGTACAGAATGGGATGCGGAGCTGGAGTCATTCAGCGTGCCACGCGATGGTATGCTTTACATCAAAGCCATACAGGGCTCAAAATTAATCCTGACACCATATAAGCCTCACCAACAATAATATTAGGAAGCACAATATGGAAATTGCACTGTTTATTTTTGTAGCGGCCGTTATTTTTGTTGTCAAGGCTCTTAATGTTGTACCTCAACAGCATGCCTGGGTGGTTGAGCGCTTGGGTAAGTTTCATACTGTGTTAGCCCCTGGCCTGAATATAGTGGTTCCATTTATTGATCGTATTGCATATCGCCATATGCTTAAGGAAGTTCCGTTGGACGTTCCTAGTCAGATTTGTATCACCAGGGACAATACGCAGCTACAAGTGGATGGTGTTCTTTATTTTCAGGTTACCGATCCGAGGTTGGCTTCTTATGGTTCTAGTGATTATCTCAGTGCCATCACTCAGCTTGCGCAGACTACTTTACGTTCGGCAATTGGCAAGATGGAATTGGATAAGACTTTTGAGGAGCGGGATGATATTAATCGTGCTGTGGTTGCGGCTTTGGATGAAGCCGCAACCAGTTGGGGCGTGAAGGTGTTGCGATATGAGATTAAGGATTTGGTGCCACCCAAGGAAATTCTACTTGCCATGCAGGCGCAGATTACCGCGGAACGAGAAAAGCGTGCATTAATTGCGGCCTCGGAAGGGCGCAAACAAGAGCAGATCAATATAGCCACCGGCGAGCGCGAAGCTTTTATTCAGCGTTCAGAAGGCGAGAAACAGGCGGTGATCAATGCCGCTCAAGGCGAAGCCGCGGCTATAACGGCAGTCGCCACTGCTACCGCCTCGGCTATTCAGCAAGTCGCATTAGCTATCCAGTTTCCCGGAGGAGTAGAGGCGGTTAACCTCAAGGTAGCGGAAAAATATGTAGAAGCGTTCGGTAATGTCGCCAAGCAAGGCAATACTCTAATTCTGCCAGGTAATATGGCGGATATGGGGACTATGGTAGCGGCCGCGATGAGCATTGTTAAAACGCAGAAGTAGAGATTTTATGCGCCGTGGAAATGGTCGTTGGGTGATCTATGGTCTGCACGAGTTGTTTGAAACTCCTGAGTCATTATCAAAGTAGTGGTTATTAAGGCTAAGGGAGATTTTGATGGATTTTTGTTTGAACGCCACAGACGGTTTTGCTCGTCGTGGAACCCTATCTTTAGCCCATGGTGCAATTGAAACGCCCGCTTTTATGCCAGTCGGTACTTATGGCACAGTGAAAGCAATGTCGCCTATGGAGTTAAGAGAAGTTGGTGCCCAGATTGTGTTAGGCAACACTTTTCATTTATGGCTTCGCCCGGGCCTGGAGGTGATAGAGGCGCACGGTGGTTTACATGGTTTCATGGGCTGGGATGGACCGATCTTAACCGATTCGGGAGGTTTTCAAGTGTTCAGTTTGGGTGCGCTGCGCAAGATTACCGAGGAGGGAGTGAGGTTTCAGTCTCCAGTGAATGGTGATAAATGTTTTCTGACGCCGGAAGAGTCCATACGAATTCAGAGGGTATTGAATTCCGATATTGTGATGATTTTTGATGAGTGTACCCCTTATCCTGCAGATGAAAACCGAGCCGCTGAATCTATGCGCCTTAGTTTGCGTTGGGCGGAACGTTCAAAACATGCGCACGAAGGTAATGCCAATGCACTTTTTGGTATTGTGCAGGGCGGTATGTTCGAAAATCTGCGCGATGAATCGTTACGTGAGCTGGTAAATATCGGTTTTGACGGTTATGCCATAGGTGGACTGTCGGTTGGGGAACCGAAAGAAGATATGCTGCGAATTTTGAAGCATACTTCGCCGCAGTTGCCTGTTGATAAGCCGCGATACCTCATGGGCGTAGGTACACCGGAAGATTTGGTGGATGCGGTCGCGCACGGTATAGATATGTTCGATTGTGTGATGCCTACGCGCAATGCGCGAAACGGTATGCTTTTTACCCGTTACGGCGATATTAAGATCAAGAACGCAAAATATCGCTTGGATACTCAACCACTTGATCCACAATGCATTTGTTATACTTGTCGTAATTTTACCCGTGCGTATTTGCATCACCTGCATCGTATCGGTGAGATACTGGGTGCACGCCTAAATACCATTCATAACTTGCATTATTACCACGAGTTGATGAATGAAATTCGAGCTGCTATCACAATCCACCAGTTCGATAAGTTCGTTACCCGGTTTAGGCAAGCCCGCGCCAGTTCGTGCTAGAATTCGCCGCTGCAAAATTTTAACTGGGAGAAGTGTCATGTTGATTAGCAACGCTTATGCACAAACTACTGCACTTGCGTCCGGTTCCGGCTTCATGGACTTTCTGCCTGTGGTTGCCGTGTGTGCAGTGTTCTATTTTCTTTTGCTGCGTCCGCAGCAAAAGCGCGTTAAAGAACAAAAAGCTATGCTGGCTGCCCTGCAAAAAGGTGATGAAATTATCACTGTAGGGGGAGAGTTGGGTCGTGTGTCGAAGGTGGGCGAAAACTATATCAGCTTGGAAATCGCCGAAAATGTGACAGTACTGATTCAGTTAAGCGCGGTTCAAACCGTGCTGCCCAAGGGAACAATTAAGTCGATTTAAGGTACTGTAATGAACCGTTACCCGCTGTGGAAATACCTGCTTGTTGTTGTTGTATTTATTGTTGGATTAATCTACACCCTGCCTAATTTTTATGGTGAATCTCCTGCTGTGCAGGTATTGCCTTTGCGTGCCAATCTCAAGGCGGATAGTGCATTACTGCAGCGGGTAAGCGATGCGCTTAAAGCAGCAAATCTGGATGCAGAAGAAATTGCATTGGATCCTACTAGTATTAAAGCGCGCTTTAATACTACCGATAGTCAGCTTAAGGCCAAGGATATCCTACAGACAAAATTGGGCGATGATTACATGGTTGCCCTTAATTTGCTGTCACGCTCGCCGCAGTGGTTAACCGCTATGAATGCACGGCCTATGTATCTTGGACTGGATTTACGTGGTGGTGTGCATTTTTTGTTACAGATTGATATGAAGGGTGCGCTGGATAAGGCGATAGAAGCCGCTTCCGGTGATATGCGGAGTATCCTTCGTGATCAGAATATCGCATATTCTGGTGTTAGTCGTGATGGTAGATTAGTGACGGTTAAGTTCCGTGACGCGGAAACGCGTGGCAAAGGTGCAGTAGAACTCAAACAGCGTTTCGGTGGTTTGGCCTTCAATGACAAGAATGAAGGCAATGAGATTCTCTTGCTTGCTACCTTAAAGCCGGAGGAAGAAAAACGTATTCAAGAATCTGCCGTGCAGCAAAATTTAATTACTTTGCGCAACCGTGTCAATGAACTAGGCGTGGCAGAGCCGATAATTCAGCAGCAAGGAATAGATCGTATTGTAGTACAGCTTCCCGGTGTGCTGGATACGGCACACGCAAAAGATATTCTTGGCCGCACTGCGACACTGGAAGTGCGTCTAGTGGATGATGAGCATAAGCTCAGTGAGGGTGCCGCTGCACCGTTTGGTACCGATATGTTTAAGGATCGAGATGGTTCGATGCTGTTGGTGAGGAAAAGTGTGTTGCTCACCGGTGAGCGCATTAATGATGCACAACCTGGGTTTGACAGCCGCACAAATGAGCCAGCAGTGCATATCAATCTAGATAGCGCGGGTACGCGTAAATTTAAAGAAGCGACGCGCGAAAATGTAGGTAAGCGTATGGCTATACTGCTATTTGAAAAGGGTAAAGGCGAAGTGATTACTGCTCCAGTGATCCGTGAGGAAATTGGTGGAGGAAGAGTACAAATTAGCGGTCAGATGAATACCAAAGAAGCAAACGATATATCCTTGTTGCTGCGGGCTGGTGCGCTGGCAGCGCCCATGGAAATCATTGAAGAACGTACAGTTGGTCCTAGTCTCGGTGCAGACAATATTGTGCGTGGCTTCCGCTCCACTCAGATTGGTTTTGTCGCTATTGCGATTTTTATGATTTCCTATTACCTGATGTTTGGCGCGGTTTCCGTTCTGGCACTGGGTGCTAACTTATTATTACTAGTGGCATTGTTGTCTATGCTGCAAGCTACGCTGACTTTGCCTGGTATGGCTGGTATCGCGCTGACGCTGGGCATGGCGATTGATGCAAATGTTTTGATTAATGAGCGCATTCGAGAGGAGTTGCGTAATGGTAATACGCCGCAAGCATCCATTCATGCCGGATATGATCATGCGTTTCGTACCATACTTGATTCCAACATTACCACTTTGATCGCGGGTATAGCATTGTTTATGTTTGGCTCCGGCGCGGTACGAGGTTTTGCTGTTGTACTGTGCTTGGGCATTCTTACTTCGATGTTCAGTGCGGTGTTGATATCGCGTGCACTGGTCAACCTGATTTATGGGCGCAAGTTGCGGTTGTCCAAGATCTCCATCGGTTAAGTATAAGAGGTAATAAATGGAATTTTTCAAGATTAATCGCAACATACCGTTCATGAGCTATGGGCGGTATACCACCACAATTTCTTTAGCGACATTTATTCTGGCGGTGTTTTTTATCGCAACCAAAGGATTGAATTTTGGTGTGGATTTCACTGGTGGAACGGTGATGGAAGTGCATTATTCTCAGACGGCTGACCTAGATAAGGTGCGTGGGCAACTGACTGAAATGGGGTTGCATGATGTGTTGGTACAGAACTTTGGTTCTAGTCATGATGTGCTGTTGCAGGTATCACTTAAACAGAATGTAGTAGGTGCGAAATTGAGCGAGCAGATTCTTGACAAATTGCGTCAGCAAGATGCCAGTGTGGAAATGCGTCGTGTCGAATTTGTTGGTCCACAAGTTGGCAAAGATTTGGTGGAGAATGGTGCTCTTGCGTTGTTGCTGGTATCTATTGGTATCGCGTGCTACCTTTGGGTGCGATTCGAGTGGAAATTTGGGCTTGCCGCGATAATCGCCAATTTGCATGACGTAATTATTATCATTGGCTTTTTTGCATTTTTTCAGTGGGATTTTTCACTTACCGTGTTGGCAGCCTTGTTAGCCGTGTTAGGTTACTCGGTAAATGAATCAGTAGTAGTGTTCGATCGTATTCGGGAGAACTTCCGTAAAATGCGTAAGACTGAGGTTGCCGAAATAATCGACAACGCGATTACGCGCACTATGTCGCGTACAATTATTACTCACCTGTGTACTCAGATGATGGTGACAGCAATGCTATTTTTGGGCGGGGAGACATTGCATTATTTTGCGTTGGCTTTGACTATTGGCATTCTGTTTAGTATTTATTCCTCGGTACTGGTAGCCAGTCCATTGCTTATGTTGATGGGTGTTTCGCGCGAGGATTTCATTAAGACGGAAAAAGTAGTTGAAGAAGTATTACCCTAAGCCGTGGAACTGCTCACTTATTTTATAGATATTGTCCTGCATCTGGACGTTCATTTATTGGCAATCATGCAAACATATGGCATGTGGATTTATGCCATACTATTTATGATTATTTTCTGCGAAACCGGGCTGGTGGTAATGCCTTTTTTACCGGGAGACTCTCTGTTGTTCGTGGTAGGTGCGCTGTGCGGGGTTGGTACGCTGGAAATCCAGTTGGTTTTGCCGTTGCTTATGCTTGCATCGTTTCTGGGGGATAGTACCAATTACTGGATTGGTCGGTTGATAGGCATGCGTTTAGTTAAACGTGCTAATTCGCGCTTTCTCAAGCATGAGCATCTGGAAAAGACGCAAATGTTTTATAAGAAACACGGAGGGAAGGCAATCCTGTTTGCCCGTTTTTTGCCCATCGTACGAACATTTGCACCATTTGTAGCTGGCATTGGTTTGATGCGTTATCGCACTTTCATGTTATTCAGTGCGTTAGGGAGTATTGCGTGGATTAGCCTTTTTACCTTGGGAGGCTACTTTTTAGGCAATATTCCAGTGGTGAAAAATAACCTGACCCTGATGGTGATCATTGTCATTGTTATTTCATTTTTGCCAGCACTGCGCGAGTTCATTAGGCATCGACGTACTATAGTATAGACTAGAACTGTATTTTATCGAAGGTTGTACTTAGCCGGATTGATGGTAAAGTGAGCTATGGTTAATGTTAAATTTGAGGAATTAAAGGCGAAAGATCGCTTACCTTCGCCTAAAGGTATGGCCCTGAAAATAATTCAGCTTACCTTGAAGGAAGATGTAACAACTCAAGAGATTGCGCACGCGATAAAGACGGATCCGGCATTATCAGGTCGGTTGATTAAGATGGCCAATGTGCTTATGTCCTATCAGACAAGACCCATTGTTTCTATAACAGATGCGGTCATGTCGTTAGGTTTGAGTATTGTGCGTAATATGGTGTTGAGTTTGTCGTTAGTGGAGGGTAGCCGCGATGGGGCATGCCGAAAATTCGATTATCAGAATTTTTGGTCGCAATCGTTGCTCATGGCGATTGCTGCAAAAAATTTTGTAGAAGGTCGTAGAATGGGGGCAGCTGAAGAAATGTTTATTCTCGGCTTGCTGGGTCAAGTTGGTATCTTAGGACTGGCAACGGCATACCCCCAAGAGTATTCCCTCATTCTTGAGAAAAACCGAGCAGTAGATACAAATATTACATTAACTGACCTCGAACGCACCGAATTCGGACTTGATCACAATCAATTGAGTAAAGAAATGTTGGCAGACTGGGGTTTGCCACAAATATTTCAGATAGCCGTTTTACATCACGAAAATCCAGCGCTGTCTGATCTTGTCGAAGGCAATCGGAATTGGCATGTTTTAAATATACTACATATCGCAAGCTATTTTTCCAAGGCATGTTTATCGCATGAACAACAACGGTACAAAATGGTGCAGAAATTGATTCTTAGCGCTGCCAGGTTGGGCTTGGAGACCGATGTTTTTACTGAACTAGGCGATAAGACGGTGCAGGAATGGCGTGAATGGAGTAAATTATTCGGCATCCATTCGACAGACATCCCCCTATTCAAGGAAATTTTGCAAGCTGCGCCACCTACCGAGCTGGAAATAGTTGATATCGGGACACCGGAGATTGGTGTGGAGACATGTTATGCATTGCGTATCCTACTGGTGGAGGACGACTATGCAACGACGTTAGTGCTGAAAATTTTGTTGACAAAGGCCGGGCATACGGTTGCTACTGCGAGTGATGGGGTAGAAGCGTTAACGATGCTCGATAAATTTATGCCTCAACTTATCATTACAGACTGGCATATGCCTAAAATGAATGGCATTGAATTTTGCAAGGCGCTCAGATACAACGAGCTTTGGCGCAATATCCATGTGTTTGTCATGATGACTCAAGAAAATTCGGATAGGATAGAAGAGGCGTTTGATGCTGGAGCATCCGATTACTTAACCAAGCCGGTTAATTCAAAAGTGCTGGGTGCGAGGCTGAGTGTCACTCAGCGTATGGTGCAACTACAGGAAGAACTGAAGGGTGAGCATCAGCAGTTACGTACCATTGCTGCGCAGTTGGCAGCATCAAATCAGAGATTGCAACAAATGGCACTTACTGATGTTCTCACAGAGTTGCCTAATCGTCGTCATGCAAATGATTATCTAGAGCAGCAGTGGGCAATGGCAGAGCGTAGTGGTCGTCCGTTGTCGTGCATGATGGTAGATATAGATTTTTTTAAGAAGGTTAATGATACTTATGGTCATAAGGTGGGGGATGATGTACTGAAACAAGTGGCGCAAAATTTACGATCATCCGCACGTAAGCAGGATATGGTGTGCCGTTTTGGTGGAGAGGAGTTTTTAGTGATTTGTCCGGATGCACAAGCGGAGCAGGCTTACCAGTATGCGGAAAGATTGCGTCAGAATGTAGCTGCGGGAAGTACTCATCTAGATTTAATAGTTACAATTAGTGTTGGGGTAGCTAGCAAAATTCCAACATTATTAAATGCTGAAATGTTATTGCAACTTGCAGATAAACGCTTGTTTATGGCTAAAGAGATGGGGCGTAATTGCACTGTTGGGAGTTAATTTTTCTTGCATTTTATGAAAAAATTGCGATGATGATCGCTGACATTCGTTAGTTACTTGAATAGTGTATTGATTAATTATCCAAGATAGTACCGGTTAACAGAACATTGTATGTGAAATTTACCCATTTGCAATATAAATGGTTTTTGCTAATGTTGTTTCGTGAGCATGAGTAAAGGTATTCGTTTGTGGTGCGTGCGTTCATTGAGATTTGTTGAGTTGGGTGTTTGTAATCACCCTGCTACTCAACAAATTCAATATTAAACAAATGCAAGGTAATAAAATTAAACAACAACGATTTCTTCCGTAAATTCCAATTGCACCTTCTCGTTTTGATCTATTGTGACAGTTACTTTGCCGCCATTGGATAGTTTTCCGAATAGTAATTCATCTGCCAGTGCGCTACGTATGGTGTCCTGAATTAAACGTGCCATCGGACGGGCACCCATTAGCGGGTCAAAGCCAGTTTTGGCAAGATAGTCTTTGAGTGCATCGGTGAAAATGACTTCAACTTTTTTCTCATGTAGTTGTTCCTCAAGCTGAATCAAGAATTTGTCTACTACGCGCAGGATGACTTCTTTATCCAGTGCGGCGAAGGAAATAGTAGCATCCAGTCGATTACGGAACTCCGGGGTGAATAGTCGCTTGATTTCAGCCGTTTCGTCACCGCTTACTCCGCTCTTGGTAAAGCCAATTTGTGTCTTGCTTAATGCATCGGCTCCTGCATTGGTGGTCATAATAATAACCACATTACGGAAATCTGCCTTGCGCCCGTTATTGTCAGTGAGTGTACCGTGATCCATCACTTGTAATAAAATATTAAAAATGTCTGGGTGTGCTTTTTCGATTTCGTCTAGTAGTAAGACGCAATGGGGCTGCTTGTTGATTGCTTCAGTGAGTAAACCACCTTGGTCAAAACCGACATAGCCAGGTGGTGCTCCAATAAGACGCGACACCGCGTGACGTTCCATATATTCAGACATGTCAAAGCGGTTTAGTGGCATACCCATTGCAAAGGCGAGTTGACGCGCTACTTCGGTTTTGCCTACACCGGTAGGGCCAGAGAACAAGAAGCTACCAATGGGTTTTTGTGGATTGCCCAACCCACTCCGGGACATTTTTATGGCGCGTGCCAGCACGTCAATGGCGGCATTCTGGCCGAACACTACGGTCTTGAGGTCGCGATCCAGCGTTTTTAATAGATTGCGATCATCCGAAGAAACAGTGCGTGAAGGTACGCGAGCAATCTTGGCAATGATGTCCTCGATTTCATGTTTGCCGATAAGTTTTTTTTGTTTTGATTTTGGCAGAATACGTTGTACCGCACCTGCTTCATCTATCACGTCAATAGCTTTATCAGGAAGATGTCTGTCATTGATAAAACGCGATGAAAGTTCGGCCGCACTGGTTAGCGCAGCGGTGCTGTATTTGATGCCATGATGAGTCTCGAAGCGAGACTTTAACCCTTTTAGAATTTCAATGGTCTGCACGACTGAAGGCTCAGGTACATCTACTTTTTGAAAACGACGAGATAGCGCATGATCTTTCTCGAAAATGCCGCGGTATTCTTGATAGGTAGTAGCACCGATGCACTTAAGTGTGCCATTTGACAGCGCGGGTTTGAGTAAATTGGAGGCATCCATCGTGCCGCCTGAGGCTGCGCCTGCACCTATCAGAGTATGTATTTCGTCGATGAATAGAATAGCATGGGGTTCATCGGCTAATTCTTTGAGGACAGCTTTCAGGCGTTGTTCAAAGTCGCCGCGGTATTTAGTGCCGGCCAGCAGTGCACCCATGTCTAATGCATAGATTTGAGCATTTTTGAGAATATCAGGCACATTGTTTTCTTTAATTCGGCGCGCTAAGCCTTCGGCGATAGCGGTCTTACCCACGCCAGCCTCGCCAACTAATAGTGGATTATTTTTGCGGCGGCGGCACAAGGTTTGAATAACGCGCGTTAGCTCTGTTTCGCGCCCGATTAAGGGATCGATTTTTCCAGCCAAAGCTTGTGCATTGAGGTCAAGCGTATAGTCGGATAGGGCGTTCTTTTGGCTCGGCTCTTGCTCTATCTCAGAATCCACTGATTTATTGGTGTTTGATGGAGCTGTCTTATCGATTCCATGTGCAATATAGTTTGCTACATCCAGCCGAGTGATAGCACGCTGATTCAGGAAAAACACGGCATGAGAATCTTTTTCACTAAATAGGGCAACCAAGATATTGGCACCGGAAACTTCTTTTTTGTTAGAGGATTGCACGTGCAAAATAGCGCGTTGGATGACTCGCTGGAAGCCGACAGTAGGCTGCGTGTCTACTTCATTACTACCTGGCGCTACGGGTGTATGAGTATTAATAAAATCGGTCAGTACTGCGCGCAATTCTTCAATATCGGCCCCACAGGCGCGCAATACATGTACCGCAGAAGAGTTATCCAGCATAGCAAGTAGCAGGTGCTCCACCGTGATAAATTGGAAGCGTTTCTGGCGTGCTTCGACGAACGCCAAGTGTAAGCTGATTTCAAGTTCTTGCGCGATCATAATTTATGTTTCCTCTAATTCGCATCGTAGCGGATGTCCGTGCTGTTTGGCAAATGCCGATACCTGTTCAACCTTCGTTTCTGCGATATCCTTAGTATAGATCCCGCATATTGCCAATCCTTCATGATGTACTTTGAGCATCAATTGGATGGCGCGTTCACGGTTCATCAAAAAAAACGTTTGTAAAACTTCGATTACAAAATCCATTGTGGTGAACTCGTCATTAAAGAGCAGCACTTTATACAGTTTGGGTGGTTTGGTCTTGCTTTGTTCTGCTTTCAGCAAGGATGTATTTTCATATTGCGTTGCCATGGTTGTTATTGTTACATTTATTTATGATGGTATGTTCGATGATTCATGAGGTTTTTTCAAGTGCTTTTGAAAACAATTCAGAAAATAAAGTGCATAAGCCTTGACGAAATCGCTTAAACAGGAGTAAAAAGTGCATGGGTGTTTGAATGCAAGTTACCTGCAGTACTGGTTTTGCCATGTACGCTCTTGGAATTCAAACAGTTTAACGGGAATCCCCCCGGTTTTTTAGCTAAGGAAGTGAAACATGGCAAACGGTACAGTTAAATGGTTTAATGATGCAAAAGGTTACGGTTTTATTACTCCGGATGATGGTAGTGAAGATTTATTCGCACATTTTTCCGCAATTACTATGAGTGGCTTTAAGTCTCTTAAAGAAGGCCAAAAAGTTACTTTTGATATTGTCCAAGGCCCTAAAGGTAAACAAGCTGCCAATATTCAGGCCCCTTAAAATAGGTAACTAGGTTTTTTTAAAAAAGCCTGCTTAAGCAGGCTTTTTTATTTATTTAAAATTATTAAATAACACCACTATTTGATTTGAAAGTGAAGCTTTAGCAAAAATTCATCGCGGCAGAACGAATCTTTCCTCGTTTATACCGCACTTAATGTTTGCAACGGCTCAAATAGCATTGCTAATTCTTCTGTAGAAAGAGGAGCGATAGCTTCTCCGTTATCATTCAGAATCCCTTGCGCCAAGTCACGCTTTTTCCCCTGCATTGCAACAATTTTTTCTTCCACGGTACTTTCAGTGATCAGTTTGTAGACGAAAACAGGGTTCTCCTGGCCTATACGATGGGCGCGGTCAGTCGCCTGATTTTCTACCGCGGGGTTCCACCACGGATCATAATGAATTACGGTATCGGCGGTGGTGAGGTTCAGGCCTACTCCACCTGCTTTGAGACTGATCAGGAAGATGGGTATTTCTTTGCTCTGAAAACGTTGTACTGGTGTGGCGCGATCACGAGTGTCTCCGGTGAGTTTGACATAGGGCAAGTTAAATTTCTTAAGTTCTAATTCGATCAATGCCAACATAGAAGTGAATTGGGAGAACAACAGGATGCTCCGCCCTTCTTCCACCATGTCCGGCAGCAAAGACATGAGGAGCTCAAGCTTGGCTGAATGTGTTACATGCTTTGCAGCAGGCAATTTAAGCAGGCGTGGATCGCAACAGGTTTGACGCAATTTAAGCAGTGCGTCGAGAATAATAATATGACTGCGATTCATGCCTTTTTTGTCGATTTCCAGGCGTATCTTTTCATGCATGGCTACCCGGATAGTTTCGTATAAGTCACGCTGAGCGCCAGATAATTCGCAGGAGCGAATAATTTCTGTTTTGGGCGGTAATTCTTTGGCTACCTGTGTTTTAGTGCGGCGTAGCAGGAATGGGGCAATGCGGCGTGAAAGTACTGCGCGCCGCGTGTTGTCACCTTGTTTTTCGATGGGTGTGCGGAATAGCTTACGAAAATTTTTGTCATCGCCTAATAATCCGGGCAGTAGAAAATGAAATAGCGACCACAATTCACCAAGGTGATTTTCCAACGGTGTGCCAGTAAGCGCTAGCCTATGGCGCGCTTTAATTTGATGCACAATTTGCGTAGCTTGCGACTTTGGATTTTTGATGATATGACCTTCATCAAGGATTAATAAATGAAATTCTTGTCCGATCAGTACCTCTTTGTCGCGTGGCAGCAAGGGATAGGTGGTGAGGACCAAGTCATAATCCCCGATAGATTCGAAATGCTGCTTGCGTAATTGGCCCTGCAATACCAATACGCGTAAATCCGGCGCAAAGCGTTCTGTCTCACGCAGCCAGTTGAACATCAGGCTGGTGGGGGCGACCACTAAACTGGGATGGTTCATGCGTCCGGATTCTTTTTCTACTAGAAGATGAGCCAATGCCTGCACAGTTTTACCTAACCCCATATCGTCAGCCAGAATACCAGCCAATTCATGTTCGCGCAGAAATTGCAGCCAATTAAGCCCTTCTTGTTGATAGCCACGCAAATCGGTCTTCAGACCAGCAGGCGGTGGAACTGGCTGAATGCCATTGAAATCGCGCAGCTTGCGCCCTAATTCACGTAAATGCTCGCCGCCCAGCCAGCGCAAGCCGGCAGCCTCTTCCAATTCTGCCAAGCGTCCCGCCTGAATCGCAGACAGCTCGATTTGCTGTAAGTTATGTGCTGTATCTTTATCGAAAAGCTCTACCAATACTGACAGAATGTTTTGTATGCGAGAAATCGGTAATGTCACCAAGCGCCCATCAGCAAGGCGGGCTATGAGTGGCATTTCTTCAGCGTTAAGCTGCGCCAGTGCCTGCATGTTCATTTGTTCTGGAAATTGGCGAATTAAATCCAGCAGGACGGGCAACAGGTTAACGGGTAGTCCGTCTATCTGAATACCCAGCGCTATACCGAACCAGTTATTGTTATCGCCGTCCTCAGTGACGGTGGCTGTCCAGTCTTCAATCTCGGCGAAACGAAAGGTAAAGCTTGGCTCCATTTCGATCTGCCAGCCAGATACTTGCAGATCGGGGAGGTTGGTAAGACAGAAGTTGATCCACTCTTTGTCATCTCCACCCAGAATAAAAGAACCTTTGTGTTTGTTATGTAATTCGGAAAAAATTGATAGATCAACAAAGAAAAACCCCAAGCTGGTAAGTTCGTGGAAATAACTTTCTTCGGTGGCAACATCGCGGTCGATGCGCAACAATTCATCACCACTACGCTGTGCTATCGATTTTTCGGTTGATATAGCGTCAATTCGCACGCCGCCATAGTCGAATTCAAGGCGCACCAAGTCGAGTGTTTTCGGCTCATCGTATTGGTCGTCTTTAGTGTGGAAAGAACCCAAATAAGGCGGTGGATTCAATGCTACTGTGTAAAAACGTAAACATGGAACAGGATGCCGATCGCTTACTTTTCTTTCTTGCAGCACTTGCGGTAGTTGAACTTTTATACCGGGCATTTTTTGTGTCAATTCATTGCCGATACGACCGGCTAGTGCCGATGGGATCGCTGGTGCGTTAATCAGAGCGTAAGCAATTTCGTCGGGCAGGCCGATATCCAATTTGCCGCAGACCGATGTGACTTCATTGACATACCAAGGGGGAGAAAACGGCAGTACCTGTGATGGTGGTATCGTTTCAATGTGTAGCCGTTGGTTTCCCTGTATGTCCATGGTCCAAACAGGTTGCGTGATGTATGTTTCACCAAAGGACAGAGGTTCGGACTCGGGTGTTTCCCAGAAGCACCTGCCCGTGGCGACCATTTCTGTCATCCATCTGCTACCCTGTGTACCAGTTAAATGACCATCCGCCGTACGCATCAGATTTAATGCAGCGATGATTTCCTGATCCCGCTCGGTGAAATAGCGGGGCGTCACTCCAATAAAAATATTTGCCAGGGAATGATGATGCGTTTTTTTGCCAAACCCCCCAGCCTTGAGCAGCCTGGCAGTGAAAAATGTCACTTCCACTGCCGCTGGTTTGCCATCATTCAATTTCAAAATGTACAGTAAACGCTGCAATTCGCTCGTTGGTAAGGTATCTCGGCCTAGTGCCGGTATTGCCGCACGGGCTACTTCATTCAGCCAGGTGGAAATTTCATCGGGTAAATCCGTCACATTCGGTGTTGCTTTATTTGCCGGCGCAGGAACTTTAAGTGGGGACTCTGCTTGAGCCTTGATGAGCGTTGCTGCAACATGCTTGCAGTTATAGCCTATCGGGCAAGTGCATTCTCCATTGACGAATATATGCCCCCCTGGCTCCGCCTGCAGAATGATATGGACGTGATAGCGATTTTTATTTGAGCCTGCGACAAGTGCGGTAACCAAGGCGCCATTAGGGCTGATATTTAGCGCCGTGACTTTGTTCTCACGATAATATTGACGTCCCCGCGTCAGATAAGCGATCGAAAAAAAAGAGGCTATGTCAACGGATGAAACAAGAGAGCGCACTTTATTCTAGAGCCTTAAAGTTAAAAACACCGTTTTCAGCTGATTGTGGGAGACTGTTAAGATAAGTCTCGGTCTTACCCAACCAACTTACTTTGTCATTTACATGTTTTTAACGATTGCTTCGCCGAATGCAGAGCACGATATTTGTTGTGCACCTTGTGTCAGTCGAGCGAAATCATAGGTGACAGTTTTGGCGGCGATTGCTCCGTTCATACCCTTGATCATTAGATCGGCGGCTTCCGACCAGCCGATATGGCGCAGCATCATCTCGGCTGAGAGAATCAATGAGCCTGGATTGACGTAATCTTTGCCGGCATATTTCGGTGCGGTACCGTGGGTGGCTTCAAACATGGCAATGCTATCAGACAGATTGGCGCCCGGTGCGATACCAATACCACCGACTTCTGCCGCCAGTGCATCAGAGATGTAGTCGCCGTTGAGATTCAATGTGGCGATAACGTCATATTCTGCAGGACGCAACAAAATTTGCTGTAAAAATGCGTCGGCAATGACGTCTTTAATGATGATGCCTCCATATTTTTCGGACAATTTCAGCCACGGTCCGCCGTCGATTTCCACCCCGCCGAATTCTCGCTTGGCGAGCTCGTAGCCCCATTTCTTGAAACCCCCTTCGGTAAACTTCATTATGTTACCTTTGTGTACCAGGGTAACGGATTCGCGCTTATTGTCTATGGCATACTGGATAGCGCGACGAATTAAACGCTCACTACCTTCGATGGACACCGGTTTGATGCCAATAGCAGAGGTTTCCGGGAAACGAATTTTCGTTACGCCCATTTCATTTTGTAAAAATTGGATTAATTTTTTAGATTCTGGCGAGCCTGCTTCCCATTCGATACCCGCATAAATATCTTCAGTGTTTTCACGGAAGATCACCATGTCCACTTTTTCCGGTTCTGTCACTGGGGTAGGAACGCCCTGGAACCAGCGTACTGGACGTAAGCATACGTATAGGTCAAGAATCTGGCGCAATGCTACATTGAGCGAGCGCATTCCGCCGGAAGTAGGGGTGGTGAGGGGGCCTTTAATGGACACAATGTGGTTGCGTACTGCTTCTACGGTTTCATCCGGCAGCCATGTATCGTCGCCATAGACATTGACCGCTTTCTCGCCGGCATATACTTCCATCCACGCAATTTGACGTTTACCGTTGTAAGCTTTAGTGACCGCTGCATCTACCACGCGTCGCATAACGGGCGTGATATCCACACCCGTGCCATCGCCTTCAATAAATGGAATAATAGGCTGATCCGGTACGTTTAGTGTGTGGTCTTTGTTAACGGTAATTTTTTGGCCTTGAGACGGGATCTGGATGTGTTTAGTCATGTATTTTGCTCCCCGATGAACAGCGTGGGGTAATTATGGATCGCTATTTAATGAGTGGAAAAATCGGATGAGTCGCATCCTGTTGTTCAACAAACCCTACGGCGTGATTTGTCAATTTAGCCGCAACGGCCTGCATCCAACACTGGCGGATTATATCACCGTCCCATATGTATATCCAGCCGGACGGCTGGATACTGATAGTGAAGGTTTGTTGTTGCTCACTGATGATGGTGTGTTGCAACACCGAATTACGGATCCACTTCACAAGTTGGCCAAGATTTATTGGGTGCAAGTAGAAGGTAAGCCAAGCGAGACGGCATTAGTACAATTGCGCAGTGGAGTAAAGCTTCCTGATTTCGTTACTTTGCCTGCTGTGGTGAAATTGATGGAAGAACCGGTAAACTTATGGCAACGCAACCCTCCGATTCGCCAGCGTAAAGATAAACCAACCAGTTGGTTGGAACTCATTATTCGAGAGGGTAAAAATCGTCAGGTACGCCGCATGACAGCTGCAGTGGGTTACCCTACCTTGCGCTTGATTCGTTACCGGATTGGCGAATGGACACTGGATGGTTTGGAGTCAGGCATCTGGCGTGAGGCTGCGTTATAATGTACGTCTTTAATTGATTCCTAACAGGAGGATGCCATGCCTATTTACGAATATCGTTGCAGCAGTTGTGGTGTGCAAAAAGATGTCATGCAAAAGATCAACGATACACCGTTGACCACATGTCCCGCATGTGGTCAACCTACATTCAACAAGCAGCTTTCAGCAGCCGGCTTCCAACTCAAAGGGAGTGGTTGGTATGCCACAGACTTTAAAGGTTCGGGCAGCAAACCAGAAGCTAAATCAGAATCAGCTACTGGCACAGCAGGTTCTGTCACGTCGACTGCGGGTGGCAACGGGTGAAAAAATATTTGCTCACCGGATTATTGGTGTGGGTTCCGCTTGGCATTACCATCTGGGTTCTGGATCTGACAATTAGTACGTTAGACCAGAGTCTGCTGTTATTACCGGTGAATTGGTACCCAGATAAACTGCTCGGTATTCATATTCCCGGGTTGGGTGTGATTCTTACCGTAGTGATTGTGCTTAGTACCGGTTTGCTGGTGCACAATGTTCTCGGACAGCGTCTGTTGAGTTATTGGGAAGGTTTGTTACGCCGTATCCCGGTGGTAAGCAGTATTTATCACAGTGTGAAACAAGTTAGCGACACGTTACTGTCCAGTAACGGGCTTGCTTTTCGCAAGGTATTGCTGGTGCGATATCCGCACCCCGAGGCATGGTCGTTGGCATTTCAGACCGCTATTCCGGGTGAGGTCACACAGCAGCTTAAAGATGAATATGTGGGGGTATTTATTCCCACTGCACCCAGCCCGGTAAACGGATTTTATTTTTACGTGCGCCGTACTGATACCATCGAACTCAACATTAGCGTGGACGTGGCATTGAAATCCATTATTTCAATGGGTGTAGTTGCTACGCCGGCTATGCCTTACCAGCCAGAAAATTAACACAATTCCCCGATTTATTAGATTAACTTACTGAAAATATGCGAACTCATTACTGCGGACATCTTAACGTTTCAAATCTTGGTCAAGCTGTTACTTTATGTGGCTGGGCACACCGTCGCCGTGACCACGGCGGGGTGATTTTTATTGATCTTCGTGACCGCGAAGGGCTGGCCCAAGTGGTATGTGCTCCGGATCGTGCGGACATGTTCAAAATTGCTGAATCGGTGCGTAGCGAATTTGTGCTGCGTATTAACGGACGCGTCCGTCGTCGCCCGGAAGGCAGTTCTAACAGCAATCTTGGTAGCGGTGAGATCGAAATTCTATGCCATGAAATCGAAGTACTGAATGCCGCGCTTACGCCGCCGTTCCAACTGGATGACGAAAATCTGTCGGAGAACGTACGCCTGACGCACCGCGTGATCGACTTGCGGCGTCCGCAGATGCAGAAAAATCTGATGCTACGCTACAAGACGACAATGGCGTTCCGTCGTTTCCTGGATGCAAAGGGTTTTATCGATATCGAAACGCCAATGCTGACTAAATCTACCCCGGAAGGTGCGCGCGATTATCTGGTGCCTTCGCGCGTTCATGCAGGAGAATTCTTTGCTTTACCGCAGTCGCCGCAGCTATTCAAGCAACTACTCATGGTGGCAGGTTTTGATCGTTACTATCAAATCACTAAATGCTTCCGTGATGAAGATTTGCGCGCAGACCGCCAACCGGAATTTACTCAGGTGGACATTGAGACATCCTTCCTGGATGAAGAGCGGATCATGGCGCTGACGGAGGAAATGCTTCGTACCGTCTTTAAAGAGGTGTTGGGTACCGTTTTACCGAATCCGTTTCCGCGCATTTCTCACGCTGAGGCGATGGCGCGCTTCGGTTCAGATAAGCCCGATTTGAGAGTAACACTGGAAATTACCGATGTCACAGATGCGGTAAAAGATGTGGCATTCAAGGTGTTTTCTGCACCTGCCAATCAAGCTAACGGGCGCGTGGCAGCGTTGCGTGTGCCCGGTGGTGGTTCATTTACGCGCGGTGAGATTGATGAATACACCAAATTTGTTAGCATCTACGGTGCACGCGGCTTGGCCTATATTAAAGTCAATGACGTGACACAGTTAAATGAAACCGGCCTGCAATCGCCTATCGTGAAGAATTTGAATGAAGAGGCGCTGAAAATAATCATAGCTCGTACAGGTGCACAGAATGGTGACTTGATTTTCTTTGGGGCGGATAAGGCCAAGATAGTGAATGATGCACTCGGCGCGTTACGCACCAAGATTGGCCATGAGAAAAAATATGTCAGTGGTGCAGCATGGACTCCGCTGTGGGTGGTGGATTTCCCCATGTTTGAATACGATGATGAAGCCAAGCGTTGGAATGCTTGCCATCACCCGTTCACTGCGCCCAAGGACGAGCACCTTCACCTCTTGGAAAACGATCCCGGACGTTGTCTGGCGAAGGCATACGATATCGTGTTAAACGGTTGGGAGCTTGGTGGTGGCTCGGTGCGTATTCATAAGGAAGAAACTCAGTCGTTAGTATTCCGCGCGCTCAACATCGGTGCGGAAGAGGCGCAACTTAAATTTGGCTTCCTGCTCGACGCACTGCAATATGGCGCGCCCCCGCATGGCGGACTGGCTTTTGGTCTGGATCGTATCGTTACGTTGATGAGCGGCTCGGAATCGATTCGTGACGTGATCGCTTTCCCCAAGACCCAACGCGCGCAGTGTCTGCTAACCCAAGCACCCAGTGCCGTTGACGAAAAACAACTGAACGAGCTGCATATTCGTTTGCGTCAGAAAGTGCAAACGACGGTGGAAGTGACGAAGGAATAATGCGGCAGCATTGCCCGTTTGTGTCGCAAAATAGGAAAAAGTTGAAGCCATATTTAAAATGAGAATGGTTAGTGCGCGGCCCATCCTACATTTTTTATGCTGCTTGTTTGCAGTGCTACTGGCATTGGTTTCAGTACAAATTTATGCTGATGTGTTTGGGCCAAACAATGACCGTGGGATGCAGGTTATTGCGGTGTCCGCGTTGCCGCTGGAAGGGCAAGAGACTCTGTATCTCATTAAGCGGGATGGCCCGTTCCCCTATCCGCGTGATGGTGTGATATTCAGTAATTTTGAAAAACGGTTGCCCAAGCGTCAGCGTGGCTATTATCGTGAATTTACGGTGAAAACACCCGGAGCACGCAATCGTGGTGCACGGCGCATTGTCTGTGGTCAACCTGCTGAGTGTTATTACAGCGCTGACCATTACCAGACTTTTCGGCGCATCGTGGAATAATATGGATAATCTGTCACTACGCTTAAAAGACGTAAGAGAGGCCGGTATATACCGGCTGGGTTGCCGTTTGGATGAGTTGTGTGCAGCAGTGGCAGAAGCAGGTTTCGTCTTGTTTGATGTTGATCTGGATGTGATAGAGGACAAAGAAAAGTTTATCGCTGTCATCGCTCAGGCAGCTCGTGTGCCGGATTGGTTTGGTAACAATTGGGATGCGCTGGCCGATACATTGAGTGACCTTTCCTGGCAACCTGCTTGTGGTTATGTGTTGTTGTTGCGTAATGATAATGGCACACTCGGGTTGGTTGCCGAGGATTACAATATGGCTATGGGAATTTTTGCGGATACGATAGTTTTCTGGAAATCGCAAAATAAACCATTCTGGATTTTTTTCTGCTAGCACCATTCATGCAATATAAATTACCTGTTTCGGTGTTAGTGGTGATTTATACCTTGGATTTTGAGGTGTTGCTTCTGGAACGCGCTGATCACCCGGGTTCTTGGCAATCAGTCACCGGTAGCCGAGATGAAGGCGAGCCTTTGCGCGAAACAGCTGTACGCGAAGTGTGTGAGGAGACCGGCTTGGACGCCAATCACTACGGTTTGGTGGACTGGCAGATCCAAAATATCTATGAAATTTATGCAAAATGGCAGCACCGCTATGCGCCCGGTACTCGGCATAACACCGAGCATGTATTTGGATTGGAATTACCCTGCGTGCTACCTGTCAAATTGTCACCACGGGAACATCTTAGGTATCAATGGTTGCCTTGGCAGGAAGCTGCTAAGTTGGTATTTTCACCAAGCAACCGCGAAGCGATTTTGCAGTTGCCTGATAAAGAAAAAACGCGGGGCTGAAGCGGTCTATACATAGTGAACGAAAGAACTGTAAATGAAGGAAATTGAGAGGCAGGGTGGCTTGATATCGATTGCTTACGATCATCCCGGCTGCGCTACTTCGACAGCGTGGGCGAAGAAGCCGCGCGAACCGGAACCCGGTGAAAAAACCATACTGATCGAGCGCATTAAGCGCTTGTTAAAAGAACAGGATGCGGTGCTGGTAGCACACTATTACGTACATCCGGACTTGCAGGATTTGGCTGATGCTACAGGCGGTTGTGTATCGGATTCACTTGATATGGCCAATTTTGGCCATCAGCATTCGGCGCAAACGTTAGTGGTGGCGGGGGTGCGTTTCATGGGTGAGACAGCGAAAATTCTCAACCCGGAAAAGCGCGTGTTGATGCCTGATCTGGATGCCAACTGTTCGCTTGATCTTGGTTGTCCGGTGGAGGAGTTCACTGCTTTCTGCGACGCACATCCGGATCGTACCGTAGTGGTATATGCCAATACCAGTGCGGCGGTGAAGGCACGCGCCGACTGGATGGTAACCAGCTCGATTGCGCTGCCTATCGCTAAGCATCTTAAGGAGCAGGGGCAGAAGATATTGTGGGCACCGGATCGTCATCTGGGCCACTATATTCAGCAACAAAGTGGCGCCGATATTTTGCTGTGGCAAGGTTCATGTGTGGTGCATGATGAATTTAAAGCCAAGGAATTGGCTGCACTTAAATTGCAACACCCGGATGCCAAGGTATTAGTGCACCCGGAATCCCCTCCGGCAGTGGTGCAGCTTGCTGATGTGGTGGGCTCCACCACGCAGCTTATTAAGGCAACACAGAGTTTGGCTGCGGACAAATTCATTGTGGCGACCGATAACGGTATCCTGCACAGGATGAAAACGTTATCGCCTGACAAGATATTTCTCGAAGCGCCTACGGCTGGAGAGGGCGCGACTTGCACTAGTTGTAATCACTGTCCATGGATGGCGATGAACGGGTTGTTAAACCTGGCTGACGTGTTGGAAAGCGGGAAGAATGAAATACATGTGGATCCGGTAATCGGGCGTCGTGCCAAGGTTTCAATCGAACGTATGCTGGATTTCGCGCGTCAAATCGGCCTTCCGGCCCGAAACATCGGTAACGCCTGACGAATGTTTGCAGCTAACGACACACTCATCGCATATATTAAATGATATGTGGTCTGCTGATGCGGTATGGATGAGGCACTTATGACCACACTGAATATCGTCACTTATAACATTCACAAGGGTTTGTCCCATTTCAACCAGCGCATTGTGCTGCACGAACTGCGCGAACGCTTGCGTGAAGTCAACGCCGATATTGTCTTCCTGCAAGAGGTGCAGGGTGAAAAAAGTCGCGACACACGGCATCCTCATCATATTTACCCCACTTCGCCACAACATGAGTTTCTGGCTGATCAGATATGGCCGCATCATGCGTATGGAAAGAACTCCGTGTATGTAGGCGGTCATCACGGAAATGCCCTCTTGAGCCGTTATTCGATTATGGAGTGGGATAATCTGGATATTTCCGCGCACCGTTTCGAGAGTCGGGGGCTGCTACATTGTGTGATTGATCTGCCAAAAACCGATCAGCGTGAAATCAGTCAACCTCTGCATTGTATTTGTGTCCATTTTGGTTTATTCAAGCGCGGTCGCAGGGTGCAATTTAACGCGTTGATTGAGCGTATCAAGCGGATGGTGCCAGCGGATGCACGTTTGATTGTTGCGGGTGATTTTAACGACTGGCGCAATAACGCCAGTCGTCTGTTAGCGCATGAATTGCAATTGCACGAGGTATTTGAAACAAATCTGGGCAGGCCGGCGCGCAGTTTTCCGGCGGGTATACCGCTACTGCGTATGGACCGCATTTATGTGCGGAGACTGGGGATTCAGCGCTGCGAGGTGCATTCATGGCGAAAAATTTCAGACCATGTGGCGCTGTCCGCGACGCTCGCTCTATGAGCAGTACGCATCTGGTTGATGGTCATATTCTGATTTTGTTGCGTAACGGTGAGGAATATTTTCCGCACCTGATTGCGGCGATAGACGCCGCGACCCGCACGGTTTATCTGGAAACTTATATTTATGCCGCCGATACTTGCGGTCGTTTGGTCTCGCAAGCATTGCAACGTGCGGCCAAGCGGGGTGTGAGGGTGCACTTGCTGCTGGATGGTTACGGCTCGGCTGATTTACCGGATCAGTGGGTGAATGATCTGCGCGAGGCAGGCGTAGAGGTGTTGTGGTATCGCCCGGAAATCGCTCGCTTTAAATTGCGCCGCCACCGCCTGCGCCGTTTGCACCGTAAGCTGGCGCTGGTGGATGGGACTGTCGCTTTTGTAAGCGGCGTTAATATCATCAACGATGTGCCGGGTGGTCAGCTTACAGCGCCGCGTTTGGATTATACGGTGCAGGTGCAGGGAGTAACGGTAGATCATATACAGTTTGTTATGCGGCGTTTGTGGACGCTGGTGTCGTGGATAAGTTTCCGGCGGCAGCGCGAGCGGATAGAGTTGCTGACCGCGCACAAAAATACTGCGCTACAGAAAGTGGCTTTTGTGTTGCGTGACAACTTGCGTCATCGCCACGATATTGAACACGCTTATCTTAAAGCCATAGCCAGGGCGCAGCGGGAAATTATTATTGCCAACGCCTATTTTCTGCCGGGAACGCGCTTTCGCCATGCTTTATTAAATGCGACTCGACGTGGAGTGCGTGTTGTGTTGTTGTTGCAAGGGCGGGTGGAATATCGTCTGCAGCACTTTGCCACGCGTGCACTTTATGACGAGTTATTGCGCGCAGGTATTGAAATTCACGAATACTACGCCAGTTTTATGCACGCCAAAGTGGCGGTGGTGGATGGCAATTGGGCAACCGTAGGTTCATCCAATATCGATCCATTCAGCCTATGGCTGGCGCGTGAAGCTAATTTGGTCGTTCGCGATGCAGGGTTTGCGGAATCTTTGCGTGCCGATTTGTTGCAAGAAATTGCGCACGGTGCTCGGTTGATTTCCCATTCTGTGTGGCGTGAGCACAGTATGTGGATGCATTTGCTGATGCGTATCAGCTATGCAATGGTGCGTTTCCTGACTGGCGTGATCGGTTACGCGCGCGGGCGTGATAATGTTTAGCCACTGCTATCGGTCGGGTAGATTGGCTTGGTTGGTTTTAAAATTAGACTGTATGAATTTACGTGAGTGTAAAGTGTTATATGCAAGCACCACGTTTCAAATTTCAGGCACACTTTAACTCCTGCACATGCAATGGCTTAATGCAAACAGAATTTAAACGTGGGGCAATTAAGTTACCCTACCCATACTATCGAATGAATCTCGATATACCTATAACTCAGAAATTGGCACGCACACCCAGCAGG